>NZ_JBIAOU010000003.1:0-106201 GCF_042879035.1 Rhodococcus sp. NPDC003318 | reverse complement strand
GTCCGCCCCCGCACACGCCCCCGGGGGGCGCTGTGGCGCTCCGCGCTGGGGTGCACTTTCGGACGGCCCGACCTCCGAAAGTGCACCACTGCCCTGTGGACAACTCGGCCCTGTGGACAACCAGGCGTCGGCGGCGCGTGTCTGTCGGACGGCGCTGATTGCGTCGGGCCATGCCGACACCGACCCACACCGATCTGCAACAGACACTCGACGCCCAGCACGGAATCCTCGGATCCGCCCAGGCGCGCCACTTCGGATACTCGTGGCCGAGGATTCGACACCTGGTCGACAGCGGGCAGTGGCTACCGGTCCTGCACGGCGTTCTCGCCGTCACGAACGGCCCCCTCACGCGGCCGATGATCCTGAGCGCCGCACTGGTCTACGCCGGTGCCCACGCCGTCCTCAGCCACGAGACCGCCCTCGAGCAGTGGGGCATCCTGCGCGAACCGCCGGCCGACGAACCCGTCCACGTCACGGTGCCCCGGACGCACTCCGCGCGACCCGGCCGACCCACGAACCGGCCCGTCACCGAACGCCCGACCCCGAACCCCGGCGCGGCGCTGCACCCGGGGGTCGTCCTGCACCGATCGAAGGCGATCGCGCATCTGCGGGTCGATCTGCCGTTCCCGGTGACCACCTCGGTCGCGGCTGCGGTCGACGTGGCCGTCGCCCAACCCACCGCTCGCGAGGCGATGTCGATGCTGGTCCGACTGGCCACAGACGGACGAATTCGTTTGCAGGACATCAGGACTCACTTGGAGCTGCGCAGGCCGCGCCGCTACCGCGCGGCGTTGGACGATGCGGTGCGGTTCCTGGCGGACGGTGTGCAGTCGATCCTGGAGTACCGCTACGCCGTCGACGTCGAGCAGGCGCACGGCCTGCCCCGCGGGTCGCGGCAGAGTCCCGTGGTCGTGGACGGTCGGACGCTCTACGAGGACGTCGACTATTCCGAGGTCGGCGTCCCGCTGATCGTGCGCCTGGACGGTGAGCGTTTCCACTCGTCGTCCGGGGTCCGGTTCCGCGACCGGCGTCGCGACAACGCGGCGGAACTCGCCGACCGTCCACGGCTGACGTACGGCTGGGCCGACTCCGTCGGCGAGCCGTGCGAGGTGTACCGGGAGGTGCGCGACGTCCTGGTCCGCGAAGGGTGGTCCGACACGTCTCATCCCTGCGAGAGTTGCGCTTCGCGCAGTGGTGCAGTTGTGGACGCCCCGACCTCCGAAAGTGCACCACTGCGCGAAGCGCATCACACGACGGGCACTCCCGTCCGCAGCTCGGCGGCGTGCCCGGCGCCGCCACCCAGCGCCCGGTACGCGGCGGCGATGCCCGTGACCGCGGACCGCAACGAGTCGGGGGCGACCGCGTAGGGCAGCCGGAGATACCGTTCGAAGGCTCCTTCCAGGCCGAAGCGTGGACCGGCGGCGAGCAGCACGCCGTGGGCCGGTGCGGTCGCGGCGATCGCCGTCGACAGCGGCTCGGGCAACTGCACCCACAGCGCCATACCGCCGGGACCGGGGTCGCACCGCCACTCGGGCAGCTCCTCCGCCAGCGCGTCCACGAGCACGGCACGCTGGTGCCGCAACCGCTCCCGCCGGGCGGGGAGCACCGAGTCCGGGTCGGCGAGGAGCTCGGCCGCGACCACCTGCTCGAGCACGGCGGAGCCGAGGTCGATCGCGGAACGGATCGCGAGCACCGCGTTGACGGTCGACACGTCGGCGCGGATCCAGCCGATCCGCAGACCGGACCAGTACGCCTTCGACATCGACCCGATGGTGACGACGTCGGCGCGGGCCCCGGCGGCGAACCTCGCAACCGGCGGCGGTGTCGGCGCGTCGAGACCGAGATCGGTCATCGTCTCGTCGACGACGAGGGTCATGCGGGTGTCGCCGGCGATCCGGACGAGTTCGGCGCGGCCGCCCTCGTCGAGGCAGAACCCGGTGGGGTTGTGGAAGTCCGGGACCACGTAGGCGAGCTTGGCGGCGGTCTGCCGCGCGGCGCTGCGCAGGGCGCCGAGGTCCCAGCCCTTCGACTCGAGCCGCAGCGGCACCGGAATCGGCCGTGCCCCAGTGCGTTTGATCGCTTCGATGGCGTTGGTGTAGGTGGGATGGTCGATCAGGACCCGCTCCCCGGGTGCGGCCAGGAGCGCGAGCACCAGCACGAGCGCCTGCTGCGCGCCCGTCGTGATCATGATCTGGTCGGCGGTGGTGGGGACGCCGCGGTCGCGGTAGCGCTGGGCGACGGCCTCCCGGAGCACCGGCAGTCCGAGCGACTCCAGGCCGGCGGTGTGCAGGTACGACGGCAGTTCGCGCAGCGCGTCGGCGTAGGCGTCGCGGATGCGGTCGGCGGGCGCGGACATCGCGGCGCAGGTGAGGTCGACCGCCGTCGACGGCGCCGCGGTGGGACGTGGGGGTGCGGCGGAGTCGGGCAGGGTCACGGTGCTGCGCGAACCCTGCCTGCTGGCGAGGTACCCGCCCTCCCGCAACACGGTGTACGCGGACGTGATGGTGGTGCGGCTGAGTTCGAGTGCGACGGCGAGGTCGCGTTCGCTGGGCAATGCCGTCCCGAGCGGGATCCGACCGTCGGCGATCAGCAACCGGATGCCGTCGGCGAGCGCGCGGTATCCGGGCCGGCGACCTGCACTGCCCCGGACCTCGTCGGGTTGCCACCGCCCGAGGTCGCGGGCGAGGGTGGCCGCTCCGATCACCCGCACGGGAACACCTGATGTCCTGTCACGCAGACCAGTATCACGAAAGTGGCCATTTCCTTCAAGGCCAGTTGGTCGCACGCTGAAGGCATGTTTCCTTTCCTGACCTTCCTCGCCGTTGTCGGTGCACTGACCGCGCTCACCCTCGTCCGCCACGGTCGCGACACCAGGATCTTCCGACTCGACCAGTTCGGGCCCGCAGCGCCGCTGGCAGGACGCCTGCCGGAGATGCACGACTCCCAGCGCGCGTACCGCGACCTGCAGGCGGTCGCGTCCCGGTCCGAACCCGGGATCGCCGCCGGGCGGAGCCTCGGCACGGATCCGGGACCGGCGGCACATCAGGCCAGTTGAGCGAAACTGGACTGATCTGGTCCGGTCCTGTCGGGGCAGAGGGCCACACTGGAGCCGTGACCACGCTCCACTTCTCGCTCTTCGACACCGCGCTCGGCCGCTGCGGCCTCGTCTGGGGCGACCGCGGTGTCGTCGGCCTCCAACTGCCCGAGGGCAGTGAGCATCGAACCCGCGAACGCGTCCACGAGGTCTTCCCCGACGCGCGGGAGTGCGACCTCGGGTCCGAGCAGCGCGTCACCTCCGACCGCGTCGCCGCACTGCTGGCCGGCGAACCCGACGACCTCGCCGACGTCACGCTCGACCTGAACGGTGTCGGCGACTTCGACCGTCGTGTCTACGCCGTCACCCGCGCGATCGGCCCGGGACACACCCTCACCTACGGCGACGTCGCCGCGGCGATCGGCCGGCCCGGCGCAGCGCAGGCAGTCGGACAAGCGTTGGGGCGCAACCCGATTCCGATTCTGGTGCCGTGCCACCGGGTCCTCGCCGCGCACGGCGCGGTGGGCGGCTTCTCCGCCGCGGGCGGCACCGTCACCAAACGGACGCTGCTCGCGGTCGAGCGCACCCCGGGTTTCGGCGAACCCACCCTGTTCTGACACGAGAACCGCCCGGCACCAACGGTGCCGGGCGGTTCTGTGCAGATCGGGTCGGGCCGGGGCCGCAGAAGGTCAGAAGCCTTCCATCCCCGGCTCCAACTCGAGCCCGAAGGTGTTGAACACCATGCAATGCATGTCGTACGCGCCGACGAGGAACACGAGGTCCATCATCTGCTTCCGGTCGAAGTGCGCGGCGAGCTCCGCCCAGGTCGCGTCCGAGACGTACCGGTCCTCGCTGATCTCCTCGACAGCGCGGAGCAGGGCCGCGTCCGTCGGGCCCCATGTGGACACCGACGAACCCACCTTGATCGCTTCGATCTCGGTAGACGACAGTCCCGCTGCCCGACCCATCCCGGTGTGCTGCGCCCATTCGTACTCACCGCGCCGCAGCCACGAGATCCGCAGCGTCAGCAGTTCACGCTCCCGATCCTCGAGGGTCGAGTCACGCAGGTGGTTGGAGAACACCATCCAGCTCCGGCTCAGCTCGGGATGCCAGGCGTAGATCCCGATGATGTTCGGGACCTTCCGGGGCTGAGCGGGAGCTGCCGGCGCGGGGGCCGCCGGCCGAGCGGGAGCTGCCGGCGCGGGGGCCGCCGGCTGCGCGGCGCCCCCCGTGGACGGCTTCGCGCTGAGAACGGAGAGGGCATCTCGAACCTCTGCATCCCAGTCCTCGACGGGGCGGGGGGCAATCCGGGGTTCACTCACTTCGTCACATCCGTCGCAGTCTGGTGGGCGCGTGCTATTCGGTGGGTTCCTCACCGACGAGGGTGCAGCGGATCATCTCCCGCTTGGAGCCCTCCTCGTAGGGCTGGACGCGGTGCAGCATGCCCGGGTTGTCCCAGATCACGGTGTCGCCGACGGACCAGGTGTGGCTGTAGACGCGCTCGGGGGTGGTGGCGCGCTCGACGAGCTCGTCGAGGAACGCCCGGCTCTCCTCCTTGTCCATGCCCACGATGTAGTCCGAGGTACCGCCGATGATCAGCGAGGGGCGACCCTCGCGGTGGCGCCAGACCAGCGGGTGCTCACGGCTCTGCATCGCAGCCCAGGCCGCTTCCTGCTCCGGCGTCGGGTTGGGGATCACGCGGCGGCGCGACCCGGCGACCGAGTGAACGACGCGCAGCTTCGACAGCCGGTCCTTCTCCTCGTCGCCGAGCGACTCGAGGAAGGCACGGGTGCTGGCGAACTCGGTCTCGCCGCCGGTCTCCGACGTCACCGCGCAGGTGAGAATGGTCGCCGGCGAGGGGTTCTTCTCGACGGGCAGGGTGCAGCCATCCATATGCCAGTTGAAGGTGCCCTTCACCGTCTCCTGGCCGCCGTTCTTCTTCGGGTCCATCGAGACCCGCTGAATACCCGGCTCGTTGTACTGCTCACCGTTGCTGCGGTCCAGGATGCCCAGGCGCTCGCTGAACTGGACCTGAGTCTCGGGAGTGAAGCCGAGGTCGTGGAACAGCAGCACGCCGTGCTCACGCAGGGCGTTCCAGATCAGCGCCGGCGCGTCCTCGTCGTGGAGCAGCTGGTCCAGATCGATACCGCTGATCTCGGCGCCCATGGACTCCGTCAGCTTGTTGATGGTCAAGATACCCATAAAAGGTGCCTCCTTTGATAAGAAATTCCGCCGAACGAGCCGGTGGCTCGAATGACTACGGTCAGCCGAGGTACGAGCCGCCGTTGACGCTGATCGTCTGCCCCGTGACGAAGGATGCGTCGTCCGAACACAGGTACGCGGTCGCGCCGGCGATGTCGGCGCCGGTGCCCATCCGCCCCGCGGGAATGTGACGGCCCATCACTTCGCTCGACGGGACCAGTCCGGCTTCCTGCTTCTTCCGGACACTGGGCGTGTCGATCGAGGACGGAGCGATGTTGTTGATCGTCACACCCAGCGGCGAGTACTCGAGGGCCAGCGTCTTGGTCAGGGCGATCACCCCGCCCTTCGACGCGGCATAGTGAGCCATCCGCGGTCCGCCACGCTGCGCGCTCGACGACGAGATGAACACCACACGACCCCAGCCGGCCTCGACCATGTCCGGCAGCACCGACTGTACGCAGTTGAACGTGCCGGTCAGATTGATCGCCATGACCCGATTCCAGGACTCGACGCTGATCTCGGCGAACGGCTCCTGGATCGCGACCGCGGCGCTGGTGACGAGGATCCCCACCGGGCCCAGATCGGCGCGTACCGCACCGACGACCCGGTCGACCTCGGCCCGATCGCTGACGTCGAGCTGGTAGGCAACGGCACGGCCACCGGCGGCGACGATCTCCTTCACCGTCAGCTCCGCGCCCTCGCCGTTGAGATCGAGAACCGCAACCGCGTACCCGTCGGCACCGAGCCGCGTACAGATCGCGCTGCCGATACCCGAGCCTCCGCCGGTGACTACTGCAACCTTCGTCATCCGACGCACCGCCCCAGACCCTCGAACAACCCGACGAATCTGGCCCAACCACTCACGGCCATAACCATGCACCTTTCGGATGCCGGTTCATCTTCCCGATGAACCAGCTTGATACTTGAAGTCCTGCACCATGACTGGCGCACCGTGCGAGACGCGCCGGCCTGTTCGAACATCGTCTGTCAGTTGGAGAAGGACAGCGTCCGGCGCTGGAATCGCCACACGCCCTCGTCCAGACGAAGCGTGTCCCGGTAGGTCCCCACCATGAGCAGCGCCCAGCCGGTGTCGCCCTTGCGGAGCACGAGCAGGTCGCTGCTCACGTCGACCTTGCCGTCCTGCTGTTCGGAGACGAGCGAGTTGGCCACGACGTGCCGCAGGGCGCCCTTCCCGTCGGTCGAGACGTAGTAGGCGCGGAGCGCGTCGTGTCCCTCCGCGACCAGATCGAAGTCGGGGATCTCGAGAACACCGTCGGCGATGAACGTTGCGAGAACGTCGTCGAACCGACCGGAATCCAGGGACTGCGTGTAGGTCGCGAGGGTCGCCTGGACGCCGGCGGACACCTCGGCGTAGGTCAGAGTTCCCTTACTCATCTGGCCTCCTGGCTCAGCATTTCGATGCACCGATGGGACCGGGGATCGAAGGGTAGGTGTAGATTGCGTGGACCTCGAAGGGCGCACCGGGCGCCATTCGAGCGGTTCCGTACCAGCCGGTTCGGAAGGTCGGAGGGCCGCACATCGACGATGTGCTCATCGACCCTTTAAGCAGATAGAGGAAGTTCCCTCCCACGCCCGCTCTCCCCGCCTCACCGCCTGTGCCTGCAGATTCACACGGATTTGTGATCGGCAACACAATAAGTTAAGCAACTGTGGAGATTTCTGTCAAGGGTTACCGGGTAATCGATGAGCATCAAAAGGCCTATGCCGAAGGCAGCCCTCCGACGTCCGCATACTGCTGCTACAGAACGATATTCTCCGCGCGCAGCTTCGCGATGTCGTCGTCGCCGAGGCCGATCTCGTCGCGGAGGATCTGATCGGTGTCGTCCCCCAGCCCCGGCGGGTACGAATGCGCGCCGCCGGGAGCGCCACTCATCCGCATCGGGTTGCCCACCACCCGAATCGAGTGGTCCCCGTTGTCGAGGTCGACGATCATCTCCCTGCCCGCGGCCTCGGATTCCTCGAGCGCTTCGGGGACCGTCCGGATGGTCGCCGCCGGAACCCCCTTGGCGGTCATCAGGTCGACCCACTCCTGAGCCGGCCGGGTCGCGAACGCGGCCTCCCACAGAACCCACAGCTCGTGACGGTTCTCGAGTCGCGAACCCGCGTCGACGAAGCGTGGATCCTCGGTCAGCTCGGGGATACCGAGAACCACACATGCGTTGCGCCACATGCCGTCCGTGTTCGCGGTGATCGCGACCACCCGACCGTCTCCCGCACGGAACGTGCGGTAGGTCGGGATCGAATCATGGGCACTGCCCTGCGGCGGTGGCGTCACCCCGGCGATGAGCGCGTAGGCCGACTGGTAGGACAGCATCGCCAACTGGCTGTCGAACATCGCGACGTCGACCATCCGCCCCAGGCCGGTACGTGACCGGTCGTGCAGGGCGGCACCGATGCCCACGGCCGCGTACAGCCCGGCGACGAGGTCGCCCGCCGGAATGCCCAGACGCACCGGCGGACCGCCGGGTTCACCCGTCAGGCTCATGACGCCGGAGGCCGCCTGCACGATCAGGTCGTAGGCGCCGCGGTCCCGCCAGGCACCCTCGTGCCCGAACCCGGTGATCGACGCCCACACCAGCTGGGGCTGCCCCGCACGAATCTCCTCGGGGTCGATTCCCAGCCGTGCGCACACGCCCGGACGGAAGTTCTCCACAACGACGTCCGCGGAAGCGATCAGCCGTCGGACGACATCCACGCCGTGCGGAGACTTCATGTCGACCGCGATGCTGCGCTTGTTGCGGTTGGTCGACAGGAAGTACGCGCTGTCGTCGCCGACGAAGTGCGGAGGCACTGTGCGGCTGCTGTCGCCGGCGGGGTTCTCGACCTTGATGACGTCGGCCCCCAGATCGGCGAGCATCTGCGTGCAGAACGGGCCGGACAGGAAGGTCGTCAGATCGATGATCCGCACACCCGAGAGAGCTCCCGAGCGCGACTGCCCGGCACTCATCGCCCGGTCCGCTCGAAGATGTGGATGGCGCACGCCCCGTGATCCAGGCCGGAGATGCCGCCGCCGGTCACGTGCGTCATCGCCAGACGCGGGTTGTCGATCTGCCGGTCGCCGGCAGTGCCGGTGAGCTGCCAGAACGCCTCGACAACCTGCGCGACACCGCTGGCGCCGACGGGGTGGCCCTTGCAGAGCAGGCCGCCACTGGGGTTGACGACCACGGAGCCGCCGTAGGTGGTCTCGCCGTTGCGCAGCATCTTCACGCCCTCGCCTGCCTCACACAGACCGAGGGCCTCGTAGTAGACGAGCTCGGCGACGGAGAACGCGTCGTGGAGCTCGATCATGTCGAGATCCCCGGGACCGATCCCGGCCGCCTCGTAGGCGTCACGCGCGGAGTCGTAGGTGATCTCGGGGCGCAGCATGTCCCGGTACCCCACCTCGAAGGTGCCCGAGTGGATGACCGAGGCGCGAACCGTCATGGCCGGGACACCCAGTCGGCGCAGCACTTCGTCGGAGACCACCACGACGGCGGCGGCACCGTCGCCCGTGGGGCAGCACTGGAGCATGGTGAGCGGGTCCGCAATCATCCGCGATGCCAGCACCTCTTCGGTGGTCACCGCCTTGCGGTACTGCGCGAACGGGTTGCGGGCGGCGTGGCTGCGGGCCTTGACCGTGACCTGGGCGAGGTCCTCCACGGTGGCGCCACGGTCATGGAGGTAGCGCCGGGCACGCATCGCGTACATCGCAGGCATCACCATGCCCTGCTGCACCTCCCAGTCCTCGGCCACCAGCGGGAGGGTGCCGCCACCGAACTGGGTCAGCTTGTCCACACCCACGACCAGGGCGATGTCGCAGTGGCCGTCCCGGATCGCACGCTGGGCTTCGTGCAGCGCGGTCGCACCACCCGAGCAGGCGTTGTCGACGTTGACGACCGGAACACCGCTGATTCCGACCTCCTTGGCGATCCGCTGGCCGGTGAGCATGCCGCCGAAGGCGTGGCCGGTCCACATCGCACCGACCTCACCCGGGGTGATGCCCGCATGCGCGAGGGCCGTGAGCACCGCGGGAACTGCCAGTCCCGAGTAGGACGACTCCGGGTGACGCCCGAAGGCGATCATCCCCGCGCCGATTACATGTGCGCCACTACTCATGTCAGTTCTCCTCCGGAGCGAACCACCAACGACCGTCCTCGCCCACCTGGAGTCGGCAGCGAGTGTCGAGCTCGGGCAGACCCGCCTCCACGTCGATGGTGGCGAGAACCCGCACACCCTCGTCGAGGTCGACGAACCCGATCGTGTACGGGGTTTCCCGAGCCGACGAAACATGGACCGTGCTGTACGAGTACAGCGTTGCGTTCGGCCCGATCAGGAACCGCTCGGGATCCGATGCTGCGCACTTCGGACACACGGCGTTGCGGGGGAACCACGCAGTGCCACAGGCGTGGCACCGAGCGGCGATCAGGCGGACCGTTCCGTCGGCCGCGGTGTCGATCACCTGCTTGTCGGCGGCGAGGTCGGCGAACGGCATCACCGGGGTCTGTGTGCTCATCCGACGTCTCCAATCATTCGGTGGTGGTCACTGGGATCAATCATCGGTATCTCCTACTTCGGCGAGGTGCCGGAAATCTCAGGTGGGCGCACCGGCCTGCGTCGGAGCACGACGGTGCGCCATGAAGCGATCGGACCATTCGACGAGCGACGTCGGAACGTGGTATCCGGTCTCGTCGTTGATCTGGTCCCAGTTCGCGACGACGTCCTCGACCGTCGGTCGGGCCTCATCCGTGTGGAGATAGCCGGGGGTCTCGGCGATGAACAACCGGGTGAAGCGACCGGCACCCGCACCGAAGATCTGACCCCGGACCGGGCATTCCTCGTGTGCCAGGTAGGCCATCATCGGACCGACCAGTTCGGCGTCGAGCGCAGCCGTGACGGGGCGTCCCTGCAGACTCGACTTGCCCGAACCGCGGCGGGTGTCCGCCGCCGGCGCCAGGACGTTGATCTTGATGTCCTGGTCGCCTGCGGCAACCGTGAGACTGCGGGCCATACCGATGATTCCGCCCTTCGCCGTGGCGTAGGCCAGGTTGTCGGGCAATCCGAGCAGCCCGTGGGACGTCGTCATGACGATGCGCCCGTAGCCCTGCTCGACCATGTGGGGCCACGCGGCGAGGGTGGTGAAGTACGAGCCACCGACGTGCACCGCCAGGGTGCGCTCGAGATTCGCGACATCCGCCTCGAGCGGCCCCTTGAACTCCGAGATGCCCGCGTTGTTGACCAGCACGTCGATCCGGCCGAACTCCCGGATCGCCGAATCGACCAGCGCCTGACACCCTTCGGGCGTACCGACGTTGTTCAGGTCGGCCACAGCCGAGCCGCCGGCAGCGATGATTTCGGCGACCACATCCTGAGCGGGGCCCGGGTCGGACCCGAAGCCCTCCTTGCTGCCGCCCAGATCGTTGACGACTACGTGCGCGCCGAGCTCGCCGAGAAGCAGGGCGTGCGCCCGGCCGATTCCGCGGCCGGCACCCGTGACGATCGCGACTCGGCCATCGAAGCGGTACTTACTCATGCGCAACCTTTCATGCTTGTACTGCAGACGGAGGAGAATTCCCCTGCTCGCTGACTGGTCACCGCGGATCACCGGGGACCTGTTTGGTGGTGAATCCCCACGGGACACCGAGACTCGTGGCGGGATCGGTGACGATCGTGTCCCGGGTGCGGGTCAGGATGCGGACACCCTGAGCCCCGAGATGGCGCTCGACCCGCTCGATGTCGACCACCTTCCAGGTGATCGCGTGGTAGACGTCGTCGGGGCCGTTCGCCGCGAGGTCCGCCGCCGCAGCCGAACCCTCGTCGGGCATCGCGTACTGGACGATCGCGTCGGCGAGATGGACGTACGTTCCGGTGAGGCCCCGAACGTCGTCGTGCCCCTCGTCGAGGACGGTTCCACCCAGGACGTCGACCACCAGCTCGAGTGCCCGGGCCGGGTCACCGGTCAACACCGTGTGATGCGAGCAGTACTCGATCCCGAGCGGATCGTCTTCGGAAACAGCGGGAATCGACCATCCGTCCTTCAAGCGGGGGTCCGGCTCGAAGGGGAACATCGGGAAGAACTGGTACCCGATTCCGGCGTCGGCCGGGAGTGCGCGAAAGTGCGGAATGGGGCCGGCCATCGGCGTGTCGTCACCTTCGGCGACCTGACCCTGGCCGTTGGTGACCCGGATGCCGTGCCGCCTGAGCTCCCGGTAGAGCTCCGGCATTCCCTCGATGTACCACCCGAAGGTCCGCAGATGTCCCTGCCCGGCATCGGGAAAACGCTGGATTCCGTCGGTGATGTACCGCTTCGGATCGAGGTTGTCGATGAACACGTCACTCACCGACGTGAACATCGAGTAGTCGATTGCGTGGTTCGGCCTCGGCGGAGTCTTCATCACCGATTCGAGTGGCGTGCTCGATCGCCCGAAGACGCGCAGGTAGAAGTCCTCCGCCGCGCCGCGATCCACGTGAAGCGTGGGGCGGTGGATCATCAGCGTGCGGAAGTCGCGCGTACCGTCCTGAAGTTCGATCAAGCTGCCGGCGTTCTCGGCCATCGCCATCCTCTCTCGGTGCCGGGTGGTGTGATCACGGGAGATCCGAAGGAACTACCGGACCAGTTCTGCGGAACGGGCGCCCTCGGGGGTGTGGAGGAATCCGCGGTAGTTGCTCCCGACCACGTCGGCGATCATCTCGTGCAGCTTGCCGCGGCCACCGGGGTTGAGGAGGAACCGCCGGGGCTTGCCGGGAATGTTCGCACCGTAGTAGTGACTGTGTTCCTTCGAGAACATGCTGTGCGGTGCGAGCGTGTTGACCATGTCCATCCACTTCGCCTCGGCTTCGGCGGGCGCCTCGAAGACGGTCTCGCCGGAATCGCGGAGGAACACCAGGGAATCGGTGATGAAGTCGACCTGATCGCTTCCGTAGCGGGGGTAGTTTCCGCCGCCCGCGCCGTGCGGTCCGCCGGGGAAGAAGAGGTTCGGGAAGCCGTGCGCCGTGAAACCGAGGTAGGTCGTCGGGCCGGCGTCCCAGTGCTCTTCGAGGCGAACCCCGTCACGGCCGACGACGCCCATCCGGCTGAGTGCGCCGGTACCGAAGTCGAAGCCGGTTGCCCACACGATGACGTCGAACTCCTGGAACCCCTCACTCGTCTCGATTCCGGTTTCGGTCAGCCGGACGATCGGGTTCTTCCTGAGGTTGACGAGCGAGACGTGCGGCAGGTTCATGGTCTCGTAGAAGCCGTTCTCGAACGGCGCACGCTTGCCGCCGAAGCGGTGGTCCTTCGGGATCAGGTTGTCCGCGGTCTCGGGGTCCTTGACGATGCTGCGGATCTTGTCGGCGATGAAGTCGCAGAACTCGCGGTTGACTTCCGGGTTGGTCGTCATGTCCGCGTAGTTGGTGGTGAGCTTGGAGAAACCCGGGCTCTGCCACAGCTTCTCGAAGAACTCCCGGCGCTCCTCCTTCGTGAAGTCGGTGGACACCGTGGGATTGAGCTCGTGGAGGAAGCCGTGCACCGACCGGTTCAGGGTGTCCCGGATCTGCGGGAAGTTGGCGCGGAGGTCGTCCCACTCCTCGGCCGTGATCGGCCGGTTGTTCAGCGGCGTGCACCAGTTCGCGGTGCGCTGGAACATGGTGAGCTCCGCTGCCTCCGCGGCGATCGTCGGGAAGACCTGGATGCCGCTGGGACCGCTACCGACGACCGCGACCTTCTTGCCCGTGAAGTCGACAGGGGTGGTCGGCCACAGGCCGGTGTGATGGGACTCGCCCCGGAAGTCCTCGATTCCCGGCAGGTCGGGGAAGAACGGCACGGACAGCCCGCCGGTGGCGGAGATGACGACGCGCGCCCGCAGCTGCGAGCCGTCGTCGGTGCCGACCACCCAGGTTCCGGTCACCTCGTCGTAGACCGCGGAGGTCACCCTCGTGTTGAACTGCATGTCCTTTCGCAGATCGAACCTGTCCACGGCGTGGTTGAGGTAGGCTTCGATCTCGGGCTGCCCGGCGAAGTGTTCGGTCCACTCCCACTCGTTGAACAGCTCCTGGGAGAAGAGATACCCGTAGGCGTAGCTCTCGGAGTCGAATCGGGCCTGCGGGTAGCGATTCCAGAACCACACCCCACCGACGCCACTGCCCGCCTCGATCAACTTGACGTCGAAACCAGCTTCGCGAACGCGATGGAGCTGGTAGATACCCATCACACCGGCACCGATGACCAGGACGTCGACGTCGGTCGAGTTCTGTGCCAATTCGAGTGAGTTCATGTCTGTTCCTAGTCTCGAGAGCGGTGACGGGTGTACGGGGTCACGACCCCGGTACACCGGCGCGGGATCGGGTGGGGTTCGGCCGCTTCGTGGAACCCACCGGATCAAGTGCCATCAATTAAGCACAATTGCTTCAATTGTGTCAAGGGTCACTCCACGGCTTCACGCGCCCGCATCCCGCAGCAACTCGGAGACGAAACCCCAGATCGAGAGGATGTTCCGCGGAACCTTCCCGGCAACTCGCCACGAGCAGCACCGGCCGGATACCGGGTACTTCATCATCTGGCAACCCAAGTCAAACAATCACCTTAACAATGCGCAGCTCGAAACACTGCGCAGCAGTCGGAGGCGCGACACGAACGGCGCCAGGTGGACCGAAAGCCATGCGATCCGCCCGAGAGAACGGATCACATGGCTTTCGGTTTTTTCTTGATCGTCAGGCGGTGACAGCGCCCGGGCGCAGGTGGGTCTTGGAGGAGATGCTGGTGTCCCAGTTCGGATCGCGGCTACGCAGAGCCCCGACGGTGGCCTGCTCGCGCGAGATGTGAGCGAACGGGTCGTACTGGAAGTGCTTCATCGCGTTGAGGTGGGTGATCTTGTTGATCTGCTCGTCGCTGAGTCGGCTCATGTAGCGCATCGACCCTTCGGGCGAGTTCGGCCACATGGTGTCGGAGTGCGGGTAGTCGCATTCCCAGGTGACGTTGTCGACGTTGAGCTTGTCGATGTTGTCGACACCGACCTCGTCGTCGATGAAGCAGGTGATGACGTTGTTGTTGAACAACTCGGAGGGCAGGTGACCGCCGAGGTCCATACCGGACCAGTGCTGGGTGTGCTGGTACAGGTAGTCGAGGCGCTCGAGGAAATACGGCACCCAGCCGATTCCGCCTTCGGAGAGGGCAACCTTCAGCTTCGGGAACCTGAGGAACAGCTTGCTCCACACGAGGTCGGCGGCGGCCTCGAACGAGCCGATCGGAGACAGCGAGTAGATCAGCTCGACCGGTGCGTCCGGGGAGGTCATCGGCGTCTTCGAGTTGGACCCGATGTGCATGCACACTACGGTGCCCTCTTCTTCACAGGCACGCCAGAAGGGGTCCCAGTGGTCCCGGTAGATGCTCGGCAGACCCAGGTCGTACGGGTTCGAGGTGAAGGTGACCGCGTGGCAGCCCTTCCTGGCCATGCGACGGACTTCCTCGGCGGCCAGCTGCGGGTCCCACAGGATCGGGATGGCCAGCGGGATGAACCGGCCGGGGTAGGTGCCGGCCCACTCGTCGACGTGCCAGTCGTTGTAGGCGCGGACCATTGCCGCGGACTGGTCGCGGTCGCCGTTCTCGAGGAAGAGGGCGCCGGAGAACCTGACGAACGAGGGGAAGCACATCGACCCCAGCATTCCGTTGACGTCCATGTCCTTGACGCGGGCATGGATGTCGTGGACACCCGGTCGCATCTCCTCACGACACACCGGGTCCATGCCCCACTCGGACTTCGGGCGGCCGACGACGGCCTGCACGGCCGGGTTGAGGACGACGGTGTCGCCGTACACCCAGGCCATCGTCCCGTCCTCACGGGTGATGAACTTCGGCGCCGCATCGGCGTACTTCGCCGGAACGCGACCCTCGAACAGGTGGGTCGGCTCGATCACGTGATCGTCCGTGCTCACCAGAATCAAGTCTTCAGTCCTCATCGGACACCTCTCCGTAGACCATTCAGATGACTCGCAAACAGCGATAGAGAACGCTTCCCTCTCGAAGCGCTTATGCAGATCCCCCTCACTGGGTAGCTATCACCAGCGGGTCAGGGTTAAATTAATCACGAGCGCTCATGTTGTCAATGGTCACCAGGTGATCGATCCACCCCCGCCGCCGCGCGGCGGAGGGCCCTGAGCCGAGCGCCCGTCCGATTCCAGATCCGTTCGCGCACATTGCTTTCCCGGCCACGCAGCCGGACAGCCCCCGCACTCGACACCCGCTGCAGGAGCCTGCTTCGAGCAGGAAACGTCGCGCCCGTACACCGCTCGGAGGCAGCCGCCCCCGGCGACCTCGACTCACAGAGGACCCCGATGACACCAGCCGAACCGGACATCTCCGGGGACGTCCCCCGGGACACCACCCGGGTCAATCTTCTGTTCTGCGGCCTGATGGTGACGATGCTGCTGGCTTCGCTGAACCAGACAGTGCTCAGCCCGGCCCTGCCCACCATCGTCGGCGAGCTCCACGGTGTCGATCAGATGCTCTGGGCGATCACCACGTTCACCCTCGCCACGACGGTCGTGATGCCGGCCTACGGCAAGCTCAGCGACACCTTCGGCCGAAAGCCACTCCTGGTGATCGCGATCAGCATCTTCATCACCGGGTCCGCATGCTGCGGCCTCGCCATGAACATGACCTGGCTGATCGCTTCGCGCGCGATCCAGGGCCTCGGCGCCGGCGGGCTGATGATTCTGGCCCAGGCCGCCATCGCGGACGTCATCCCCGCGCGAGAGCGGGGAAAGTACATGGGCATCATGAGCAGCGTCTTTGCGGTGTCCTCGCTCGCCGGGCCCCTCCTGGGCGGCTGGCTCACCGAAGGACCGGGATGGCGCTGGGTCTTCTGGCTCAACATCCTGGTCGGACTGGTGGCGCTGCTGTCCGCTCTGGTCTTCCTGCGCCTGCCCCGACGCGAGCGGACCGACCAGCGCATCGACACCGCGGGCATCGCGGTGCTCGCCCTGGCCACCACCGGACTGGTCCTCATCAGCGGCTGGGGCGGCACGACGTACGACTGGACGTCTCCGCCGATCCTCGCGCTCGGCGTCGGGACCGCGGTCGCCGTCGCGGCCTTCGTCGCGATCGAGCGGCGCTCCCCGGCACCGGTCATGCCGCCCCACCTGTTCCGCGAACGGAACTTCATCTGCTGCACCATCGCAGGCCTCGCCATGGGCGTGGCCATGTTCGGATCGACGGGCTACCTGCCCACCTATCTCCAGATGGCGACCGGCGCCGAGGCCACCGAGGCGGGTCTGACCATGATCCCCATGATGATCTCGATGATGGTCGTGTCGACGGTGACCGGGCGGGTGATCTCCGCGACCGGCCGCTACAAGGCCTTCCCCATCGCCGGAACCCTCGTCGTCGCTCTGGCGCTCGTGCTGTTGTCGACGATCTCGCTGAGCACGCCGGTGTGGAGGATCTGCGTCACCGTCGGCGTCATGGGCGCCGGCCTGGGCATGACCTTGCAGGTGCTGATGCTGATCGTCCAGAACACCTTCCCCGGCAGTGAAGTGGGTACCGCCACTGCCGCGAACAACTACTTCCGCCAGATCGGTGCCACCCTGGGTGCCTCCGTTGTCGGCAGCCTCTTCGTCTCACGGCTCGTCGGACTGCTCGACGAGCGAGTGAGCTCCGCCGGGAGCTCGATGGTGAGCGGAGACTCCGTCACGCTCACCCCGGCCACGGTTCTGACCCTTCCGAAGAGGTACGCGTGCCGATCGTCGAGTCCTACAACGACGCCCTCATCCCGATCTTCGGCTTCATCGCCCCGCTGGCGGTCGTGGCGGCCGTCGCCCTGCTGTTCGTCGTGGAAGCACCTCTGGCCACCTCGACCACGCCCGTCACCAGAGCAGAGGACGCCGTCGCGGCCAACTGACCCGCTGAACAAGGCCCCGGCGAGCCCCCTCCGCGGCCCCCAGCAGACTCGGCCCACCGCCGTCAATATGACACATGCAATCGTTTCCGCGGGCGAGACCCGGTGAAAACGTCGCCATGCGAGACATCGAGCTTAAATTCTTTCTTGACACAGAGGGATGCAGCCAGTAAACCCAGAGGTCAGGTCGCGGATCCAATGCACGATCGACAGACGAGCCCCGAGGGGACTGAGCGCACCAACAGACAGATACTTGTCTTAATCAAGAGCACGATCTAGAGTACGTGTGGTCAATGTCTCACTGCGTCAACAAGGTTAAGTACGTCATATAGGTGGGTAGAACAGGGACTCGTCACGGCACAGGGCCACGACGAACCCGGACGCCCGACCCGATCGACCTCTGGACTAAGAGCTTTGAGAGCAGGTACCGACCAGCCCACGAATCGTCACGAGCGAGACGCCGAAGTTGCGCAGCCCACCCGAACACCTTCGCCCGCATCCGGACGATTCTCAACAGCCCCAACGGAAGTCACGGCTCCTGACCTCCGTAACGCGTTGACGGCCACCCCTACCTGCCCTAACGATCCGAACTTCAAGGGAAGTGACTCATGAGCAGTTCCGAATACCGCATGCTGATCGACGGCGAACTGGTTGCCTCGACCGGGGGTCACACCTACGAGAACATCAACCCGGCCAACGAAGACGTCATCGGCACCGCACCGAAGGCCGGTGTGGCCGACGTCGAGCGCGCAATCCTCGCGGCCCGCCGCGCCTTCGACACCACGAGCTGGTCGACCGACGCCGACTTCCGCCGCACGTGCCTGATCCAGCTGCAGACCGCTCTTCGCAAGAACGCCGACGCGTTGCGGCCGATCATCGTCGCCGAGGCCGGTCTGCCCATCGCCCTGACCTACGACGTCGGGCTGGACCGCTCGATCGAGATGATCAGCCACTTCACCGACCTGCTCGGGAACTACGAGTTCGAGCGGGTCATCACCCCCATCCCCGGTGACGAGGCGGCGCGCCGCATCGTGCGACGCGAAGCGGCCGGAGTCGTCTCGGCGATCACCCCGTGGAACTACCCGTTCCACATGGCGCTCGTGAAGCTGCTTCCCACCCTGGCGTCCGGATGCACCGTCGTCCTCAAGCCGGCACCGGACACCCCGTGGAACACCCTCGAGATCGGCCGGATCATCCTCGAGCACACCGACATTCCCGCAGGCGTGGTCAACATCGTCACCACCGACGACAACGAGGTCGCGGAAGTTCTGACCACCCACCCGGCGGTGGACGCGGTCACCTTCACCGGATCGACCACCACAGGCCGTCGGATCATGGCCGCGGCCGCGCCGACGGTCAAGCGCGTGACCCTCGAGCTCGGCGGCAAGTCGTCGACGATCCTGCTCGACGACGCGGACTTCGGCGCGCTCGTCCCGCGGGTCGTGGCCGGCACGTGCAGCCACGCCGGCCAAGGCTGCGGCATCCCGTCCCGCCTGCTCGTTCCCCGTTCGCGTCTCGGCGATGCGGTCGACCTCGCGGTCGCGGCCATGGAGAAGTTCCCGTGGGGTGACGTCAACGACCCCGCCAACTACATGGGCCCGCTGGCCAACAAGCGGCAGTACGAGTCCGTGCAGCGCTACTTCGAGCTCGCCAAGCGGGACGGCCGGGTCGTGTTGGGCGGCAACGCCAGCGACCGGTTCGAGAAGGGCTACTGGGTCGAGCCGACCGTCGTCACCGACATCGACTCCCTCGCGCCCGTGGCCCAGGAGGAGATCTTCGGTCCCCTGCTGTGCGTGCTCCCCTACGAGGACGAGGCCGATGCGGTCGCGATCTCGAACAACACCGTCTACGGCCTCGCCGGCACCGTGTGGAGCGCGGACACCGAACGCGCGACAGGGGTGGCCCGCGGAATGCGCACCGGTGCCATCAGCGTCAACGGCGCCACCTGGAATCACCCGTCGATGCCGTTCGGCGGCTACAAGCAGAGCGGGCTCGGCCGCGAATGGGGCGTCGAGGGACTCGAGGACTTCCTCGAGGTCAAGTCCATCGCCCGGCCTGCCTGATTCACCGACAAACTCGATCATTCAGCACCAGTGAGATTTGCTCGTGAGGAGAATTCGATGGGCAGAGTCGAAGGCAAGGTCGCATTCATCACCGGCGCGGCCCGCGGACAGGGACGCAGTCACGCGGTGCGGCTCGCGGAAGAGGGCGCCGACATCATCGCGGTCGACCTGTGTCGCGACATCGAGTCCAACACATACGCTCTCTCCCGGCCCGAGGACCTGAAGGAGACCGCCCGACTGGTCGAGGCCCACGGCCGGCGGATCGTCGCCGTCGAGGCGGATGTCCGTGAGACCTCCCAGCTGGAAGCCGCTCTCGCGCAGGGGCTCGAGGCGTTCGGCAAGCTCGACGTCGTGGTTGCCAATGCCGGCATCTGCCCGATGCTCGGGACGATGGGAATGCAGGGTTGGCTGGACGTCATCGGGGTGAACCTGATGGGCGCGCAGAACACGATCCACGTCGCGATTCCGCACCTGAAGGCGGGTGCGTCGATCATCGCGACCGGATCGACCGCGGCGTTCATGCCGACGGAGAAGATGGACAACCCCGGTGCCGATCCGGGCGGCCAGGGGTACACCGTGGCGAAGTTGATGCTCTCGCACTACATTCACGAGCTCGCCCGTGCACTGTCCGATCAGATGATCCGCGCGAACGTCGTTCACCCGACGAACGTCAACACCGCGATGCTGCAAAGCGACGCAATGTACAAGATCTTCCGCCCCGACCTCGAGCAGCCGACCCTCGACGACGCGCGCGAGGCGTTCAAGGTTCAGCAGGCCCTTCCGATTCCGTGGGTCGAGCCCGTCGACATCAGCAACGCCGTGGTCTACCTCGCCTCCGACGAGGCCCGCTACGTGACCGGAACCCAGATGCGCGTCGACGCGGGCGGCTACCTGAAGTTCCAGGGCTTCCACATCTAGCGGCAGACAAAGTTTTTCGAGAAGGAGAGATCCACAATGAAGGTCAACGTCGACGACAAGGTCTGCCAGGGCCACACCATCTGCGCGATGCTCGCCCCCGACGTCTTCGCACTCAGGGACGAGGACGGTCACGGTTATGCGATCGACGGTGAGGTCCCCGACGAGTTCGAAGGCGTGGCCAGCGAAGCGGTGCGCTCGTGCCCGGAGCGCGCGATCTCCGAGATCGCTTGACACGCACCCCGAACCCTGACCTGTAACCTCCTCTGGCGCTTCGAGAAGAGCGCCTTCGATGTATCCCGGAGCAATCATGACAACGGACGATGTCCTCAACACCGACGATCTGAAGAGATGCCCGATCGACTTCGAGCGGCACGGGCCTCGCTTCCGTGACGAGTTCGCCGAGAAGGCTCAGGAGCTCCACGCGAAGTGCCCGCTCGCGTGGTCGGAGTCCTATGAGGGCCACTGGGTGGCCAGCGGGATGAACGAGGTCTTCGCGCTTGCCCGCCAGACCGATTCGGTGACCAGCTTCCGGGATGTCGACGGATTGGTGAACGGGTACAAGGGCATCTCCATCCCGTCGTTCAAGATGGAGGGGCCCTACCGGGAGCCCTCGTTCCTCGAGCTGCATCCGCCGGAGCAGACCGACTACCGGAAGGCGATCAATCCCTACC
Source organism: Rhodococcus sp. NPDC003318 (assembly GCF_042879035.1). NCBI lineage: Bacteria > Bacillati > Actinomycetota > Actinomycetes > Mycobacteriales > Nocardiaceae > Rhodococcus > Rhodococcus sp. NPDC003318. Next base: position 85,443 of record NZ_JBIAOU010000003.1, on the reverse strand, counting down.
TGTCGCCGGCAGCCGTTTCCCGGTGGGTACCGGTCATCGAGGAACTCGTGCGAGCGTGCCTCGATGAAAAGATCGAAAGCGGCAGTATCGATTTCGTGTACGACCTGGCGAACGTCGTTCCGGCGGTCGTGACGATGGGTCTGCTCGGCCTGCCGCTGACCGACTGGGTGATCCACAACGAGCCGGCCCACGCGCTCATGTACACCCCGCCGCATTCGCCCGACTTCGCTCGGGTGCGGAAGATGAACGAGGACAGTCGGGCCGCCCTCGCGGACTGGATCAAGAAGATTCGGGTCGAGCCGCGTCCCGGTCTGCTCGATGCGCTCATCAAGACGACGGTCGTCGGGCAGCCGCTCACCGACGAGCTGATCACCGGTACTGCTTCGTTGCTGGTCGGTGGCGGCTTCGACACCACGACCGCACTGACGGGCCAGTCCATCCTGTGGCTCTCCCAGCACCCCGAACAGCGGGCTCGACTCATCCGTGAGATCGACACCCTCCTCGACGGGGCAACGGAGGAGTTCCTCCGCTACTTCACCCCGGCGCAGGGTGACGGACGAACGATCAGCCAGGACATGGAGGTCGACGGCATCCAGCTCAAGGAGGGTGAGCGCGTCTGGCTCTCGTGGGCGATGGCCAACCGTTCCGCCGAGATCTTCCCGAACCCGGACGAGGTCGACTTCGATCGTCGGGCGAACCGGCACGCGGCATTCGGCCTCGGTGTCCACCGCTGCATCGGCTCGAACGTCGCTCGCGTCGTGTTCAAGAAGATGCTCGCCGCGGTGCTCACCCGCATGCCCGACTTCGTCGTCGACACCGACAAGGTCGTGCACTACGAATCCGTGGCGCAGATCAACGGACTGGTGAACCTGCCCGCCACGTTCACGCCCGGCAAGCGCCTGGGCCCCGGTCTGGAAGAGACGATCGAGCGTGTTCAGAAGATCGTCAACGAGGAGCGGCTCGCCGAGCCGGTCACGGCACAGATGGCAGCCGCGCCCGAGGGCGCTTGATCCGAGGCAGCGCCGACGTATCGGCTCAGCTTCCACCGCGATTGAAGATTGGGATGTGAAGAGATGGTGGAAAAGTGAAGACATGGGAGTTGAGGCGGCGCGCTGGTTCACTGGTCCAGTTCCTGCTGCTGTTGTTCGCAGTGTCAGTGGCAGTGTTCCTGCTCCTCAAACTGATTCCGGGCGGTCCACTGGATGCACTTCTTCCACCGGATGCCACCGAGGAGCAGATCGCGGCCGCCGAGGCGGCACACGGACTCGACCAGCCACTGATCCAGCAGTACCTCAGTTGGCTCGGTGGTGTCCTCCACGGTGACTTCGGCACGTCGTTCCAGACCGGTCAGCCGGTCGGAGAGGCCATCGCCGAACGCCTGCCGGTCTCGCTCGAGATCGCCTTCCTGTCCGTGCTCCTGGCTCTCGTGGTGTCGATTCCGACGGCAGTCTGGGCGGCGTACCGTCCAGGCGGGATCGTCGATCGGGTATCCACGATCGTCTCGTCGGCGCTGCTTGCCACACCGTCGTTCGTTCTGGGTATCGTGCTCATCTTCGTCTTCGCGATGACGCTGAAGATCTTTCCCCCGATGGGGTGGGTGCCGTTCTCGGAGGATCCGGCCGAGCACATCCAGAAGATCATTCTTCCGGTTGTCACCCTCGCCGCATCCGAGATCGTGCTCTTCTTGCGGATCCTCAAGGGCGACATGATGGCCACGCTGCAACAGGACCACGTCCTGTCGGCGCGCGCACGAGGCCTGCCGACGTGGCGGATCCTCTCCGGGCACGCGTTGAAGCAGTCCTCCTTCTCACTGGTGACCGTGTCGGGCATGGTGATCGGCCGGCTCATCGGCGGCACCGTGCTGGTCGAGGCCATCTTCTCCCTGCCCGGTCTGGGAACCCTGGCCATCACCGGCATCAACGCACGTGACTACGTCGTCGTGCAGGCCGTGGTGCTCGTCTGCGCTGTCGGATACATCCTCGTCAACACCCTGGTCGATCTGACCTATCCGCTGCTCGACCCGAGGGTCAGGAAGGAAAAGGCATCATGAGCGAACTTCTCCAGCAGTCGCCTGCCCCCGTCACCGCGGCGGAGCCGGCCGAGAAGACCGCACTGCCTGACGCGAACATCAAGCCGAAGCGGCGCCGCCGGGACATCGGAGCGCTGATCGGAATCATCTGGATTGCCGTCGTGTGCCTGGGGGCGATCTTCGCAAATGTGCTTCCTCTGCCCGATCCGAACGAGGTCTCCAACTTCTTCAGCGCACCGCCCGGCACCGAGGGCCATCTCCTCGGCACCGACACAATCGGTCGAGACTCCCTGTCCCGCTTGATTTACGGCGCTCGCGTGTCACTCGCCGTCGCCATCGGTGCAACCAGCATCTCGCTGCTGATCGGTGTGGCGCTGGGCATGCTCGCCGGCTTCTTCGGCGGGAAGACCGACAAGGTTGTCTCGTTCTTCGTCAACTTCACGCTGTCGTTCCCGCCGCTGATCTTCCTGATCGCGATGGTGACGGTGCTCGAGCCGAGCCTGCCCACCCTGGTGGCGGCGCTGGCCTTCATGGGCATTCCGAACTTCGCCCGAGTGGCACGGGCCAACACGTTGGCGTTCTCGGAACGAGAGTTCGTCACTGCGGCGAAAGCACTGGGCGCCTCGCCATTCCGGATTCTCGTTCGCGAGCTGCTCGCCAACGTCATGCTTCCGATCCTGTCGCTGGCGTTGGTCGTGATGGCGACGCTGGTGATCGCCGAGGGTTCCTTGAGTTTCCTCGGTGTCGGCGTGCCCCCGCCTACACCGAGCTGGGGCGGCATGCTGGCCGCCGGCCGTGAACAGATGAGCCAGCATCCGCATCTCGTGCTGATCCCGGCGCTGTTCTTCTTCATCACCGTGTTCTCCTTCAACAGGATCGGTGACTGGGCTCGCGGACGTGTTGGAAAGGATGCGGCGATATGAGCCACGCGATCAAGTCCCCCGCGCAGGTGAACCCTGCAGTGGAGGCAGGTTCGGCCAAGGTACTGCAGGTCAAGGATCTGCGCGTGTGGTTCGAGACCCCCCGAGGCCTGGTCCGCGCCGTCGAGGGAGTCAACCTCGAGCTGCGGCGTGGCGAGACGCTCGGCATCGTGGGCGAGTCCGGATCGGGCAAGTCCGTCCTGTCCCGCGCGATCATGAAGATCCTGGCCACCAACGCCCACGTTCTGCCGGGCAGCCAGATCGTCCTCAACGGTGTCGACCTGGCGACCGTGAGTACCAAGGACAACCCGCACCTGTGGGGCGTGGACCTGTCCATGGTGTTCCAAGACCCGATGACGTCACTGACACCGGTGATGACGGTCGGCAACCAGCTGACCGAGACCCTGCGGTACCACCTCGGTCTCGACAAGAAGCAGGCCAAGGCCGAGGCGATCCGGCTGCTGGGGCTGGTGGGTATTCCCGAGCCGGAGAAGCGGTTCAACCAGTACCCGCACAACCTCTCGGGCGGTATGCGTCAGCGCGTCACCATCGCCCTGGCCATCTCGTGCTCACCGAAACTGCTCATCGCGGACGAGCCGACCACGGCACTGGACGTGACGGTGCAGCACCAGATCCTGAACCTGCTGCAGAACCTGCAGGAGGAGTCGGGTATGTCGATGATCCTCATCACCCACGACCTGGGTGTGGTCGCGGGCCGTGCCGACACCATCGCGGTGATGTACGCCGGGCGCGTCGTCGAGAAGGCACCCACCCGTGAGTTGTTCGCGAACATGCGCCATCCGTACACGAAGGCGCTCATCGACGCGATCCCCAAGGTGTCGCACGCGAGCCGCACCCGGCTTCCGTCCATCCCCGGGCGACCGCCGATCATCATCGACCCCCCGGCCGCGTGCAGTTTTGCGTCACGGTGTGCCTCGGCGCAGCCTCGCTGCCTCGAGGAGACCCCCACCCTCCAGGTCGGTCCGGCGACGCCGGAGCACTCGGCCGCCTGTTTCTTCCCCCTGGGAACCGCCGAGGGAGATGCCGCCCGTCGACGAAACATCGACGCCGGTGTCACCGCTGCGGGCACCCCGGTCTTCAATGAGGTGATGGCCTGATGGCTGGCAGTGGAACCGCGCACCTGCGCGACCGGGACGACGTCGTCCTGAGTGTTCGAAACCTGGTGGTGGAATACCCCGGTCGCGGCGGACAGCGCGTGCACGCCGTGTCGGACGTCAGTTTCGACGCGGTCCGCGGCGAGACGATCGGACTGGTCGGCGAGTCGGGCTGCGGCAAGTCGAGTGTGGCCAAGGCGATCATGCAGCTGCCCGCACCGACCTCCGGAGTCGTCGAGCTCGACGGCGTCGACGTCGTCGGTCTCAAGGGAACGGCGCTGCGGCGCCAGCGCCGGAAGCTCCAGATGATCTTCCAGGACCCGATCTCGTCGCTGAACCCGTTGCGCAAGGTCAAGGACATCATCGCCGAGGGCCTGCGCATCCAGGGCGACCTGAGTGAGAAGGAGATCCAGGAGCGGACGCAGGCCGTGATCGAGCGGGTCGGTCTCGATCCGGACACGGCTCCGGATCGCCGGCCGCACGAGTTCTCGGGTGGTCAGTGTCAGCGAATCTCCATCGCCCGCGCGATGGTGCTCGACCCGGAAGTGGTCGTCTGCGACGAGCCGGTGTCGGCCCTGGACGTGTCGGTTCAGGCTCAGATCATGAACCTGCTGCACGAGATGAAGGACCGGTATCAGCTGACGCTGGTGTTCATCGCCCACGACCTGGCCGTCGTGAAGAACCTCAGCGACCGCATCGTGGTGATGTATCTCGGGAAGATCTGCGAGATCGGCAGCTCGGACGAGCTGTTCAGCGCACCGGCACATCCCTACACTCGTGCACTGGCACAGTCCATTCCGGAAGCGGACCCCGATGCCCCGGTGAGGGAGGCATCCCTGTCCGGCGATCTCCCCTCGCCGCTGGATCCACCGAGCGGGTGCCGGTTCCGCACGAGATGCCCACTGGCACAGGACAGGTGCGGCTCCGAGGAACCGGAGATCCGCGAGGTGCGTCCAGGACGCTACGTCGCATGTCACTTCCCGCTCGACTGACCCGCACATCCGGAGCACCCGACAGAATCGCTTCGGAGACCAGTTTCACTGCAACACAGCATGTTCCAGTCCAGGGCACATGTCGGGTTGCGCGTCTCGACATACAAATGTTGGAGTCCGAGTACAGGAGTAGAAGTATGAGATCACGCCGAGCCCTCGGGGCACTCGCGACGGTTGTCGTCGCGGGTCTGACCCTGGCAGGTTGTTCCTCGTCCGACGACAGCGGGGAGGCGACCGGCGACCCGAAACCGGGCGGCACGCTGGTCTCGGCCTTCGTCGGCGAGACCCAGTCGCTCGACCCCGCGATCTGCGGTCTGGTTGCGTACCAGCGCTGCTCGCCGATCTTCGGCACCTTGCTGCGCTACGACGCCGAGAACGACAAGATCGTCCCCTACCTCGCCCAGTCGTTCGAGAGCCCGGACGGCGCGAACTGGACCCTGAAGCTGCGCGATGGCGTCAAGTTCAGCGATGGCACCCCGTTCGATGCGGACGCCGTTGTCTTCAACTGGAACCGTATCAAGGACCCCGCGACGCTGTCCGGCGCACTGGCGGCCACCCGGGGTGTCACCTGGGCGGTCGTCGATCCGACCACGGTGAGCGTCACGCTCGACAAGCCGAACTACCAGTTCCCCTGGCAGCTGGTCCGTGGCCTGGGAGCCATCGGTTCTCCCACCGCGATCCAGGCGGCCGGAGCGGAAGTCGGCACCAAGCCCGTCGGCGCCGGCCCCTTCACCGTGCAGTCGTGGGTCCGCAACTCCGAACTGAAGCTCGTCAAGAACCCGACGTACTTCGAGCAGGGCCTGCCCTACCTCGACGCGATGACGATCAAGATCGTCACCAGCGAGGAGCAGAAGTTCAACGCCCTCCTGAGCGGCGAAGCGTCCGTCGCGAATGCCTCGAACGAAGTCGACGCGTCGAAGATGGAGAGCAACGGCTTCCGGGTCGACGAGGCGAACGTCTACGGCGGCAGCGGAGTGATTTTCAACTACAAGAATGCCTCCCTCCAGGACGAGGGTCTACGGAGCGCGATCCTGCACGCCATCGACAACGACCAGTTCGTCGATGCACTCGACAAAGTTGCCGAGCCCGCCGAGGCGTTCCTACGCCCGGGCGACACCTCCGCCGCGTACCCGAATTTCGACCTGAGCGAGTCCCAGAAGCAGTTCGACGACTACCTCAAGCGGACCGGAAAGACCAGCGAAACCGTTACGATCACGAGTTACGCCGGCTTCCCGGTGATGGAGCAGTCGTCCCAGTTGCTCCAGGCACAGCTGCAGAAGATCAAGGGTCTGACCGCCACGATCGTTCCCCTCGAGGCTCCGGTTCTGCTGTCGAAGCAGCGCCAGGGTGACTACCAACTCCTGCTCACCACGTTCCAGTCGCCGACTCGGGACCTGATGTTCGATCTGTTCCACACGAACGGAGCGCAGAACACCACCGGCTACTCGAACCCCGCGGTCGACGCAGCGCTCGAGACCACTCGCTCGTCGACCGACCCCGCCGAGGTGAACAAGGCCTACGAGTCCGCCAACATCCAGATCGCCAAGGACGCGCCGATGCGGACCTGGAACTACATCGACTCGTACCTCGTCTCGGACAAGGACGTACAGGGCGTCCAGATCGTTCCGACCGGCGCAGGCGCCGCGTGGGACTGGGAGAAGGTCTGGCTCAACTGATCGCAACGCGGGTGGGCCGACCGGTCTGAGTCGGTCCACCCTCGTGGCTTCCGGCGACCGACACCGTGCCCGGTCGCGTCCGGGACGGTGTCGCCTCCTGGGCCTCTCACGGCCACGCCGGGCCAACGTCACAGCACGTCGCGCGAGCACCGCCTTGCGCATATTAATGTAGTTTGCTTAAATTTATCGAAATCGGTTGACAAGGATGTCATCGCGACACGATGCAAGTAGGCGCAGATTCCGAGATGGAATACCTTCCGTCTCGGAGTGGGTGTCGGACGGATACCACCGCCACCCCGACAGCACCGATTGCACGGCCAGTCAGCAAACGGGTACCGCACGATGGGCGAATGGCATGAGCAGGGTCGAGATGGAAATCGCCGAGAGCGGTTCGATTTCAACAGTTGCCGGAATCCTCTACAGCGAAGAGGACGACCTGGCATGGGTCGAGATCAACCGACCCATGGCAGCGAATTCGATGAGCTCGTCGATGGTCTCCGAGCTGCGCGCGGTCTGGACGTCCCTGAGTACGAATTCCGCGGTGAAGGCGGTGATCCTCGTCGGTACGGGGACCGAAGCCTTCACCGTCGGGCTGGATTCGAAGGCGGTCCGGGACACGCCGTCGGCCCTGGCGATGGGACCGCGGGAGTGCGGCGTCGAGCAGCACCTGATCGTCGCCGTCAACGGGCTCGCCCGGAACGAGGCCCGGGTCTTCCTGCGTGACGCCGACGTCGTCGTCGCCGCCGAACACGTCGCCATCGACGTCGACCACTTCGCCCGCAATGGAAGCGAGCAGGTGGCGGCAGCTGCCGGCGACGTCCCGGCTGGGCGAATCACCGCTTCCGCCGGCGAGGCGCTGGAGCTGGGCATCGTCGACTCGGTGGTTCCGTTACAGGAACTGCGCTCCCTGGCGACGCGCATTGCCAGGGAGCGCATCGCGGGTGACGGCGAGCGCTGACCGCGATCGGCGAGGCACGCCGAATTTTCGGGTGGTGTTCCACAGGGGACACCGAATTGATCCGCTGGACCGAGTCGCGACGACCGGTCCCCTAACCGATACGAGTCGAGCGTTGGTGGTGGCAGGTGACTGGGCCGGCTGACAAGAGGCCGTCGAACGACGGCGGGAACCGTCGGTCAGCCACCGGTAGGGACCGGGTGAATTCTCGTGGTGACGCGACGCGTCAGCTGATCCTCGCCACGGCGGAACAGTTGTTTGCCCAGCGCGGCATCGCGGCCACCCCGCTTCGTGACATCGGTATGGCGGCCGGGCAGAAGAACCATGCGGCGGTGCAGTACCACTTCGGAGACCGCGAGTCCCTGGTGTCGGCGATCATCGCGCAACGGGCGCGGTCCAGCGAGGCGATCCGACTGGAGATGTTCGCCGACCTGATGGTGCGCGGGCAACCGCAGATCTCCGACCTGGTACGGACCTTCGTGTCGCCGTTGGCGATCCACCTGGACCAGGACAACTACTATCTCCCGTTCATGTCCCGATACGTGCTCGAGTACGGCGGGTACTCACGCCTCGTGCGCGCCGGGTACTCCACAATCCCGTCCTCGACGGCAAGCGCAATTCTGAGCCTCTTGCGGCGTCTGCTGTCGGACCTTTCCGCGGAGGTCATCGAAGAGCGCTGCATGCTCATGCTGACCGGCATGCTGCACACCCTTGCTCGCTACCAGGCGATCCTGGCGTCGGGTGAACAGCTTCCCCTCCCCCTCGACACGCACGTCGAGGACCTGGTGCAATTCTTGACCTCAGGCCTCGCGGCGCCGGTCGGATCAGCCACCCTGCGCTTTCAGTCCGCGCGCGATTCAGCAGGGGCCCTCAGCATGGAACGGGTATCGGTTTTGTACGGTCCACACAACCCGTTCACCGCGTGACGCCGCACTTTCCTTGAGATTACGCGCTATCCGGTTGGACGGAGGCCCACGAGAATCGGACATATCGGACTGTCGATTAAGGTGCCGGTAGGTATTATCGATCTGAGGTAGGGTACGCCGATCCAGATGCGCCAGGGGGGCGTGGTCGATCCGGCCCAACAACAAGATGAGCAGCCGGGTTGTGTTTCACCGCGGATGCAGATGAGAGACGAGAGGAGGCGGGGCGGCACCTGCGCGAGTCGCTGTCCCCGTGCGAAATATGCCTGTAGCACCACCTTCGAACGACGGCGGGGCGGGGCGGCCCGCGGGCAAGGAGCGGGTCAACTCACGCGGGGACGCCACCCGCCAGTTGCTGCTCGTCACGGCCGAGCAGCTGTTCGCCGAACGCGGCATCGCCGCGGTTCCGCTTCGCGACATCGGCATCGCCGCGGGACAGAAGAACCATGCCGTCGTGCAGTATCACTTCGGCGACCGGGAATCCCTCGTCTCCGAGATCATCGCGCTCCGAGCCCAGGCCAGCGAGGAACGCCGGGTCGAGATGTTCGCGGATCTGATGGTCCGCGGACAACCGCAGATCTCCGACCTGGTGCGGGTGTTCATGCTCCCGCTGGCCAGCCACCTCACCGAGGACAACCACTATCTCGCCTTCATGTCCCGCTACATTCTCGAGAACGGCGGGTACTCGCACCTCGGGGGGACTGCGGATCCGATCATTCCCTCGGCGACGGCCAGCACGATCCTGAGCCTGTTGGGCCGACTTCTGTCCGACCTCTCCGAGGAGGTCCTGGAAGAGCGCTCGATGCTCATGCTCACCGGCACCGTGCACACCCTGGCGCGCTACCAGGCGATCCTCGCCGCCGGCGAGGAGCTCCCCCTTCCGCTCGACATTCTGCTCGAGGACCTGGTGCAGTTCCTGACCTCCGGGCTGGAAGCGCCGCTGGGCCCGGCCACCGCATCGGCTCAAGCCACCCTCGGCAGCGGTAAGAGGCGCAGCCAGCTCAAGCTTCCACCCAAGGAAGAGTCCGACGAGGAGTCTGCAAGCTAGGACCGCGATCGGGGCGGGCAGCGAACGCCCGTCCCGATCACCGATCGGGACGGGCGTCACCCGAGGAACGTGCCGCCGTTGACGCCCATCGTCTGCCCGGTGATGAACGAGGCGTCGTCCGAGCAGAGGAAGGCGCAGGACGCGGCGATGTCCTCGCCCGTTCCGATGCGGCCGACGGGAAGATTCTTCCCCAGCACATCGCTCGCCGGCAGCATCCCCGCCTCCTGCTTCCTGCGCAGGCTCGGTGTGTCGATGGCCGAGGGCGCAATGTTGTTGACGGTGAGACCGGACGACGCGTACTCCAGCGCCAGCGTCTTCGTCAGCGCGATCACGCCGCCCTTCGAAGCCGAGTAGGCCGCCATGTTCCGCGCACCGTGCTGCCCGCTCGAGGACGAGATCAGCACGATCCTGCCCCACCCGGCGTCCACCATGTCCGCGATCACGGACTGGACGCAGTTGAAGGTGCCCGTGAGATTGATGGCGAGGACGCGGTTCCACGATTCCGTCGTGGTCTCGGCGAAAGGCTCCTGAACCGCCACCGCCGCACTGGTGACCAGCACCGCGACGGGGCCGAGCTCGCTGCGGACGGCCGCGACGGCGCGATCGAGTTGCGCCCGATCGCTCACGTCGACCCGGTGGCCCACGGCCCGGCCACCCGCGGCGCGCAGTTCCGCGGCGGCCACCTCGGCGCCGTCGCCGTCGACGTCCAGGACGGCGACGGCGTAGCCCTCACGGGCGAGCCGGACGGAAACCGCTCGGCCGATGCCGGACGCTCCCCCGGTCACGACCGCCACCCGGCCGGTCCGCCTACCGCTCGAAGCCATACCGATTCACTCCTGCCTGTCGAGGCCCGCCGTCGCCGGCCCGTAGGTCGGGCCGGCGACGACGCCGGCTATCGGACGGTGACGCGCTCACGCGAGGACGAGAACGCGCCGCCGTAGTTCTCGGTCGACGACACCTCGGCGAGCATCTCGTGGAGCTTCCCACGTCCACCGGGGTTGAGCAGGAACTTGCGCACCTTCCCCTCGACGTTCGCGCCGAAGTAGTGACTGTGCTCCGCGGAGTACATCGACTGGGGCGCAAGCGTCTCGATCATCGTCATCCACGCGTCCTGCTGCGCCTCGGTCGGCTCGAAGACGTCGTAGCCGTGGTCGCGCGCGTAGATCAGCGTGTCCATGATCCAGTCGACCTGGTCCTGCGAGTACCGCGGGTAGTTGCCTCCGCCGGCACCGTGCGGACCACCCGGGAACAGGAAGTTCGGCAGCAGGTGCGCGCTGAAACCGCCGAAGTCGGAGGGCCCGTCGGTCCAGTCGACACCGAGGTCGAGGCCCTCCCGTCCCTGCACCCCCATTCGCGTCAGGGCACCGGTGCCGAAGTCGAAACCGGTTGCGTAGACGATGATGTCGTAGTCCCTGTGGCCTTCGGTCGTCTCGATGCCGGTCTCGTCGACGCGCACGATCGGGGTTTCCCGCAGGGCGATCAGCGACGCGTTCGGCTTGTTGAACGACTCGAAGTAGTTCGTCACGAACGGAGGCCGCTTCGCGCCGAAGAGGTGATCCTTCGGGATGAGCCGCTCCGCCGTCACCGGATCCTTGACGATCGAGCGGATCTTGCCGGCGAGGAACTCACAGAACTCGAGGTTGACCTCGCGGTTCGTCGTCATGTCGTAGTAGTTCGACGTGAGCTTGCCGAAGCCGGGGCTGTTCCACATCTTCTCGTAGAACGCCTGGCGCTCCTCCGGCGTGTGGTCCGTCGAGAACTTTCCGGAGGGCTGGTGGAGGAAGCCCGACGGCGCGGTGCTCAGGGTGTGGGCGACGTCCTCGAAGTTGTCGCAGAGCCACTTCTGGCGCTCGTCCGTGATCGGGGCGTTGTTCAGCGGAGTCGTCCAGGTCGGCGTGCGTTGGTACAGGTCGACGGCCGCGACCGTGTCCACGATGGCGGGGAGGAGTTGGGCGCCGCTGGGCCCGTTCCCGATGATCGCGACGCGCTTGCCCGCGAACTCCACGGGAGTGTGCGGCCACGCGCCGGTGTGGTACGCCTGCCCACCGAACACGTCGAGACCGTCGATCTCCGGGTAGTGCGGCACAGAGAGTCCACCCGTCGCGGAGATCACCCAACGCGCCCGGACGACACTGCCCTTCGCGGTCGTCACGACCCACACGTTGTCGGTCTCGTCGTACACCGCGGAGACGACCTTCTCCCCGGTGCGGATGTGCTTCCGGAGATCGAACCGGTCGACGACGAAGTTGAGGTAGCTCTCGATCTCCGGCTGCGTCGCGAACTCCTCCTTCCACCGCCACTCTTCGAAGAGTTCCTTGGAGAAGATGTAGCCGTAGGTGTAGCTCTCGGAGTCGAACCGCGCGGAGGGGTAGCGGTTCCAGTACCAGACGCCACCGACCCCGTCGCCGGCCTCCAACGTCTGGACCGAGAACCCGGCGTCGAGCGCCCGATAGAGCGCGTAGATGCCGACCACTCCGGCACCGATCACCAGCACGTCGACGTCAACGTCGTTGTTGGACTGCCCTGCCATTGACACACTCCCAGATAGTCACGACTGATCTGCCAGCCTCCCTCAAGATAGATAAGCATGTGTGATGAAAAATAACAAGACCAGGACAGTGACCAGCGAACTAGGTCAATGAAAGGACCCTTCACTCTGAGCTGCACTGATGAAATATGACCCGAGCCCCGAGAAGGGCGATCGGTGGCGAGCACGACCCGGCCAACCCCCGCCACGAGCGCATGATCGACGTGAAGCCGCCCGCGCGGACTCGACATCCGTCGCATGCGCCGACGTCGCCGTCAGGAGCTTCCAGACCAGCCGTCACGATGCTCGGCATCATCCTGCAAGCTGTCGTCGCGACGGTCAACCAACCCGCCCGGGATTACTCCACTCTGTCGAAAACGATGATCGTCGATCGCGTCGTCCACTCGACTGCGATCGTGGCAACGCCATCCCGGGCGGGGTCGAATCCGTGAGCGATCACGGCGCCGGCTGTGGCGTCGAACATCAACCGCAGCAGGAAATGTGGGGTGGTCGGGCGACTGAGCAACCACGACGCCCGGCCGCGTTCGACCGGAGTTCGGTGCGCCCACCGGTGGACTCTATTCCGGATCGGCCGGTCGGTATCACGACCCTTGACAATTAAGCGGTACTGCACAACTATTGCGAAAACTCTTCTCCACCTTTCTCTTACGGCCGCTAAGCATCTCCGGTCGACCCTTGTTCTGATCAGAGGCCGTGCTCGACGGCGGCAGTTCCGCCACGACGAGGGGGTGGATCATCGTTGGATCTGGAAGGAAGGATCGACATCACGTGACTGTTCGAAACCGGGTGGGTGCCGGCGCCCGAGGTGTGCAATGACTCGACTCGTGCCCGGCCAGGTGGCAGTTGTGACTGCTGCAGGCAGCGGGATCGGCAAGGCGCTCGCCCACGCCTTCGCGGTGCGCGGACTCAACCTCGCGATCGCGGACATCGACGAGAACGCCCTACGGGCCACGCGTGACGAATTGACCGACCTAGGCACCGAGGTCGTCACAGTGCCGACCGATGTCACGAGTTCCGAATCGGTCGAAAAGCTCGCCGGTACCACTCTCGAGCACTTCGGCACTTTCGACGTCGTCTGCAACAACGTCGGGGCGGCCAACAGCCACTGTCCATCGTGGGAGATCAGCCCGGAATCCTGGCAGCGCCTCCTGTCACTGAACCTGTGGAGCGTGATCAACGGTATCCGCGCATTCGTGCCCCATCTCGCCGAGAAGAACTCCGGGCACGTGCTGAACACCGCCTCGATGTCCGGCCTGTCGATCATCCCCGGCATCGCGGACTATGTCGTCACCAAGCACGCGGTCGTCGCGCTGACCGAGACGTTGAGCGCGGAACTGAACGCCGCAACGTCGGCCGTCGGAGCCACCGTCCTGTGCCCGGGGATCGTCCGCACCCCCATGAGCGCTGGGCTCGGAGTGGACCCCGCTGATGGTGGCAGGGTGCCGTCGCAGGGAGGAGCACCGATCCCACGCCAAACCGCGATCGATCCCGGTGAGGCAGCCGAAACCGCTCTCGCTGCTGTCGAGGCCGGCTACCTGTACGCGGTGCCCGCTGCTGACCCGCTCGGGCGGATTCGCCCCAAGGTGGATCGTTTGCTCCACGAGGTGGCGCACCAGCCCTGGCAGCCACCCTCGCGGGCTGATCGGGATTGATGCCCACTCGATGAAGGCCTGCCGGTCGGGGCCGCAGCCGCGTCCGGACCGTTCGGACGCCTCGTGGACCGCTCGAACGTCGAATGGCACACGCGTGGAACGCATGTGCCATTCGACTGGGCGGGTCTTCGGTGGTGCCGGAACCTCAGGCCAGGACGTCGCGCCGGACGATCGTCTCGTCGCGTCCGGGGCCGACCCCGATGCAGGAGATGTACGCGCCGGACAGCTCCTCGAGCCGCAGCACGTAGTTCTGCGCGTTGACCGGAAGCTCCTCGAAGGTGCGGCAGTGCGAGATGTCCTCCCACCAACCGGGCATCTCCTCGTAGATCGGCTTCGCGTGGTGGATGTCGGTCTGCGTCATCGGCATCTCGTCGTAGCGCACACCGTCGACCTCGTAGGCGACGCAGATCGGCACCGTCTCCAGGCTGGAGAGCACGTCGAGCTTGGTGAGGAAGTAGTCCGTGATGCCATTGACGCGGGTCGCGTAGCGGGCGATGACGGCGTCGAACCAGCCGGTGCGGCGGGCACGGCCGGTGGTGACACCGACCTCACCACCCTGCTTGGCGAGGTATGCGCCGTGGTTGTCGAACAGCTCGGTCGGGAACGGACCTGAGCCGACGCGGGTGGTGTACGCCTTGAGGATCCCGAGCACCGTGGTGATCCGGGTGGGCCCGATGCCGGAGCCGACGGCCGCACCGCCAGAGGTGGGGTTCGACGACGTCACGTACGGGTAGGTGCCGTGATCGACGTCGAGCAGGGTGCCCTGCGACCCCTCGAGGAGCACGGTCTCACCGCGCTCGAGCGCACGGTTGAGCTCGAGCCGGGTGTCGGTGATGCGGTGCTTGAAGCCCTCCGCCTGCTCGAGCACCTCGTCGACGACCTGCTGCGGGTCGAGGGCCTTGCGGTTGTAGATCTTGGCCAGCACCTGGTTCTTGAATTCCAGAGCCGCCTCGACCTTCTGGGTGAGGATCTTCTCGTCGAGAACGTCCGCCGCGCGAACGCCGACACGGGCGATCTTGTCCTGGTAGCAGGGGCCGATGCCGCGTCCGGTGGTGCCGATCTTCTTGGCCCCGAGGAAGCGTTCGGTGACCTTGTCGATGGCCACGTGGTACGGCATGATCAGGTGCGCGTCGGCCGAGAGCAGCAGGTTCGACGTGTCGACCCCGCGCTCGTCGAGGCCGGCGAGTTCCTCGAGCAGCACACCCGGGTCCACCACGACACCGTTGCCGATCACGTTCTTCACGCCCGGGGTCAGGATGCCGGACGGGATCAGGTGCAGCGCGAACTTGTCGCCGTTCGGCAGGACGACGGTGTGCCCGGCGTTGTTGCCACCCTGGTACCGCACCACCCACTGCAGGCGGCCGCCCAGTAGATCGGTAGCTTTGCCCTTACCCTCGTCGCCCCACTGGGCTCCGATGAGGACGATTGCCGGCATGACGTCTCCTAGAGTCGACAGACTTCTGCGCATCTCAGCGCAGAGGCCAGCCGCCCACAGGCAGTGGCCGGGACGACAGTTTAGCCCAGTGCACTCGAGGTCGAGGCGGGCACACCACCCTCCGGCCCGGCCGGACTCGTCCCACTCTCACGCCGCGTGGTGCTCGTGCAGCCACGGCGCGGGACTGACCTGGACTTCGAGGCCCTCCTCGTCCGAGGCGGACCGGACCACACACGTCGGTGGCGCCCACACCACCCCGTCCGACTGGAGGTAGATGGGACGGTCCGGGTCGCCGCCGAGCAGGAAGCTGACCCCCCGGCTCATCCGGAACTGCCCGATGCCGTGGGCAGCGATCCGCTGTGGCCCCTCGGGGGCCTCCTCACCGGGCTCGGTGTCGGGCACCAACTCCTCGTTCGTCGTGTTGACCATCGTGACATTCAGGGTTGTCATCGCATTCACCCCGGATTGCCCTCGATCCGTTCTCGGTTGTTCGTCTCGATCCGTTCCCGGCATGCCCGTCGGGTACCCGGAACGCCGGCCCCGGACACCCGGCCGCGGGGTCACTCCGCGACGAGTGCGAATCCCGGACGCCCGCCGTTGTCCTCGGGCACGATCCCGGCGACCACCACTCCCGCGCCGGAGCGGACCGAGCCGTCGACGTGGTACGTCCCGTCCTCCGCCACCTGCGGCGGCACCGTTGCGGTTCCGCCGACCAGCGACAGCATGTTGAACCACACCACCCGGACCGGTTCGTGCGGCGCGTCCGCAGGCAGCTGCGCCGAGATCCGGACGACCTCCGGATCCGCCGCGGAACGCTCGACGTCGGCGTGGACGACCCACGTCCCGATCACCGGGTGCACCTGGAACGGATGGCCGAGTGCCGTGGTCGGCGTGGACATCTGCCCGATGCCGAGTTCGAGGAGATCCTGGGCGGCGCGCAGGTCCGCCGACGACTCGGCGGTGCCCTCTTTTCGGAGTTCGGTCACCACCGAGGTGAGCCCGGATCTACAGAACCGGGTGACCCGGGTGGAGGGACGTCGGGTGCGGGTGTCCGTGGTGGTCAGCATGCCTGACTCCGATGCGTGGGTGGGTGTCGGCCGCACCTACCAGGATAGAACCGTGAGGTCTCGAACACGGTCGCATTTCGGTATCGCCGGGACACACTCGGTCACCGCCGGGACGCGCTTCACCGCTGCCCGGATTCGAGCACCGGTGCCGATCACCCGAGGCGGGTGTTCGTATCGTCGACGGTGACGACCACGCACCGACCCGGAGCTGATCTTGACCATTCACGTACTCGCCTGTGGCGATCCGACGCTCCCCGCCGCGCTGCGCTCGCTGCCCGTCACCCCCGCACCGGCGGTGCCGGCGAAACCGGACTTCGACGCGCTGCTGCCGCAACTGGGCGGTCCCGATCCCGCGCGCGCCGTCGCGCCGCGGCTGGTCGTCGTCGGCGACGACGGTGCACTCGCGGCCACGGTGACGCGGCTGATGCGGTCCGAGCGGCTGCACGTCGAGGTCGCGTACGTGACCGCGCAGCGCAGCCCGGCGACACGGTTGTACCGACTGCCGGTCGGTGACCGGGCGGCCCGGCTGGCCGTCGCGGGCACCGCCACGCCGCTGCCGCTGATCCGGGACGATTCCGGTACCGCGCTGGTCGGGGAGGCGACGGTCACCGGCCCCGACGGCAATCGGCTCGTCGGGGAGGCGTACGCCGACTCCGAGCGAGTGTTCTCGGGGGAGGTCGACGCCCTGCGGGTGACCCCGACGGTCGGGTTGCCCGGAGTCCGGGCCAGCGCCGCGACTCGACTGCTGCGCAGGCACTGGCTGCCTGCACGAGCCGTCCAGCTCGGCGCGGTGGGCGCCGTGGTCACCCGGGACGGGGTCACCACGCCGCGGGCGCTCAAGCGGTGCAGCTTCTACCGCGACGACCGGGAGTGGCTCCTCGTCCGCTGACCGCGACGCGGGCCGCTGGTCGCGCGGGCGCCGATACTGGTCTCATGACGTTCCCTCGGACCCGGCGGGCCACGGTCCGGCCCAGCCCCGTGTTCTTCGCGGTCCTGGCGGCCGCGGTCGGCGGCGGGGCGCTCGCCTGGCAGGCGGCGCCGCGGTCGACGACCGCCGGTGTCGGGGTGTTCCTGCTGGTGGTGGCGGGGTGGGTGGTCACGGTGTGCCTGCACGAGTTCGGGCACGCGTACACGGCCTGGCGGTACGGCGACCACGAGGTCGCCGCCCGCGGCTACCTGACGCTGAATCCGTTGAAGTACAGCCACCCGGTGCTGTCGATCGGCCTGCCGGTGCTGTTCATCGCACTCGGCGGCATCGGCCTGCCGGGCGGGGCGGTGAACCTGCGCACCGATCTGCTGCCCCCGCGGGCGGTGCGCCGGATCACCCTGGCCGGACCGGCCGTCAACGCGCTCGCCGCCGCGGGCCTGCTCGCGGCGATCCGGCTCTTCGGCGACGCCGGCACCCACCCCGCGTTCTGGTGGGGCCTGAGCTTCCTCGCGTTCCTGCAGGTGATGGCGACGGTGCTGAACCTGATCCCGATCCCGGGTCTCGACGGCTACGCCGCGCTCGAGCCGTCGCTGTCGCCACGGACCCGGCACTCCCTCGACCAGTTCAAGGCCCTGGGGATGCTGCTGCTGATCGGGTTGCTGTTCGTGCCGTCGGTCAACCGGGTGTTCTTCGACGCGATCTACGCCCTGTTCGAACTGTCCGGGGTGCCGGGCGTGTGGGCGCAGTACGGGAACTACCTGTTGCGGTTCTGGCAGTGACCGTCCGACCGTCTCCTACCGTCCGGACCAGGTCGCGAGGACCGTGCGCACAGCCGTGACGACGGCCAGTGGCTGATCGAACACCGGGTGGTGGCCGGCGGCGGGCAGTTCCACGACGAGCGCGTCCGGCCCGAACATCGGTCGCATGCGGTCGAGGAGGTCGTCGGTGATGATGCCGTTCTCGCTGCGGAAGTACGCGATGCGGCAGCCGGCGGCCGTCCCGTCGACACCGCTACGGCCGCTGCGGCCGATGCGTTCGGTGTCGAACTTCCAACCCCACCCGCCGTCGACCTCTTTCAACGAAGCGCGTGCGATGTAGTCGAAGACGTACGGTTCGGCGGTGTCCTGCGGCGGAACCAGCCGGAACCGTGCCACAGCGGCGTCGATGGTCGGATAGATCCGCGACGTCGACGATCTCCGGTGGTCCCGCATCTCCACCTCCTCCGGGGTCAGGTCCCGGACCGGCGAGTCGAGGATGACGACCCCGTCGAGGCGATCGCCGAACCGCGTGGACGCCACGTACGACACGATGCCGCCCATACTGTGTCCGACGAGCGTCGGCCGCCCGGCGATTCCGCCCGCTTCCGCAACCGCGAGCACCTCGTCCGACCAGGTCTCGAGCGTGTAGTCGTCGCGGCGGCCGCTGTCGCCGTGACCGGACAGGTCCAGCGCGACCACGCGTCGTCCCACCGCGAGCTGCGGGGCGACGTGGTCCCACCAGCGCGAGTGCGCCATGCCGCCGTGCACCAGCACGATGCCCGGGGTGTTCTCCTCACCCCAAGCGCGGTAGGCGATGGTGGCTCCGGCGACGTCGACGTGGCCCGTCTCGACGGGCGCGGCGAGTGCGTCGAGGAACCACTTCGGCGCCGACTCGTTGACAATGCTCATGATCCGAAGTTACTTCAGGCACCTCCGGCACCTGTGCGCGGCATTGGTGGCTCCGGCCACCAACGCCGCGCACACTGACCCCATGCTGCATCTGCGGATCCTGTCGCCGACCGACCTGACCGACGAGACCGTACGGATCCTCGACGGGGAACCCGGGGTCAGCGGCCTCGCGGTGCTGCGCGGGGCCGCGGTGCGCCCGGTCGGCGACATCGTGCACGCCGACCTGGCACGCGAGGTGGCCAACGACGTGATCGAGCAACTGCGCGCCGCCGGCCTGCACCACCACGGCAGCATCGAGATCGAACCCGTACACGCGTGGCTCTCCCGCGACGGACTCGACGCGGAACTGCGCAGTCCCGGCAGCAGCGCCGACGCCGTCGTCTGGGCGGAGGTCGCGCAGCGGTCCTACGAGGACGTCGAGCTCAACTGGACCTATCTGAGCTTCATGACGTTGGCGACGCTGCTCGCCGGGATCGCTATCGTCACCGACTCGCAGATCCTGGTGATCGGCGCGATGGTGCTCGGACCGGAGTTCGGGGCCGTCGCCGCCCTGGGTGTGGCACCGGTCAAGCGCCGGTATGTGTTGCTGGCGACCGCGATCCGCACGTTGGTCGTCGGGTTCGTCGTCGCGATCGCGGCGACTGCGATCGCGACGCTGGCCGGCCGTGTCCTCGGGTGGGTGACCCTCGAGGACGTGACCGGCCCGCGCCCGGACACCGCGTTCATCTACTCGCCGGACAAGTGGTCCTTCATCGTCGCGGTGATCGCCGCGGCCGCCGGGGTGCTGTCTCTGACGTCGGCCAAGCTCGGCGGGTTGTCGGGGGTGTTCATCTCGGTGACGACAGTGCCCGCCGCGGGCAACGTCGGTCTCGCCCTCGCGTTCGGGGTCGGCCACGAGATCTGGGGCAGCACACTGCAGTTGCTGCTGAACCTGTCGGGTATGGCGCTCGCCGGGTGGGCTACGCTGGCGATCCAGCAGAAGGTGTGGACGCGGGTGTCGGTGCGTCGGGCACGCATGCTCGACAACCGTCGCCGGATGCTGTGAGACCGCCCCTCGTGTGGGCGGATCAGGCCGCCTCGGCGTACGGACGTTCCGCGCGTGCCGACCGGAGCGCCGTTCCCCACCACTCGAGCTGACCGAGCATGTTCGCCGCGGCGGAGTCGCTGACCGTGGAGTCGACGGGCCTGCCGCCGTCGAACACGGTGTGGGCGCCGTGGAAGCTCACACTGTCCCGCACGCTCACGGAGTGCAGCTCGGCGAACACGAGTCGCAGTTGCTCGACGGCACGCAAGCCGCCGCCCTGACCGCCGTACGAGACGAATCCGACCGGTTTGGCCCGCCATTCGTCGCGGAACAAGTCGATGGCGTTCTTCAGCACGGCCGGAAAGCTGTGGTTGTACTCCGGCGTGACGATGACGAAGGCGTCGGCGGCGTCGAGGCGGACTCCCAGTTCCGCGAGCGCGGGTGTCCTCTCGGCTCCCCACGCGGGATGCGCCGCCGGGAGTTCGACATCGGCGAGGTCGACGACGTCGACGTCCATCGCGGACGACGCCAGGCCTGTGAACCAGGCAGTGACGGTGGGGCCGAAACGCCCGTCACGGGTGCTGCCGGTGATGACGACGAGGCGGAGTCGGGTGCTGGTCATGACGGTTCTCCCTGGTGATCGTGGTTGACGTGGTTACGTGGTTACGTGGACGAGCCGACGTGACGGGCGGTTGTCGCTGCCATGCACCACAAGTTACAACGAACGTTGCACTTTGTGCAACGGTCGTTGCACTCAACTAGGGTGGCGACCATGACCAGCACGAATCCGCCGAAGTCCGCACCGCGCGCCGGATCCAGCGCCAAGCGCCTCGCGATCCTGCAGGCGGCGCGCACGGTGTTCGGACGCGACGGCTACGCCCGGGCGAGCATCGACGTGATCGCCGCCGAGGCCGGCGCGTCGACGCGGACTCTCTACAACCATTTCGGCGGCAAGGAGGCCCTGTTCACCGAGGCCATGACGGTGAGTTCGTCCGAGATCGCCGAGGCACAGATCGCCGTGCTGCGGCAACACCTCGAACACGTCACCGACCTCGAATCAGCGCTCACCGCACTGGGATTCGATCTGGCCACCAACACCCTGCACGAGCAGTTCGCGGACCATTTCGCCATCGTCCGACAGATCAACTCCGAAGCGGCCCACTTCCCGCCGGCGGCACTGCGAGCGTGGCGCGAGTCCGGCCCGGATCGGGTCCGCCACGCGCTGGCCGTTCACTTCACTGCGTTCGCGGCCGAGGGCCGGCTGCAACCGGCCGATCCCGAACGGGCGGCGCTGCACTACCTGCGACTGATCGGGCCCGAGCGGGACCACGTCGCGACGACACCTCTCGACGATGCCGAGTTGCGCGAGATCGTGGCCGACGGTGTTCGAACCTTCTTGTACGGCAACGCCGCCCGAGACTGACTCGACGACCGCGCGCGACGCCCGTCACCGGGCAGCATTGCGCCGTGCCGTCTCCTCCCCGACCGCGCGCAGCGCGGCCCGCAGGGACGGCGGTGCGAGCACCTCGACCCCGCCGCCGAGTGCGGTGAGCTGGTGCACCGCAACGCCTTCCGCTTCGAGTGTCAAGTCCACCTCGACCCAGCCCTCGGTGTCCGGCGGGCCCGGGACGACCCGGGCAGCCTCGGTCCCGACCGCGGCGGGCAGCGCGCGCCACGAGGCGGGCGAGAGCCGCACCCGGCACGGGTACCGCAGCAGCGACCGGTCGAACGCCGCTGTCGATTCGGCCCACCACGACGCCAGGTCGAAGTCGTCGGGCCGCTCGGCGGGCACACCGAGATTCTCGGCGGACACGATCCGCGTCACGCGGTACGACAGCACGCGAGCGCGGTGCGCCGCGACCAGGTACCAGACGCCGGCCTTGGCGACCAGGCCCAGCGGGTCGAGGGTCCTGGTAACCCGCCCGCCGGCCCTGCGGTAGCCGATCCGCAGCCGGTCGCCGTCCAGCACGGCGCGGGCGAGGGCGGCGAGATGTGGAGTGCGGGTGGGATTGTCGAACCATCCCGGCGCGTCCACGTGCAGCCGGCTGCGCCACACCTGGGCACTCAGCCGCAGGGGCAGCGGCATGGCCCCGAGCAGCTTGGCCTCCGCCGCGGCGGTCTCCTCCCCCAGGCCCAGGTCGTCGGCGAGCCCGGGGATGCCGAGCAGCATCAGGGCGGACGTCTCGATCTCGGTCATGCCGCTGAGCCTGGACTGCCACCCGTCGAGCAACCGGACGCCGCCGCCGGGCCCGCTCTCGGTGTAGAGCGGAACCCCCGCGGCCTGCAGTGCCGCGATGTCGCGGTACACGGTGCGCACCGACACCCCGAGCCGGGTGGCCAGGACCTCGGCGGTGCGGCCGCGACCGTCCTGCAGGCGCAGCATCAGGTCCAGCAGCCGACTCGATCGCACCCCCGGAGTCTACGAGAAATCCCTGACAGGAGATGTCAGGGATACCGGCGCACACTGGGGTCATGACGATCTGGCAGCAGTTCACCGAGGAAGCACCCACTCTGGCCGACTCCGTCACCGCCCGGCTGACGGCACACAAGCACCACGTCCTGGCCACCCTGCGCGCCGACGGCTCACCCCGGGTGAGCGGCACCGAGGTCGAGATCTTCGACGGCCACCTCGTGCTCGGCTCGATGCCCGGCGCCCGCAAGGTCCGCGACCTGCACCGCGATCCGCGCTACTCCCTGCACTCGAACCCCGGACACCACACGATGGAGGGCGGCGACGCCAAGATCTCGGGCCGCGCCCGCGAACTGACCGGAGACGAGAAGCGGAAGATCCTCGACAGCTATCCGGAGAACCCGGGCGACGACGCGCAGATCTTCGAACTCGGCGTCGAGGAGGTCGTGCTCACCACCGTCTCGGAGGACCAGCTGCACGTCGATCTGTGGCGTCCCGGCACCGGCGTCACCCGGCGCAGCCGGTGACCGTGCCGGTCACCAGGTGAGGTTCTCCTCGCAGTGACTGCCCTCGGCGCCGGACTCGACCTGCACGGTTGCGTGTTCGAGACCGTGCGCGTCGAGGACCGCCTTCGCCGACCGCAGCACCACCTGACTGTCGGCGTCGGTGGTCAGGTGCACGGTCGCGACGTCCATGCCGGTGGTCAGCGTCCACACGTGCAGGTCGTGCACGCCGACGACACCGGGCAGCGCCCGCAGGTCGGCCCGGACCGCCTCGACGTCGACGCTGGCGGGCGACGCCTGGGTGAGGATCCGCAGCGACGCCGCCGCGAGCGTCACCGCGCGCGGCACCACCCACAGCGAGATCAGGACACCGACGACGATGTCCGCCCAGGTCCAGCCGAAGGCGAGCACGAGTGCCCCGGCGATCAGGACACCGACGCTGCCGACGGCGTCGGCGAGGACCTCGAGGTAGGCACCGCGGACGGCGAGGGAGTCCTTCGCGTCGGCGCGGAGCATCAGCATGACGACGACGTTGGCGGCGAGGCCCGCGGCCGCGGTGAGCATCAACGGCACACCGGGGATCTCGGGGGCGTCGCCGATCCGGCCGATCGCCTCGTACAGGACCCAGACGGCGACGCCGAGCAGCAGTACCGCGTTCGCCATCGCGGTGAGCACTTCGGCACGGTGCCAGCCGAATGTGCGGGCGGCGGCCTTGGATCCCTGTCGCGCCAACAGGAGCGCGACCAGGCCCATGGACATCCCGACGACGTCGGTGAGCATGTGACCGGCGTCCGCGAGCAGGGCCAACGAGTTGATGGTCAGGCCGACGGCGACCTCGAGAACGAGGAATCCGACGAGGATCGCGAGGGCGGCGACCATCCGGCGAATCCGCTCGACGGACGGGCCCGGCGCACCCGGCCCGTCGGTGCCGTGCCCGTGTCCGTGCCCGACGCCCATCTCTCCCGTCCCTTCTCCGCCTCCCAAACCTATGCACACATTCGCATATATCGACCGGGGGCGGCAAGGGCTCGGAACTCACGGGCAGTCGAGCAACCTCACAACTCCGGCGGGTAGCCGGGGTTCGGCACCGTCGGCGGCAGGGTCGCGATCGCGGAGATCCGGTTCAGCCCCGCCACCTGCAACAGGTCCACGATCAGCGACCGGATCTGCGCGAAGACCACGGTTGCCGAGATGCCCGCATTCTGCACCAGTTCGGCCTTCGCGCCGGCCGCGACCGAGCGCAGCACCCGGGCCGCCTCCGCGCGGTCGGGCTGCTGCCCGGGGTCGGCGAGCACCACACGACGCAGCACGTCGACGGCGTGCGCGAGCTTCTCCACCTCGTCGACGAGTCTCGGGTCGAGGATCTCGTCGTCACGCACCAGCGACAGCGACCGCCGTGCGAGCACACGGATGTTGCGCATCGCGTTGTCGATCGGGTCGGCGGCGGCGGCCAGCCGGTCGAAGCGGGGCCGCGAACCCCAGTACAGCGGCGACAGCCGGCTGATCTCGCGACCGCCGCTCAGGCTCGAGCGCAAGCCGTCGATCGCGGCCTGCGACGCCCGCGCCTTCCTCAGTGCACTCTCGATCGGTTTGGGATCGTTCGCGACCAACCCGTCCGCGACGAGCTGCAGCACCTCGGACGCCGTCCCCAGGATGTCGGCCGCGTTCTTGCGGGCCCGCAGCACCGGGTGCACGGGGACCAGGGTCACGACGACGAGGCCGACGAGCCCACCGATCAGTGCGTCGATCATCCGGTCCAGGCCGCCGCCCTGCTGAGGCGGGATCAGCGTGGCGACCAGGACCGCCGAATTGGCGGCCTGGATGGAGATGATCGGCCCGCCGTCGAGGAAGATCGCCGTCACCATCGCCAGGACGACGACCAGGAAGATCTGCCACGCGCCGGTGCCGATCAGCGAGATGATCGCGTCCCCCACGCCGATGCCGACGGTGACACCGACGATCAGTTCGAACGACCGCCGCACCCGGGCGCCGAGCGAGAGACCGAGCGAGACCACCGCGGCGATCGGGGCGAAGAACGGATTGTGATGGTGGAACAGGTCGTTGGCGACGAACCAGGCCAGACCGGCCGCCAGCGCGCACTGCAGCACCGGGAACGCCGACACGCGTACCCGCGCCGCGGACGCACGCAGGCGCGCGCGTCCCCGATCGACGGTGTAGGGACGAAAACTACTCGACGCCAAGTGCTTCGGCTGCCCGCGGGTCGCAGTCCTCGAGCAGGTCGAGGCAGCGGGCGTGCTCGTCCGACTCCCCGATCGTCTTGGCGGCGAGCGCCAGGGCGGCGACGCAACGCAGGAATCCGCGGTTCGGCTCGTGGCTGTACGGGACCGGCCCGAAGCCCTTCCATCCGTTGCGCCGCAGCTGGTCGAGTCCACGGTGGTAGCCGGTGCGGGCGTACGCGTACGCGGTGATGGTCTCGCCGTCCGCGAGCGCCGCCTCGGCCAGGTAGGCCCACGCGATCGACGCCGTCGGATGGTCGGCGGCGACCTGCTTGGGGTCGGCCTTGTTCAGGAGTTCGGACTCCGCGTCGTCGTCTCCGGGCAGCAGGGTGGGCTGGGGTCCGAGCAGATCGCCGAAAGAGGTCATGGGGACATTGTGCGCTGCCCGACCGGGGCCGTGCCCCGACACCCCCCGCTCACGACACCGTCCCCGCGCCCCGGCGTCGTACGCTGCTCCTCGACGCGGGGCGAGGCAGCGCCGACGAGAAGGCCGGACCCCGCTGGAACGAGATCACCCGCAGGAACGAGATCACCCCGCAGGACGAGACCAACAGGAGGCGCACCGTGCCGGACCGCGACGACCCGGAGGGCACCGAGACCGCGACGTCCGCGCCGACACCCCCCTCTCCGGCGTCCACCTCTCCGGAGCCTTCGGAGGCGGTGACCACGGTGATTCCGCACGTGACCCGGGCGGCGCCCACGCGCGTCGGCCCCGGACTGCGGGCGCCGGGATCGGCCACTGCCGGTGTGTCGGCGGCGCCGACGAGGATCCCCGACCCGGCGCCGCGTCGACGGCGTCGCCTCTGGCCTCTCGTCGTGGCGGCGGTCGCGGTGGTGGCGGCCCTCGTTGCCGGCGGTGCGCTGTTCCTCGGCCGGGCGACCGGCGACTCCCCCGAGACCCGGGTGACGGCTGCGATCACCGACTTCGTCGCCGCCCTCGGCCGCGGCGACCTCGCGGCGCTGCGTGCGGGCTCGTGCGGCGAGCTCGGCACCTATTACCAGCAGGTCGGCGACGCCGGGTTCACCGATGTGTACCGGTCGGCGAGCGCCGAGCAGACGGTGCCGGTCCTGGTCGGTGTCGACGCCGTCGCCATCACCGACGACACCGCGCTGGCTCAGGTGACCGTCCACGCCGCGGGTTCTCCCGGGGAGACGTCCGTGCGGTCCTTCGCGCTGGAGCAGCAGGGCGGCGTGTGGAAGGTGTGCAGCTGACCGATTCGAGGTCAGCCGCACACCCGGGTCCACTGGTACCCGAGGGGTAATAACGAGCGCGCCAGTTGGTACTTCACATTGCGTGTGTCGGGGGTCACAGTTCTCTCATGTCCGAACCGCAGGTGTCCCCGTTCTCGGCCGGCGACGGACTGTCGACCCTTGGTCACCCCACGCACGTTGACTGCCCATCCGGCCTGACGACCGGCCCGTTCGCCGCATTGACGACACCGTCGCGACGCGCGGTACAGTCGGGTCCCGAGAGGAAGCCCTCCATGGAGAAGATCGACCTCACCGGGTTCATCCAGAACGCCCGGTTCAACCGATTCCACCTGAAGCTCGCACTCGTCGGCTTCGTCCTGATCGTCTGCGACGGCTACGACGTCGCCGTCTACGGAACCATCACCCCCTCCCTCATGGCGGCGTGGAACATGCCCGCCGTGGAAGCCGGTGCGATCGGCAGCGTCGGTCTCGTCGGCATGCTCGTCGGCGCCATCTCGTTCGGCACGCTCGCCGACCGAATGGGAAGACGCCGCGTCATCCTGATCACGGTGATCCTCTACAGCGTGTTCACCGCGCTGTGCGGTTTCGCGCAGGAGCCCACGTTCTTCACCGTCTGCCGGTTCCTCGCCGGCCTCGGCCTGGGCGGTGTGATGCCGAACGTGATCGCGCTGCTGACCGACTTCTCCCCCAAGAAGCACACCGCCACCATCGTCACCGTCGTGCTCTGCGGCTTCGCCGTCGGCGGCCTGCTCGCCCCCGTTCTCGGCATCTTCGTTCTTCCCACCCTCGGCTGGCAGGTGAGCCTGTGGCTGGCCGCCGTGCCTCTGCTCCTGCTGCCGTTCATGTACCGGGCGGTGCCGGAGTCCTTCGCCGTCCTGCTGCGCAAGGGCAGGCGCGACGCCGTCTTCGCGACCCTGCGCCGGATCGACCCGAGCCGCCACCTCGACGACCGCAGCGAACTCGTGACCGAAGCCCGCTCCGACGCCAAGCTCCCCCTGACCGACCTGTTCACCGACCACCGGGGACGCAGCACGCTGATGTTCTGGCTGGCGTTCTTCGCCAATCTTCTTGTGTCGTACGGATTCCTGAACTGGCTTCCGAAGTTGATGATGGACAGCGGGTTCACTCTCACGTCCAGCCTCGTCTTCCTGGGCGTCTTCCAGATCGGCGGCATCCTCGGCACCTTGACGGCCGGACGCATGGCCGACAAGGTCGGCGCCCGGAAGATCCTGCTGGCCATGTACCTCACGGGGACCGTTGTCATCGCGGGCGTCGGGATCAGCACCAACGCACCCGTCACCTACGTCCTGATCGGGTGCGCCGGCGCCATCCTCACCGGCGTGCAGAACCTGGTCCAGGTGTACGTCGCCCAGTACTACCCGCCGTTCGTCCGGTCGACGGCGCTCGGGTCCGCTTCGGGTGTCGGGCGCATGGGCGGCATCCTCGGTCCGATCATCGGCGGAGTGCTGCTCTCACTCTCCTTCACCAACCAGACGATCTTCTTCGTCTTCGCGATCCCCGGTCTGGTTGCCGCATTCGCCATCGCGATGGTCCGGGAGAACCGGTCGTATCAGCGGCAGTCCGCGCAGCGGGACGAACCCGCCCCCGCAGTCGCCGCCTGACCCACCCCACTGGTCGATTCTCCCGAGAGAGATGCCCGAATGAGCAACACGACAGACCTCGCGCCGAACACGACGGATCCCGTCGACATCGACTCCCCCGACCACCCGCAACCGGGAAATACCATCCGGGACAGGCTGATCCGAATCGCCGGTGAACTCGACGAGTCGTGGGAGTCGACCCTGGCGATCGACGACGACTTCGTCGGCGCCTACGTCGACCTCGCCGAGGTTCCCGAGAACAAGGCCCACCTCGACCCGAAGTCGCGCGCGCTGATCGCCCTGGCCGTGAGCGCGTCCGTCACCACGCTCGACCCGGCGGGGGTGCGAACCGCGGCCACCGCGGCCGCGCGGGCCGGCGCCACCCGCGAGGAGGCACTCGAGGCGGTCCACCTCGTCTCGGTGCTCGGCGTCCACTGCATGGTGACGGGCATCCCCGAACTGTCCGCCGTGGCCGCCGCGCACGGCACCCAGGTGGTGTCCGACGCTCCCCTGGACGCCGAACAGGAACGGATACGGGACGAGTTCCGCGCCCGCCGCGGCTACTGGAGCGCGATGAACGAGACCCTGCTGCGGGTCGACGCGACGTGGTTCGAGGCGTACACGCGCTATTCCTCGCACCCCTGGGTGAACGGCAGTCTCACACCGAAGCTGCGGGAGCTGATCTACATCGCGATCGACCTGTCCCCGACCCACCTGTTCACCGCGGGGGTGCGGCCCCACATCGAGAACGCCCTGCGGTACGGCGCGACCGTCGACGAGATCGTCGAGACGCTCGAGGTGACGGCCCTGGTCGGTATCGCGAGCCTGCGCTCGGCCGCACCCACGATCGCGGAGGTCTTCGGGTAGCGGTCCTCGGCGATCACCTCGCCGGTAGCGACCCCATCGCGAAAGGCCCTGGTGGAGTGGAACTCCACCAGGGCCTTTCGGTTCGTCGAGCGCGAACGGCTCGACCCCGCGGTTACTGGACGGGCTGATACGACGGCGTCCCGTCCTGCAGGAGCTGCTCCGCCTCGGACAGGATCGCGGCGGGGTCCTGATCGAGGTTGAGGGTCTTGCGGAACGGCTGCCGGACATCGCGTTCGATACGCAGGTAGACCTCGTTGCGGTTGCCCTCCGGGTCGAAGAAGTAGATCCCGATGGCGTTGCCGTGGGTCACCTCCTGCTGGACCTCGATACCTTCGTCGCGAAACCGCTTGTGGAACTCGATGATCGATTCGAGGCTGTCGACCCGCCACGACACCTGGTGGGTGAGCTTGGCGCCCCGCGGTGCGGTACGGCCGCGCTGGAGCACGAACTCGTGGTGCTCCTCCTCGGGCCGGGACGAGAAGAAGACGATACCGAGGTCGTCGTCCTCGTCGGTGACGGTCAATCCCATTACCCGCGTGTAGAAGTCACGCATCGTCTCCAGGTCGTCCACCCAGAATCCGGTATGTCCGAGGCCAGTGATCACGGTGTCTCTCCTTACTTCCTTCGCCGATGTTCGACAGCAACCACGGTAAGAGTCCTATTTATCAGAAGTCAATTCCTATTTTACGGGACACCGTGTATGGTTCGAGACGAACGAGCCGAGAGATCAGAAGGGAGGCGGCGATGGACACCCATCCGACCGAACCGAACCAGGCGGACCCGAACCACGCCGTCCCGGCGGGCGCGGACCGGACCGAGCCCCGTCGGCGATTCGACGTCGCGTTGTGCGGCGCGGGCCCCGTCGGGATGACCGCGGCAGCGCTGCTCGCCGCACGGGGGCTGGATGTCGTTGTGCTGGAGCGGCGCCTGCGAACGAGCGACGAGCCCAAGGCGATCAGCATCGACGACGAGGCGCTGCGAATCTACCAGCAGGCGGGCCTGGCCGACACCCTGCTCGAGCTGATCGTCCCCGGCACCGGTACCCGGTACTACGGCGCCGACGGCCGGCCCCTCTTCGATGCGCGCGCCACCGTTCCGTTCCGGCTCGGTTTCCCGTTCAAGAACCCGTTCGCCCAGCCCGATCTCGAACGCGCCCTCGCCGGTGCACTGGCGGCCAACCCCCGGGTCGACCTGCGGTTCGGCACCGAGGTCCGGGCCCTGACCCAGGACGCCGACACCGTCACCGTCTCGACGACGTCGGGTGATGTCGAGGCCTCCTACCTCCTCGGGTGCGACGGCGGCCGATCCACCGTGCGCGAACTGCTCGGGGGCACGATGACGGGCCGCAGCCATCCCGACGTGTGGCTCGTCGTCGACGCCCTCGGGGACCACCATGTCGAGCGGTTCGGCATGCACCATGGCGACCCCGAACGCCCGCACGTGATCATCCCCGGCCTGGGCGGCCGCTGCCGCTACGAGTTCCGGCTCTTCGAAGGCGAGGGCGAGCCCACCGACACGCCCCCGTTCGACCTGATCCACCGGCTCGTGTCCCGGTACCGGGAGATCACCCCGGACCAGGTCGAGCGGGCCGTGAACTACCGATTCCACGGGCTCGTCGCCGACGACTGGCAGGTCGGCCGGTGCTTCCTGCTCGGGGACGCGGCGCACATGATGCCGCCGTTCGCGGGCCAGGGGCTCAACTCCGGGATCCGGGACGCCGGCAACCTCGCGTGGAAGCTCGCCGAGGTGTTCCACGGACGCCTGGACCCCAGCGTCCTCGCGACGTACCAGACCGAACGCCGGCCACACGCGGCGGCCGTCGTGCGCTCGTCCGAGCAGCTCGGCCGGGTGGTCATGACGACCAGCCCGGCGCTCGCCCGCCGCCGTGACGCGCGGGCTCGGTCGGCGCTCGCCACCCCCGCCGGCCGCGAGTTCCTCGAGGAGATGCGGTACCGCCCGGCGCACCACTACCGCACCGGCCTGGTCACCGGCGACGGACCCGACATCGGTGTCCCGCTGGGCCAGCCGCGGGTGTTCGACGTGCGCACCCACCGCACGGTCCTCTTGGACGAGGTCGTCGGCGACGGCTGGGCGCTGCTCGCGGTCGACATCACCGACGAGGACGCCGTCGCGTCCGCGGACGGGCTCGCCGCGACGTTCGGCACGGACGTCGTGCTGGTCACCGTCAACGGCACCATGCCCCGCACCGACCGCCGGGTTCTCGTCGACGTCGACGGCGGGCTCGCCCGCGAGTTCGGCTCGTACCGCGGCCGATTCGTCCTCCTGCGCCCGGACCACTTCGTCGCGGCGGCGTGGGGTCCCGACCAGCACGACGCCGTCGCCGACGCCCTGCCCCGGTGGTCGGCGCGGACTCCCGCACCGACCGCCTGATCGGACCACCCACCACCCGACCAACCGGCACCCGACCAACCGAGGAGACCACCGTGAAGTACGCAACCTACGAACACGCCGCCGAACGCCGTGTCGGTGAGGTCAGGGGCGACGTCCTCGTCCCCCTCGACGGCATCACCGAGATCGGCGTCGACACCCCGACCGACGTGCTCGCGAACGCCACCCGGCTCGAATCCCGGGCCGTGGCGGTGGCGGACGTGAGAATCCTTCCGGTCGTGCCCAACCCGACGAAGATCCTGTGTGTCGGGCTGAACTACAAGGACCACATCGCCGAGACCGGCCGGGACACTCCGACGTACCCGGTGATGTTCGCGAAGTACGCCTCGAACCTGCTGGGTGCGACCGACGACATCGCGCTGCCGCCGGAGTCCTCGGCGGTCGACTACGAGGGTGAACTGGCCGTCGTCATCGGCCGGGGCGGACGCCGCATCGCCGAGCTGGACGCCCTCGACCACGTGCTGGGCTTCGCGGCCGCCAACGACATCACAATGCGCGACTTCCAGTACAAGACGCACCAGTGGATCCAGGGCAAGGCCTGGGACGCGAGCACGCCGGTCGGCCCCTACGTCGTCACCCCCGACGAGATCGACCTCGGGGCCTGCGGAATCCGAACGATCGTCAACGGCACCACGGTTCAGGACTCGGACCTGTCCCAGCTGCTGTTCACGGTGGAGAACCTGGTGGCGACGATCTCGACGTTCACCCGCCTCGAGCCCGGCGACATCATCCTGACCGGCACTCCCGGCGGGGTCGGGTTCCGCAAGGAGCCGAAGCTGCTGCTGCAGCCGGGCGACGACGTCCGGGTCGAGATCGACAACATCGGCACGGTGTCCAACGCGGTCGTCGTCGAGAAGGCCTGACCCCGCTCGACGGCACCGGAACGCTCGTGCGGTGTGGCGCCGGCGGCGCCACACCGCACACTTGTCCTGACATGCAGTACAAAAGATGCGAGTGGTGAGCGCGGGCTACCGGTGGCGCAACGGCACAGCAGACCGCCCGCTGACGAGCCCGCACGTTCACCGTGGGTCACCGAGGCCTGGATCTACCCCTGTCCTGCTGCAACAGATGGTCACCGCGATACCCGCGACCGGATCGCACAGTTCGGTGTTCTTCTCAGGACTTGGTCGCCTCGTCGATGTCCTTGCCGACCTGCTCCGTGTCCGCCTCGAGCTGCTTGCTGGTGACCTTGGAAGCGCCATCGAGCGCCTCCTTCACCCGCGCCTCGAGGTCCGTCGCGGCAACAACGATCAGCCCGCTGTCCCCGGCGTCGAGCAGCTCACCGACTTCCTTGAGGGCGGAGCGGCTCATCCCGGCCGCCACGTGCCCGCCGAGGGCCCCGAGACCGGCACCTCCGGCACCACCCACCAACAACCCGGCCCCGAGCCCGACGGCCGGGAACAGGGCCACCAGCGCACCCCCGACCAGGCCGATGCCGAGCCCACCCCACGCTCCCTGCCGGGTCGGCTGCTCATGCTTCTTGACGATCTTGACCTTGCCCGCGTCCGTCCGGGTGATGACGGCCGCATCGTAGGTATCGACGAGGTCCGCCTCGACGTAAAGCTCGTGGACCGCGTCGTAGTCGGCGATTGCGGCGTCCTGCGAGTCGTAGACGGCCGCCAGCAGGGCGAATGTATCGAGGGCCATGATTTCCTCCAACGGGTTGATGGAACGGTGAACCAGTGGACGCCAGCGGCGGGGTCGACCACCCGGCCGGTGATCGCCATGCTCGACAACCACCAGGTGGCCATCGTGGGGAGTGACTGCCAGGCCAGGCCCAGGGCGCCGAATCCACCGAAATGCAGCACATTCGGCCAGCCTGGTGGGTCCGTCGGCTGCTCATCGCGGACCCGTCACGGATATCGATCGACGACACCTCTCAATCGCCTGGTCATGCCACGGCGCCTTCGCGCTGTTGTCCCGCTTCCAGCCTCGGCACCCGCGGCGCCGGGCGCATCCCCCAAAACGGGTGACCACCAGCACGGGCGCCCGTCACGGTTCGGGGCGCCGACATGTTCACGAACCGTGCACAAAATGGCCACCCGGTGGCCATGTCGGTGGCCGACACCTGCTCCCCGGACCCGGTCCCCTGGCCCGCCGTGACCCATGATCTGCAGCACTGTTGTTCCCATCTCCACCGTCACCGCGACGTGCATCGTGCGGGCGAGCGGGCCCGTCAACTCGAAGGTCGAACGCTCATAGCTTCGCGCGAGAGGAACCGTGCGTGACTTCGTTTCCGGCCGAGCGTGCTTCCCGCACCGAGGTCCGAGTCCGCCGGTGCCACCCGCGACCGGTACACGAATGCGGGTCAGAGCCGACCGCCCTGACGGTGCGCGACGACACAGCGCCTCACCGAGGCGGCCGGCACCCCTCGCTGACCCGACCCCCGAATCCACGGTAGGGCCCGGACATGTCGCCGCGACGGCGGGCATGTGACCGGGAAGTGTCCGAACCGACGGCGGACCCGACCGCCGATTCACGCGCGGTCGCCGCCGAAACCCCACTCTCCGACGAAAGCACCGAGAAACAACCCGGGCGCATCCGGGTCTCGAACCACGACGGGAACCATCGACGAACACCTCGTCGACCACGGCATCGCGGAGATCGAGGCCCACATCGAGAGCTCCCACCCGGCCCGCGACGCGCCGCGCGGTGACGATCCGGGTGCCGGGCGTCGAGAACCTGCACCGAACCTGGTCACTCGTCGACTTCCTCGACCTGACTGATCGGGTCGCCGACGGGCTGGCCTGGAGCGCCGACGGACCGGTCCGGCCCGGCGGCACGCGCGTTCCTCGTGCATCTACGGCCTCGCTGACCCCGGTGGCATCATGGCAGTGTGGACCAGGTCCTGCAAATGTTCGGGCACTACTGGTGGCTGATCTTCGTCTTCGGCGGCAGCATCGGTGGCGTGTGGAGGGGTGCGCTCGCGGCCAACCAGCGGCGCATCGATCGGCGGGAAGAGCGCTACCGGCTCAAGCAGCAGACGAAAATTGCGGTGGCGCAAGCCAAGGCGCAGGGCCACGTCGACGCGCAGACGCAGCGACGTGAGATCGCCAAGGCCATCGGCGAGCACGAAAAAACGGATGCGCGATGGTTCGGCTACGAGATGGACCTGGTCACGCTGCTCGATTTTCCCATGATGACCGATATGCGTGAACCGCTGACGGTGGACTTTCACAAGGCCCGGCATCGCGCGGACCTGCTGCGGCCGACGGATCCCGAATCGATGGTGGGTGACCAGCCCGCGCTGAGCGAGTACCGAGAAGCAGTGCACACCTATGCGATCACGTTCGACGTCGCCGAGGCGGAGGCGAAACGACGCCGTCATGGCAACTTCACCCCTGACGAACAAGTGCGGCTGGTGCGCGCACAGCGGTTGCTGCGACTGGCCCTCGACGACGCTGCCACTGCGCAGGAGCGGCAGAACGCATACCTGAAGGCCCGCAAGGAACTGGACGGGCTGATTGTGCTCCCGTCATCCGCCCGTGCGCAGCTGGAGCAGCGAATCGCAGGCGAGATCGAAGCCTGAGCATTGTCGCGGGCTGTAGGGACCGTGCAGCTCAGCCCGTTCCGACGATGGCAGGCTTTCGGGATGTGCCGGTCATCGTTCCCCTTACGGACATCGACGAGGTGAGGTCGACGTCCATGACGAGAACCGCGCACGCTCCATGTTGTGCGTCTCCGAACCGGGGATGTGTTCGGACCGCAGGCTAACCAGACCTTCCGCGGGCTGCTCGTTCGACGTTGCGCTTGAGTACGGCCAACATTCGTGCCTGCATGATCCAGACAACCGGGGGGAAAAGCCAGTAGGAGACGAACCGTTCAATCCAGCGAGGTCGGAAGACTTGATAACCACCGATCACCAGACGTGTCCGCCCGCCAGGTAACTCCTTCAACAGGAAGCCCCAGAGTCCTTCCGTGTAGGCCGACGGCCGTGGCTGCTGGGGATCAAGTCTTCGGCCTCGTAGATCGCTCAACCCATGCAGCCCCAGGAATCGATTCGGTTCAAGCGCTGCAACCTTCCAAGCGTCCACAGGGCCGTGGCGGCGTGTCCAGTACTTCACGTGGTCACCGAGGGCGATGTCCTGCCACTCAGGGTGGACGCTGTGAGCGCTAGGGCGACCGGCGTTGTCGAGGCGGTCCCAGGAGTACCATCCCCCACGATCCCCACCCAGCTGTACGAGCCACGGCCAGACCTGATCCGGCGGCGCGTCGATCGTGACGGCCATCGTCGCGCCCCTCTCACCGTCGGGGACCAGGTCGGCACCGGGATACGGCCCAGCAACTTCCCCATCGGTCGCGCCCCAGCGCATGAGCCGAGGGCACACCAAGGCTCTGTATACGACGGCTGCCGTCCCGGCCACACCGGTGATCTTGCGTCCGAATGTCACACGACAAGCATCGGAGGTTCTGCACCGCCTCACAAGGGTGACGGTGCGGGAAGCGGAATTCTCGCGGCGGGCTTCCGAGACGACGTGCCGAGGGCGCGATCCGTCGGATCCGGGAACAAGCGAGCAACAGGCTTCCGCCGCCACATAGAGTTCAGCACGAGATTCACTACTACACAACCTATTACACATACCGATAAGCGTGACTACGACGTTTCCCCTGCTGGAGGAGGGTTCTCGCCCACCGGATCGCGTGCTCGGGCACACGGCCGGGGCCTCGCCGAGGAATCGATGGGCCGGGCGGGTGGCGGGGCGACTCCGTCCGGCCGGATCGTGTTCGCGTCGTGGACGCCGGCCCACGGATCAGCGTGCAGTTCCGGACATGCAACGTGCGGTAGGCAGCGGTCCCGTCGCGGTCACTGCGCCCACGCGCACCCTTCCTGTACCGCCTCCCGGTGGGTGGCATCAGCGGTCCGGCGATAGTTCGACCACGTCTTCGACGACGGGTTCTCCTGGGCCATCCCTTCCTTGAGGATCCCGTACTGGGCCTGCAGTCCGCCGCAACTGTCGGCCTGGCTCACCCCCGGCGCCGGCGGACCGACAATCTTCGGACTGGCGGCCGCGGTCGCGAAACCGGATGCGACACCGATCGACGTGGCCACGAGCAATCCGGCCGCCGCTGCGCGAAATCCATTGGTGCTCACGAAGTCCTCCTGGGGTGAAGGATGCCCGAGTGGATGAGGCATCCAGACGAGCATGCACCGCCTGGACCGGTGACAACACCGACCCCAGGGGTGAAAATCTCCCACCCCGGTCACTCGACACCCGGTCTCGGCCCCCGGCGCGCGTCGGTGACCGCCGCGGCGAGCCGGTCCAGCTGGGCGGCGGTGTTGTCCCCGTCGCTGCACTCGTCGGTGATGGGCTGCCGGTCGGTCAACTCGTCGGCCTTGCCGAGGGTCAGGTCCTGGCGCCGGCTTCGACGAAGTACTCGAGCATGATGCCGACGACGCCCTGCTCGCCGCCCGCGATCCGCGCGGCCAGGTCGGCCACGACGTCGACCTGACGTTCGTGGTTCTTCTGGCTCTTGCCGTGGCGGTCAGCAGGCCGAGCGCGATCGCCACGTGCGCGAGTTCTCCGATGCCGCGAATTTCGCTTGGTTCCCCGTTTCGAGACCGAGGCGGGTGAGAACTTCCTGCTGAGCCGGCGGGATCGCGGGTGGGAAGTCGTCGGTTACACCGTTGATGACAGCCCTTCAACCCGACCAGCGGCCGGGCCCGCCCCAGAGCTGTGGTGTCGAGGCTGCGCCCCTTCGAAATGATTCGCCAGATCGCCGGACACCTTGGTGACGCAGGAACCGACGACGAACTCGAGTCCCGCCTCGTCGAGGAGCGTGAGGTTCGACGACGACAGCATGCCGGCGTCGGCGGCGTACTCAAAACACTACTTTTGCGATGAGGTCGCGGTACTCACCGGACTGTGCACGTGTCAGATTACATTGAATCGTCTTGCAGTACAGTGCCTTCACGCCGAGATCGTCGAGTACACGCAGCGAGTCGACCTTCGAGGTCGGCTCCACGATCCGGGCGATCACCAGGTCATCGAACACGCCGACGTCGACGACGTCGAACCCGAGCCGGTCGTAGACGGATCCGATCACGTAGAGCAGACGCGCACTCGAGCGCACCGTACGACCGGACATGGCCGACCCGGCGCTCTTCCTCGTTGGCGCAGGTAGCAGACCGGACCTCCAGTCGGCCACATCCGTCACCTGCGAGGTCGGTTCGGAAACATCGAGATCCAACATGCCCTGATCGCCCTGGGGCGAGCCGGCGGGCCCGCTCGAGCAGAATGCTCCCCGAGCAGCCCGGCGTCGCCGTGCAGACGGACCTCGACTGGCGTCAGTTCGTTGTAGCTGCGGGACATGCTCTCGGGATCCACGTCGACCACGCCACGGGCGGTCGGGTACAACGGCGAACAGAAGGGCGTTGACCTGTGCATTGGCCTCGACCTGGTCGCGCACGCTCGCAACAGCGCCTCCGACGTGTTCTTCCTCGTCACCGGCGATGACGACCTCACCAAAGCCGTCGAGGAGGCTCGGGTGCCCGCCGATCGGCGTGTTCCGGGCTATTCGCATGCGACGCCGTCGCCGTCGCGATCGAGTTTTGTGCTGTATCCGGGCTGTCCGGCGTAGAGGGGTGCTGCGCCGGCCGCCCGGGCAGCGGCGCAGTTGGCGTAGTAGACCGATGCCGGAGCGGGAGCCGGGGCGGGCGCTGGTGCCGGTGCCGGTGCCGGGGCCGGTGCCGGGGCCGGGGCCGGGGCCGGTGCCGGGGCCGGGGCGGGGGCCGACGCCGGTGCGGGGGCTGGCGCGGGGGCCGGTGCGCCGCAGTTCTGGAGGACCCGTGCCATCGCGTCCTTCTCCGCCTGGGTCACCCACAGCCCGTACGCGGCCTTGACGTCGATCTGCCGGGCGACGTAGGTGCAGCGGTACGCGACGTTCGGAGGAAGCCAGGTCGCGGCGTCGCCGTCACCCTTCTTCTGGTTGATGGGTCCGTCGACGGCCTGCAGGTTCCGCGGGTCGTTCGCGAAGTTGCGGCGGGTCTGTTCGTCGACCTGCTGAGCACCCTTCTGCCAGGCGTCGGACAGGGCGACGACGTGGTCGATCTGGACGTCGTCCGAGGTGCCCTCGCCGCGGGTGAACGCGATCGTGGTGGCCGTGTAGGCGTCGTCGAGGGTGCCGGCCGTCACGGTGCACCCGTTCGATCCGGGCGCGAGGGTGATCTCCCGCAGGTCCCGCCGCAGAATGTCGTTGCGGGTGTCGCATCCGTTGTGCCCGCCGTCGACGGTGACGTCATCTGACCACGCCTGCCCGAACTGCTCCCGGTCGTAGCCGGTCTTCGGTGCCCGCCCCTTGACCGGCAGGGTCTCGAGCTTGTCCTGCGCCGCGGTCGCCGCATCCGGAGTGTCCGCGGCCGCCGCCGCGGCCGGGGTGGCGAGCGGTGTTTGCGTGGTCGACGGCTCCGGCGTGGTCGTCGGCGCGGCCGTGGTCGTCGCGGTTACTGCGGTGCCGGTAGCGAGTGCCGACGTAGGAGTCGACGGCTGATCGCCGTCGCCACAGGCAGAGAGGACGGCC
This sequence comes from Rhodococcus sp. NPDC003318, assembly GCF_042879035.1. Lineage (NCBI taxonomy): Bacteria > Bacillati > Actinomycetota > Actinomycetes > Mycobacteriales > Nocardiaceae > Rhodococcus > Rhodococcus sp. NPDC003318. Next base: position 46,707 of record NZ_JBIAOU010000003.1, on the reverse strand, counting down.
GCGGCGACGAAGCCTGTCATGACAACCCTGAGGAGATTCACATCCGGCGCCCATTCGTTTCCCTGGATACTGGATCAGGCCTCGAGTTTCCGAGATCGTCAGCATGGCATCACGATTGGACAACTGTTGCTCGATCCCGAAGATTGTCGCGTTGTTGTTATCGCCCCGCGTCCGGTGTTGGCACACGATCTCGGAGCCGTTGTGTGGCGAGTTGGCTGGCACAGGCCTTCCGCACACCGCACTGAACGCCTTCGCAATCACCTTCGAAGTCCGCATCACACCGAGTGGATGCCCGGCCGGCCGACCCGCGAAGGCGCTGTCCGCGCCGTGCTCACGTGTCGTCGTTCAGCACCATCTGCGACGACAGCGGACGCCGCCGTCGGTCGCCGACCCGACGGGCGGTCACGGGGTCGCGAAAACCTCGGTTGCGACGCGAATCACGTTGTTCAGTGCGGGATTACGGTCGCCCCGCCGCCACATGAGCCGCACTTCCACCGGCCCCTGGTCGGGGTGGACGGACCGGAACACCACACCGCTGGCGCGAACGTTGTCGCGGACGCTCGACAGCGTCGGCGCGATGCCGACCCGGGCGCCGACCAGCAGCAGCAGGGTGGGCGAATCGGGAGCGATCTCCACGATGTTCGGGACGAAACCGCCGTTGACCGCCAGCAGGTTCAGCCGGTTCGGCAACGACGCTCCGGCCCCACCGCCGGGCAGGACCACCCACGGCTCCTTGGCGAGGTCACGCAGGTCCACGGCCTCGGAGCCGGCCAGCGGGTGCCCCTCGGGCATCGCGATCAGCAACTGTTCCCGGGCGATGACCACCGAGTCGACCTCGGCCGGAATGAAGTCGCGGCGGCCGATCAGCAGATCCAGACTGCCGTCGATGATCTTGTCCAGTCCCTGCTGCGAGAACAACCCGCTGTGGAGTTCGAGCGAGATACCGGGTCGCTCACTGCGGATCCGGCGCGCCACTTCACCGACCCAGCTGTTGACCGCGGCCTCGCCGAAGCCGAAGCGGACCCGTCCCGCTTCCCCCGCCTGCGACTTCTGCACGATCTCCTTCATGCGCTGGGACAGGCGCACCAGTTCCCGCGCAGGCTCGAGCAGCGCCTCACCCTGCGGTGTCAGCGTCACGGACCGGGTGTTCCGTTCGAACAGCGGCGCCCCCAGGTCCACCTCGATCCGGCGGATCAGGCGACTGAGCGGGGGCGAGGCCATGTGCAGGCGCTGGGCGGCGCGACCGAAGTTCAGTTCCTCGGCTACCGCGATGAATGCTTGCGCGGCACGTATTTCCATGTCCCTCCGAACCCGTCGCGGCGGCGATCCGCACTCCGGATCCTAATCGGTGTCACCGATCGGTCGTAGCGGGCTTGCGTCCCCAGAACATCTCGATGCCACGCCACTCCAGATTCTGCGGGGATTCGACCCGGTCACCGAACGCGTCCCGGATCTCCTCGCCGGACCAGTACGGGATGTCCGAAGGCCGGATCTGCTCGTACAGCTTGTCGAACCACTGCCGGAAGTGGACGTCGCCGTTGACCCGGGCATGGAAGGTCGGACCGGCCAGCACCGCCTCGGCGAGGACGATCCGGCGTCCCGGCTTCATGACGCGGAGCAGATCGCCGGCCGTCTCCTTCCAGTCGTCGGCGTGCTGGGTTGCCTGCAGCACCGCGACGCAGTCGTACGACTCGTCGGGCACGTCGTCGACGTAGTCCCAGCGCCAGCAGCCGGTCATCCCGTTCCGGCCGGGGGTCCGGCTGTGGACCGCTTTCCGGCCGTCCCGAATGATCTCGACGGTGTCGACGACGCCCGTCGGGCCCACCAGCGCCCGCATGTCCGCGTCCCAGCCGGCCGGTTCGATACCCTCGCCGATCAGCAGGACCCGGTCACCCGGCGTGAGTTCGAGGAGCCCGTAGGCGATCTCCGAGATCGGCCGGGCGAGTTCCTGCCAGATGTAGGGCAGGCCGCCGGCCAGGCGTACCGCGAGTTCCCACGTCCGGCGCAGTTCGGGGCTGCGGACGTCCGGTCCGAGCAACTCCACATCCCAGTCCTGGATGTAGTTCCACGGGTTGCCGCCGCCAAAGGTCGTTTCCATCAGAACAGTTCCCTTCAGATCCCGATGTCGAGCAGGGTGGTGTCGGTGTCGCGTCAGTGCATCAGCCGGCCACCGTCGACGACGAGCGTCTGGCCGGTGACGTACGCGGATTCGTCGGACAGCAGGAACAGCACCGAGTACGCGGTGTCCCAGGCCGTGCCGTGACGACCGATAGGGATCGAGATCTTGTTGCGATCCGGACGCTTTCGGCCGCCGCTGCGGCCCAGCGGGGTGTCGATGAGCCCCGGCGCGACGACGTTGCACCGGACGCCGCGGGAGGCGTTCTCCATCGCCGCGTGGTTGCAGAGCGCGTTCAGCGACGCCTTCGACGCGCTCATCGCCGGAACCGCACCCGACGCGCTGAACGCCGATGTCGAGGACACCAGGACCGCGGACCCGCCCGGGCCCATCAGCGGCAGCCCGTGCTTGACGCCGAGGAAGTGCGAGCGCGCGTTCACCGCGAACACGTGGTCCCACTGCTCGACCGACGTGTTCTCCAGGTGGTGGCCGGCGTCGATGCCGACGTTCATGACGAGGCCGTCGAGACCGCCCATCAGGTCGTGAGCCTCCTGGACCATGCGCGTGACGTCCGCCTCGACGGTGGCGTCCCCGCCGACGGCGTACGCCTGAACGCCCTCGGCGTGCACCCGGCGCGCGGTTTCCTCGGCGCTGCCCAGGTCCCGGTCGGCGACCACGACGGCGGCACCCTCGCGGCCGGCGAGGATGCTGATCGCCCGGCCGTTGCCGGGAAGGTCGTCGTCGCCGTGCGCGGCCTGACCGCCGCCGACAACGAGGATCCGCCGGCCGTGCAGCCGACCCCGGCCGGGCGCCTGACCGCGAACCTCGGCGGGCAGCGCGGTACCCGTCAGTTCAATCGTCATGTCTCTACCTCTCTCACGGATCCGTACCGGCGGGGTCCGGGCCGCCCGGTGGGCTCACCGGACCCCGCCGGCTCGATGTCGGTCAGTTCTCGGGCTCGAGCTCGCGGTCGCCGACCTTCACCGGGTTGGCGTCGAGCAGGATGAACGCCGTCTTGGTGATCCGGTCGGTGGGGTTGCGCCAGGTGTGGATGGTGCCGCGCTGCACGACGACGTCGCCGGCCTTGACGCGGGTGGTCACACCGTTGTCGAGTTCGAGCTCCAACTCGCCCTCGAGGACGATGCCGTAGTCGAGGGACAGGGTCCGGTGGTGCTTCGAGCTGGTGTGCGGGTACATCGTCACGAACTGCAGGACGCTGCCGCCGGGCGAGACGCGACGGACCTCGCGCAGTGCACCGTCGAAGTCGTCGTTGTTGTCGGACGGGAACACCGCGGTGGTCCAGCCGAGGACCATCTCGGCCTCGTCGCCGAGGACCTTGGTGGGCAGGGTCTCGTCGGAGGTGATGATCGCGTTGCCCTGGTCGTCGTGACCGGTGACGACGCGGCGAACGTTGAGGTGGGACATGGTGGTTTCTCCTTCGTGGCAGGTGGTTTCCGGCGTCGGACGGATCGCCGGGCAGGTTTCGGTGCGGTCGGTGCTCAGAGCCGGGCGGTGACCAGGTCGTCGGTTGCGCGGCCGGACACCCGAGGGGTGAGCGCGAAGCCGGGGTAGCCGCGGTCGGCGACGCGCTTGGTCTGGTCTGCGTACTCCTTCACGCCACCGAGGTAGGTCTGGAAGTACTTGGGACGCGGCTTCTCCGCGATGTTGGCGCCGGTCCACCACGACTCCGTCTTCAGGAGCAGGGTGTTCTCCGCCAACGCCTGGCAGTGGTCGCTCCAGGCGTCCTCACCTTCCCGGGTCACCTCGCACACCGCGATCTCGTTCTTCACCAGGTACCCGATCAGCCCGGTGATCCAGTCCACGTTCAGCTGGATGCCGAACAGGAAGTTCGCCATCACCGACGGGCTCTGCGGGCCCTGGACGACGAACATGTTGGGGAACTCGCTCGTGCCGACACCCAGCAGGGTCTTGACGTTGACGCCGTCGTCCCACTTGTCCCGCAGCGCGATTCCGTCACGGCCCCGGATGTCCATGCGGAACAGGGTGCCGGTGATGGCGTCGAATCCGGTCGCGAAGATGATCGCGTCGAACTCGTACTCCTTCTCCGAGGTCCTCAGACCACCGGTGGTGGCCTGGACGATCGGCTCCTCCCGGAGCGCGACGAGGTGCACGTTCTCCCGGTTGAAGGCCTCGTAGTAGCCGTCCACCTTGATGGGGCGCTTGGTGCCGAACAGGTAGTCGGGCATCAGCTTTCGGGCCGTCTCCGGATCCTGGACGATCTGCGAGATCTTGCCGCGGACGAAGTCGGCGGCCATCGCGTTGGCCTCCTCGTTCGTGGTCAGGTCCTTGTAGGTGGCGAGGGCGAAGGCCTGCGCGCCCCACTCCCACGCGGCCTCGAAGACCTTCTCGCGCTGCTCCGGGGTGTCCTCGAACGCCGAACGATCCGTGCTGGTTCCCGGGGCGCCGAAGCTCGAGTTCCGCATCTCCTCGACGAGCTGGTCGAGGTTGTCCTTGCGGTCCTGCATCTCCTCGACGGAGATCAGGCGCTGCTGGGCGGGAGTGACGTACTGCGGGGTGCGCTGGAACACCACGAGCTGGTCCACCTTGTCCGCAATGGCGCAGATCGCCTGCGCGCCGGAGGATCCCGTGCCGATGATCGCGACCCGCTTCCCGGTGAAGTCGACGGGCCGCTCCGGCCACTGCGCGGTGTGGTACACCTCGCCGGCGAACGAGTCGAGCTCGGCGATCCTCGGCAGGTTGGCCGTCGAGAGGGGGCCGGAGGCGGTGACGAAGTAGGTTGCGGTGACGGTGCTTCCGTCCGACAGGCTGATCCTCCACACGTTGTCGGCGTCGTCGTAGTGCGCGTGCTCGACGGCCGTCTCGAACTGGATGTCCTTGCGCAGGTCCAGCCGGTCCGCGACGTAGTTCGCGTAGTCGAGGATCTCCGGCTGCGGGGCGAACCGGCGGGACCAGGTCCAGCCCCGGTACAGCTCCGGCGAGAAGGTGAAGCTGTAGGAGATGGTCTCGGTGTCACACTGCAGGCCCGGGTAGCGGTTCCAGAACCAGGTGCCGCCGAGTCCGTTGCCGCGCTCGAAGACCCGCACGTTCAGCCCGAGTTCGCGAAGCTTGTGGAGTGTGTACAGCCCGGAGAACCCGGCCCCCACGATCACCGCGTCGAAATCTGCTTTCACGCCGTTTCCAATCGTTGCGTTCATGAGTTTCCTAAGAGTCGAGTGGCACAGGGCGGACGGTCGGATACACGGCCCGGGTGCGGCGCGCGAGTGCAGCGAGAGCGCCGGTTGTGCCCCGAACCGGTGGCATGAATTCACTGTGACTGGCGCCATAGAGAAACTGAAGTACCAAATGAGGTACCTATTGGTACCTCAGGGGTAACAGGCGCCCCGGGGGGTTGACCCGAATGCAGCGCGCTCACCGAAAGTGCTGCGCCACAACACTATTACCGAGAATGAACCCCGGACTACAGGTCCGCGAGGGGCGGGAAGACACCGGCGATGCCGACGGGCGGACGGTGCAGTACCCGCCGCACGTCACCACTGACCCGCCCGAGGTCGCCGTTCGCGATCGCGACGTAGGAGCTGACCCAGCCGTCGACCTCCCAGCGTTCGGCTCCGTAGCCGGCGCGGGAGGCGTACGCCTCGTCGAGGGTCTCCCGGTGGTAGCGGATCGGGCGGCCCAGCGCGGCGGTCAGTGCGTCCGCGACGTCGGTCATCGACAGCGCGGCGGGGCCGGTCAGATCCAGGGTCCGCCCGTCGTGGCGGTCGGACGCCAGCACCGCGGCCGCCACCTCGACCACGTCGGCGCGGGCGACCAGGGCGGCGCGGCCGTGCCCGGCGGGACCACGGATGACGTCGTCGTCGCCGATCAGTCCCGGCATCAGGTCCAGGTACAGGTTGTCGCGCAGGAAGGTGAACGCCAGACCGCTGTCGCGGATGGCCTGCTCGGTGTGCCAGTGGTCGCGCCCGAAGGTGAACGTGCAGTCGGGAGCCGCGCCGACGAAGGAGACGTACACGATGCGGCGCACCCCGGCGTCGACCGCGGCGGCGACGGCGGCGCGCTGCAGGTCGGCACGGTCGGCGGTCTCGGTCGCCGACACCATGAAGAAGGTGTCGGCGCCGCGCAGCGCGTCCATGAGCGCCGGGTCCCCGAAGGCGGCGCGCGCGACGGTGGCGCCGGGCAGGTTCGGGGCACGACCGGGACTGCGGGTGATCAGTGTGACGGGGAGGCCGGCCTCGGAAAGCAGGCCCGCAACTCCCCCACCCAGATGTCCGCTCGCGCCGGACACGGCGATCCGCTCGGCCATGGATTCACCCTAGACGCACGAGAGTGCAGTTGCCGTCGCATCGGCCGGATGGCCGCGACGGCAACTGCACTCTCGGGTGGAGCGGGAGGGACCTAGCCGGCGGACACCGAGCGGCCCGCGGACTTGAGGTCGTTGCACGCTTCGACGACGCGGGCGGTCATCCCGGCCTCGGCCTTCTTCAGGTAGCTGCGGGGGTCGTAGACCTTCTTGTTGCCGACCTCGCCGTCGACCTTCAGGACGCCGTCGTAGTTGGTGAAGAAGTGGCCGGCGAGCGGCCGCGAGAACGCGTACTGGGTGTCGGTGTCGACGTTCATCTTCACGACGCCGTAGCGCAGCGAGTCCTCGATCTCCGACTTCAGCGAGCCCGAGCCGCCGTGGAAGACGAAGTCGAACGGCTGGGAGCCGGCGGCCAGGCCGAGCTTGGCGGTCGCGGCCTCCTGGCCCTCCTTGAGGACCTCGGGCTTGAGGACGACGTTGCCCGGCTTGTAGACGCCGTGCACGTTGCCGAACGTCGCCGCCAGCAGGTACTTGCCGTTCTCGCCGACACCGAGCGCGTCGACGGTCTTCTCGAAGTCGTCACGCGAGGTGTAGAGCTTGTCGTTGATCTCGGCCTCGACGCCGTCCTCTTCGCCGCCGACGACGCCGATCTCGACCTCGAGGATGATGTTGGCGGCCTTCGACAGCTTCAGCAGCTCCTGCGCGATCTGCAGGTTCTCGTCGATCGGCACCGCCGAACCGTCCCACATGTGCGACTGGAACAGCGGGTTCAGGCCGTTGTTGACGCGTTCCTGCGAGATGGCCAGCAGCGGGCGGACGAAGCTGTCGAGCTTGTCCTTCGGGCAGTGGTCGGTGTGCAGCGCGATGGTGACGTCGTACTTGGCGGCGATCACGTGCGCGAACTCGGCGAGCGCGACGGCGCCGGTGACCATGTCCTTGACACCGAGACCGGACCCGAACTCGGCGCCACCGGTGGAGAACTGGATGATGCCGTCACTGCCCGCGTCCGCGAAGCCCTTGATGGCCGCGTTGATCGTCTCGGACGAGGTGCAGTTGATGGCGGGGAAGGCGAAGGAGTGCTCCTTGGCCCGTCCGAGCATCTCGGCATAGACCTCGGGAGTTGCGATGGGCACGGCAGCTGACCTCCATGTCGACGTGACGGATGCGTACGGCCGGTCGGGCCGGCTCCGCGTGTGTTGTCCAAGCAGTATGGCAACTGTCGCGCGCAACTGCTCGTGTGAGTCCGGGGACCGGGTACCACGGCAACCGGGCACGGATCTGGCGATATGCCCTGACCGTACTCTCAGGATGCGCCGGTAGTGTGATGCGCGTGATTGTGCAGGCAGCCGCTGACCTCGTGACCGACGGCCAGGACTCCGTGACGAACCTGGCACTGCTGCCGGGCTTCCTGGATCCGGTCAACCTGTTGAACTCGTTCGGCACCTGGGTGCTGGTCGGCCTGCTGGCGGTGGTGTTCATCGAGTCCGGCCTGCTGTTCCCGTTGCTGCCCGGCGACTCGCTGCTGTTCACCGCCGGCCTGATCGCGGCGTCGAAGTCCACCGAGGTCGCGCCGTTCGCGCCCCTGTGGGTGCTGCTGGTGACGATCCCGATCGCCGCGATCCTCGGCGACCAGGTCGGGTACTGGATCGGCGCGAAGGGCGGCGCCGCACTGTTCAAGTCGGACGACGCGAAGTTCCTGAAGAAGAGCTACATCGACGAGTCGCACGCGTTCTTCGAGAAGCACGGTCCGATCACCATCTTCCTGGCCCGCTTCGTGCCGATCGTGCGCACGTTCGCCCCGCTGGTGGCGGGCGCGTCGAAGATGAAGTACTCGGTGTTCCTCACCTACAATGTCATCGGCGGCATCGTCTGGGGTGCCGGCGTCACGCTGCTCGGCTTCCTGCTCGGCCAGGTCGGATTCATCCGCGACAACGTCGACCTGATCTTCGTGCTGATCGTGTTCGTGTCGGTCGTCCCGATCCTGATCGAGGTCGCCAAGCGCATGCGCCTGTCGCGCGGCTCCGCGGAGACCGCGGCGGCATCCGACGACCACACGCCTTAGCTCGATGACGCTCGCTGCCTCCGACCTTGGACCCTTCGAGACCGTCGGGCCGGTGGTGGTGTGGATCCTGGTACTGACCTTCGTCTTTCTCGAGTGCGCGTTCATCATCGGCCTCTTCCTGCCCGGTGACTCGATGCTCCTGACGGCGGGCATGGTCCTCGCCGGCCACTCCGCCGGAGTGATGCACGTGTGGACGCTGTCCGCGGGCGCGGCGGCGGCGGCGATCGCGGGCAATCAGGTCGGGTACGTGATCGGGCATCGCAGCGGCCATCACCTGGCGGCCCGGCGGGACGGCAGGTACTTCAACACCGCGAACCTGCACAAGGTCAACGCGCTGCTCGATCGGCACGGGTTCTGGTCGGTGCTGATCGCCCGCTGGATTCCGTGGGTCCGGACCCTGTGCCCGCTGGTCGCGGGTGCGGCCCGGATGAACCACCGCCGATACACGGTCGCCAGCAGTCTCGGCGCCCTCGCCTGGGCGCCGGTGCTGTTGCTGCTCGGCTTCTACGCGGGCGAGTTCCTCGAACGCGTCCCGTGGCTGATGCCCGCCGTCCTCGGTGTGATGGTGACGGCGCTCGTCGTCGGCACGATCCTGGGTGTACGCCAGTACCGGCAGGAGCTCGCGAAACCGACCGAGGACTACGAAGTCGAGTGACCGACCGACCCGGTCAGGGCAGGCGCGGTGCGGCGCGCATCCGGTCGAGGGACCCGGCCGCCACGTACGCGGCTTCCATCAGCATCCAGCCGCTCAGCTGCACCGAGAGGTCGCGCTCGGCGACGGCGGAGGACCGGACCGTGCCGCCGGAGAAGGTGGAGACCGAGCCGCCGAGGCCGGGCAGCCGGGCCGGGCGGGCCCAGTCACAGCCGAACAACGGCTGCGCCTCGACTTCGAGGCGGTTCTCCCATGCCGCCTCCGCGGAGTCGAGAACGATCTGCGCGGCCACCCGACGGGCCCGCTGGTCGCTGTCGTCGTCGCCGGGCAGCCGGGCGGCGACGAACGCGAGATAGCGGGCGAGGATGCCGTTGAACAGGCCGCCGTCCCCTCCTCCGCCGGTCACGATCACCCCGTCCTCGGTGAGGTGCTTGTCCACGGCATCGACGAGGGCGTGCACCCTCCGACGGTGCCGGGACTCGTCGAGCCGCAACGCCAGTTCGGTCTCGACGCCCAGGACGACGCCCTGGCAGTAGGTGTAGACGGCGCGGTCGAGGATCCCCGTGTGCACCGCCCTGCCCGACGGGAAGCGGATGCCGTCGAGAATCAGGCCGGTCCCGGGATCGCGCAGATTGTCGTCGACCCAGTCGGACATGGCCCGAGCCCTCCACAGGCGTCCGGTGCGGGTCAACAGGATCGCGGCGGGACCGTTGGCCGGCGCGTTGTAGAAGTCCGAGCGGGTGCGCCACGGGATGCCGCCACCGGACTCGGGTGCCCAGGCGTCGAACAGCTGCGATTCGAGGTCGCCGATCGCGCTCCGCAGATCCAGATTCTGCGACCGCTGAGCCCGTTCGAGTGCGATGCCGAGCCAGGCCATGTCGTCGTAGTAGTGGTTCGTCCAGCCCGTGATGTTCCGGATCCGATGTGCGCGAACAATTTTCGCAGTCCGACGACGGCGTCGCGGGGTCGGGTCGCGATCGGCGGCGTCGACGACGCACTCCAGGAGGTGCGCCTGCCACCAGTAGTGCCAGGCGAAGAAGCACCGTTCCCGCCGAACCGACGGCCAGCCAACGACTCCGAGACCGGTTCGGGGAAGCCCCCACAGCCGCTTCAGGTGGCGGGTGACGACCGCGTCCTCCGCGGCATCCGCGCGCGCCGACCACTGCTGCTGCATGACAATCGATCTTGCCTACTCCGGTGCCGATCCGCTACCACGACCGGCCGAGATCCGCGTGTTGGCGGATCCACGCGTGCATGGCGATGCCCGCGGCCACGCCCGCGTTGATGCTTCGGGTGGACCCGAACTGCGCGATCGAGACGGTCATCGCGGCGGATCTTTTGGCGTGCTCACTGACGCCGGGTCCCTCCTGCCCGAACAGCAGGATGCATTCGCGCGGCAGCGTCGCCGTCTCCAACGGCACGGACCCCGGCACGTTGTCGACGGCGACGACGGCGAGGTCTTCGACGGCGGCGAACTCGAACAGCTCCTCCGCGGTGGGGTGGTGCACGATGTGCTGATAGCGGTCGGTGACCATGGCGCCGCGGCGATTCCAGCGGCGACGACCGACGATGTGGACGGCGGACGCGGCGAACGCGTTGGCGGTGCGCACCACGGTGCCGATGTTCGCGTCGTGGCCGAAGTTCTCGATTGCCACGTGGAAAGGATGGCGCCGGGTGTCGATGTCGGCGACGATCGCTTCCCGCGACCAGTACCGGTACGCGTCGACGACGTTGCGGCGGTCTCCCGCCGCGAGCAACTGCGGGTCGTACCGCGGGTCCGTCGGGACGGGTTCGTCGTGTTCCTCGGTCCACGGCCCGACACCGTGCGGATGGTCACCCCACTCGGTGGGGCCGGGCTCGTCGTGCCTCGGACCGCTTGCGCTCATGACTCCATTGTCCCGTCCGAGAACCCCCGGTCGACGACCGGACCCGGCAAGCACGCGTCGGCGGGCACCGCGACGTCGCGGTGCCCGCCGACGGGACTTGCAACTAGCTGCCGCCGAGGACGTTCTCGACCGACCCACCGAACGAGACGATGCCACTGAGGAAGTCGCCGGCGCCGCTGAGGAGGTTGCCGAAGTCGCCGAGAGCGGTGAGCAAGCCGATGATCTGGTCGATGTCCATGGAAGGGTCCTCCCTGTAGAGCACGGCCCACCCGCGGTGCGCCGTGCGTGTCCTGGCCGCCGGATCCGGCGGCAACGGGAAGAACCCTAGAAGCGAGGGTAGGCTTACCTCAATAGCTAGGTTTATGAGGTGCCTCACACGAAGATTTCGGGCAAACCCGACAAATCGCCGCGCGTGGGGCTCAGAACACCTCGGACTCAGAACACCTCGTTCGAATTCTCGGAGATGCGGAATCCGTGGCCGGTGTCGTCCTTGGTGCACACGATGTCGTCCGGCTCGGACGCGCAGGTGTAGCCGAAAGACGCCACGGTCTGCCCCGCCGGAAGGGCCGCGTCCGTGCCGCCCGAGGTGTAGACAAGGCCGCCCGAGCAGAGGAATTCGCCCGGACCGGATCCGGTCACGCGGATGCCGCTGCCCCAGTCCAGCACGCAGGACTCCGGCCGCGGCGGAACGGGTGTCGTCGTGCCCTGACATCCCGCTTCGGTGCGCGTGGGGAGCTCGATGATGCCGCACTGGAAACCACCACTCGGCGAGGTGAAGTAGACGGCCTCGTTCAGACGCCACGTCGTCGGCGGCGGAGCGGTCGTCGTGGTCGGCGCCACGGTCGTGGTGACCGCGGTCGTGGTGGCAGGCGCGTCGGTCGTCGGGATCACCGAGGGCGCGGGCGCCTGCGTCGCGGTCGCCGCCGTCACCGCCTCGTCGGCGTCCGACGTTCCGCAGGCCGTCACTGTGAGCGCGGCGATCGCTCCGGCCACCACGGACACCACTCGTCCCGTACGCACCACCAGTCCCCTTCCCTCGACTCAGCGAACGACCATAGAGGCCCACGCCCCGGCACGCGAACCGACGCTCGGGTGTGGACGCCCCGGCGGTGGCGCGGCTATCCGTGCGCTATTCCGTCATGCCTTCCACGAGCAGAGCCTGGGCGGCGGCGTAGCTGGCGAGGACGACACCCTCGACGGCACGCCGACCGGTTCGCCCGCGGACGAACAGCCGCCGCACCACGATCAGTGCGTCCGAGCCGGTGAACAACAGCCCGCCGAGGGCCAGGCGACTGCGCGCGTCGCCGTTCGGGACGACGGTGCCCGCGACGACACGGGCCTCGGGAGCGAGCGCCGGGTCCGCGGACAGCGTCGACGTGGTGCCGAGGGCCGCGCCGTAGCCGGTCAGGGTGGGCGCGACGGTGCGGGCACGGGCCCGCAACAGTCCGGCAGCGCCGAGCCAGCCGAGCAGACGCGGCACCAGGGCGGGCGCGGTGGGCCGAGCGCCGCGGCGGGCGAGCACGGCCGAGTAGCCGAGTTGCATCACCGCGAACGCCCGGGCGCCGTTCGTCAGCCGCGTGTCGTCGTCGGGGTCGATCATGAGGACGTCCCCGACGGTCGCGGCCGCCAACGAGCCGAGCAGCAACGCGGTGTCGGCGGCATCGCGGTTGCTCCGGCGGCGCAGCACCCGCACGGCGAGCGCGGGCGCGATCAGCGGCTTCGCGACCATCTGGACCTTCTCGTTGTCGAGGACCGCACCGGCGACGGTGGCCGCCGTCGCGCCGAGGAACACCACGTGCTCGATCTTCATCCGAACTCTCCCCATCTCGTGTGGTGGCGAGAGTATCGGCCACGCCCGGCGCGCAGTGTCGTTCCGGCCGGTGGTCCCGCTGGTGACGCCGGTGCATATCCTCGACCCGACACCGACTGGAGGATCAGTGACGTTCATCAAGATGTGCGGCCTGCGGGACGAGGACACCGTGGACCTGGCGGTTCGCCTCGGTGTCGATGCGGTCGGTTTCGTGTTCGCCGCGAGCCCGCGCCGGGTGACGTCCGAGCAGGCAATGCGCCTGCGGGCACGGGTCCCGGACGGTGTCCTCGCGGTCGGCGTGTTCGTCGGCATGGGTCTCGACGAGATCGTCGCCGCGGCCCGGGAGTCCGGGATCGACCACGTGCAGGTGCACGACCTGCGGTCCCCCGCGGACGTTACGGCCCTGCACGAGGCCGGACTGACGGTGATCCGGGCCGTGAACACCGGCGGGGCCCTCGACCCGACCGACGACTTCGGCGCCGACCTGCTGCTGGTCGACGGGGCGGTCGCCGGTGCGGGCGTGACGTGGGACTGGCAGGACCGCAGCGCTCTCCCGTCCGGCCGGTGGATCCTCGCGGGAGGACTGACGCCGGAGAACGTCGCACGCGCGGTCGCGACCTCGGGGGCGTGGGGGGTGGACGTGTCGAGCGGCATCGAGTCCAGCCGCGGCGTCAAGGATCCCGATTTGATGGCGGCCTTCGCCGCGGCCGTGCGCGGCGACGCCTGACCGCTGCCGGTTTCGGGCGGACCGCCGGGTGACCAGCCGCCGTTGCATACATAGTTTACCTATGCAATAATTTTCGAGTGGCGACACCGGACGACTCGACAACACCGAACGACTCCGAGGCACGCCTCCGTCGGGTACTCGCGGAACTCGTCACCAACGCGTCCCGCCTGACCCGCCTCGCGTCGTCACTCGCCGCCGACAACCGGCCCCGGCCGTGGATGCGCGCCCTCTCCCTGCTCGAGGAGTACGGCGCGCTCCGCGTCAGCGAACTGGCGCGCCTCGACACCATCTCGCAGCCGACGGCGACCGCCGTGATCAAGCAGCTCGGCGAGGCCGGACTCGTGGAGCGGCAACGTGATCCGAACGACTCCCGGGCCGTCGTGGTCGTGATGACCGACGCCGGACGCGACTGGCTCGAGGAGTCCCGCGACCACGTCGGCGCCACCCTGTCCGGCCACCTGCCGGGCCTCGACGCCGACCGGGTGCGGCGCCTGTCCCGCAGCCTCGAGGATCTCCGTGAGGTCCTCAAGGAATCGAGCCGACCTCTCTAGCACACACTTTCATGCAAAGGAGGTGACCGTGACCGCCACCGCCACGGCCCCCACGACGGACAACGACAGCAGCATCCTGCACCAACCGAGAGCGGTGTGGGCGGTCGCATTCGCCAGCGTCATCGCCTTCATGGGCATCGGCCTGGTCGACCCGATCCTCAAGCCGATCGGCGAGGAACTCGACGCGACACCCTCCCAGGTGTCCCTGCTGTTCACGTCCTACATGCTCGTCACCGGCATCGCCATGCTGGCCACCGGAGCCGTATCCAGCCGCATCGGACCGAAGAAGACCCTGCTCGCCGGTCTGGCGATCATCGTGGTGTTCTCCGCCCTCGCGGGCACCTCCGACACCGTCGGCCAGATCATCGGGTTCCGCGCCGGCTGGGGACTGGGCAACGCGCTGTTCATCGCGACCGCACTGGCCACCATCGTCGGCGCCGCATCCGGTGGCGTCGCGAAGGCGATCATCCTCTACGAGGCGGCGCTCGGCATCGGCATCGCGACGGGCCCGCTGGTCGGTGGCGTCCTCGGCAACGTCAGCTGGCGCGGTCCGTTCTTCGGCGTCGCCGTGCTGATGGCCGTCGCGTTCATCCTCATCGTGGTGATGCTGCCCGCGACGCCCGCCCCGAAGTCCGCACGGACCTCGCTCGCGGCACCGTTCCTCGCGCTGCGCCACCGCGGCCTGCTCACCGTCGCGATCACATCTCTGCTCTACAACTACGGCTTCTTCACCCTGCTCGCGTACACCCCGTTCCCACTCGACATGGGCACGTACGCAATCGGTTTCATCTTCTTCGGCTGGGGCCTGGCGCTGGCGATCTCGTCGGTGTTCCTGGCGCCGCGACTGCAACGCCGGTTCGGCACCCTGCCGATGATGATGCTCGCGCTCGGCCTGTTCGCCGCGGACCTCGCGGTGATGGCACTGTTCACCGACGACAAGTCCGTGCTCGTCGTGTGCGTCGTCCTGGCCGGACTGTTCCTCGGCGTGAACAACACCCTGATCACCGAGACGGTGATGATCTCGGCGCCGGTCGAGCGGTCCACCGCCTCCGCGGCGTACAGCTTCGTGCGGTTCGTCGGCGGTGCCGCCGCACCGTGGGTGGCCGGCAAACTCGGTGAGCACAACGCGAACCTGCCGTTCTGGGTCGGCGCCGCCTGCACCGTGGCCGCGATCGGCGTGCTCGCCACCGGGCGCCGCGTCCTCGCCCACGTCGACGACCACGACCACGACCCCGCACCGCACAGCGTCGAGGAGGCCACCGCCGTCACCGTCGGCGACGCCGACTGACCGCCGACCCGCCCCGCGCGGGTCGAGGGGAGTCCGGGTCCGGACTTCTCCGGTCACCGAACTCGTGGTGTCCCGGGATCACGAACTCGCCTCAGGCGATGCGGCGAGCCGCCCTGCCGCCGTCGCCGAGTCGGAGGAAGGCGGGGAACTCGAGCCCGGACGCCCGGGCGGACGAGTGAACCTGTCCCGCAACCACGTCCACCTCGCCCTCCTCGACCAGGGCGATCGCGGAGCCGCCGAAACCGCCGCCGGTCATGCGCGCTCCGAGGGCCCCGGCGGCGAGGGCGGCGTCCACTGCACTGTCGAGTTCGGGGCACGAGACCTCGAAGTCGTCGCGCAGCGAGACATGGGACGCGGTGAGGACCGCCCCCACGTCGCGGATCCGCCCGGATTCGAGCAGCCGCAACGTTTCTCGTACGCGTCCGATCTCGCCGACGACGTGACGCGCCCGACGGGTCAGGACCGGGTCGCCCAGTCGGCGCAGGTCCCCGACCACCGCGTGCCGCAGCGACGGGACTCCGAGCCGCGCCGCTGCCTGCTCCACCGACCTGCGCCGCTGCGCGTACTGTCCGTCGACGAGGCGGTGCGGAGCCCGGGTGTCGATCACCAGCAACGTCAACCCGTGGGCGGCGAGGTCGAGCGGGACCGCCGCGACCGATCCGTCGGCCGAGTCGACCAGCAGTGCGTGACCGGCCTGGCCGCGCAACGCGATCGCCTGGTCCATGCCGCCGGTCGGGGCGAGCGCGACCTCGTTCTCCGCGGCCACGCAACACGATGCGAGCACCGCGCGTCCCGCGTCGTCCGCAGGCAGGCCGGACAGGTCCGCCACCGCGAGCGCGAGCGCGCATTCGAGTGCCGCCGAGCTCGACAAGCCCGCCCCGATCGGGACCGTGGACGCGACGGCCGCGTCGACACCGAATGCACTGTCCGGCAGACCCGTGCGGCGCAGCGCCCACACCACCCCGGCGAGGTAGGCCGCCCATCCCGCCGGTGCACCCGGTCCGACGTCCGCGACCGCGCCGTCCCACGGTTCCAGACCCGAACGCAGCCGCATCCTGCCGTCACCCCGGCCCCGGACCGCGACGGCGGTGCTGTGCGGCAACGCGATCGGCAGCGACAGCCCCTCCGCGTAGTCGACGTGCTCGCCGATCAGGTTGACCCGGCCGGGCGCCGCCCACACCCCGTCGGGCCGGACGCCGAACTCCGCGGCGAACAGCGTGGTGGCCGCCGCTGCCAGATCCGTGTCGGACCGCGGCACGATCCAGCCGGTCACGACGCCTCCCGGGCCGGCGCGACGGCACGGAACCGCTCGGCGATCGCCTCGGGCGTGCTGTCGGAGATCCACGCGCCCATCCCGGATTCGGATCCGGCGAGGTACTTCATCCGGTGCGGCGAACGCATCAGCGAGAACACCTGCAGGTGGAGGCGTCCCAGCTCGCGCCCGTCCCCGACCGGCGCCTGCTGCCATCCGGCGATGTACGGCAACACGTCGACGCTGTCGAAGAACCGGTCCAGCCGGGACAGGACGTCGCGGTACACGACGGCGAGCTCGTCGAGTTCGGCGTCGGTCAGTTCGGTCAGGTCCGCGACGTCGCGGTGCGGCGCGACGTGCAACTCGACCGGCCAGCGGGCGGCGACCGGGACGTAGGCGCTCCAGTGCCGGGCCTCGAGCACCATCCGGGTGCCGGCCCGACGCTCGGCGTCGAGGACGTCGCGCAGCAACACCCGTCCCGTGCGCGCGTGATACGCCCGCGACTGCCGCAGCAGCGCCGCGGTGCGCGCGGGCGGTTCCGGATAGGCGTAGATCTGCCCGTGCGGGTGCCGCAGCGTCACCCCGATCTCCTCGCCGCGGTTCTCGAAGCAGTACACCTGCGCGACACCGGGCACCGCGGACAGGGCGCGGGTCCGGTCGACGAGCGCGGCCAGTACCGTGCGGATCCGGGTCGTCGGCAGGTCCGAGAAGGACCGCTCGTGGTCGCTGGTGAAGCACACCACCTCGCAGCGGCCGACGGCCGCACGTTGCGGCCAGAGCGGCTCGCCGTCCACGAGTTCGGGCACCGGTGGGGCGGCGAGCGCGAACGACGGGAAGCGGTTCTCGAACACCGCGACGTCGTAGTCCCGGGCGGGGATCTCGGTGGCGGGCCGGCCCGGTCGCGTCGGGCACAGCGGGCAGTCGTCGGCGGCGGGCAGGAAGGTCCGGGCGTTGCGGTGCGACGCGAGGGTCACCCATTCCCCGGTGAGCACGTCGTAGCGCACGGTCGAGGTGGCGACGGTCGGTTCGAGCACCCGACGGTCGTGCAGCTCGCGTACGGCTCCCCCGCTCGCGTACGGCTCGGTGTCGTCGAAGTAGATCAGTTCACGACCGTCGGCGAGCGTCGTGGCCGTTCTGCGGATCCGCACCCGGCTCACGATAGGCGCCCGCGCCGCCGTCCGTGACCGTGGCAGCTCGGGCTACCACGGTCGCCGCCCAGGGCATGTCTCCCAATTCCTCAGGAGCGCCGACAAGGGAATGGGAGACGTGCCCTAGAGGCCGATGTCGGCCAGACCGAGCAGGGAACGGTACTCGACGCCCTCGGCGGCGATGACCTCATCGGCGCCGGTGGCACGGTCGACAACCGTCGCGACTCCGACGACGATCGCACCGGCCTCGCGCAGTGCCCGCACCGCGGTCAGCGGCGAGTTGCCGGTGGTGGTGGTGTCCTCGACGACGAGCACCCGCTTGCCGGTGACGTCGGGCCCCTCGATCTGCCGCTGCATACCGTGCGCCTTGGCCGCCTTGCGCACGACGAAGGCGTCGATCGGACGACCGGGTGCGTGCATGACCGCGAGGGCGACCGGGTCGGCGCCCATCGTCAATCCGCCGACGGCGTCGAAGTCCCAGTCCGCGACGAGTTCGCGCAGCAACGTCCCGATCAGCGGTCCGGCGCGGTGGTGCAGTGTGGCGCGGCGCAGGTCCACGTAGTAGTCGGCTTCCTTGCCCGACGACAGGGTGACCTTTCCGTGCACCACAGCCAGCTCGCGTACGAGCCCGGCGAGCTCAGCTTTCTCCGTCATCGACCGCTCCTCTTCACGCACAGTGTCGGCATCCGAGCCTAGGGCACGCAAGGGGCCGCGACGCGCCCGGTCCGCACGTCAGACCGCGGCACCCTCACCGAGCTCGGCGGCCGGCTCCGCGTGGGCCGCTTCGAACAGCGGGGCGGGCCGGGCCCCGAGGATCCGCGCGATCACGCCGGTCCCGACGCCCCGGAGGAGTGCGTTGCGCGCGCCAGCGTGGTCGTTGTAGACGCGGGCCGCGCCGGCGAGGCGTTGCTCGGTGGTCCGGAGGTCGAGGACCGGCCGCCCGACCGTCCAGTCGTTCTTGACGTTCGGGTCCTGGGTGGCGGCGGCGATCACACGGTGCAACGCGACGGACAGCGCGTTCTCCGACCCGGCCTGGTCGCCGAGCGTCAGGCCCTGGTCGCGGACGCCGAGCGCGAGTGAGCGGGCTCCGGCGAGGGGCGCGACGATGTCGGAATCCATCCCGGCTGCGCGGGTCGCGGCGACCAGGGCGTCCGTCTGGTCGTAGCGTCGGGTCAGTTCGACGTCGAGGAGACGCCGACTCGCGGTGAGGTTGGCTTCGGAGCGGCGCACTCGACGCAGGACGGTCAGCACCCACACAGCCAGCACGACCACGATAACAGCGGCCACTACCGCCACAACAGTCACATGCGTGGAATCTACTCAGAACGGACGTGCCCCGCCACAGCAGGTTCTCCGCGGGTGAGCAGCTCCGATCAGTCCTCGCCGCGCAGGTCGAGCGGGTGCGGCAACGGTCGTCCCGGGTCGTGGGCGGCGTCGACGGGGATGCCGTCCGGCTCGGACACCGGCGGCAGCACGTGCAGGATCCCGGACAGCCGGGCGACGGCGTCGATGGCCGCGTCCCAGTCCCGTCCGCTGCTGGTGACCGGCAGCGAACCCAGCGTCCAGTCGCCCTCGCTCCACAGCATCTGGACCTGTGGCGGCACGGTCTCGGTGAAGTGGACCATCCGCTGGTCGCAGACCCGTCGGGCGATCTCGAGGTCGGTGGTGAACACAACCCGGGGACCGATGGCGCCGAGCAGGTTCAGGTCGGCGTCCTTCGGCGGCGGCGTCGACTTGAGCCGCAGGTCGATGTCGACGTCGGAGCCGACCGCCCGCTGCACCGCGACGATCGTCGCGGCCTCGGGCAGATCGAAGAGCACGAAGTTCTCACCACGACGCGTGCCGTGCACGACGTCGACGGCACCGAGGTACTCCTGGCGGGCGAGGGCCGCGCGATGCCAGTTCGACGGCAGATGGTCGTCGGACGCGTTGTAGGTGTAGCCCTGCGCCTTCGCCCAGATCTCCCGGACTCGACCGAACTGCTCGCGGCGGCTGCGATCGACGTACAACAACACGATCGCGCCTGCGAGCGCGATCAGCGAGAGTCCGAACCAGATGAGCGTCATCATCAGCCACAATATCGACCGCGGGGGCGCGGCGTGGCATGCGCCTCCGTGTCGGCCCGGTCAGTTTCCACCGAAATCTCCGAAATCCCCGAAGTCCGGGAGGGCGGTGCTGATGACGACGCGGGCGACGACCGTGCCGTCGGCGCCGCGGTCGCCCTGCACCAGGACGGTTTCCCCGACCTTCAGATCCGCGACCGTGGCCGCGCCGAGGCCGATCACCTTGGTCGACGCGTCGGTGGCGACCGTGACCTGGGAGCCGCCGATTCCGTCGAGGATCAGGGTCGTCCCGTCGTTGGACTTCACGCTGCCCATCGCCGCACCGGCCGCGCCGATCGCCTCGCCCACCCCGCCGGGGATCTGCGAGAAGTCCGGCGGCACGAGCTCGGGTTCCGAGGTGGGCGGTGCGCTCGGGCGGGGAGTGGTCGCCGGCGGCTGCACCCGACTGGTGGACGGCGCCGTCGCGGTCGTCGCGTCGTCGTCACCACCGGACCCGAGGAGCAGCGCACCGACACCGACGACGGCGACGAGCAGCAGCGCGGCGACCGTGACCGCCGCGACGAGCACCCCCTTGCCCGGCCCCTTCTTCCCGCCGTCGCCCGTCGGGTACGTCTGCGTCGGATTCGACGCAGACCAGTGCTGGCCCTGACCCGGGTAGGTCCCGTACGCCTGCGTCGCGTTCGGCGGCGGAGCGTAGGCCGCGTACGCCTGGGTGGGATTGCTCGGCTCCCCGGCGGCGTGACCCTGACCCGGCTCGTATCCCTGATACGTCGGGTAGGCCTGCGTCGGCTGGGCGCCGTAACCGGGCTGCGCGGGGTAACCGGGCTGCGCGGGGTAACCGGGCTGCGCGGGGTAACCCTGGGTCGGGTACGCCTGCGTGGGCATGTCCGACTGCCCCGGGTCGTAGCCCTGCCCGGGGTCGTAGCCGGGATACGTCGGGTACGCCTGCGTCGGCTGTTCGTTTCCGCCGCCGTACGCCTGCCGTGGGTCCGCGGTGTAGCCGGGGCCGCCGAACTGCTCGGTCGGCTGATCCGGCGTCGTCGACGCCCGGTCCCGTGACCACTCGGAGGTGGGATCGGAGTCGACGGGCAGCGCCTCGGTGCCGTCGGGTGTGCGGTGATCGTCCGGGTTGCTCATGGTTTCGGGCCTGTTCTTTCCGCGGCGGTCGTGGTCTTCGGCGACCACGTGCTGTGCACGTCGGTCTGATCGGCGGTTGCCCGACCGACCTTCCAGGGTAGGTCCCGATTCTGAAAGCAGTCTGTGGGTTCGGGCCGCCCCCGGAACCTGCCCTCCTCGGCACTGTCCCGGTCCGCCGGGTCGGAACGCGACCAGCCGGTAGCATCGTCCCCTGTTCGAACACAGAATCGAGGGAGGTGGCGCAGGTGCCGGGCAAGTCCACGCGGCCGGAGAAGACCGCAATGATCATCGCGCGGAGAATCGTCGCCGAGGTCGCCGAGCTCGGGTTGCGTCCCGGTGACCGACTGCCCGCCGAACGGGCCATGCTCGACAAGTACGAGGTCGGTCGCGGCACTCTGCGTGAGTCGCTGCGCTATCTGGAGCTGTCCGGGGCGCTGTCCCTCAAGCCCGGCCCCGGCGGTGGGCCGACACTCGAGAAGCCCGACGCGTCCCACCTGATGGACAGCATCGCCCTGCTGCTGCAGTTCGAGCAGGCACCCTTCGATTCGATCCTCGAGGCACGCGTCGGCCTCGAGCCGATGAACGCCCGGCTCGCGGCGGAGCGAATCTCCGACGACCAGCTCGCGGTCCTCGCGGCGTCGGTGACCCGGATGGGCGACAACATTCGGGACCTGGACGTGTTCCACGAGACCAGCAGGGTGTTCCACGACGGACTGGCGGCGGCGTCCGGCAACGTCCTGTTCTCCTACCTCATCGACGCCCTCAGCGGAATCTTCTCCAGCCCGCAGTTCGCCAACTATCCACTCCAGCACCGGAAGAAGGACCTGGCGGCCCACGTCGAGGTGCTCGCGGCCCTGACCGCGCACGACCCCGATCGCGCCGAGGCGGCGATGCGCGCGCACATGGAGGAGATGGCCGAACACCTGCGCAAGCGCTCCCCCGAGGTCCTCGCCCAGACCGTCACCTGGAAGGTGATCCAGTAACGCGCGGACACACGCGAGTGACGTGAGGGACTTTCGGAACCGTTGACAGTCAACCGGTCCCGCAACGGGCCGGCCCTTGACCACAGCGCAAAAAGTGGCAATCATGATAAGCATTAGCTTTCATGGCGTCCCGGCGACCGCACCCGCGGGCCGGACTGCGACGCATCCATCTCCTCGAAAGGCACTCGCATGAGCAGCACCGGACGTCTGGCAGGCAAGATCGCACTCGTCACGGGCGCGGGGTCCGGCCTCGGTCGCGCCTCCGCCGTCCGCTTCGGATCGGAGGGCGCGGCGGTCGCGGTGGTCGACCTCGATCTCGCTGCGGCAGAGTCGGTTTCCGCGGAGATCATCGCGGCGGACGGACGGGCCCTGCCGGTGACGGCGAATGTCACCTCGGACGCCGACTCGCAGCGCATGATCGCCGAGACGCTCGCCGAGTTCGGCCAACTCGACGTCGTGTTCGCCAACGCCGGCGTCAACGGCGCAGGCAACGCCGCCGACACGACCGAGGCGGAGTGGGACAAGGTCATCGCGGTCAACCTCAAGGGCGTGTGGCTCACCTCGAAGTACGCGTTGCCGCACATGATCGAGCGCCGGACCGGGTCGATCATCAACCAGGCCAGCATGGGCGGCATGATCGGCCTGCCCGGCATCTTCCCGTACACGGCGGCCAAGGGCGGCGTGATCGCGATGACCAAGCAGATGGCCGTCACCTACGGACCCGACAACGTGCGCGTCAACGCGATCTGCCCGGGCACCATTCCGACCCCCCTGGTCCACCAGTCCCGCGTGGACCGTGGCGCCGCGGCACCGGACGCGGACCAGGACGCCCTCGACGCCGACGCCGCGTCACGGTTCCCCCTGCGCCGCTTGGGAACTCCCGACGACCTGGCCTCGATCGCACTCTTCCTCGCGAGCGACGAGGCCAACTGGGTGACCGGCGGCGTCTACACCGTCGACGGCGGCCGCAGCGCCTTCTGACGGCGACCCACCCGGGTCCGCCCGGCAGCCGCCCGCCCGCCCGCCTGCCCGCCTGCCCCTCCCCGCCGCCCCCCATCGGCTGAAGGCCCCCTTCATGCTCCTGATGCGCACGAAGGGGGCCTTCAGCCCGGGCGGCGAGGGCTACTGGGCGGTCAGGCCGCCGTCGGCGGTGACCGTCGAGCCGGTCATGTACGAGGACTCGTGCGAGATCAGGAACGCGATGATCGCGGCCATCTCCTCGACCTCGGCGCGGCGGCCCAGCGGCGTCCGATCGAGCGCGGAACTGGTGACGCCACCGGATTCGCGTGCCCTGCGAGCCAGCGGGGTGTCGACGACGCCGGGGCACAACGCGTTCGCACGAACCCCGCGGTCCGCGTACCCGACCGCGATCGAGCGTGTCAGTCCCAGCACGCCGGCCTTGGACGCGTCGTAGCCGCAGGTGTTGGTGTTCGCCGACACCACCGACGCGACCGAGCCGATGGTGACGACCGACGAGCGCGGCGCCTCGAGCAGGTGGGGCAGGGCGGCCCGCGCGGCGAGGAAGGATCCGGTGAGGTTGATGCCGACGACGGCGTTCCAGTCCTCGAGCGTCATCTCGTGGACGAGGGCGGACCGGGCGATGCCTGCGCAGGTGACGAGGCCGTCGAGTCCGCTGAGCTCGACCGCCGCGCAGCGGACCGCGGCGTCGACCGAATCCGCTTCGGACACATCGGCGGTCACGGCGACCGCCGAACCGCCGGCCGCCACGATCTCGTCCGCCAGCGCCTTGGCGGCGACACCGTCGAGGTCGAGGACGCCGACCGCGGCGCCCTCCGCGGCGAGTCGACGGGCCGCCGCCGCGCCGATACCGCCCGCGCCACCGGTGATCAGGACCCTGCGTCCCTCGTTGCGTGCTGTGGTCATGACATTCTCCTCCTAGCTGATGCGCAGGCCGCAGTCGACGGGAATGGACACACCGGTGACGTACCGGGCCTCCTCGGACGCCAGCCAGAGCACCGCATTGGTGATGTCCTCGGGTTCGACCCACGCGAGATCCATCACGTTGCGGCCGCGGGCACGCTCACGCAGGTCGTCGATCGTCGGGTTCTCCAGGTCCGGGCAGAAGACGTGCAGGGTGGACTCGCTGAAGAGCATGTCGGTGCCGACGTTGCCGGGATGGACCGCGTTGACCCGGATGCCCCGGCCGCCGAACTCGGCGGCGAGCGTCTGCATCAAACCGATCACGCCGTGCTTGGATGCGTTGTAGTGCGCGACGTTCCGCGAGCCGCTGTAGGTGACCACCGAACTGGTCAACACGATCGAGCCGCCACCGGTCGCGAGCAGTTGCGGGATGGTGGCCTTGGTCGTCTTCCACACGCCGGTGAGGTTGATGTCGATCATGTCCTGCCACTCGTCCTCGGTGAGGTCGATGGTGGGACGGCACCCGCAGATGCCCGCGTTCGCACTGACGATGTCGAGACTGCCGAACTGCTCGACGGCATCCGCGGCGGCCGCGTCGAGGCCGTCCTGGTCCCGGACGTCGACCTTGCGGGTGACGATGCGCCGTCCGGTCTCGGCGACCAGCCGCGCGGTCTCCGCGAGGTCCTCCTCGGTGGCCATGCCGTACGTCAGTGACGTGATGTCCTCGCACGCGTCGGTTGCGTAGATGTCGGCGCCCTCCCGGGCGAGCCGCACCGCGTGCGACCGCCCCTGTCCGCGCGCCGCACCGGTGATGAAGGCGACCTTCCCCTCGACCCTGCCTCCGGACCTCGTCATACCGAATTCCTTCCTCTGGACGCTGTTTCGAATCAGTTCACACCGAGCAGTTCCGCGGGGTTGCGACACGCCATCACCCGCAGGTCCGCCTCGTCCATCCCCTCGTCCCACAGCGCGTTCACGTAGGTGCCGAGTCCCGCCGCGGGATGCGGGATGGTCGTGCTCCACCCGTAATCCGTGGCCAGTACCGAACATTCGGGGCCGATGCGCCGCAGCGCGGCGACGACAGCGGCGAAGGTGGACGGCTCCCCCATGCAGGTGTGTGCCGCGAACTCGACGTAGGCGCCGAGTTCCGCCAGTTCGGCGACCTCCTGCACGGTGAGCCGGGGGCCCGTGGTGGCGTGCAGCGCGTGGGTGACGAGCACCCGTCCGCGGCGTCCGTACTCGCGGGTGACGGCGAAGTGCTCGGCGGTCGAGACGTGCCCGGTCGCCAGGACCGCGTCGTACTCGGAGATCAGGTCGAGGATCTGGTGGACCTCCGACAGGAGGGCGCCGTCGGCGTCCGTCACCCGGATGCCCTCGTCCACCCCGAAGAACGTGCGGACCTTCGTCGGTGCGTCCGGCTGGGCGGACAGGGTGGGCAGCCACACCACCTGCGCCCCGCCCCGCAGCGCGCACTCGACCGCGTGCGGGTTCAGCCCGCCGACCGGGTGGTCGAGGCAGATCCCGGCGATCGAAGTGACCTCGGGTACCGCCTGATTCGCCAGGTGCGCGGCGATCGTGGACGGAAACTCGTGGGCCTTGAGGACGATGGCCTTCATGCCGTGGTCCGCCGCTTCGCGGGCCGCCCGGATCGGGTCGACGCTGTGCGGGGCCTTGACCACCTTCTCGACGAGGTGCTCCGGACCGAAGTGAGTGTGCATGTCGATCGCACCGTCGAGCGCGATCTCCACCGTTCCCGAATTGCGTTGCGTCATCGAACTGCCCTCTCTACTCGGCGGTGACCCCGCCGTCGACGAGAATCGCCTGCCCCGTCACGTACGACGCATCCGAGGACGCGAGGAACGCGACCACGGACGCGATCTCCTCCGGTTCCGCGTAGCGCCCCAGCGGAACGGGCAGCGGCTTGGACGGATTCCGCACGGTGCCGGTCGTCGGCACGATCGCGGCGGTGTTCGCGGACAGATTCGTCCGGACCGCTCCCGGGCAGACGCTGTTGACCCGGATGCCCTTCGGCGCGTACTCGACGGCGAGTGTCTGGGTCAGCATCTTCACCCCGCCCTTCGACGCGCGGTACGGCGCGAGGCCGCCCTGGGTCGCCACGAAGGACGACGTCGACCCGCACGTGACGACCGACCCTCCCCCGCGGCGCAGCATCGACGGCAACACCGCCTGGACGGTGTAGAACGTTCCGTTCAGATTGATGTCGAGTACGCCGTGCCAGTCGTCGGGCGTCACCTCGTGACTGTCGAGGCGCGCACCGCTGACGCCCGCCGCGGTGAAGACGATGCCGATCTCGCCGAGATCGGCGACGACATGGTCGGCGATCTCTCGCAAGGCGTCCGGATCCCGGACGTCCGCACCGAAGGATCGTGCCGTCCCGCCGGCATCCTCGATCGTGCGAGCCGTGGCCGCGGCGGCGTCGGTGTGGACGTCGACCAGGACCACCGCCGCACCTTCCGCCGCGAGGCGGATCGCGGCGGCGGCGCCGATACCGGACCCGCCACCGGTCACCAGCGCGACCTCGTTCTCGAGCCTGCGCAGGGTCCTCGTCATCCGTTCTCTCCGTTCATGTTGTCGATCTCCGCTCCGTCTCGGCGTGCGCGGGTGACAGGGTCCACGGCAAGGGACGGGACCGGGTCAGATACCCACCAGGTCGGCGAGCAGTCCGGTGTGGTGCGCACTGTTCCCGAAGATCGGCTCGATCGCCTTGGCCCGGCGGAAGTACAGATGCGGATCGGCCTCCCAGGTGAATCCGATACCGCCGTGAACCTGGATGTTCTGTGCCGCACACTGTGTCAGACAGTCCGAGCCCTGCGACTTCGCCATCACGGCGATCTGCGGGAACTCGTCGTTGTCCTCGTCGGCGCACATCGAGGCGTACATGACGGTGGCCTGTGCCGAGTCGATCGCGATGGCCATGTCGGCGCACTTGTGCTTGACCGCCTGGAACGATCCGATCGGCCGGTTGAACTGCACGCGCTGCTTCGCGTAGTCCACCGCCATCTCGAGCGCGGCCTCGGACGCGCCGAGGGCCTCGTTCGCGAGCAACGTTCGCACGACGTTGATCACGCGCTCGATCGCGGCGCGATCCGCCCCCAGGAGCTGGGCGGGGACGTCGGCGAGTTCGACGGTCGCCAGGGGGCGAGTGAGGTCCAGCGACGCCTGGCCGCGAGCGACGACGCCGGCTGTGTGGGCATCGACGACGTAGAGGGCCACGTCGTCCCCGCCGGGTACGAGAGCCGGGACCACCAGCAGATCGGCCACGTGCCCGAACGGGACGTAGTCGAGGGTGCCGGCGAGGGTGGGCGCTGCCGGATCGCCACTCGCGCGGACCGTCGCCGTGTCCACTGCGAGGTCGTCGGGTCCGCTCACTGCGAGGGAGCCGATCGTGCTGCCGTCGAGCAGGTTCGGCAGCAGCCGGCCCTTCTGTTCGGCGTCGGCGAGCCGCAGGACGGCCTCGATGGCGCCGGTCGTGGTGATCATGGGGACGGGTGTCAGCGCGCGTCCGAGTTCCTGCGCGACGATCGCGGTTTCGAGGAAGCTGAATCCCCCACCGCCGAACTCCTCGGCGACGTGCAGCCCGGGCACTCCCATGTTCGAGCTCAGCAGCCGCCACGTGTCGGCGTCGTGCGTGCCGTTCTCGGCGACCTCACGGACGCGGGCGATCGGGGCACGTTCGGTCAGGAGCCGGCGCAGCGAGGCCCGGAACTCCTCCTGATCCTCGTCGTATGCGAAGTACACGGTAGTTGTCCGTTCTGCCGCGAGTGCGGCGAAAAGCGAAGGGTCAGGCGATCTTCCGACGCCCGATGTCCTGGAACGGGCCGCCGTCGAGGCGGGGTTCCTTCGGCAGTCCGAGCAGTTGCTCACCGATGATGTTGCGTTGGATCTGGGAGCTGCCGCCGTAGATGGTGGCCGCGCGTGCGTACAGCGCCGTCTCGGTCCAGCAGCGGGAGGAGTTGTCCGCTCCCGGGCTCGGCGTCACGAGGATGCCGTCGTTGCCACCGCCGGTGGGGGTCAGCGCCTCGAGGCCGAGGATCTCCATGCCGATCTCGGTGATTCGCTGGAAGAACTCACTCCAGATCACCTTGGAGAACGAGCCGTCGACCCCGTAGGACCCGCCGTTGAGCAACGTGGTCAGCGCCCGGTAACCGCGGAACCGCATGACCTGTACCTTCGACCAGCACCACGCCAACTCCGCTCGGATACGCGGGTCGTCGGTCAGTCCGCGTTCCCGCGCCAGCTCGATCAGCCTGTCCACCTCGCGGCCGAAACGGACCGCATCGGTGGTGGCCCGGACGCCGCGCTCGAACCCGAGCAGCACGTTGGCGGTGTTCCAACCGCCGCCCACGCCACCGACGACGTGGGACCTGGGAGTCCGTGCGTCCGTGAAGAACACCTCGGTGAACGCCACGTAGCCGGCTGCGTTGAGGATCGGCCGGACCTCGACACCCGGCTGATCCATCGGGACGAGCAGGAAGGACAGGCCCTTGTGCTTGGCGACCGTGGGATCCGTGCGGGCGATGACGAAGATCCAGTTGGCGTTGTGCCCCTGCGACGTCCACGTCTTCTGGCCGTTGATCACCCATTCGTCACCGTCGAGAACGGCGCGGGTCCGCATGCCTGCCAGGTCGGAGCCGGCCTCGGGTTCCGAGTAGCCCTGGCACCACACGTGCTCACCGGAGAGCATCCGGGGCAGGAAGTACTCCTTCTGCTCGTCCGTGCCGAGCACCGTCAGGGTGTTGCCGAGCAGCTTGATGCCGAGTGTGTCGTTCTCGGTGCCGTCGGGGACCCCGAGCCTCATGAGCTCCTCGTTGAGGACGACCTGCTCGATGCTCGACAGTCCGCCGCCGCCGAACTCCTTCGGCCACGACACCGCGAGCAGATCGTTGTCGGAGAGCACCTTTCGCCAGCTCTTCAGGAACTCTTCCTGTTCGGCGGCAGGAAGGGCACCGATACCGCGCCAGCCGTCCGGCAGCGCGGACTCGAGCAGGGAGCGGATCCGGGTGCGGTACGCCTCCGCTTCCGCGGGATATGTGATGTCCATGGTTCTACGATTCCTTTGCCGCGACCGTGGGCAGCTTGCACACGGTCGCCATCAGTTCGGCGACCTCGTCGGCGGTGTAGCCGAGCCCGCCGAGAATCTCGGCCGAGTGCTGACCGAGTCGCGGGCTGCCGCCCTTGAACCGGCCCGGGGTGTCGGAGAGGTGGATGACCATGCCGACCTCGCGCGACCAGCCGTACTCGGGATGGTGGTGCTCGACGACACGTTGCGACTCGAGCGCCCACTCCTCCCACAGCAGTTCCGGCATGATCGGGTAGTCCAGCGGGATTTCCACGGGGACGTTGTCGTCGTCGAGCAGTTTGAAGGCCTCGGCGCTGCCGAGTTCGGCGAACCGGGCGGCGAGCAGCTCGGCCAGCGCGTCCGCGTTCGCGGAGCGGGCGGCGCTCGTCGCTAAACGCTCGTCGGCGCCCAGGTCGGTCAGGCCGAGCGCTGCCGTCAGCCGGGCGAAGGCCGCGTCACCGAACACCGCGATGGCGACCCAGCCGTCGGCGGTGCGGTACAGGCGGTACAACGGGGACAGCCCCATCTGCTCCGAATCGAGTTGGTGCGCAGGCACCGCGGTGCCGTCGAGGGTTGCCGAGTGCTCGCTGATCACGAACAGGCTCGAGTGCAGCTGCGGGCTCTCGACGTACTGCGCCGCACCGGTGTTGAGCCGGTGGTGCAGCGCCAGCAGCACGGTGACGGCGCCGAGGAAGCCGTTGTAGAGGTCCTCGTTGCCGATGACCCGGCGGATCGGAGCGTTGCCGCGTCCGGCGCCCTCGAAGTTCAGGCCGACCAGACCGGACACCAACGGCGCGAACGACTTCAGCGTCGACTTCGGTCCGGCCGAGCCGAAGCCGGGCAGGTACGCGTAGATCAGATCCGGGTTGATCACCTTCAGCTGTTCGTAGCCGAGCCCGATCTTCTCGGCCTTGCCCGGCCGGTAGTTCTGCATCACCACGTCGGCCTCGGCGACGAGGCGGTGGGCGATCTCCTGCCCCTCGGGGGTGCGCATGTCGAGGGCGATGTTGCGCTTGCCCCGGTTCGCGCCCTCGAAGAGGTCGCCCAGGGGACGCATCTGGTCGCCGACGAGGGGCTCGATCTTGACAACGTCGGCGCCGAGGTCGGACAGCAGCCGTGCCGCGAAACCCGTTGCGAAGTAGGAACTGAAGTCGAGGATCCGCACACCCTGCAGGGGCGCCTCGACGGTCTCTCCCGTCGGTGCGGGTGCCCATGTCACGCTACGGCCGATCTCGTCGATGCGATCGTTGTGGGCGCCGGCGACGGGCGCGGGAGCGGGCACGGCCGGCGTCGACTTCTCGAACCGGATCACGGGTCCGATCTGGCGGAGGGTGCCGTGGTCCGCGTCCTCGAGTTCGATGGCGATCTCGGCGAACTTCACCTGGTCGTCCTCGAAGGTCTCCTCGGGGTGCAGAACCGGGAGAGCGGCGATGTCCGCGGCGTGGAACAGCTCGAGCCATTCGTCGCGGGTTCGGGAGCGGAACGCCTCCGGCACCTGGTTGCGCGCGATGTCGAGTTCGACCTCGTTCAGGGGTACGGCCATCTCGGGTCCGTCGACGGTCTGGGTCCGGTCGCCGAATCCGAGCAGGTCCATCATCCGCTTGTACGAACCCGGTCCGCCGGTGTGCGGGATGAGCCACTTGCCGTCCGCGCACTGGAACGGATCGGTGATCAGCCGCTTGTTGCCGAACCCGGTCTGGGTTCCGCTGCGGGCAAGGTACGAGATGTCCTTCTCGTTCCACCACCAGTTCATCGACGAGATGGCGAGCATGCCGTCGAGCAGGGAGGTGTCGACCTTCTGGCCGGTGCCGTTGACCTTCCGCGCCCGCAGGGCCGCGAGGATGCCGATCGTGGTGATGAACGCGGTGCCGTACGAGACCGTCGGGTGCCCCATGAAGATCGGACCGTCGCGGTGGCCGCGCTGCTCGGCCATCTGCCCGAGTCGGGCGTTGAGGAGTGCCTCGTACCCGGGACGCGAGGCGAGCGGTCCGTCGTTCCCGTACCCGGTGACCGAGCAGTACACGAGTTCGGGGAACAGCTCGTGCAACCGGTCGTATCCGAGTCCGAGCGCGTCCGCCCTGCCGACGCCGAAGGATTCGACGAAGACGTCCGCGCCGGCGAGGAGCTGCTCGGCGATCGCCCGGCCCTCCGGGGTGTGGAGGTCGGCCTCGACGCTCCACTTTCCGCGGTCGGTGGACTTGCGCACCGCGGTTCCGGCGTCGATTGCGCCGCCGGGACGTTCGAGCTTGACGACGCGGGCACCGTAGTCGGCGAGCATCATCGTCGAGATGGCTGCCGGCATCCCCCAGCTCGCATCGATCACGACGAGTCCGTCGAGTGGACCGGCCATCTGAGCTCTCCTTCTGTTGCGCGAACGGCCGCGTCGTCGTCGACGATCCTGCGGCGCAGTGGTTTTCGGTGGTTTCTCCGCCGACCTAGTCGGACGACGGCAGCGGCTTGGCGGTGACCGGTTGCATCGGCGCTCCGTGGCAGGAGAAGCTGCCCTCGCCCTTCTTGACGCAGATGATCTGAGTGTCGCACGTGCCGCACTCGTAGCGCTTGCCGGTCTCGTTCATGTCAATTCCTCTTCGGTGTGGTGGCGGGTGCCTGGATCTGCCGCGCGGTCAGCTGCCGGCGAAGGTGACCTCGAGGGCCACGCCGCAGCAGGTCAGCGCGGATCCGCCCGCCTTCGTGACGATCGCTTCGGAACCACAGGTGTTGCAGCGCATGCGGCTTCCGGCGGTCGCCTCGGTGCCGGTGGTGGTCTCGGACATGTCCGCTCCTTCGTCTCGGAGTACGCCGGGCCGGAAGGCGTCACTCGCGCCGGACCCTACGAACGTTACCTAGTTCACTATAATCATATTCATGGATTGTGGCAAGGCTTCGCGCGGAGCAACCGCGCCGTCGGCTACTGGACGATGCCGGCCGTGCGCAGCCCCGCGACCTGCTCCGCGGTGAGCCCGAGCTCGGCGAGCACCACGTCGGTCTGCTCCCCAAGCGCGGGCACCGGACCCATCCGCATCTCGACGTCCCGGAACGTCATCGGCGGCAGCACGGCACGGATCGGGCCCGCCTCGGTCTGCACCTCGCGCCAGCGGTCGCGGGCCTCGAGCTGCGGATGCGTGATCAGGTCGTTCATGTTGCCGAGCTGCGCGGCCGGAACACCGGCCTTGGCGAGACGGTCGTCGAGCTCGCCCGTCGCGAACGTCGACGTGAGTTCCCCGACCAGCCGGTCCACCTCGGCCCGGTTCACCACCCGCAGGACGTTGGTCGCGAACCGCGGATGGTCCGCGAGGTCCGGGCGCTCGAACACCTCGGTGACGAGAGTGCGCCAGCCGCGGTCGTTCTGCACGCCGATCAGGATCTGCCCGTCTCGGGTCGGATAGGCGTCGTACGGCGCAATCGACGCGTGCGACAGGCCCATCCGCTTGATCTGCACGTCCTGGTACATCTGCATGTACATCGGATGCCCGAGCCACTCGACGGTGGCGTCGAACATCGCGATGTCGACGACCGCGCCGACACCGGTGCGCTCCCGGCGGAACAGGGCCGCCTGGATCGCGGTCAGCGCATACATTCCCGCGGCGATGTCGGACGTCGGGATCCCGGTCTTGGTGGCCGTCTCCGGGGTACCCGTGATCGAGATCAGTCCGGTCTCGGCCTGCACCAGCATGTCGTAGGCCTTGCGGTCCACGAAGGGCCCGGACGTCCCGTACCCGGACATGTTGACCGCGACCAGTTCCGGATGGTCCGCCCGCAGGTCGTCGGCGCCGAGCCCGAGGCGCTCGGCCGCACCGGGCGCGGAGTTCTGGATGAACACGTCCGCCTCGGCCACGAGCGCCTTCACCGCGGCGAGCCCCTCGGATGCCTTGAGATCGACGCAGATCGACTCCTTGCCCCGGTTGAGCCAGACGAAGTGCGACGCCAGTCCGTACACGGCGGTGTCGTAGTTCCGGGCGAAGTCGCCCTCACCGATCCGTTCGACCTTGATCACCCGGGCGCCGAGGTCGGCGAGGTGCCGGCTCGCGATGGGCGCCGCCACCGCATGCTCGAGGCTCACCACCGTGATTCCCGCGAGAGGCAGGCCCGTCTCGGCCGATTCGGAATTCGTGTCCATGTCAGGCGCCCTCCGTCCGCATGCGGCGTTCTCTTCGCCGAGTCCACAGTCCACCGCCGATGATCGAGTGCTCGAGAAAGCCACCGATCGGGGTTCCACCCCGGGTCGTCGTCGCGGCGTGGCGACCGCCTCGTCGAGTGCGCGAGCGGTGCCGTGATCGAAGTATTGCGTCCCCGAATCGAGCGTGTCAATACTATGCTGAGATTTATTATCACTAATTACCGTCGGGCCAGGTCAACCGCCTCGACGGCCCGCGACGTCCGGCGCCGGAGCGGGGTGCCCACACTCCGTCCAGCACCGGACGCCCGGCCGTCTCGGCCGCCGGTCAGGACGCCGGCTGCTCGATCATCACCGCGGCGTCGTAGGTCACCGGCGGCTGCGGCGCCAGCACGCCCACGGAGGTCAACGCCGCGACCGTGCGGTCGAAGTCGGCCTGGTCGACAGCCGCGTCGAGCACCGCGAAGTTCTTCCGGATGGTCGTCACCGCGTCGGCCGGGGTGTCCGGTCCGACCGCGTCGACGATCAGCTTGTCGACCTCCTCGGCGTTCGCGGGGTCGTTCATGAACGCATACGCCTTCTCCATCGCGCCGCAGAACTGCGCCGCCGTCTCGGGGTTGGCCTCCACCCACGACTTCCGGCTCTGCCAGACCGCGCCGAGCAGCTGGTAGTTGGGCAGGTCCTCGGCCAGGTCGGCAAGCTTGACCGCATTCCCCTTGGCCACAATGGTTTCCGACGTCGGCGTGACCGCCATCGCCGCGTCGACCTGGCCGGCGAGCAGCGCCGCCTGAGCAGTGCTGCCGGACCCGATGTTGACCAGCGTGTAGTCACCCTCGCCGAGCCCGAACGACGCCAGCGTCTGGACCATCAGGTTGGACGTACCGGTGCCGGCCGCGGCCGGCATGCCGAGCGTCTTGCCGCGCAACGCCTTCAGCACGTCCGCCGAGCTCGCTCCCTTCGCGGTCGAGGGCAGGGTCGAGCCGCTCGGCGCGATGATCGCTGTGGGCACGGGACCCGAACCGCCACAAGAGGTCACGGCATCCTGCCCTTGCTGCACCGCCGCGAACGCCTGACTCGGAGAGGACGGCCCGTAGTCCTCCACGCCGCTGGCCAGCAGCTGGTTGTGTCCCATGCCGGACGGTGCCGGACTGACCGTGACCTCGAGACCGGCATCCTCGAAGTAGCCCTCCTGTTCGGCGACGGCGACCGGGATACCCCAGATTCCGCCCGGCGTGATCGAGACGTTCACCTTCGCGGCCGCGGCGTCCCCCGATTCCGCCGAATCGCCGCCCGAACTGCACGCGACGAGCGAGAACCCGAGCAGCAGAGCACCCGACACCCGAACAAGGCCTGAACGCATGGTCAACCTCCATGTTGTGAACCCGACGACTAACGACGCCACGGTATGATCTGAATCATATTCATGGATATTGAATAATCAAGAGGCACATAGTAATTCGATCAGAATACGGAAGGGCCCCGGGGTGCGGTTCCGTTCGGAACCGGACCCCGGGGCCCTGACGCGAGCGTCGGATCAGTCCTGCCAGCGCAACAGTCGTCGTTCGAGCTTGCTGGAACCGACACTGGCGAAGGTGGCGATGGCCGCGAGCACGATGAGCACCGCGAACACGTAGTTGATCTGGAACTCACTGCTGTATCGAACGATGTCCTGGCCGAGCCCGTTCTTCGCGGCGATCATCTCGCTCGCGATCACGCCGAGGATGGCGTAGGTGATCGCGAGGCGAAGTCCGGCGAAGATGGTCGGCACCGCGGACGGCAGGATCACCTTCGTCATCAGCTGGCGCTTGTTCAGACCGACCACCTTGGCCATCGTCATCTGGTCCCGGTCCACGCCCTTGACCGCCGAGCGCGAGTTCTCGACGAGCAGGAAGAACACGATGGAGACACCCATCACGACCTTCGAGGTGCCGGTCAACCCGAACCAGGCGACGAACAAGGGCGCCAGGGCAATTCGGGGAACCGCGTTGAGCGGAACCAGGAACGGACTGAACACCCGGTCCAGGAACTCGTTGGTGCCGATCAGGCAGCCGACGAAGATGCCGGAGATCGAGCCGATCACGAACGACTGCACCACCGCGGTCAGGGTGGCCGCCAGTGAGGACCTCATCTGCGCCGAGGTGATGTAGTCGGTCAGCGCGTCCCAGACCGCCGACGGCTGGCTCACGAACAGCGGATTGACCCAACCCTTGTTCGCGCCGATCTCCCACAGCACGAGGAACGCCACGATGATGACGATCTGCGTCGCCAGCACCGTCACGGTTCGGCCCGACGGAACGAGGGATCGCTTCGTCTTCGCGGCGGAGGCGGCGACCGGAGTCGGCGCGTCGGTGGTTGCGGGCACCTTGATCACCTTGGATTCAAGTTGAGTAGTCATGCGTTTGTCCGATCTGTGTTGCCGGCGGGGCCCAGCATGGAGGTCGTCTAGTCCGTGCGGGATGCGCCGTGCGAAACGGCACCCTCGAGCTGGGTGAACAGCTCGTGCTGCAGTTCTCGGAAGCGCTCGGTGAAGATGATTTCGTCGATCAGGTGCGCGCGCGGTCGAGGCAGGTCGATCAGCATGTCGGTGGCGATCCGGCCCGGGCTGGGCAGCATCACGATCACGCGGTCCGCGAGCACCGTCGCCTCCTGCAGATCGTGGGTGACGAGGAAGACCGTGCGCCGGGTCCTGCCGTTCTCGTCGACGTCGTTCTCCCAGATCTTGAGGAACTCGCCCTGCATGTGCAGCCGGGTACGCGCGTCGAGTGCCGCGAACGGCTCGTCCATCAGCAGCGTGCTCGGATCGGAGGCCATCGTCCGCGCGATGGCCACCCGCTGGCGCATACCCTGCGAGAGCTGGGAGGGGAACTGCTTCTCCTTGCCCGCGAGCCCGACGAGTGCCAGCATCTCGTCGGCCCTCGCCTTGCGCTTCGCCGCAGGCACCCCGCGCGCCTCGAGCGGGAGCGCCACGTTCTTGCGAGCACTCCGCCACGGCAACAGGGAATCTCGGGCGAACATGTAGCCGAGGTCGTAGTTGGGGGACTTCGGCGTCTTGCCCGAGAGCAACACGGTGCCACCGGTCGGCTCGGCCAGGCCGGCCGCCATGTTCAGCAGCGTCGTCTTGCCGCAACCGCTGGCTCCGACGATCGCGATGAACTGACCGGCGGGCACCTCGAAGCTAACGTCGTCCAGGGCGACGAACCTGTCGGTCCCACCCGTTCCCCCGTACACCTGGGAGATGTGCTCGAAGCTGAGGATGGGGTCTGCGTCGGACTTCCCCTGCCCCGCTTCAGCAGTAGCCGGGAGGTCCTTGCTGATGATCTGTGCGTTTGCCATCTCGATCTCGATCCACGTCGTGGTGCCGCTTCCGACTCGCCCAGGCGAAACAAAAGCACGCAACTCGTTGTCTGGGAGTTCGATTGGCGATTGCCGTCGATGACAACCGCGAATCTGATTGTCTCGCTACCTGCTCACGAGAACTGACTGCTCATAGGTCACCGCGGGATCGGCGGCGAGCACCCCGATGTCGGTGAGGCCGTCGATGGTCTTCTGCATCTCGTCCTCCGGGATGTCCGCGGTCATCACCGAGAAATTCTCCCGGATCTGCGCGACCGCACTCGGTGCGGTGTTGGCACCGACCGCGTCGAGGATGAACTTGTCGACGGCGTCGGCGTTGGCCGGATCCTGGAGGAAGGCGTACGCCTTCTCCATCGCCGCGCAGAAGCCGGCGGTCGCCTTCGGGTTCTGCTCGACCCAGGACTTCCGGCTCTGCCAGACGGCGCCGATCATCTGGTAGTTGGGGACGTCGTCGGAGAGGTACGTCAACTCCACCGCGTCACCGTTGCCGACCGCGGTTTCGGCGGTCGGCGTCGCCGCCATGGCCGCGTCCACCTGCTTGGAGACCAGTGCCGCCTGAGCGGTCGTGCCGGAGCCGATGTTGACCAGCGTGTAATCGCCCTCGTTCAGCCCGACGCCGGCCAGTGTGTGCACCATCAGGTTCGAGGTGCCGGTACCGGCAGCTGCCGGCATGCCCAGCGTCTTGCCCTTCAGGGACTTCAGGACGTCCTCGCTGCTGGCGCCGTTCGCCGCGGTCGGCAGCGAACTTCCGGCCGGAGCGATGATCGCGGTGGGCGTGTAATGGTTTCCACCACAAGAGATCACAGCGTCCTGACCCTGTTGGATCGCGGCCAGCGCCTGACTCGGCGAGGAGGGACCGAAGTCCTCGACACCGCTGGCCAGCAGCTGGTTGTGGCCCATCCCGGACGGCGACGGCGACACCGTCGCGTCGACACCGGCCTGCTCGAAGTACCCCTGGGCCTCGGCGACCGCGATCGGAATACCCCAGATCGTTCCCGGGGTCACCGACACCTTGATCGGGGCGAGCGAGCCGTCCGTGGTGTCGCCCGTCGCGCCACCGTCGCTCCCGCAGGCCACCAACGATGCCGCGAGGAGCGCAGCACCTGAGATGTGGATCCACCGAGCACGCATTTCATCCTCCGAGTAAATGTGACGCGAGTCACGCGCCATGGCGATATGCGGTTAATCATAGACATGAATTGAGGCGAGTCAAGGTGCACCGCAGACAACTTGACGCCGTTCCGACATGAGGGCCGAACCTCGAAGGGAGGCCCGACTCCACCGTGCCGGCGTGACGTAGGCCACTTCGTACCGTGCTAATCATGCACCTGAATTTACAGGCCGTCAAGATGTCCGATTCGACACGCGGGAGCGCCGGCAGCGAGGAGTCTCGCAGACTTGACGGGCGGGAGATCTGCGCCACAGAATAGCAATAGATGAATACCATTATCTGCAATTCGCGCCAAGGTGAAGACGACCCCCAGGAGCTCGCATGAGTGCGTCGATGCCGGTCAAACCACGCCCCCTCGCCGACGACACGACCGCGCCGTACTGGGAATCGGCCCGCCGCGGGCGCCTGTCCCTCCAGTACTGCCGGGCCTGTGCACGCTATGTGCATCTGCCCGCCACACACTGTCCGACCTGCACCGGTACCGACCTGGAGTGGCGTGAGGTCTCCGGCGACGCGACGCTGTACTCGTACACGGCGATGCACGATTCGCCCGGCCCGGGATTCGCCGACTCGCTCCCCTATCTCGTGGCCATCGGCGAGCTCGTCGAGCAGCCCGGGCTACTGGTCACGGCGAACCTGCTCGACGCCGACGCCGCCGACCTGCACATCGGCATGCCGTTGAAAGTGGCTTTCGAGGAGTTGGCACCCGACACGGTGGTGCCCCAGTTCCGGCCGAGGAGCGCGTGACCATGTGGGAGTTCCGTGATCGGGTGGCGATCGCCGGCATCGGCTACACCGAGCTGATTCGCCGCAATCCGCGCTCACTCGCCGATCTGACCGTCGAGGCCACCGACGCCGCCCTGGCCGACGCCGGACTGAGCAGATCGGACGTGGACGGCCTGGCCACCACCCCGACCATGCCCGTGTACGGCGGGGAGAAGGGCAACCAGGACGGCATCGACGTCGTCACTCCGGGATTTCTGGCGCAGGCATTGGGGATTCGCGATCGCATCACCTGGCTCGGCAACACCACCCCGATGGTGACCCACGCCGCGATCGACGCGATCAACGCGCTCGTCGCCGGTGCCTGCTCGCACGTCGTGCTCTACCGGGCGCTGCACATGCCCGTCGGCCGGTACTCGAACTTCACGGCCACCCACGCCGCGGGCAAGGACCAGTTCTTCGCGCCCTACGGGTTCTCGATGCCCGCTGGATGGGCGGCGACCGTCGCCCGCCGTTACCTCGATCTCGCCGGGACGACCCGCGAATCGCTGGCCAACTTCGTCGTCGACAACCGGGAGAACGCACACCGGAACCCGAACGCCTTCTTCCGGGGCAAGACGCTGACCAAGCAGGAGTACCTGGCCTCCCGCATGATCGCGGACCCGATCACCATGCTCGACTGCGATCTGCCGGTCGACGGGGCGGCGGCGATCGTGCTCACGCGCACCGAACGCGCACGCGACCTGCGCAATCCGCCGGCGCTGGTCAGCGGCTACGCCGCCGGCAATCACGTGGGTGCCACCGGCGCCCCGATGACACTGGAGGGCATCCTCGACGGCGCGGCGTGCATCGGCGAACGGCTCTGGGCCGCAGCGGGAATCGATCGCGCGGACGTCGACGTGGCCCAGCTGTACGACGGCTTCTCGATCTTCACCTACACCTGGCTCGAGGGTCTCGGCTTCGTCAGACGCGGTGAGGCCGCGGCGTTCATCGACGAGGGCAGCGCCCGGCTCACCGGGTCGCTGCCGCTCAACACCGGGGGCGGGTGCCTCGCCGAGGGACGCCTGCACGGCATGACCCAGCTGACCGAGGCGGCCTACCAGGTGACCGACCGCGCGGGCGACCGACAGGTGTCGGGCGCCTCCCGCGCCGTGGTCACGGTGTCCAACGGCCTCGCCGGCTCGACCGCGTTCGTCATCAGCCGCGACCACTGACCGCACCACCACCCCGCCCCCACTCCCGGCTGGTGGGACCAGAGGCCGCACCTGACGGCTGAAGGCCGCCTTCATGCGCGTCACGCGCATGAAGGCGGCCTTCAGCCGGTAAGGGGGGTGCCGGGCGCGGCTCAGGCCTCCGCGCCGAGCTCGAGCGCGAACTTGGCTCGCGCCTGCTCCTCCAGTGCGGGCAGGTGGTAGCTCGGGAACAGGCCGTCGTGCGGGGTCGCGTCGCGCAGCAGCTGACGTGCCAGGCCGATCTTGTGGATCTCGGTGGCGCCGTCCGCCAGACCCATGTGATAGGCCTCGAACAGCCACTTGCCCAGGGGCAGTTCCTTGGACACGCCCAGCGAACCGTGCAGCTGCACCGCGCGCGACGTCACGTCGAGGAGAACCTTCGGCATCGCCGCCTTCACCGCCGCGATGTCCTTGATCACCTTGCGGTAGTCGTTCTCCTGGTCGATGCGCCACGCGGTGCGCAGCACCAGCAGCCGGAACTGCTCGAGCTGCAGCCACGAGTCGGCGATCATCTCCTGCACCAGCTGCTTGTCACCGAGCCTGCTGCCGCGGGTGGTCCGCGAGACGGCACGCTCGAGCATCATGTCGAGCGACCGCTTCACGAGCCCGACCGTCCGCATCGCGTGGTGGATCCGGCCACCGCCGAGTCGCGTCTGCGCGACCTCGAAACCCTGGCCCACGCCACCGAGGATGTGGTCCTTGGGGATCCGCACGTCGGTCCACCGCGTGTACGCGTGGGTGCCGACCTCGTAGTCGTGGCCCCAGACGCCGGTGTTGCGGACGATCTCGAGACCGGGGGTCTCGGCGGGCACGATGAACTGCGACAGCCTGCGGTGCGGCTCCGCCTCCGGGTCGGTGACGGCCATGACGATGAAGAACGACGCGAACCGCGCGTTCGATCCGAACCACTTCTCGCCGTTGATGACCCACTCGTCACCGTCGAGGACGGCGGTGGTCTCGAACTCGACGGGGTTGGACCCGCCCTGCGGCTCGGTCATCGCGTAGCAGGAGACGATCCTGTTCGCGATGAGCGGTTCGAGGTACCGCTCCTTGAGCTCCGGGGTGCCGTAGTGCGCGAGGATCTCGGTGTTACCCGAGTCCGGTGCCTGCGCACCGAAGACGATCGGACCGGAGTGCGTCCGCCCGACGATCTCGTTGAGCAGCGCGAGCTTGAGCTGCCCGTAGCCCTGGCCGCCGAGTTCGGGACCGAGGTGCGTCGCCCACAGTCCCTTCTCCCGGACCTTGTCCTGCAGCGGCGGGATCAGCTTCTGCCGCAGCGGATCCTTCAGGTCCCATGCGTGGGTGATGACCTGATCGATCGGCTCGACCTCGTTGGTGACGAACTCGTCGGCCCAGTCGAGCACCTTCCGGTACTCGGGGTCCGTCTCGAATCCCCAGCTCATGTCCTGGTTCCTTTCTCGAAAAGTCTCGGGTCCCGAAGGGACGTGTCAGCGCATCGCGGTGCGGCCGCCGTCGACCGGGAGGATCGCACCGGAGGTGTAGCTCGAACCGGGGCCCGCGAGGTAGAGGGCGGCGCCGACGATCTCGTCGGGGTTGCCAGCACGACCGAGCGGCAGCGCCTTCATCTTGTCGGCGACGACGTCCATGTCCCAGGCCTTGCTGATGTCGGTGAGGAACGGCCCGGCCATGATCGCGTTGATCCGGACGTTCGGACCGTACGCCTGCGCGAAGCCCTTCGTCAGGATGTTCAGTCCGGCCTTCGCCGCCGCGTACGGCAGGTCGTCCGGGGTGGGACGCTCCGACGCGATCGAACTGATGTTGACGATCGAACCGCCGCCGGCCGCGGCCATCCGGGGAGCGATCAGCGTGGTCAGGCGGAACGCGCCCTTGAGGTTGACATCGAAGACCTTGTCGAACAACGCCTCCGAGATCTCTTCCAGGTTCGCGTACAGCGGCGACATGCCGGCGTTGTTGACGAGGACGTCGACCTTGCCGAACTCCTCGTAGGCGCGGGCGACCAACGCCTCCTGTGCGTTCCAGTCCCCGACGTGGCAGGCGACGGGCAGTGCGCGCCGCCCGGTCCGCTCGGACACCTCCGCCGCCAGCTTCTCGCAGCTGTCGATCTTGCGGCTGACGATGATCGTGTCCGCACCCGCCTGGGCGAACGCGAGCACCATCTCCCGCCCCAGACCCCGGCTGCCACCGGTGACCAGGGCGACCTTGCCCTCGAGGGGCAGTGCTGCATCCGTCATCGTCGAACCTCCTTGTCGGGCAGGAACGTCCCGCCACGTGTACCACTGTCGCCGCCGATCGGGACGACGGCCTTTCCGGTCGCGCGCCCGTCCAGCATGCCGAGGAAGGCGTCCCACGCGCCCTCGACTCCTCCGGCGAACTCCGTGTGCACCGGACGGACCCGGCCGGAGCGGATCCAGTCCGCCATGTCGGCTTCGAACGCCTCGCGGGCGCCCTGGTGATCGCGCAGGAGGAAGCCCTCCATCCTCGCACGCCGCCAGATCAGCTTGATCAGGTTGCTCGGACCCGGCTGCGGCGTCGACGAGTTGTAGATGCTGATCATGCCGCACAGCGCGATTCGCGCCCTGTCGTTGATCATCCGGACGGCCGCCTCGAGGTGGTCGCCGCCGACGTTGTCGAAGTACACGTCGATGCCCGGCTCGTCCAGTTCCGCGAGGGCGCCGCGCAGCAGCCTCGACACCGGGCCGTCGTGGTAGTCGAACGCGGCGTCGGCGCCGAGGTCGCGTGCCAGCGTCACCTTCTCAGGCGACCCGGCACTCGCGATCACTCGCGCACCCCGGAGCTTGGCGAGCTGGACCGCGGTCGACCCGACCGCGCCGGCCGCCGACGACACGAACACCACGTCGCCGGGCACCACCTGCGCGATCCGGTCGATTCCGATCCACGCCGTCATCCCGGGGATGCCGAGCACCCCGAGATGGACGGCCGGAGCGAGATCGTCGTGCGCGAGAATCCGGCACTGGGCCGCAGGCACGACCGCGTGCTCGCGCCACCCGAAGTCGTGCAGGACCAGCGACCCCACCGGAACCGAGTCGTCGTTCGACGCGGTGACGCGGCCGACCGCCGGTGCCCGCATGGGCTGATCGACGGGATAGGGTTCCGCGTAGGTGGCCTCGCCGCCCATCCGTCCCCGCATGTACGGCTCCACGGACATCACGGCGTTGGCGACCAGGACCTCACCCGCCGACGGCGCGGGTACGACCCGGCGGGTCAGTTCCACGTCCGAGTCCACGGGCCGGCCGGTCGGTCGGGACCGCAGCAGCCATTCGCGACTGGTCACGGTTTCGGCTGAATCCACTTGTGCGCCTTCCTTGCCCGGCGTTCGCCTCAGCGTGCGGACGGCGTGGTGATCTGCGCGAGGAGGTCGCGGCGGACCAGCTTGCCGGTGGCGGTCTTCGGCAGCTCGTCGACGAAGACGACCTCGTCGGGGGTCCGCGAGCCGCGTAGCCGGTCGCGGCACCAGGCGCGGACGGTCCGCTCGTCGGCGTGGTCGGTGCGGGTCGGCACGATCACGGCGCAGATCCGCTCGCCCCACTCGTCGTCGGGAACGCCGATGACGGCGACCTCACGGACGTCGTCGTGGTGCACCAGCACGTCCTCGATCTCCGCGGGGGCGATGTTCTCCCCGCCGCGGATGATGGTGTCGTCGGCGCGGCCACCGATGTAGAGGTAGCCGTCGTCGATGCGCGCGCGGTCGCGGGTCGGGAACCAGCCTTCGGCGTCGAGCGCCGACCCCTTGCCCATGTACTCCCCGCTGACCTGGGCG
The DNA here is from genome assembly GCF_042879035.1 of Rhodococcus sp. NPDC003318. Taxonomy (NCBI): domain Bacteria; kingdom Bacillati; phylum Actinomycetota; class Actinomycetes; order Mycobacteriales; family Nocardiaceae; genus Rhodococcus; species Rhodococcus sp. NPDC003318. The sequence goes on along the minus strand of NZ_JBIAOU010000003.1, from coordinate 3,438 downwards.
CCCCGTACCCACAGCAGACCGGTCTCACCGTCGCCCAGGACGGTGCCGCCCTCGTCCCGGATCTGGGCCTGCATGCCGGGCACGATGCGCCCGACCGAGGCCAGACGCCCGCGCAGGGCCGGGTCGGCCAGCGCCTCGCGGTGTTCCTCGGGCCCGAGAACCGCGATGGTGGAACTGGTCTCGGTCAGGCCGTACGCGTTGACGAATCCGGTGTCGGGGAAGGCCGCGAGGGCACGCTCGAGCACGGGCTGCGGCATCCGGGCGCCGCCGTAGGCCAACGAGGTCAGCGCGGGCGTGTCCGCCGGGGCGCCGTCGAGGTGCTCGACGACACGGGCGAGCATCGTCGGCACGACCATGGCGCTGGTGACGCCCTCGCCCCGGACGAGGTCGAGCCAGCCCTGCGGGGTGAAGTCGGGCAGGTGCACCATCCGCCGCCCGGCGTAGACGTTGCTCAGCACGGCCCCCATCCCCGCGACGTGATACGGCGGCGTGCTGACAAGCGTCGCGTGTTCCTCTGCGGCAGAAGCGAACTCGACGGTGTTGAGCAAGTACGACAGCAAGTGCTGGTGGCGCAGCAGTACACCCTTCGGGGCGGAGGTGGTGCCACTGGTGAACAGCACGATCGCGGTGGCGTCGTCCGGCACCGCGGTCGGGTCGGTCGGCTCGGCGGCCCGCGCGAGGTCGAGGAACTCCTCACTGGTGAGCACGGTGTCCGCAGCCCCGACGAGCTTGTCCCGGTAGGCCGGATCGGCGACGATCAGCGGCCGGTCGAGCTGGGCGACCAGAACACGCAACTGGTCGGTGGCGAGCCGATAGTTCAGGGGTGCGAGCGGCACTCCGGCGCGGGCAGCGGCGAACGTGAGCACCGGGAGCACCGGGCCGTTCACACCGACGAACACCAGGTGGGCGGCACCGTGCTGCGCCAGCACCGTCGCGCCGCCGGCCGCGATGTCGCTGAGCTGCCCATAGGTCGTACCCGCGCCGCGGGGGCCCACGGCGAGCCTGTCCGGATTGACCGAGGCGGCCATGTCCAGAACCATTTCGATACCCATTGCACCACCTGGTGAGAACGCTTGGATGTGTTGTCGTGCACGCGAAGCGCGGGACTCGGAGCCGATGCTCGGGTCCGTACGCCCAAACCATAACAACTATGCGCCTGAATGTGAAGAGAATCATGACAATGGTTGCAAGGAATGTGTATGGTGCGATGAGTGAGTGCCCCAGATCACTCCGCGACCGCAGCGCAGGGCCGAGGCCCAAGGAAGACACGAGGTGAATCCGATGAACGATCGGGACCCGGTGGACGTCGCCGCACTGACGTCATGGCTGGACCGACAGGGTATCGGCACCGGCCCCCTCACCGACGTGGTCACCCTGACCGGGGGAACCCAGAACATCCTGGTCAGGTTCTCCCGCGCCGGCGCCGACTACGTGTTCCGCCGGCCACCACTGCACAAGCGCAGCAACAGCGACGAAACGATGCGGCGTGAGGCGCGGATGCTCGCAGCACTCGCGGGCAGCGACGTCCCGCACCCGCGGCTCGTCGCCTCGTGCGAGGACCAGGACGTCATGGGGTGCACCTTCTTCGTCATGGAGGCGGTCGACGGATTCACCGCCACCACCGAGGTCCCCGAGCCGCACGCCTCCTCCCCCGAACTGCAGCACGCGATGGGGCTGTCCATGGTCGACGCCGCCGCGGCGCTGAGCCGCGTCGACCCGTCCGTCCTCGGCGACACCGCCCTGGCGCGGGCCGACGACTGGATCGACCGGCAGGTCGGCCGGTGGCGACGGCAACTCGACTCGTACCACGAGCAGGACGGCTGGCCGGGCCCCGAACTCGACGGCATCGACGAGATCGGGACCTGGCTCGATGCCCACCGCCCGGCGCAGTGGCGCAAGGGAATCATCCACGGCGACTACCACTTCGGAAACGTCATGTTCCACCGCGACCGGCCGTCCGTGTCCGCAGTCGTGGACTGGGAGCTCGGCACCGTGGGCGATCCCCTCCTCGACCTCGGCCATCTGCTGGCAACCTGGCCGAACCGCAACGAGTCCCGCACCGTCGGTCTCGCCCGACACCTGGACGGGCTGCCGTCGCGCGCCGAGCTGATCGCGCACTACGGTCGCGCCGCCGGCCGGGACATGACCGACTTCGACTGGTACCAGGTCCTCGCCTGCTACCGGCTCGCCATCATCCTCGAGGGCACGCATGCGCGGGCGTGTGCGGGCAAGGCGGACGCCGCGCTGGGGCAGCGCTTCCACGGCGTCTCGCAGTCCCTCCTCGACCAGGCCCTCGTACTCGTCCAGACGTCGACCTCGATCGTTTGACCCGAAAGGACACTCCCGATGACCACAGTCGCAGCGGATCCCACCACCGCCGTCACCTACAAGTACCTGCGTTACGAAACCCACGACGACGGGACCATCGCCCGAATCGTGTTGAACCGTCCGAAGTATCGCAACGCCCAGAACCGGGGCCTGCTGGTCGAACTCACCGAGGCCTTCCTCCGCGCCGAAGCGGACGACACCGTGCACGTGGTGATTCTCGCCGGCGACGGACCCGTCTTCTCCTCCGGCCACGACCTCGGCAGCTCCGACTACCAGGCGGAGCGCACCCCCGGACCGGACCAGCACTGGTCGTTCACCTGCACCGGCGCCACCCACGACCTCGTCGAGTCCCGGCTGCACCAGGAGTGGCACTACTTCTACGAGAACACCCGCCGCTGGCGCAATCTCCGCAAGATCACCATCGCCCAGGTGCACGGCAACGTCTTCTCTGCGGCGCTGATGCTGACATGGGCGTGCGACCTCATCGTGGCGGCGGAGGGCACCCAGTTCGCCGACGTCGTCGCGACCCGTCTCGGCATGTGCGGCGTCGAGTACTTCGGCCACCCCTGGGAATTCGGGCCCCGCAAGGCCAAGGAACTGTTGCTGACCGGCGACTGCCTCGACGCCGAGGACGCCCGCGCGCTCGGCATGGTCAGCAAGATCTTCCCGGCCGACGAGCTGGGCGACCGGACCCTCGAGTTCGCCCGCCGGATCGCGCAGGTCCCCACCATGGCGGCGCTGCTCGTGAAGGAGTCGGTGAACCAGAGCCAGGACGCAATGGGGTTCAGCACCGCACTCGACGCGTGCTTCACCATCCACCAGCTGAACCACGCGCAGTGGACGCACCTGTCCGGCGGCAAGTCCCCCGTCGGTACCCCGGAACTGGGCCTCCCCGACTGGAAGACCGCACCCCCCGTGCAGCGGGTAGACCCGTACCGACCCTGATCCCCGCCTGATCCCCGCCCCGTTTCCCGGCTGATCCCCGCCCCGTTTCCCGGCTGAAAGTGGCCTTCGCTGAACTGGTCCCCGGAAGTTGGACTGCGAAATTCGGTTCCGACTTCCGGGGAGTGGTGTCATGGATGCACGAAGTTCGTTGTCCGAGGGGCAGCG
>NZ_JBIAOU010000002.1:324683-453531 GCF_042879035.1 Rhodococcus sp. NPDC003318 | reverse complement strand
TGGTACAACACCGAACGGATCTCCACCAAGCTCGACGGCTTGAGCCCGGTCACATACCGGGCCCAAGCCCTCGCCGCCTAGGCTTCCGATTACCCAGTCCAACTTCCGGGGACCAGTTCAACGAAGGGCACCTTCAGCCGCGGGGGTGGATCAACGCGGGTGGATCAACGACGGAGGGCCCGCATCGGCGTGCGATGCGGGCCCCCCGTCGAACGAATCGAATTCAGTTGGTGCCGAGCAGGTCGATGATGAAGACCAGCGTCTTGCCCCCGAGCGGATGCCCCGAGCCGGCGGCACCGTAGGCGAGCTCCGGCGGAACGGTCAGCTTGCGACGCCCGCCGACCTTCATCCCGGGGATGCCCTCCTGCCAGCCGGGGATCAGCCGGCCGAGCGGGAACTTCACCGAGTCGCCGCGCTGGAACGAGGAGTCGAAGACGTCGTTCGTGTCGTACTCGACGCCGTGGTAGTGCACGTCCACGACACCGCCGCGCTGCGCCTCGTCGCCGTCACCGACGGTGATGTCCTCGATCACGAGCTCGGTGGGTGCAGGACCGGTGGCCGCCTCCACCTCCGGAACCGGCGGCGGCACCACGACGTCGTGCAGGTCGATCACGAAGATCAGCGTCTTGCCGGACAGCTGGTGCCCGGAGCCCGCGGGGCCGTAGGCCAGCTCCGGCGGGATGACCAGCTTGCGGCGTCCGCCGACCTTCATCCCGGGGATGCCCTCCTGCCAGCCGGCGATCAGACCGGCCAGCGGGAAGGTGATGGACTCGCCGCGCAGGAACGACGAGTCGAAGACCTCGCCGCTGTCCAGCTCGACGCCGTGGTAGTGGACCTCGACCTTGGAACCGGGCGTGGCCTCGGCACCGTCACCGACGGTGACGTCCTCGATGACCAGTTCGGTGGGCGCGGGGCCGTCCCAGGGCTCGATCTCGGGTGCGTTGCTCATTGGTTACCGGCTTCCCAGGTCGACGTAGTTGCGTTCGGTGTAGCCCGTGTAGATCTGCCGCGGACGGCCGATCTTGGTGGCGGGATCCTCGTGCATCTCGCGCCAGTGCGCGATCCAGCCGGGCAGCCGGCCCATCGCGAACAGCACGGTGAACATGCGCGTCGGGAAGCCCATCGCGCGGTAGATCAGACCCGTGTAGAAGTCGACGTTCGGGTACAGCTTGCGCTCGATGAAGTAGTCGTCGGTGAGCGCGGCCTCCTCGAGCGCCTTCGCGATGTCGAGGAGTTCGTCGTCGCCGCCGAGCTTGGACAGGATGCTGTCCGCGGTCTTCTTCACCAGCGCGGCACGCGGGTCGTAGTTGCGGTAGACGCGGTGACCGAAGCCCATGAGCTTCACGCCGTCTTCCTTGTTCTTGACCTTGCGGACGAACTCCTTGGTGTCGCCACCGTTCGCCTTGATCTCGTCGAGCATCTCGAGCACGGCCTGGTTGGCGCCACCGTGCAGCGGGCCCCACAGCGCGTTGATGCCCGCGGACACCGAGGTGAACAGGTTCGCGTCGGAGGAGCCGACCATGCGCACCGTCGACGTCGAGCAGTTCTGCTCGTGGTCGGCGTGCAGGATCAGCAGCATGTCGAGGGCCTTGGCGATCTCCGGGTCCACCGCGTACGGCTCCGCCGGGAACCCGAAGGTCATCCGCAGGAAGTTCTCCACCAGCGACAGCGAGTTGTCCGGGTAGAGGAACGGCTGACCGACCGACTTCTTGTAGGCGTACGCCGCGATGGTCGGCAGCTTCGCCAGCAGGCGGGTCGTGGACAGCTCGACCTGCTCCGGGTCGTCGGGGTCCAGCGAGTCCTGGTAGTACGCGGACAGCGCGTTCACCGCGGACGAGAGCACCGGCATCGGGTGCGCGTTGCGCGGGAACCCGTCGAAGAACCGCTTGAGGTCCTCGTGGAGCAGCGTGTGGCGCTGGATGCGGGTGGTGAAGGCGGCCAGTTCGTCCACCGAGGGCAGCTCGCCGTAGATCAGCAGGTAGCTGACCTCGAGGAAGGTCGACCCCTCCGCGAGCTGCTCGATCGGGTACCCGCGATAACGCAGGATACCCTGGTCGCCGTCGATGTACGTGATCGCCGACTTGGTGGAGGCGGTGTTGACGAATCCGGGATCGAGGGTGGTGTATCCCGTCGCGGAAAGGAGCTTGCCCAGCTCGATGCCGTCATTGCCTTCGGTTGCTTTGGCAATCGACATCGAGTGTGCGCCACCCGGGTAGCTGAGTGTGGGCGTGGTGTCATCGACAGCGGGCACGGAGGATCCCTCTCAAACTCGAGGCTTTGCGAGTTGCAATAGTCAGTCGATTAGAGAACCTAGTCCCAGTTGCCCCCGGCCGCCCAGGGTGGGTCGCTGTTCTGCCTGGTGCGAACGAAACGAAACGCCCTGACCTGGCGATTGACGTCACACCGCAGTGATTCCCCATGTACCCGACCAGTTCGCGCCGGGAACGAGGACCACCTGATCGATCCCCGAGTTGAACGCGTCCGGCGGACACGTCATCGGCTCGACGGCCAGCGCCCGGCCCCGCTCGGGGTAGCCCTGCCCGTGCGCCGGGTCGGCGGTGAAGACCTGCACCCAGCCGAACGCGCGGTCAGTCCACAGCAGCGTGCCGGTGCCGTCGGGTGCGCGCAGTTCGTGCCGGGCGCGACCGTCGGGATCCGGCAGGATCGAACTGAACGGGGTGTCCAGCTGCACCCCGTCCAGGCGTCTCGGGGAGGTGAAGTCGTACTCGGTGCCCGCCACCGACCGGGACGGGCCGTTCGGGAGCATCCGCTCGGGATCGAGGGGCAGTCGGGTGCCGGCAGGCAGCCGCAGCGTGCACTCGTCGAGGGGCACGTCACCGACCCGGAGGAAGGCGTGCACACCGAGCCCGAACGGGGCGGGAGCCGCGCCGACGTTGGTGGCGCTGTGCGTGACGGTCAGACCGTCCGGGCCCAGCTCGTGGACGGTGCTCAGCTGCAGCGGGTACGGCCAGCCCTTGTGCAGCCCGATCCGGATGGTCTGCGCGACCCGACTCTCGGTGTGCTCGACCAACGTCCAGTCGTCACGCCGCACCAGCCCGTGGATCGCGTTGTCGCGGGCCGGTTCGGTCAGCGCCAGCTGGTGGTCGACGCCGTCGAAGTAGAACCTGCCGTCGCGGATCCGGTTCGGCCACGGCGCGAGGACGAGCCCCGCCGACAGCGGCGGACGGTCCTGTGCGGGCCAGCTCTCCGTCAGCGCCCGACCGGCGCGGGTGAGGCTGCGCAGACCGGCCCCGCGGGCCACCACCTCCGCCTCGTGGTCACCGGACCGGATCCTGTACACGGGCACACCCATGGCGCCCAGTGTCCCCGAAGCCGACGATCGCGCAAGTACCCCAACCACATTGGGCCGTCGGGCCCAGGTCACCCGTCGGCGCGGACCCCGGAGTCCGCGGGCGTCGGGGAGGGACGTCCGACGCGGTACCGCAGGAACGCCGGGAACACCAGACAGCACACCGCGACGCCGATCACGACGAGCACGCCGCCACCGGCCGCCGCGACGGCGGTGCCGAACGCGAACGCCGCCGCGCCGTGCAGCACGTCACCGATCCGGGGACCGCCGGCGACCACGACGATGAACACGCCCTGCAGCCGCCCGCGCATGTCGTCGGGCGCGACCTGCTGCAGCATCGTCGACCGGAACGCCGCCGACACCATGTCGACGGCGCCGCCGAACGCGAGGAACGCCACCGCCACCCACAGCAGCACCGCCGAACTCTGCGGGTTCGCGAACCCGACGGCGACGCCGAAGCCGACCATCGCCAGACCCCACAGCACGATGCACACCACGACGGCGAGGCCCTGTCGCCGGACGCGGGGCAGCCAACCGGAGAACACGCCGCCGATCACCGCACCCGCCGACATCGCCGCGAACAGCAGTCCCAGCGCCAGACCCCCGGACGCCGGATCACCGAACGTCTCGTGCGCGATCTGCGGGAACAGCGCCCGCGGCATGCCGAAGACCATCGCGACGATGTCGACGACGAACGACGCGAGCAGCACCTTCTGCGTCGACAGGTAGGCGAAGCCGTCGAGCACCGAGCGCAGGCCCGCCTTCGTCGTCTGCCCGGTCGGTGGGATCGCGGGCAGCCGGATCACCGCCCACATCGTCGCCAGCAACGCGATCGAATCGATCAGGTACAGGCTCGGCAGGCCGATGACCGGGATCAGCACCCCGGCGAGCAGCGGGCCGCCGATCGCCCCGAACTGCGCGACCGTCATGTTCAGCGAGTTCGCCGCGGGCAGCTGGTCGCCCGGGATCAGTCGCGGGATCACCGCGGCGCGGGTCGGCTGGTTGACCGCGAAGAACGCCTGTTGCAGGGCGAACAGCCCGAGTACGAGCCACACGTTGTTCACACCGGCCGCGGCCTGGATCCAGAACAGCACGGAGACGGCGATCATCCCGGCGGTGGTGATCATCATGAGCCGGCGCCGGTCCATCACGTCCGCGAGCGCACCGCCCCACAGTCCGAACACGATCAGCGGCACCAGGCCGAACACGCCGGTCAGCCCGACGTATGCGGAGGACCGGGTGATCTCGTACACCTGCTGGGGTACCGCGACGACGCTGAGTTGGGCACCGATCACGGTGATCAGCCCGGCGATCCACAGCCGCCGGTAGTGCGGTTCGCGCAGCGGAGTGGTGTCGGCGAGCAGGCGCCGCTTGTGTACCGTCACACCGCTCGCGGCCTCGGACCTCGTTCGCTTCACTACGGATTTCTACCAGTTACGGTTGCAGCCGCTCCGCGACCCACCCCGTTGCGGTCCGGGTCACGAGGACGCGGTTGTGCATCCGGTTCGCCCGACCCTGCCAGAACTCGACGGTCCGCGGACGCAGCAGGTAGCCGCCCCAGTCCGGCAGTCGCGGCACCTCCCCCACGTCGGCGAACCGCGCGGTCACCTCGTCCAGCTGCGCGTCCAGCGCCGCGCGCGAGGCGATCCGGTCCGACTGCTCGGACGCCCACGCCCCGAGCTGGGAGCCGCGCGGACGGGTCCGCCAGTACGCCTCGCTGACCTCGTCCGGCACCCGCGTCACCTCGCCGCGCACGGTGACCTGGTGCGCGAACGCGGTCCACGCGAACGTCGCCGAGGCGTGGGGGAAGCGGTCCAGCTGTCGCGCCTTGTTCGACCCGTAGTTGGTGTAGAACACCAGGCCGTCCTCGGACAGGCCCTTGCACAGCACAGTCCGGGACGCGGGCCGTCCGTCCTCGTCGACGGTGGCCAGCACCATCGCGTTGGGTTCCGCGGTCCCGGCGGCCGTGGCCTGGTCGATCCACCGCTGCAGCAGCGGCAGCCACCCGTCGGCGACGGTGGTCACGTCCAGATTCAGTTCCGGCGCAGACGAATTCCGGTCCTGCCCGGCGTACGCCACCCGCATCGCCGCGAGGTCGACGGGATCCGCGGCGGGGGGTTCGACATCAGACGACACAGCTGAACACGTTACTCCCGGGTACACCCTGGTCACCTGCCTCGGCGAACGGGATAGAGTTCTCGGGTGACCGCGGCGACACGTGCCTGCACCCCACGCACGCGAGCCCGACGACGGTGATGGCTAGTGCGGCCCGGACCGGCGGCACTCGGACGAGGAGAATCCACGAGAGATGACATCGAGCGCGGCAGTACCCGAAGGTTTCGTCAGCGGCCTCGAGGGCGTGGTCGCCTTCACCAGTGACATCGCCGAGCCCGACAAGGACGGCGGCGCACTGCGCTACCGCGGTGTCGACATCGAGGACCTCGTCGATCAGGGCGTGACCTTCGGCGACGTGTGGGCACTGCTCGTCGACGGCGAGTTCGGCCAGGGCCTGCCGCCCGCCGAACCGTTCCCCCTGCCCATCCACACCGGCGACGTCCGGGTCGACGTCCAGGCCGGCCTGGCGATGCTCGCCCCGATCTGGGGTTTCGAGCCGCTGCTCGACATCGACGACGCCACCGCCCGCGAGAACCTCGCCCGCGCCGCCGTGATGGCCCTGTCCTACGTCGCGCAGTCCGCACGCGGCATCTACCAGCCCGCCGTCCCGCAGAAACGCATCGACGAGGCCAAGACCGTCACCGAACGGTTCATGGTCCGCTGGAAGGGCGAACCCGACCCGGCACACGTCGCCGCCATCGACGCCTACTGGGTCTCGGCCGCCGAGCACGGCATGAACGCCTCCACCTTCACCGCCCGCGTCATCGCCTCCACCGGCGCCGACGTCGCCGCGTCACTGTCCGGCGCAGTCGGCGCGATGTCCGGGCCGCTGCACGGCGGCGCCCCGGCCCGCGTGCTGCCGATGATCGAGGAGACCGAACGCACCGGCGACGCCCGCGCACTGGTCAAGGGCATCCTCGACCGCAAGGAAAAGCTGATGGGCTTCGGACACCGCGTCTACCGCGCCGAAGACCCCCGCGCCCGGGTGCTGCGCAACACCGCCCAGCGCCTGAACGCCCCGCGCTTCGAGGTCGCCGCGGCACTCGAGCAGGCCGCCCTCGCCGAACTGCGCGAACGCCGCCCCGACCGCGCCATCGAGACCAACGTCGAGTTCTGGGCCGCGGTCATCCTCGACTTCGCCGAGGTCCCCGCCGCGATGATGCCCGCCATGTTCACCTGCGGCCGCACCGCCGGCTGGTGCGCCCACATCCTCGAACAGAAACGTCTCGGCAAACTCGTCCGCCCCGCCGCCATCTACACCGGCCCCGGCCCCCGGACCCCCGAGTCCGTCACCGGCTGGGACAAGATCAGCCGCTGAGCGGTCCCGCCCACCCCGCACGTCTCGTCATCCCCACGCAGTAAGGACACATCGCTGATGAGCTCCCCGATCATCCCCGCCGACCTCAAGCCCGTCGACGGCCGTTTCGGTTGCGGACCCTCGAAGGTCCGCCCCGAACAGTTGCAGTCGCTGGTGGAGGTGGGCGCCTCCGTGTTCGGCACCAGCCACCGTCAGAAGCCGGTCAAGGACGTCGTCGCTCGTGTGCGTTCCGGCCTGCGTGAGCTGTTCTCGCTGCCCGAGGGCTACGAGGTCGTGCTCGGTAACGGCGGCTCGACCGCGTTCTGGGACGCCGCGGCGTTCGGTCTGATCCGGGAGCGTTCGCAGCACTTCACCTACGGCGAGTTCTCGTCGAAGTTCGCGTCGGTCGCCAAGGGCAACCCGTTCATCGGCGATCCCGTCGTCGTCTCCGCCGATCCGGGCAGCGCGCCGGAGATCGTCGCCGACTCCTCCGTCGACCTGATCGGGTGGGCACACAACGAGACCTCGACCGGTGTCGCGGTGCCCGTCACGCGTCCGGCCGGCTCGGAGAACGCGCTGATCGCGATCGACGCGACGTCGGGCGCCGGCGGCCTGCCCGTCACCATCACCGACGCGGACGTCTACTACTTCGCGCCGCAGAAGTGCTTCGCCGCCGACGGCGGCCTGTGGATCGCGCTGATGAGCCCGAAGGCGCTCGAGCGGGTCGCGGAGATCAAGGACTCGGGCCGCTGGACGCCCGACTTCCTGTCGCTGCCGATCGCGGTCGACAACTCGACCAAGGACCAGACGTACAACACCCCGGCGCTGGCGACCCTGCTGATGTTCGCCGACCAGATCGACTGGATGAACGGCAACGGCGGCCTGGAGTGGACCACCGCCCGCACCAAGGACTCCTCGGCGCGGCTGTACGAGTGGGCCGAGGCGTCCGAGTTCGCGACCCCGTTCGTGACGGATCCGGCGCTGCGTTCGCAGGTGGTCGGCACCATCGACTTCAACGACGACGTCGACGCCGCCGCGGTCGCGAAGATCCTGCGCGCCAACGGAATCGTCGACACCGAGCCGTACCGCAAGCTGGGCCGCAACCAGCTGCGCATCGGCATGTTCCCGGCGATCGACCCCGAGGACGTCAGCCAGCTGACCAAGAGCATCGACTGGGTGGTCGGCCAGCTCTGATCCGCATCACCACGTGACACAGCCCCCGGCTCGACGAGCCGGGGGCTGTTTTTCTGTTTGCGTGGGATTCCTCCCGCATTCCGGGAGGAATCCCACAGTTTTCGGACTACTCCGCGACGATCGCGTCGGCCTCGATCTCGATGAGCAGGTCGGCGTCGATGAGCTTGCTGACCTCGAGGATGGTGGTGGCGGGGCGGATCTCGCCGAAGACCTCGCCGTGCGCCAGGCCGGCCTCCTCCCAGCGGCTCATGTCGGTGAGGAACATGCGGGTGCGGATGACGTCCTCGGGCTTCGCGCCGGCCTCGGCGAGGGCGGCGACGATGCGGCGCAGCGCCTCCCGGGTCTGCTCGGCGAGGCTGTCGCCGCCGACCGGGCCGTCCGGACCCGAGGCGGTGGTCCCGGACACCGACACCTGGTTGCCGATGCGGACGGCACGCGAGTACCCGATCTTCGCTTCCCAGTCGGAGCCGGACGAGATGTTGTTTCGATTCGACATGGCGGCAATTCTGTCAGGGCCGCATTCCCTGTTCTGCGACGTACCTCCGGAACGGTTCGAGGGCCTCGTCCCCGAGGTGGGGTCCGCTGACCTCGATGCCGGCGTCGGCGGAGGCGATGACGTCCGCACACCGCAGGGCGAACCGCGGACCGTCCGCGAGCAGTTCACCGAATTCTGCTGCGGCGGAGGCGAACACGACGCGGCCCACGCCGGACCACACCAGCGCCGCCGCACACATCGGGCACGGTTCGCCGGACGCGTACACCACGGCGCCGACGAGGCGTTCGGTGTTTCCCTCCGCACACGCGGTCGTGACCGCGTCGAGTTCGGCGTGCTCGGTGACGTCACCGGACGTCGCGACGGAGTTCGCGCCCTCGCTCACCACGACGCCGGTGGCATCGACGATCACCGCCCCGAACGGCCGGTTTCCCGCGTCTCCGGTTTCGACGGCCAGCGCCAGTGCGCGGCGCAGGTGCTGCGCATCGGCGGAGTCGAGGCCGTTCCCCCGGTCCTGCGAAGTGCTCTCGACCATCGCTCCGTCCTCGTCGACGTCGACCCATCGGTCCGTTGATCGTAACGCCGACGGGTGTGGTCGGACCCACATTGCGAAACCCAACCCTCAAGGAGAACTGGAGACTATAACCCGACGTCGGAGCGCCGACCTCACCCAGCGTGGCGTGTCGTCCCCACCCCCCGTCACGGGTCCACTACAGTCGGCGCGGGCGATGTCGCGAAATCGGCGCGATGAGGAGGTCAATGTGCGAGAACTCTCCGTGATCGGACTCGAGCCCGGTGGGTCGCATGTGGTGTGCGCCGACCCGCAGACCGGCGAGCGGTTCCGGATCGCCGCCGACGACAAGCTGCGCGCCGCGTCGCACGGTGACGCGGCCCGCTTCGGCCAGATCGAGATCGAGAACGAGAGCCAGCTGCGCCCCCGCGAGATCCAGGCCCGCATCCGGGCGGGTGCGACGGTCGAGCAGGTCGCCGAGGAGGCCGGCATCTCGCTCCGGCGCGTCGAACGCTACGCCCATCCCGTGCTGCTCGAACGGGCACGGGCCGCCGAGCTCGCGCAGGGCGGACACCCGGTCCGGGAGAACGGCCCGACGGTGCAGACGCTCGCCGAGATCGTGGCGATGGCGTTCCGTGCGCGCGGGCACGACCTCGACGACGCCACCTGGGACGCCTGGCGCGACGAGGAGGGTCACTGGGTGGCGCAACTGCAGTGGCAGGCGGGCCGCACCCGCAACGCCGCGCACTGGCGCTACCAGCCCGACGGCCACGGCGGCACCATCGCGGCCCTCGACTCCGCGGCCACCGACCTGATCGACCCCGACTTCGGTCGACCCCTGCGCGGCCTCGCACCGCTGACGCTCGATCCGGCGCCGGCCGACGACGCGATCGAGACGGCCGTGGAGACGGACGTGGACGCCGAGCCCGTCCCGGAACCGGCACCCGACCCCACGCCCCACGACGACACGCACGACGACGCGGACGACCACCTGCCGAAGCAGGCGCCCCAGCACCAGGGCAGCAAGGACAAGCGCGGCAAGCCGCACCTGCCGTCCTGGGACGACGTGCTGCTCGGGGTGCGCAGCAGCGGTCGCGGCTGACTTTCACCCCCGGCAGCGAGACCATCCTCGATTAAAGTAACCTTTGGTAACACTTATCGAGGAACCGTCTTCACAGGAGGACACGAGCGTGCTCGCTCTCGACGATCTGCCCACGCTGCACGATCTGGGCACCGCGGCCCGCAACGCGTGGGGGCTGACGTTCGGCGACGGCGTCGCGCCCGTCCGGCGTACCCCGTCCGAACAGCTGCACTCCGGACACCACCGCGATCTCCACCGATTCGGCCCCGAACCCGCCGCCGACGCCCTGCCGGTGCTGCTGGTTCCTCCGCTGGCGGTGTCCACCAGCTGCTACGACCTCCGTCCCGACCAGAGCCTGGCCGCCCACCTCCTCGACGGCGGCCGCGCCCCGTACCTCCTCGACTACGGCGACATGGACGCCGGCGACCGCGAGCTCGGCTTCGAGGCGTGGGTCGACGACATCGTGCCCGAGGCGGTGCGGCGCATCTCCGACCTCCACGACGGCGCCGACATCGACGTGGTCGGCTGGAGCCTCGGCGGCACCATCGCACTGCTCACGGCCGCGGCACATCCCGACCTGCCGATCCGGTCCGTCACCGCCGTCGGCACTCCGATCGACTACCGCCGCATCCCGGTGATCGCGCCGCTGCGGGTGATCGGCCGGGTCACCACGGAACGGCCCCTCACCGCGGTCACGCGCCTGCTCGGCGGGCTGCCCGCCCCGATCGTGCAGGCGTCGTACCGCCTCACCGCCCCCCACCGTGAGTTGTTCAAGCCGTGGTTCGTCGCCCGCCACATCGCGGACACCGAGGCGTTGGCGCGAATGGAGGCCATCGACCGGTTCATGGCGGCGATGCCCGGCTACCCGGCCCGCGTGTTCCACCAGATGTGCTCCCAGTTGATCCTCGGAAATGCCTTGGCGGCAGGTGAATTCGTCCTCGGCGGCCGCACGGTCCGGCTCGCCGACGTGACGGTGCCGGTGCTCGGCGTCGGCGGCACCACCGACGTGATCGCGCCGGCCGCCGCGGTCGCGCCGCTCGCGGAGCTGCTGACCGCCTCGCCGTACGTGCGGTTCGAGGCGGTGCCGGGCAGCCATCTCGGTCTGGTCGCCGGGCCCGGTGCCCGCGATACCACCTGGGCCGTTCTCGACGAGTTCCTCGGAGCCGTCGGCGGACGGCCACCGAAGGCAGCGGTGACCGACGCCGCCGACCCGCCGAGAGCCGACCGAAATTCGGACGTCCCCGTACTCTCTTAGGGAGTCGACGAAAGCGAGGACGCGGTGGGGCCGACAGCATCAACGATCTGGTATGTCGACGCTCCCGACCCCGCCGCCGTGCTGCGCGGCCACCCCGACCCCGACTCCGACGCCGCCCTCGCGCTGGCCGGCCGCATGTACCCCGAAAAGGTCGCGGTTCCATTGACTTCCGGCTCGCTCGCCGCCTCCGCGGGACCGCAGGGACATGAGGTGTTCATCGGCTGCTATCCCGGGTTGACCGTCGTCTGCGGCGCGAACCTGGCCCTGCAGCGGCCGTCGACGCTGCCCGACCACTGGACGCGACCGCTCGCGTCCGAGCACACGTACCTGATCGGCGCGGATTCCGCGGGACCGTGGGGCGCGTTCGCCACCTGGGAGCGCGGCGCGTTGCGGCGCTCGTTCAGCGCGTCCTCCGCACACATCTACGAGAACATCGGTCTGCCGCTGGTGTGGGAGCGTCCCTTCTGGGCGGGCGAACATCCCGCCCGGCACCCGATCGAGACCCTGCCGCATCCGCAGTCGCTGCCGTTCGATCCCGGTGAGTTCGCCGACGCCGCGAACGCCCACTGGCTGGGGCTGCGCTTCGATCCCGAGCCCGCGAACGAGACGGCTGCCGCGGAGCTGCAGGTCTGCGGGTTCACCCTGTACGCGGCCGGCGAGGAACCGCCGACGATTCCCGACGAGCCCGAGATCCGTGGCCTGCGCCGGTGGTGGCGCAGACTCGCCGGCTGAACCCGCGGCACCCGCCACTCAACCGACGCCGAGCAGCAGACCCACCCAGCCCAGCGCCACGCCCACGGACGCGCCGTACACCACCCAACGCCAGATCGGGACCGTCCGCCACTGCCACACCGTCGGGGCGACCCCCGCCACGACCACGACGTTCACGACCACGGCAAGCAGCGGGTGCACCGCGATCATCGCAGTGCCGCAGGCGATCACCGCCACCGCGAGGAGCACCGCGGAGAACGCCGCGACGACCAGGGCGGGACCGCTCATCCGAGCCGGACCCGCTCGTAGAACGCCATCGCCGCCGCCGTCGCCACGTTGAGCGAATCGGTACCCGGCGCCATCGGGATCCGGGCCCGCACATCGGTCTTGCGCATCGTGTACTCGGACAGTCCGGGCCCCTCGGCGCCGAGCAGCAGGGCCACACGCTCCCCCGTCATCGCGTCCGCGAGCGTCACCGCGGACGGGTTCGGGGTCAGCGAGATCAGCTGGAAGCCCTTGTCCCGCAACCGCTGAAGGCCGTGGGGCCATTCGGGCACCCGCGCGAACGGCACCCGCAGGACGTGCCCCATCGACACGCGCACCGCCCGCCGGTACAGCGGGTCAGCACACCGGTCGCCGAACAGCACCGCGTCCACACCCAGCCCGGCGGCGTTGCGGAACATCGACCCGATGTTCTCGTGGTCGTTGACCCCCTCGAGCACCGCGACCGTGCGGGCCCCGGCGAGCACGTCGTCGAGATCGAGGGCCGGCGGACGGTGCGCCGCGGCGAGCACACCGCGGTTGAGGTGGAACCCGACGACCTCGGCCATCACCTCGGCGGACGTCCGGTAGTACGGCACGTCGACACCCTCGAGATCCGCGGCGAGTTCCTCGCGACGACGGTCGACACCGAGCAGGCTGATCGGCTGGAAACGCGACGCCAGCAGACGCTGCGCGACCAGTACGCCTTCGGCGATCACGAGCCCCTTGCCGTCGGGCAGATCGGGCCGACGGTCCGAGGAGTTCAGATCGCGGAAGTCGTCGAGCCGGGGGTCCGCGGGGTCGTCGATGTCGATTACGTCAGCCACGGCGACCATCTTGCCGCACACCGAACGGCCGCCACTGCCGGGCGACCGCCGAGTGCGTTCGCTACTCCGAGTTGGTGACGATGCCCCCGATGATGTCGATCGACTTGCGCAACACGTCCAGCTGCTCCTCGTCGAGCACGGCCAGCTGCGCCGTCATCCACTTCTCGCGGGCACTGGTCTCGTCGGCGAGCAGGGCGTGACCGGCGTCGGTGAGGGACACGATGATCTGCCGACCGTCGGTCGGGTGCGGCATCCGCGACACCAGACCTGCCTCGGCGAGCGACGCGATGACCCGCGTCATCGACGGTGGCTGCACCCGTTCCTTCGCCGCCAGCCCGCCCGGCGTCATCGGCCCGTGTTCGTCCAGGCTCGCCAGCGCCGAGAGCTGGGTCAGCGACACCGGGGAGTCGGCGCGACGGCCGCGGAGGTGCCGCGACAGACGAACGACGGCCAGCGAGAGATCGCTGGCAAGTGAGCGGGTATCCAAGGTCACTTCCGGAGGATACGACACTGCCGCGAACCTGGTCAGGTAATGGCGTCAGTTATCGGACCGACAGCGAAGTACGCGACGAACAGCGCGGCGACGACCCACAGCAGCGGGTGGATCTGCCTGGCCTTGCCGCTGAAGGCGTGCACGACCACCCAGGTGATGAACCCGACGCCGATGCCGTTCGCGATCGAGTAGGTGAACGGCATCACCACGATGGTCAGGAAGGCGGGCAGTGCGACGTCGAATCGGGTGAAGTCGATGTCCCGGACCTGACCGATCATCAGCGCACCGACCACCACCAGCGCCGGCGCCGCCGCCTCGATCGGCACCACCGAGTACAGCGGTGTCAGGAACATCCCGGCGAGGAAGAGCAGGCCGGTCACCACGTTCGCGAAGCCCGTGCGGGCGCCCTCGGCGATCCCCGACGCCGACTCCGCGAACACTGTGTTCGACGAGGCCGACGCCGCGCCGCCGACGATCGCGCCGGTGCCTTCGACGACCAACGCCTTCCCCACGTTCGGGAGGGTGCCGTGCTCGTCGGTGAGGTTGCCCTCCTTGCCGAGACCGGTCATCGTGCCCATCGCGTCGAAGAAGTTCGCCAGCACCAGGGTGAACACGAGCAGGCTCGCCGACAACACCCCGATCCGCGTGAACGCACCGAACAGGTCGACGTCCCCGACCAGCGACAGGTCGGGCATCTGCGCCAGCACGTCGGGCAGGCCGGGGACGCTGAGGTTCCAGCCCTTCGGGTCGACCCCCCGGGACGGCCCGATCTCGAAGATCGCCTCGAGCACCGCCGCGAGCACCGTGGTGACGACGATGCCGATGAGCAGGCCGCCGCGCACCTTGCGCGCCACCAGGATTCCCATCAGAAGCACACCGAACACGAACACCACGGTCGGCCACGACGCGATCGAACCGCCGATCCCGAGGCCCACCGGAACCGTCGTCCCCGCGACGTCGGGGATGCGCCGGACGAACCCGGCGTCGACGAATCCGATGAACGCGATGAACATGCCGATACCGGCCGCGATCGCCGACTTGAGCGCGTCGGGAATGGCGTTGAACACGGCGGTCCGGAAACCCGAGATCGCCAGCGCGACAATGATGATGCCGTCGATGACGACCAGCCCCATGGCCTCCGGCCAGGTCACCTGGGGCGCGATGGTCACCGCGAGCAGGCTGTTGATGCCCAGCCCGGCCGCGATACCGAACGGATAGTTCGCGACGATGCCGAAGACGATGCTCATCAGCCCCGCGACGAGGGCGGTCACCGCCGCCACCTGCGTCACCGGCAGGATGTTGCCCAGCACATCGGTCTTCGCCGCCGCGTCGTCGGGCGAGAAGCTGCCCAGGATCAGCGGATTGAGCACCACGATGTAGGACATCGCAACGAAGGTGACGAGTCCGCCGCGGACCTCACGGCTCAGCGTCGAGCCACGCTCGGTGATCTTGAAGTAGGTGTCCAGCATCCGCGGAGTTGCCGCCATGTGCCCGTCCTCGTCGCCCGGTGGTCTGCCCTGCACGATAGGGCACGGGGAGCGCTGCGGCGCGGCGCAGCGCGGTAGCGTGTGCGGCGTGAGCGAGACCTCCGACGATCCCCGTCTCCCGGCGCGGCTGACCGATCCGCGGCCGGTGCTCGGGCTCGGCACGGCGGCGTGGCTGGCCGCGACGGTCGTGGTGCTGCTGTCCGGCGACCGGTGGGCGTCCGCGCTGCCCATCTGCTGGGCGGGGTTGGCGGTCGGGGTGCTGGGAACGGGGCTGTACCTGCTGCAGCGCCGCGCCGCCCGCCGCGGGAGCCGGACCGCGCAACGCGGCCTCGGCTGAGCCGGAACGAATCACGTTGCGGGTGTGTCGGTGCGGCGGCTACTGCGTGTCGTCGCTTCGACGCACGACGGCGGCGGCCCGCACCCGGGCCACCTCACGACGTCGGGTGTAGCGGGCCGTCCCCCGGATCCACAGCGCCGCCCACGCGACGCCGAGTGCCCATCCGGCCATCACGTCGGTGAGCCAGTGCGCGGCCAGATACACCCGCGACAACCCGATCACCAGCGTCCACAAGGCCAGACCCACGAACAGGACCGCGCTGCGCCGGCCCATGACCCGCACCAGGGCCGCGCCGACCACGCACACCAGGATCGCCGACATCATCGCGTGCCCGGACGGGAAGGAGTGCGTGATCTCGTCGACCAGGCGGTCGGGCCTCGGTGGCCGGCCCCGCGCGAACACCAGCTTCAACCCGCTCATCAGCAGGTACCCGCTGATCATCGCCCCGGCGACCATCACCGCGTCCACCGACCGACCGCGAACACGCAGCGCGACCACCACGGCCACGGTGATCACGCCGGCAACCACGGTGTCACCGAAGTGGGTGATCACCTCGACGAGGTCGTCCACCCAGGGTGTTCGCCAACTCAGTATCCAGTCGAGCACCACCTGATCGAGCGGATCACCACCCATCGGTCGCCCCCGGCCCGAGTCGTCGAGCATCCACATGGGTGCGGCCGGAGTCGTCGACCCACCACGGCACCTCGACGTCGGCGTGCACCGCGCCGGTCAGCCGCACCGTCAGCGTCTCGTGCACGACGACGACACCCGACGGCATCGCCCGGCCGGTCACCACGGACGCCAGGACCGCCGTCGGCTCCCGCTCCCACTCCGCGACCCGGCCGACCCCGAGCACCTCGCCCCGCACCGCCTCGGACGCGGGCGGCAGGTCGAGCAGTTCGGCCAGCGCCGCGGCGGACGCGAGATCACCCACGACGAGCCGGTCCGCGGGAACCGCCGCCGCGAACCAGGCCCGGTCCAGCACCACCGCCTGCGCCGGGTCCGCCGTCGTGCCGTCGACGGTGCGGACCGCCGCGGGCGGCGACAGCTCGTCGAGATCGAGGACCCCGGCCGCGGTCGCTTCCGCCAGCAGCCGGTGCGTCCGCACCACGACAGCCGGGGTCGGGTGCCGCTGCGCATCGGCGAGCCGGTCGAGCAGCAACTCGGCCATCGCGGTGCCGTCGACGCGGTCGCCGGCGAGTGCGCCCGACACCGCGGCCGCGTCGGGGTGCTCCAGTGCGTCGAGCAGGACGTCGAAGGTGCCGTCGTCGGGCGCGCGCAGCGAACCGAGGGGCACCCCCGCGACCCGCGCGTGCCTGCGCAGCCACCAGGACGTGTAGCCGTCGCGGTCGGCGAGCTGATTCGCCGTCGCCGGATCCGACGCCAGCAACGTCAGCGCCGCGGGCCAGGCGTCGGGGTCGACCAGGTCGAGGTCGCGGACCGCGACCAGCACCTCGGGATCGTCGGGCAGGGTGTCCCACCACGACGATTCGTCGTCGAGGTCGTGGTCGGGTCCCGTCGGCAGCTCGGCACGCAGCACCGGGAAGCCCCACCCGACGCCGAGCGCCCGCAGGACATCGGGTCCGTGGGCGTCGACGACGGAGTCCGCGACGGTGCCGAACGGTGAGTCCGGGGCCAGGACCGCGGCGAGCGGCGCCCGCGGGAGCAGCAGCTCGTCGGCGGCGCGCAGTTCGCCCTCGGTGTCGGGCAGCGGTAGCAGACCCAGCCAGTCGGGCAGCGCGGCGTGGGTGTCCGCGGCGGCGACCAGCGGCAGCACCACGTCGACGAGTTCCGTTGCGGCGTCGTCGAAGTCGAGGTCGAGGTCCTCGATCCGTTCCCGCAGCGCCGGGTCGGTGAGCACGTCGAGGGCCGTCGCGGACCCCGCACCGAGCCTGGTGAGCAGGGGGTGCGCGGCCTCCGCCGGCACCAGTCGCAGCCAGTCCACGCCCGGTCCGGCCGACCCGAGGTCGTGGCCGACGACGACGGTGCGCGGACCGGTGACGGTGCGCCCGTCGGTCAGCGGGACCGGGATCGCGGCCAGTTCCTCGACCGCGACGGCGTCCACGACCAGCGGGGTGAGCGCCTCGTACAGCTCTGCCCACCACCGCGGTTCCCGCGCGGCGCCGGACAACTGCTCCGCGAGGTGCGCGAGGCCGAGCCGGTGCACACCGACCGCCGTCAACGCACCCGCCGCGGACGGGCCGGACAGGTCCGGGGTCAGCAGTCCCGGCACGACGTCGACGAGCAGGTCGGCGAGTTCGTCCGTGAGCCCCGGCAGCACTGTCGCGTCCCGCGGTCGCAGCTCCCGCCCCGCAACCGCAGGCAGCCAGGGATGCTCGGTGAGCTCGTGCAGCACCGCCTCCCGCAGCTGCGCGTCGACCTCGCCGAGGGTGAATCCCGGCAGCGGCACGAGCACGGGTCGCATCGAACCAGGCAGGGCTGCAACGAATTCCGCGTAGCCGGCGCCGAGGCGGCCGATCGCCGCCCCGGGCAGGATCCGCCGCCGGTCGGGCTGCAGTGCGACGTCGGCGACGACGAGCGCGGGCAGCGAGAGCTCCTCGTCGGACCGGGTCGGGGCGCGCAGCACGTCGCCGTGCGAGGGCGCAGGAACGCCACCGACGATCGGGACCAGCCACCGGGCCGCGGCCGTGGTGTACTGCCACCAGGTGCGATCGCCGACGGCGACCTCGCTCAGTCCGCCGCCGAGTTCCCGCTCCGCGCGCGAGAACTCACGCCCGCAGATCCGAATCGACTGCAGCGCAGTAAGTTCGAGAAGAAGGTCGACCACCTCGTCGCCCATACCCGCCGCGAGCGCGGCACCGTCGACGCCGGGACGCAGCGTCAGCACGACCTCCGTGTCGAATCCCGGCGCCGGGGGGTGGTCGGTGGCCCAGACGAGCCGCAGCACCGGAAGTCCCTGCTCCGGCACGGGAAGTCCGGCGCGGTCCAGTTCGGCGGCCGTCCGGGCAGCGGAGAACGTCACCGATCCCGTGGTCGAGCGCAGGTCGATCTCGTCACTGATCGCACGCACCGCGGTGAACCCGACACCGAACCTGCCGACGCCCTCGCTCTTGCCCGACACCCGCAGCGCCGACAGCGCCTGCACACCGGACCGGTCCAGCGGCGCACCGACATTCGCGACGGACAGCCGGTCGCCGTCGAGCCGCACCTCGAGCCGGCCCGGCACGCCCGCCCGCGCCGCGGCGTCGGCGGCGTTCTGCGCCAGCTCGGTGAGCACGCGATCGCGGTACCCGCCGCGCACCAGGTCCGCTTCCGTCGCGGCGTCCTCCCGCAACCGCGTCGGCGAGGACGTCCACGCCAGCAGGGTCGCGGCCCGCAGCCCGTCCGCGTCGAAGGGGTCGGCTCCCGTCAGTCGGTCGATGCCGCGTCCGTTTCCGTGTCGGCCGGCGTGCTCTCGGCCTGCTCCGGCTCCGCGCTGCCCGCGACCGGCTGCTCGACCTCGGCGCTCGCCCCCGTGGGCTCGGCCTCGGTCTCGGTCCGCGGCGTCTCGGTCTCGGCGCCTTCGGCGCTCGCGCCCCCTGCGGTCGGCGGGAGGGTGACCACCTCGACGGCGCCGTCGTCGAACGCGTCGTACTTCGGGGTGCCCGCGCCGGACGGCAGTTCGGTGTCCGAGTGCGCGCCGCAGCCGTACTCGGCGTGCACCACGTGCCCGTCGGCGGACATCTCGTTTCCGCACACCCCGAACGCGGCGCGCAGCGACCCGGCGAGGGGAAGGTAGAACCCGCACAGCGCGCAGGTCGACGGCGCGGCCTTCGCCATCTCGGTGTCCGGACCGTGGTCGCCGTCGTGCCAGCGCTGCGCGGCGTCCTGTCGACCCTCCAGGCTGAGCACCTGCTTGCGGCCGAGACCGACCTCGCGGGCCAGGTCGTCGACGACCGGGTCGCCGTTCGCGACGTACCCGGGCACCAGCCGCGGGTCGTCGACACGCGGAGCCAGCAGGTCGCCGGGCGTCAGGTCACCGGGGCGAACCCGCTCCTCCCACGGCAGCCACTCGGGCGCCACCAGCGCCTCGGGACCGGGCAGCAGCGCCGACTCGTTGACCGTGACGCGGTCGGAGTCGGGCAGCGCGGACAGCACCACCGCCCACTGCCATCCGTGGTAGCCGGGCAGCGTCGTGTCGAACCGGTGCGTCGCCGTGTACTCGTCGTCGGCGGTGACACCGAGGTGAGCACCCACCGCAACCTCACCGAGATCGGTCAACGCCTGGCGGGCGAACTCCACGGCGTCGGCCAACAGCGGACGCACGGGGGCAAGATCGGGGGCAGACTGCGCACTCACACCCCTATTTTGCCGCATCGTGTGCTCCGTGCACCCGATCGGGCTGCCATGCTTGCCCCTGTGACTGTGCATCGGCTCCTCGGCCTCGTCGCGACACTGACCGCTCTCACCGTCGGCGGGTGCGCCGCGGCCTCCGACACCGGCAGTACCGCGGACTCGCCGAGCCCGGTGCAGCGACTGCACGCCGAGGTCGTCGGCACCGCGCCGCACGACACCGCGGCGTTCACGCAGGGGCTCGAAGTCTCCGGCGGCGAACTCGTCGAGGGGACCGGTCTGGTCGGCCGCTCGTACATCAGCGCCCGCGACCTCGACACCGGCGTCGAACGGGTCCGCGTCCCACTGCCGGACGAGATGTTCGGCGAGGGCCTGACGGTCGCCGGGGACACCGTCTGGCAGTTGACGTGGCAGGACCACGTGGCTTTCGCCCGCGATCGCGACACCCTCGCCGAACGGTCGCGGGTCGAGTACGAGGGCGAGGGGTGGGGACTGTGCGCGCAGCCGGACCGGCTGGTGATGAGCGACGGATCCGACACGTTGACGTTCCGCGATCCGGAGACGTTCGACCCGGTGGGCACCGTCGCGGTGACCCTCGACGGAGAACCGGTCGAGATGCTCAACGAACTCGAGTGCACGGACGACGGGCTGGTGTACGCGAACGTGTGGCAGACCTCGGACATCGTGCGGATCGACCCGGACACCGGCGCCGTCGTCGCGGTCATCGACGCGTCCGGCCTGCTGACCGCCGAGCAGCAACGCGGCGCCGACGTCCTCAACGGAATCGCCGCACTGCCGGGCACGGATCGATTCCTGATCACCGGCAAGCTGTATCCGCTCGTGTTCGACGTGCGTTTCGTCTCCTGACCGGACCACACGCGGTGGGGCCTGTGGTAGTCCACGCGTGAACTAGGAGAGAATTGGACCCGTGACCGGACCGCGCGACCCCTCCGAACCCGACAGGCACCGGGTTCAGGCCGACGCCGGTCGCGGTGGCGTCCACCCCGGTTACGAGAACTACCCCCCGTCGCGGCGCGTGTCCGGACGCCGCGAACCGCTTCCCCCGACCGGCACCCCGCAGTCCGGGGCCAACGGCACGGCCGCACCGAACGACACACCCCGTGAGCAGCCGACCGAGCAGATCCGGTCGTCGAAACCGGGTGGTCCGAAGCCGCCCCCGATTCCGCGCAAGCTGACCGTCACCCGGGTCGCGGCGATGCGCAGCCGGGAGCTGACGAACCGCGGTATCGCCACCTTCCGCCGCGCCGCGACCGCGGACGGCGCCGACGAGTCCGGCCTGACGCACCTGACGTACGCGGTGATGGCGAACTTCGCCACCGACGCCGCGATCGCCGTCGCCCTGGCGAACACACTGTTCTTCTCCGCCGCCACCGGCGAGGACAAGACGAAGGTGGCGCTGTACCTGCTGATCACGATCGCCCCGTTCGCGGTGATCGCGCCGCTGATCGGCCCGGCCCTCGACCGGTTGCAGCACGGCCGCCGACTGGCTCTCGCCGCGTCGTTCGCGCTGCGCACCGTCCTCGCCGTCCTGCTGGTGTTCAACTTCGACAGCTGGGCGCTGTATCCGTGCGCGCTGGGGATGCTGGTGCTCAGCAAGTCGTTCTCGGTGCTCAAGAGCGCCGTGACACCCCGGGTGCTGCCACCGGACATCGACCTGGTGCGCACGAACTCCCGACTGACGGTGTTCGGCCTGATCGGAGGCACGATCTTCGCGGGCGCGGTCGCCGGTCTGGTCGCGATCGCGTTCGGGTCGACCGGCGTGTTGTGGCTGACCGCCGCGATCACCGTCGTCGGCGCCTACCTGAGCATGCGGATCCCGGCGTGGGTGGAGGTCACCGAGGGCGAAGTCCCCGCGACCCTCGCCTACCACCGCGGCGACGCCGTCACCGAGGTCATCACCCGGGAGCAGAAGGACGCGATCTCGCCCGCCACACGGCGGCAGCCCCTCGGCCGCGCCACGATCACCGGGCTGTGGGGCAACAGCACCATCCGGGTCCTGACCGGATTCCTCACCCTCTACATCGCGTTCGTCGCGAAGTCCCGCACCGAACACGACCCACTGGTACAGGCCGCGATGCTCGGCCTGGTCGGCGCCGCGGCCGGCATCGGCAACTTCGCGGGCAACGCCACCGGCGCCCGGCTCAAGCTCGGCCGGCCCGCGGTGATCGTGCTGCGCTGCACCGCGGCCGTGACGTTCGTCGCGATCCTCGCCGCCGTCACCGACAGCCTGCTGTCCGCGGCCCTGGCCACCCTCGTCGCATCCGCGGCGAGCGCGTTGGCGAAGGTCTCCCTCGACGCGTCACTGCAGCAGGATCTGCCCGAGGAGTCCATCGCGTCCGGATTCGGCCGCTCCGAAACGGTGCTGCAACTGAGCTGGGTGATCGGAGGCGCGCTGGGTGTGCTGCTCCCGACGCAGTACTGGATCGGTTTCACCGTCGTCTCGGTCGTGCTGGTCTTCGGGTTGATCCAGACCGTGCTGACGTACCGTGGCCGCACGCTGCTTCCCGGCCTCGGCGGCAAACGCCCCGAGCACGCGAACCAGGAGGCTCCCGCAGAGCCCACACCACAGCATTCGGCCGCAGCCCGGCCGACCGACACGGACCCGTCCCACCGGGCGGGTACGAAGAACGAGAACGGAACCTGATGACCTTGCAAGCCCGGACGAAGAAGATCCTCGCAGCGGTGGTCGTGGTGGTGCTGGTGGCGGCCGGCGGACTCGCCGCGGTCGTCACGATGCTCGTCCGCGACGCCCCCGAGACCCTGCCGACCATCACCGCCTTCGCGCACGGCAACACCGTCGACGTGGAGGCGGGCCTCTGCGACGCGAGCCTGCGCTGCGCGGACCTCACGGTCGCGAACCTGGCGGTGCCCGCCGGGTCGCCGCTGCAGCTCTCGCTGCCGAAGGAGGTCGCCGAGGGCGACTGGCGGCTCAACGTCCAGTTCGGCGATCCGCGCACCGGTGAGGTGTTCGACGGCTACCGGGACTACACCGCGGGCGACGCGTACTCGGTGACGGTGCCCACACGCGAGAACGAGCAGCTGCTCGGCGTGATCATCCAGCAGCCGTCGTCCGGCGACTTCGCTCCCGTGTGGGCGATCCAGACGCTGCCCGAGGACATGCGGGCGCCCGCCGAGCAGTCCGCAGATCAGTCCGCGGAGTAGCCGAGCGCACCCACAGACAACTGGAGCCCCCGGTCGATTCGACCGGGGGCTCCAGTTGTCTGTGCAGCTTGTCGTGCGCAGCCTGCGGGTGGTCAGCTGTCGAGTTCGCGGGCGACCGCCCGGACGACCTCGGAGATACGCTGCGCGGTCTTGCGGTCGGGGTACCGACCCTTGCGCAGGTCCGGCTGCACCTTCGCCTCGAGCAGCGTGATCATGTCCTCGACCATGCCGTGAAGCTCGTCGGGCGTGTGCTTGCGGGTGCCCTCGTCGCGGCGGCTGCCGCCGCTCTGCCGCAGCGTCGGTGCCGGGTCGAGCACCTTCAGGCTCAGCGCCTGCGGTCCGCGGCGTCCGGCGGCCATGCCGAACTCCACCCGCTGGCCGGCCTTGAGACCCTCGACTCCCGCGGGCAGCGCCGACGACCGGACGTACACGTCTTCGCCCTCGTCCTGCGAGAGGAATCCGAAGCCCTTGTCAACGTCGTACCACTTCACCTTGCCGGTAGGCACTGCGTCACCTGCTCATCCACGTCGATTACGACCACATAAACGAACGCGCCCCACCGTGTGTGGGACGCGATGACTCGCATTCTACCCCTGCGTGCCCTGCTCCGGCACACGGGTTTGCGAGGGATACGGTGGGCATGTGGCCCCTCAATCACCCGGCACCGAGACCCCCTCCGACGGCACCGCGCCCGCGTCCGGAGGACTGCTGTTCCGCATTTCCCTGGCCCTGTTCGTCATCGGCGTCGCGGCCGTCGTCGCGATCTTCGTCGTCGCGGCGACCGGGCACACCCCGGGTCTCGCGCTGTACCTGACGGCCCTCGCCTTCCCGCTCGGATTCCTGCTCGGCATCGTGTCCGCACTGCGCGCCGGACGTCGCGTCCGGAGAGATGGGCAAACATGAGACTGATCCTCAACATCATCTGGCTGATCTTCGGTGGCCTGTGGCTCGCGCTCGGCTACTTCGTCGCCGGGGTGATCTGCTGCATTCTGATCATCACGATCCCGTTCGGCATCGCCTCGTTCCGGATCGGCGTCTACGCGCTGTGGCCGTTCGGCAAGACCGTGGTCGACAAGCCGACGTCGGGGGTGGGGTCGCTGATCGGAAACGTGATCTGGCTGATCCTGTGCGGAATCTGGCTCGCCATCGGCCACCTGATCAGCGCGATCGCGATGGCGATCACCATCATCGGTATCCCGTTGGCCCTGGCGAACCTGAAGATGATCCCGATCTCCTTGATGCCGCTCGGGAAGGACATCGTCGACGTCTCCACGCCGTCGTACCCGTCGACGCCGTACCCGTACCAACCCGGCAATCCCTGACGCAGTCCCGGACGACCCCGCCGCGCATCACGGATGCGGGGCGGTCGGCCCCTCCCCTCCGCTCCGGCGCGCTCGCCCTGCCACCGCCGCCGCGTGACCGCCGGCGGGGACCTCGCGCGGCCCGGTGTCCGCGCCCCCGACCGCACCCGCCGCATCCCCCAGGTCGCGCCCACCAAGGCTTGTGATCTGCCTCACGTAACGGTTGCATCACGGCCCGGTCTCGGCCGGACACAGTCGCTTTGACCTGCGGAAACGCGCCAAATTTCGATCAACACGCCGAAAAACACGCGATCTCGGTTGGAGGTGACTCACCGCGGTCGGGCACGTACGGTCGAACCCGGTCGGAGTTCCGGCCAGTCCGGACCGCCGCGCCAAACCTTGTCCCGCGGAACGGATTCCCACAGGAGAACCCAGGGACGAGGACGGGGGACCCACGTCCCCGGTGGACACCGGAAGGCGAGCACACGGCCTTCCTTGGGGTGAAGCCGTTTTTCGCGCCCATCACGGAGCGATCACGGCCGGGCGACCTCTCAGCCCGAACCCGACAGCTGACCTCGCAGGCGCGTGCGGAGAGGAACCTCCATGAGCGCTGGACGCCATCGCAAGCCCACGAACACGCGCAAGACCGCTGCGAAGGTCGTCGTGACCACCGCGGTGTTCAGCGCGGCGGGTGCGGCCTTCGCGGCCCCCGCCAACGCGGCCCCCGACTCCGACTGGGACCGGCTCGCTCAGTGTGAGGCCGGCGGCAACTGGTCGATCAACACCGGCAACGGCTACCAGGGCGGCCTGCAATTCTCCCCCAGCACGTGGACCGCGCACGGCGGCGGGCAGTACGCCGCCACCGCCAACCAGGCCACCCGTGAGCAGCAGATCGCGGTCGCCGAGAAGGTCCTCGCGTCGCAGGGCTGGGGCGCGTGGCCGTCCTGCTCGGCGAAGCTCGGCCTGACCAGCGGCCCGACCCCGCGGACCGCGCCGGTCGCCGAGCCCGAGGCGCCCGCCCCGGCCGAGACCCCGGCCGTCACCAGCATCCCGACCGTCGACGGCACCGCCGACGTGCTCGAGTCCCTGGACAGCACCCTCGAGGCCGTCAAGGCGCAGGGCATCGCCGTCGATCCGCAGATCGAGGCCCTCTACGCGCAGGCCAAGCTCAACCCGCAGGTCATCGAGTTCCTCAAGACCTACGCGCCCCTGCTCGCGCAGGGCTGACGGTCCGGCTCGCGCAACGCCGACCCCTCGGCACGAGAAAGGCCCCGCACCGATTCGGTTGCGGGGCCTTTCTGCGCTCGGTCCGGGTCGTCACCGGTTGATGACGGTAACCGGATGGGTGTAGGGCAGTTCCTCCACCGGACGCGGGAACTCGGTCTCCTCGCCGAACGGGGAGAGTCCACCGGAACGGGCGGACGAGAGTTCGGTGACCGCGTGGTCACCTTCCTCGAGGTGCGACGGCCAGCCCGGATCAACGTAGTTGTTCTTGTTCGTTTTGTTAGCCACGAGGCCATTTTGACACCGAGTCCGTACGCGGTACAGCCCAGGTGTGGGAGAAGGCACCCGGTCGCGCCACCGACAGTGTCCGGCGAATCCCGGTTCGGGACGTACGCCCTACTCTGATAGGCGATGACCGACACGGACCCCGCCCCCGCGACCGACAGCCTCGCGACCTGGCTCGGTGCCCGCAGCGACGATGAGCTGGCCGAACTGCTGCGGTTGCGCCCGGATCTCGCGGTGCCGCCGCCGGCGAACCTGTCGGTGCTGGCCACCCGGGCGGAGCAGCGCGCGTCGGTGCTGCGGGCCGCGGACGACCTGAGCGTGCTCGAACTCACGCTCATCGGTCTGCTCGCGCGGGAGGGCGCCGCCGAGGCGGGGGTACGGCGCGAGCAGCTCGCGGACGCGGTCGCGGGGCGCGCGCCGGTCAGGGCCGTGGACCGGGCCCTGACGGCGTTGCGCGACCGGGCCCTGGTGTGGGGCACGAAGGTGCTGCGGGTGGTGCCCTCGGCCCGGGAGGCGGTCGGCTGGCGGGTCGACCAGTCCGTCACCCCGCTGACCGCCGACCAGATCAGCGCGGCGCTCGCCGAGCTCACCGAGGCGGAGCGCCGCCTGATCGACACCCTCGCGACCAGCTCGCCGATCGGCCGCACCCGGGACGCCGCCCCCGGCACCCCGGCGGATCGCCCGGTGCAACGGCTCCTGGCGGCGGGCCTGCTGGCCTGGATCGACGAGCAGACGGTCGAACTTCCGTATCAGGTCGGTCAGGTCCTGCGCGGCGAGACCGTCACCGATCCCCGCACGCTGACGCCGCCGCCCGTCGCCGGCCGCAAGCACAAGATCGGCGACGTCAACGCGGCGGCCGCGGGTGAGGCACTCGAACTGCTCCGGCACTGCGAGATCCTGCTCGGTGCCCTCGGCGACCACCCCGCGCCGGCGCTCAAGGCGGGCGGCCTCGGCGTCCGTGAGGCGCGCAGGCTCGCGAAGGTCACCGGCGTCGACGAGGCACGGATCAGCCTGCTCGCCGAACTCCTGGCGGCCGCGGGGCTGATCTCGAGCGGCCTTCCCGACCCGTTGCCCGCCGCGGACACCGGCGACGACTACTGGGCGCCGACCTCGGCCGCGGACGCGTGGCGCGACAGCGCACCGGCCCACCGCTGGCAGCTGCTCGCCCAGACTTGGCTCGACCTGGCCCGGCGCCCGTGGGTCGTCGGGCTGCGCGACCCCAACGACAAACCGATCGCGGCGCTGTCGGAAGAGGTGCGGGCGTCGGGCGCGCCGCGGGACCGTCGGTTCGTCCTCGACGTCGTCGCCGAACTCGGTTCCGGCGTCGGTGCGGCCGCGGCCGAGGTGGCCGCGATCGTCGCCTGGCGGCGGCCGCGCTGGTCGGCGCGGCTCGGGGCGTCCGCGATCGAGCACACCCTGTCCGAGGCCACCGCGGTCGGGCTGATCGGCCGGGGCGCGCTGTCCTCGCCGGGCCGCAGCATGCTGCACGGCGCGCCGCCGGAGTCGGTGCTCGCCGAGATGGTCGCGGCCCTGCCGACGCCGATCGACTACGTCCTCGTGCAGGCGGACCTGACGGTGGTGGCGCCCGGACCGCTGGTGCCCGACCTGCTGGCCCGGTTGACGCTGGTCGCGGACGTCGAGTCCGCGGGTGCGGCGACGGTGTACCGGGTCGGCGAGGCGAGCGTGCGGCGCGCCCTCGACGCCGGACGCACCGCGACCGAACTGCACGCCCTGTTCGAGACGCACTCGAAGACGCCGGTGCCGCAGGCGTTGACGTACCTGATCGACGACGTCGCCCGCCGCCACGGCCGGCTGCGGGCGGGGATCGCGCAGTCGTTCGTCCGGTGCGACGATCCGGCGATGCTCGCGGAGGTGCTGTCGTCGCCGGTCGCGGAGTCGCTGGCGCTGCGGGCGCTGGCGCCGACGGTGGCGGTCTCGCAGGCCCCGCTCGGCGACGTGCTCGAACTGCTGCGCGGTGCCGGGTTCGCGCCGGCGGGCGAGGACTCGTCGGGCGCGATCGTCGACCTGCGCCCGCACGGCGCACGGGTCCCCCGACGCCGCGAGCGGGGCACCCGCCGGCTGCCCGCTCCCCCGACCGCGGACCAACTCGACCAGCTCGTCCGGCAGCTGCGGGCCGGGGAGCGCGCGGCGTCGACCCCGCGCGGGAGCGGGGTCCGTTCGGACGGCACCCGCGCGGGCAGCGCCGCGACGATGGCGCTGCTGCAACTCGCGGTCAAGGTCAAGCGCAGCGTTCGGATCGGTTACGTCGACCCGCAGGGCATCGCGTCGGAACGGATCGTCGACCCGGTCAGTGTGGGGGGCGGTCAGCTCGACGCGTTCGACCCCGTGGACGGCGCGATCCGGCGCTTCACGCTGCACCGGGTGACGTCGGTGTCCCTCGTCGACTGAGTCGTCACGGGACGCTCAGGGGCACCGACGGCGCGTAGGCGTCCCACAGCTCGCGGTACGCGCCGCCGCGCCGCAGGAGCTCGTCGTGGGTGCCGACCTCGGCGACCCGGCCGCGGTCGAGGACCACCACCCGGTCGGCCTGCGCCGCCGTGGTCAACCGGTGCGCGACCACGAGCGTGGTGCGGCGCCGGGTGAGTTTCGCGGTCGCCACCCGCACCCGCTCCTCGGTGGCGAGGTCGAGGGACGCGGTGGCCTCGTCGAGCAGCAGCAGGTCGGGGTCGACGAGTTCCGCCCGGGCGAGGGCGAGCAGCTGACGCTGCCCGGCGGACAGGTTGCGGCCGTGTTCTCCGATCGGCTGCAGGTACCCGCGCGGCAGCGCCGCGATCATGGCGTGGGCGCCGACGGCGCGGGCCGCCGCCTCAACCTCGGCGTCGGCGGCTCCCGGCCGTCCGTAGGCGATCGCGTCGCGGACGGTGGCGCCGAACAGGTGCGGTTCCTGTGGCACCACCCCGAGCCGCTGCCGGAACGCGGCGAGGTCGAGGTCCCTGGTGTCGTGGCCGTCCACGCGGACCGCGCCGGAGGTCGCGTCGTAGAACCGCGCGAGCAGTTTGAGCACGGTCGACTTCCCGGCACCGGTCTGCCCCACCAGGGCGACGGTCTCCCCCGGTTCGATCCGCAGCGCCACCCCGCGCAGCGCCTCCCCGGCGCCGGACGCGTAGGAGAAGTGGACGTCGTCGAATTCGACTGCACCACTGAGCTGTTCGACGACCACCGGGTCGTCGGCGTGGGGTGTGGTGGTCGGTGTGCGCATCAGGTCGCGCAGGCGGCCGAGCCCGATGACGGCCTGCTGATACCCGTCGAACACCTGCGAGAGCTGCTGGACCGGGGCGAAGAACAGTTCCACGTAGAGCACGAAGGCGATCAGCGTCCCGACGGTGAGGGTGCCCGCCGAGATCCGGGCGGCGCCCACACCGAGCACCAGCCCGGTCGCCACGACGGACAGGAACTCGACGAACGGGAAGTACACCGCCATGTAGCGCTGCGCCCGCAGCCGCGAGTCGCGGAACGCCCATGCCCGCCGGGCGAATTGGAGTGCGTTGCGGTCCTCCCGGCGGAACGCCTGGGTGACCCGAATGTTGGTGACGTTCTCCTGCAGGGTGGCGTTGACGATGCCGACCCGGTCGCGGGCATCCGCGTACGCGGGCACCGACTTGCGCCGGAAGACCACCGTGGAGATCACCAGGACCGGCACCAGCACCACCAGCGCCAGCGCGAGCCGCGCGTCGATCAGCAGCAGGGTGACCAGCACCCCGCCCATGGTGAACACGCTGACGACGGCCGTGGCGAGCCCGGTCTGCAGGAAGTTCGACAGGCTGTCGACGTCGGTCGTCATGCGGGTCATGATCCGGCCACCGAGTTCGCGTTCGTAGTACTGCAGTCCGAGTCGCTGCAGTTGCGCGAACGTCTTGACCCGCAACGTGTACAGGAGACGTTCGCCGGTGCGTCCGGTGACCCGGATCTGCGCGACGTTCACCGCCCAGTCCGCCAGCACCACCAGCAGCGTCGCCAGCGCGGCGAGCAGCAGCGCGGCGTGGACCCCCGAGAGGACTCCCCGATCGACCCCGGTCCGCACGAGCACCGGCACCGCGATCTGGGCGAGTGCGTCCAGCCCCACCAGGAGCAGGCCCAGCGCGAGCGGTCCGCGCAGGGGCCGGATCAGTCGGCGCAGGCCGAATTCCGGGTCCGCGGCACGGGTGTCCGCGCGCGGAACCTCGGGTTCGCCGGTCAGCGCGGGGAGGCCCTCGATGCGGGCGAGCACCTCGGCGCTGGGCGGTGCCGCGGACAGCAGCCCACCACCCGCACCGCCGCGGACGATGCCGCCCGAGCCGGCCGCCGCGGTCGCGAAAGCCGTCGCAGCCCGCGCGTCGAGGCCGGCCGACTCCGCGACCCCGTCCTCCCGCCGCCACAACTCCGCGGCGACCTCCGCGACCTCGGCACCGTCGGCGAGTTCCTCGGTGTCCCGGTGGCTTTCGGGAACGAGACCCTCCTCCCCCGACAGCAGCGACCGGAACAGCGGACATCGGGCGTCGAGTTCGGCACTGGTGCCGACGTCGACGATCCGCCCCTGCGACAGCACCGCGATGCGGTCGGCGAGGGCGAGCGTGGACCGGCGGTGGGCGATGATCAACGTGGTGCGCTCGGTGGTGGCCGCGTGCACCGTCTCGTGGATCGCCGCCTCGATCCGGGCGTCGACGGCGGAGGTGGCGTCGTCGAGCACCAGGATCCGGGGGTCGACGACGAGAGCCCGCGCGAGGGCGATGCGCTGCCGCTGGCCGCCGGACAGGGTGACGCCGTGCTCGCCGACCACGGTGTCGAGGCCCTCGGGCAGGCGGGCGACGAAGTCGTCGGCCTGCACCGCCCGCAGCGCGGCCCACACGTCGTCCTCGCTCGCGTCGGGACGGCCGTAGGACACGTTGGCGCGCACCGATTCCGACATCAGGTAGCTCTCCTCGAAGACCACCCCGATCGACGACCGCAGCGATTCGAGCGTCACCTGTCGGGTGTCGACGCCGCCGACGGTCACCGCACCGGCGTGCACGTCGTAGAGCCGCGGGACGAGCATCGCGAGGGTCGACTTACCCGAGCCCGCGGCGCCGACCACGGCCACCGTCTCGCCGGGTTCGATGCGCAGCGACAGTCCTCGCAGCAGCGGAGCGGACGGACCGTACCCGAAGGTGACGTTCTCGAACGCGATGCCGAGGGGGCCGTCGGGCAGGGCTCCGGCGCCGGGTGCGTCCGCGATCGAGGGTGCGGCGTCGATCACCTCGCGGACCCGTTCGACACTGGCCCTGCCCTGCTGACCGACGGTGATCAGGGTGGCGAGTTGCCGGACCGGCGAGGCGAATCCCGCGAGGTAGGTGGTGAACGCGACGAACGTTCCCAACGTCAGGTGCCCGCTCAACGCGAGCCAGCCGCCCAGTGCCAGCACCAGCGCCTGCCCGAGCATCGGAACCGCCTGCATCGCAGGGTTGTACCGGCTGGTCAGCCGGGCGACCCGCAGCCGGGACCGGAACAGGTCCCGTGCCCGGACTTCGAGGTCGGCCAGTTCGCGTTCCTCCTGCCCGAAACCCTTGACGACGCGGACCCCGGTGACCGCGGCTTCGACTCCGCTCGCCACCACCGCGGCCTGTTCCTGCGCGTGCCAGTTGGCCGGGAACAGGTCGGTTCGGCTGCGCATCGAGATCCACCACAGCGCAGGCAGAATCGCCAGGGCCACGAGGGTCAGCAACGGCGAGAGCACCGCCATGATCACGAGCGAGATCGCGAACATCACCACGTTGCCCATCAGGTGCGGCAACAGTTGCAGCAGCATCTGGATCAGCGTGATGTCGGAGATCGACCGGCTCACCACCTGTCCGGTCTGCAGGCCGTCCTGGCCCAGCCCGTCGAGCCGCAACAGCGACCGGAAACTGTCGCCACGCAGGTCGTACTGGACGCCGAGCGACACCTGCCCGCTGCGGTATCGCCGCGTGTACGCCGCGCCGAAGCGGATCAGGGCCAGCAGGGTGAGCGCCGCGATCCAGGGTGCCAGTGCGGTGTTCGTGGTCCCGGCGGCGGAATCGATGATGTGGCGGATCGCCAGCGGGAGAAGGGCGGTCGCGGTCGCTGCGACGGCGGCCGCGCCGAGGGCGAGCACCAGGTTGCGGCGGTGCCGCAGGCAGTAGCCGAACAGGTAACGGATCCACCCCGGATCATGCTGTGCCGGTGCGGTGTTCACACCGGCGACGACGGGACAGTCGGGGTCTGTGGTCGTGGAACTCACCGGGCGGACACCAGGCCGGTACTCCGGTCGACGGTGAACTGGTTGACCGGCCGCGGCAGACCGTAGTGGCCGCGCAGCGTGGACTCGGTGTACTCGGTGCGCAGCAGCCCACGCTCCTGCAGGATCGGGACGACGGAGTCGACGAACTTCTCCAGACCCGACGGCAGGACCGCCGGCATGATGTTGAACCCGTCGGCCGCACCGCTGCGGAACCAGTGTTCGATTGTGTCCGCCACCTGTACCGGGGTCCCGGTGAAGGTGCGGTGGCCGCGGCCGCCGCCGAGCCTGCCGATCAGCTGGCGGACGGTCAGCCTCTCCCGCCGGGCGAGGTCGACGATCAGCGTGTACCGGCTCTTCGCACCTTCGATCTCGTCCTCGGACGGCAGGTCGTCGGGCAGCTCCGCGTCCAGATCGAGGTCCTCGGGTTCCCGCTTGAACAGCTCCGCCAGCTGACGCCGGGCGTGTTCCGGGGAGATCAGCCGCTCGAGTTCGGCGTCGAGCTCCCTGGCCTCCGCCTCGGTGTCGCCGATGACGGGCACGATTCCGGGGAGGACGAGCACCTGCTCCGGGTCCCGGCCGACCTTCACCACGCGGTCCTTGAGGTCGGAGTAGAAGGCCGTGCCCTCCTCGAACGTGGGCTGGGCGGTGAAGATCGCCTCCGCGTACAGCGCGGCGAAGTCCTTCCCGTCCTCCGAGGAGCCGGCCTGCACGAGCAGCGGGTACCCCTGCGGGGAGCGGGGCACGTTCAACGGGCCGCGCACCCGGAAGAACCGTCCCTCGTGGTCGACGGTGTGCACCTTCGTCGAGTCGGTGTGGATCGCGAGGTCCTTGTCGGCGAGGACGGCGTCGTCCTCCCAGCTGTCCCAGAGTTTCGTCGACACCTCGACGAACTCCGCGGCCCGCTCGTAGCGGGACCGGTGCGCCGGGGTGTCGTCGAGCCCGAAGTTCCGGGCCGCGTCGGCGCCCGCCGTCGTCACGATGTTCCAGCCGGCGCGGCCGCCGCTGACGAAGTCGAGGGACGCGAACCGGCGGGCCAGGTTGTACGGCTCGTTGTAGCTCGTCGACGCCGTCGCGATCAGCCCGATCCGGGTGGTGGCGGCGGCGATCGCCGTCAGGATGATCGTCGGCTCCAGCTTTCCGCTGGGCCGCCGTTCCGGGCTGGTGAACAGCACGGGACTGTCGGCGAGGAAGACGGAGTCGAACTTGCCGCGCTCGGCCGTCCTTGCGAGCGAGATGTAGTGGTTGATGTCGAGATTCGCGTTCGGGTCGCTCTCCGGAAGACGCCAGGCCGATTCGTGGTGACCGATCGGCATGAGAAACGCGTTGAGGTGCAACTGACGTCGATCCGAGCTCATGAATTCCCCTCACTGGTCGGCCGTGTCGACGCCCGGGACGACGATGGGAACACGGCGAAACATGCTGTTGCCGAGCGCTGTTCGAGCTCAGCGGATCGTCCCGGCCGCCAGTGGCGACCCGGGACACCGAATCTGTTCGCGACGCTAATCGGCGGTGTGGCCCGAGACAATGAATTCGCTACCGCTGAGTGCAATTGCCTGCGGGCCGTCGATGCTCGGCGCACCACCGGCGGAAAGTGTGGACAATGGAGTGGTTGTCCACGCTAGGAGGCGCACGTGACCGACGGACCGCTCATCGTCCAGTCCGACAAGACCCTGCTGCTCGAGGTCGACCACCCGCTGGCGAACGAAGCCCGGCAGGCGATCGCGCCGTTCGCCGAGCTCGAACGCGCCCCGGAGCACGTGCACACCTACCGGGTGACGCCGCTGGCGCTGTGGAATGCGCGGGCGGCCGGACACGACGCCGAACAGGTCGTCGACGCCCTCGTCACGTACTCCCGGTTCGCGGTTCCGCAGCCGCTGCTCGTCGACGTCGTCGACACGATGGCCCGGTACGGCCGGCTGCAGCTGGTGAAGAACCCGGCGCACGGTCTGGTCCTGGTGAGCCTGGACCGGGCGGTGCTCACCGAGGTGACCCGGCACAAGAAGATCGCCCCCATGCTCGGCGCCCGCGTCGACGAGGACACCGTCGTCGTGCACCCCTCCGAACGCGGCCACCTCAAGCAGATGCTGCTCAAGATCGGCTGGCCGGCCGAGGACCTCGCCGGGTACGTCGACGGCGAGGCGCACGCGATCGAACTCGACTACGACGGCCGGTTCCCCGGTTCCGCCGACGGCGGCTGGCACCTGCGCGACTACCAGGAGATGGCCGCCGACTCGTTCTGGGCCGGCGGGTCCGGTGTGGTGGTGCTGCCGTGTGGCGCGGGCAAGACGATGGTCGGCGCCGCGGCCATGTCGAAGGCCAAGGCCACCACACTGATCCTGGTGACCAACACGGTCGCGGGCAGGCAGTGGAAGCGGGAACTGATCGCGCGGACGTCGCTGACGGAGGACGAGATCGGCGAGTACTCGGGCGAGAAGAAGGAGATCCGCCCGGTCACCATCGCGACGTATCAGGTGATCACCCGCAAGTCGAAGGGCGAGTACAAGCACCTCGAACTGTTCGACTCCCGCGACTGGGGCCTGGTGATCTACGACGAGGTGCACCTGCTGCCCGCACCGGTGTTCCGGATGACCGCGGACCTGCAGTCGCGGCGGCGGCTCGGGCTGACCGCGACCCTGGTCCGCGAGGACGGCCGCGAGGGCGACGTCTTCTCCCTGATCGGCCCGAAGCGGTACGACGCACCGTGGAAGGACATCGAGGCGCAGGGCTGGATCGCGCCCGCCGACTGCATCGAGGTGCGGGTCACGCTCACCGACGCCGAGCGGATGGCCTACGCGACCGCCGAACCGGAGGAACGCTACAAGCTGTGCTCGACGGCCCACACCAAGAACACGGTGGTCAAGTCGATCCTGGACCGGCATCCCGATTCGCAGACCCTGGTGATCGGCGCCTATCTGGACCAGCTCGACGAACTCGGTGAGGCGCTCGGCGCGCCGGTCATCAAGGGGTCGACGAAGACGAAGGAACGCGAGGCGCTGTTCGACGCGTTCCGGGTCGGCGAGATCAAGACCCTGGTGGTCAGCAAGGTCGCGAACTTCTCGATCGACCTGCCGGAGGCGTCGGTCGCGGTGCAGGTGTCGGGCACGTTCGGGTCCCGGCAGGAGGAGGCGCAGCGTCTGGGCCGGCTCCTGCGGCCCAAGCACGACGGCGGGCAGGCGCACTTCTACTCCGTCGTCGCCCGCGACACCCTCGACGCCGAGTACGCGGCGCACCGGCAGCGGTTCCTCGCCGAGCAGGGCTACGCCTACCGGATCACCGACGCAGACGACCTGCTCGGCCCGGCGATCGGGTAGGAATAGGACCGTGCGTTCCTTCGACTTCCCGGTAGACACCGCCCATGCCCGTTCGGTCAACGAAACCGTCGGCGACGTCCGCCGGCTGCGCTGGTCCGCGATCATCACCGCGCTGCTGTTCGTCGCGGTCGCGGTGTGGCTGGTCGTGCTCGCCCACCCGTGGTCGTACGTGCTGGCCGCGGTCGCGGTCGTGGTGGCGGTCGCGTCGCTGTGGATGTCGTTCTGGGCGCCCCGCAAGGTCGGGTCGGTCGAGGACCTGTACGCCAACGGCGAGCTGGTGCCCGCCATCGTCGCGGTCACCCGGCCGCGCGGGGCGACGCTGCTGTCGCTGGTGAACACCGCCAAGCCGGGCGCCGACCGTCCGCACTACGCGCTGGTCACCCGCACCGTCCGGTCGTTGCCGGGGCATTCGCTGACGAACGTCGGCGAGCGGGTGCCCTCGATCTCGGTGCTCTCGGACCGCACCACGAACTCGACATCGGAGACC
This sequence comes from Rhodococcus sp. NPDC003318, assembly GCF_042879035.1. Classification (NCBI taxonomy): domain Bacteria; kingdom Bacillati; phylum Actinomycetota; class Actinomycetes; order Mycobacteriales; family Nocardiaceae; genus Rhodococcus; species Rhodococcus sp. NPDC003318. The sequence goes on along the minus strand of NZ_JBIAOU010000002.1, from coordinate 417,843 downwards.
TGGCAGATGGTCAGCCCGATGCCGATCGCGTGGGGCACCCGCGACCCCAAGGTCATCCGCCGCGCGATCGAACGCATCCCGAACGCGGAGTGGAATCTGCTGACCAAGTCGATCCCGCTGACCGAGGACGTCCCCCGCGCCCACAACCAGCAGCTGCCCGTCGACCTGTAAGCGGCTCTACAGGTATTCCTGCTCGGGACGGCCGGTGCTGCCGTAGCGCAGCTGCATGCGCAGCCGGCCCTTCGCGACCAGTGCGGCGAGGTAGCGCTGCGCGGTGGCCCGGGACACCCCGATCTCGGCGGCGACCTCGGCGGCCGACAGCGGTGCGGGGGCGTCGGCGAGCAGGTCGACGATCCGGGCCCGGGTGACGGAATGCTGCGGCGCATCCTCCCGGGGTGGGGCCGCGCGCAGCGACGCGAGCGCGGTGTCGATACGTGCCTGGTCGAGTTCGGCGGCGTCGACGATGCGCCGGTAGTGCGTGTACGCGGCCAACCGGCGGGCGAGTTCGGTGTCGGAGAACGGCTTCACCAGGTAGACCAGGGCGCCGGCGGTCATGGCGTCCCGCACCGCTCGACCCTCGGTCGCGGCACCGAGAACGAATGCGTCACATCGCAATTCGCGGACGAGTTCGATTCCGGAACCGTCGGGGAGGTACACGTCGACGAGCGCGAGGTCGATCGGATGCTCGTCCACGGCGGCCCGTGCGGCCGCGAGCGTCGCCGCGGTGGCCGCCACCCGGAAGCCGGTCATGGCGGACACGATGCGGGCGTGGAGGTCGGCGACACGGAAGTCGTCGTCGACCACCAGAACGGTCAGTTCGGGTCCGGCCACTGCTCGTCTCCTTCACACACGCCGCGCATCGTCGCCACGAACAATGCTCCCCCGGTGGGGTTCTCGTCGGTGCGGCGACCTCCCGGATCACCGATCACGACGTCGCCACCGTGTTTGCGTGCCAGCTGCCGGCTCAGGGCGAGCCCGATGCCGCGGCCACCCGGCCGGTCCCCCGCCGGTTTCGTGGTGACCCCCTCGCGGAACACGTCGTCGGGGTCGGCCTGCGACAATCCCGGTCCGGTGTCGGCGACCGTCACGACGAGATCGCCCTCGTGCTCGACGAGTTCGATCTCCACCTCGACGGGGCGATCCCCCGTGCCGGTGCTCGCGGCGGCGTCGATCGCGTTGTCGACGAGATTGCCCGCGACGGTGGTGACGTCGACCGGATCGCGCAACCGGGCCTGCACCCACGTGTTCTCGCCGAGCACCAGGGTCACGTCGTGTTCGCGGGCGTGAGCGGCCTTCGCCATCAGGAACGCCCGCAGGTACGGGTCGGTGACGGCGTCGATGCCGGGCAGGTCCGCGCCGGCCGGTCCGGCGCCGACGAGCCGGTCGAGGTACGCGGTGGCGGCGGCCGTCTCCCCGCGGGCGAGCAGTCCGTGCAACAGGTGCAGCCGGTTGCCGAACTCGTGTCGTTGGGCGCGCAGGACGGTGCCGAGCGCGGTGACGGCGTCGAGTTCGCGGGTGAGGTTCTGCACGTCGGTGCGGTCGCGGACGGACATCACGATCCCCAGGTCACGCCCATCGCGGACCACGCGGCTGGCCATCGCGAGGACGACCCGGTCGCCGCCCACCGCGGCGGCGACCGGGTCGGCGGTCGGGGCGCGCAGGACGTCCCGAAGGCGCGGCGTGAGCCCGATGTCGTCGACATGGTCACCCGGTCCGCCGTGCAGGTCGAGCAGTCGCACCGCCTCGGCGTTGGCGACGGTGACGATGCCGTCCGAGTCGACTCCGACGATGCCTTCGCCGAGGCCGTGCAGGACCGCTTCCTGTTCGCGGACCATCCGGGCCAGCTGTTCGGGTTCGAGCCCGAGGGTGAGGCGTTTGAAGCGGGACGCGAGCAGGAGCGAACCGCCGACCCCGGCCGCGAGCGCGAGCGCCGCGACGGCGGCCGCCGACCACAGATCGGACCGCAGGTCGGCGGACACCTCGGCGGTGGAGATGCCGACGCTGACCTCGCCGACGACCGTCCCGGTGCCGGGCGCGGTCACCGGGACCTTCGCCCGCACCGAGTCCCCGAGGGTGCCACGCTCCTGCACCACGACCTCGCGGCCGGTCAGCGGTCCCGAGGGGTCGGTGCTCACCCGCTCCCCCAGCCGCTCCGGGTCGGGATGGGCGAGCCGGAGCCCCTTCTCGTCGGTGACCACGACGAACAGCGCCCCGGTCGCGGCGCGCGCCGACTCCGCCGTCAGCTGGACGGCGGAGTCGGCGAGTTCGACGTTCCCCGGCGCCACGACGTCGTCGTCGTCGGCGGCGAAGCGGGCGACCTCGGCGCGGACCGTGGGATCGGCGGCGACGGTGCGGGCGACGGCAAGCGCTCGTTCGCCGTGTTCGTCGGCGACCCGGTCGGCGGTGGTGGTGGCGAAGAACCCGAACCCGATCGCCAGCGCAACCGCGACGACGCCGCTCTGCAGGAGCAGCACCTGCGTGCGCAATCTCATCGTCGCTCCCTGCCGGGCATGCCCTCAGTGTGCACCGGGACGGGTCAGCCCAGCGGGATCTGCCCCAGCAGCACCCCGACGACGAGCATCGCGACCGACACGATCGCGGCGCGCCACAGCACCTTCTTGTGGTGGTCGGCGAGGGACACCCCGGCGAGGGTGACGAGGAGCAGGATCGCGGGCACCAGCGGGCTCTGCATGTGGACGGGCTGTCCGGTGATCGAGGCCCGCGCCATCTCGACGGGTTCGATGCCGTACTGCGCGGCGGTCTCGGTCAGCACCGGCAGCACGCCGAAGTAGAAGGCGTCGTTGGTCATGAAGAACGTGAACGGGATGCTGAGCAGTCCGGTGATCACGGCGAGGAACGGCCCGAGGGAGTCGGGAATGATCCCGCTCAGCCACAGCGCCATCTCCTCGACCATGCCGGTGCCCTGGAAGACGCCGGTGAGGACGGCGGCCGCGAACACCATCGCGACGACGGAGACGATGCTCGACGAGTGCCGCGCGATCGCTTCGGACTGGTCGGCGACGCGTGGGAAGTTCACGGCGAGCGCAACGGCCGCGGCGACCATGAACAGGACCGGGATCGGAAGGATGTCGAGGCCGAGCACGACGAGCAGGGCGACGGTCAGGGCTGCGTTGAACGGCAACAACTTCGGGCGCAGGGTGGCGCGGTTCGGGTCGAGGCCGCCGGCCAGTTGGCCGACCTCGGAGGGTGCGTCGGCGTCACCACCCGCCGACCCTCCGCCACCGCTGCTGCTGCCCGGGGCCGTGCCGACGCCCCAGCCACGCGAGCCGACCTCGGCCAGCAGCGGCTCGGAGGTGAGCACCAGTTTCCCGAGCCGGCGACGCTCCAGCACACCCAGATGCAGCGAGAACAGCAGGACGATGATCAGACCGGCGATCAGCGACGGGATCATCGGGACGAACACGTCGGACGGGGACAGGCCGAGCGCGCTGGCGGCACGGACGGTGGGTCCACCCCACGGGATGATGTTCATCGTCGCGTTCGCGAGGCCGGCGACGACGGTGAGGACGATCGGGCTGACCCGCAGCTTCAGGTAGAGAGGCAGCAGCGCGGAGGTCGTGATGATGAACGTCGTCGAACCGTCGCCGTCGAGGGAGACCACCATCGCGAGGACGGCGGTACCGACGACGAGACGGGCCGGGTCGTCGTCGACCAGTCGCAGGATCAGCCGGACCAGTGGGTCGAACAGGCCGACGTCGATCATGATGCCGAAGAAGATGATGGCGAAGAACAGCAGAGCCGCCGTCGGGGCGAGGCTCTCGATGCCGTCGAGGACCATCGATCCGATGTCGGTGCCCGCTCCGGCGAACAGCCCGAACGCGACGGGCACGAGGATCAGCCCCACGACGGGCGTGGCCCGCTTGGCCAGGACCAGATACATGAACGTGGCCACCATCAGGAAGCCCAGTGCTACGAGCATTGTTGCCCACCTTCTCGTTTCGGGCCGCGGCACGGGACGGGGGCCGGTGTGTCGCGGTTTCGAACGAGTGTGGGCCAGAACACATATCGATCGCTCGGTTGCGTGCGATTGCCACCTTGTGCGCATTCTGCTCAGTACGGCAGGACCGATTCCCACCCGCCCGGGACGGGCGACCGCGAGTCGCCGGCCAACAGTCCCGCGACCCACATGTCGCGGCGCAGACCACGCTGCAGCCCACCGCGACGTGCGACGCCTTCGAAACGGAACCCGACCCGACGCGCGACAGCCGCGGACGCGGTGTTCCCGACGAACGCCCGCCACTCGATCCGCTCGAGGGCCAGGGTGTCGGCGCGGAAGGCGAAGTCGCACACCAGCTGCGCGGCCTCGGTCATCAGTCCGCGACCGCGCGCGGCGGCGCCCTGCCAGAATCCGATCTCCGCGGCGGACTCGTCGAGCGCCCGCAGCCCGATCATGCCGGCCACCGGGCCGTCGGGGTCCAGGCGCAGCGCCCAGGTCGGACTGCGGTCGGCCCACCCCGTCGGGACCATCCTGGTCACGAAGGCCACGGCGTCCGCCCGCTCGTACGGGACCGGCATCGTCGTCCATCGGCCGACGCTCTCGTCCCGGCAGAGCCGCGCGATGGTGTCGACGTCGGCCACGGTCGGCGGCGTCAACGTCAGCCGCCGACCGGACAGGTTCACCACGAACACCAGGGCGTGTCTCTCAATTCCACTCGGATGCACCTGGCGATTGAGCGCCAGGGGCGCCGACAAGGGAATTGGGAGACATGCCCTATCCGCGCAGTGCGGGGATGACTTCGCGTTCGAAGAGTTCGACACCGGACGTGTCGTACGCGGCCTCGGGGAAGTAGCAGATCGCGTAACCGAGGCCCTTCTCGCGCAGCGCGGTGAGGTTCTCGACGATCTGCTCCGGGGTCCCGACGCCCGGCATGCCGCGGTACGCGGACATCGAACCCTCGGCGAGCTCGTCCCCCGCGTACTTCGCGATCCGCGCCTTCGTCTGCGCCAGCCGCTCCTCGACCTCGGCCTCGGTGGCACCGATCACGACGTTGTAGTTCGAGGACCGGACGATGGCGTCGAAGTCCGTGCCGACCGTGGCGCAGTGTTCCCGCAGCAGTGCGGACTTGTGAGTGAACCCGTCGAGGGTGCCGTCGAAGTTGGTGTACTGCGCGTACTTCGCGGCGATCTTCAAGGTGACCTTCTCGCCGCCGCCGGCGATCCACAGCGGAATACCGCCGTCCTGCAAGGGCTTCGGCCGTACGATCGCGCCGTTGACCTGGTAGTGCTTCCCGTCGAGGGTGGCACTGCCGGTGGCCCAGGCCTGCCGCATGATCTGGACTCCCTCGTCCAGCCTTCCGAGCCGCTCACCGGCGGATGGGAATCCGTAACCGTAAGCGCGCCATTCGTGTTCGTACCAGCCGGCGCCGATACCCATCTCGATGCGGCCGCCCGAGATCAGGTCGGCGGTGGCGGCGACCTTCGCCAGGTACGCCGGATTGCGGTAGGCCATCGCCGTGCACATCTGCCCGAGCCGGATCCTCGACGTCACCGCGCCGAGCGCCGACATCAGGGACCACGCCTCGTGCGTGGCCTCCTCGGTCGGCGCGGGCACCGTGTGGAAGTGGTCGTACACCCACGCCGACTCCCACGGGCCGGCCTCGGCGCGCAACGTCAGGTCCTTCATCGTGTTCCACTGATCGGCCGGATCGATTCCCGCCAGGTCGAGCCGCCATCCCTGCGGCACAAAGATTCCGAATCGCATGAGTCCGAACTCTACCGAGGTTCGGGGACGGCAGCAGCGTTCGGCGGCACCGCCTCCCGCGCCACGTCCTCCTGCACAGGTGGACGCGGCCACGGGGAGTAGACGGGGATGTACCGGTACATCACGGCCGCGCCGGCGCCCGAGACCAACCCGATGCCCACGACGGCCAGACCGAGGGGCACCACCGCGGCGAGTGCCCCGACCGCGAGCGGCCCGGTGAACATTCCGGTGTCGTGGGTCAGCCGCCAGGCCGCGAGGAACTCGGCTCGGGTCGCAGGGGGTGCCACGTCCGCGCCGAGGGTCATGATCACGCCGTTCCCCAGCCCGTTGCCGATCCCGAGGAGGATCGAGATCGCGCCGAGGGTGACGAGATCACGCGCGAACGGCAGCAGCACGAACGCCACACCGATCACCACGAGCGACGGGACGGCGATGAACCGCCGTCCGTAGCGGTCCATCAGGTACCCGGCGGGATAGGAGCACAGCAGGTCGACGGCCGCGCCGATGCCGAACAGCACCGACACCGCGGCCGCGTCGACCCCGATGTGGTCCGCCCACAGCGGCAGCACGGCCTCCCGGGACGCGCGTGCGGCGCCCATGAGCAGCGAGCCCGTGCCGAGTGTGGACAGGAGCCTGCGGTGTCGGCGGAGGATCTGCGGCAACGTCGTCACCGTCGGCACTGCGGCCCCGGACTCCCGGGGCGGGTCGGGCACCCGCGCCATGAGTGCGCCGGAGAGCACGACGCCGACGAGCTGGATGGCGAACCCGCCGCGGATCCCGAACGCGACGATGACCGCGGCGCCGAGGAACGGGCCGACGAAGAACCCCAGTCGCCACATCAGCGCGAATGTCGCCATCGCGCGCGCCCGCATCCCGATGGGCACGACCTCGGCGAGATAGCTCTGGCGCGCCAATCCCCAGACGGCGGTGGAGAATCCGGTGAGCACGGCCCCGACCGCCAACGCGATCGGGTTCCACGCGAGCAGAGACAGCAGGACACCGATCGCGCCGAGTGTGCTGCCCCCGATGATCGCGCGGCGTTCGCCGAACGTGGCGACGATCCGGCCCGCGGGGAGGTCTCCGAGCACCGCGCCGAGACCGACCAGCGCGACGATCACGCCCGCGACCGGCACCGACGCACCGAGATCCCGCGCGAGCAGCGCGATGACCGGTGCGCCGGCGCCCTGGCCGATGCCGAAGATCGCGGACGGAACGAAGACCGTCGTGATCAGTGGCCGCAGGTTGTGTGCCGTCGTCACGCGGTGACGGCAGCCGCGGTATGGGCGGCGAAGCGGTTGCCCGGGTCGCCCAGCCCGTAGTGCCCACGCAGCGTCGAGGCAGTGTACTCGGTGCGGAACAGCCCACGCTCCTGCAGGATCGGGACGACGCGGTCGACGAAGTCGTCCAGCCCGCCCGGCAGGTACGGCGGCATGATGTTGAATCCGTCGGCGGCGCCCTGCTCGAACCAGGTCTGCAGTTCGTCCGCGATCTGCTCCGGTGTGCCCGCGAACGTCCGGTGCCCGCGACCGCCGCCGAGCAACCCGATCAGCTGACGCACGGTCAGGTCGCCGTCCGCGGCCAGATCCTTGACCAGCTGGTAACGGCTCTTGTTGCCCTGGATCTCGTCCAGGGTGGGCAGCGGCGGCAGCGGGGCGTCGAGGGCGTGCTCGGTGAGGTCGACGCCGAGCATGGTGGACAGCTGCCGCAGCGAGTACTCCGGCGAGATCAGGTCGGTGAAGGACCGTTCCAGTTCCTCGGCCTCCTCCTTGGTGTCCGCGATGTAGGGCACGATGCCCGGCAGCACCTTGAGGTCGTCGGCGTTGCGGCCGTGCCGCACGACCCGCGCCTTGAGGTCACGATAGAACTCCTGCCCCTGCTCGAGGGTGCGCTGAGCGGTGAACACCGCCTCCGCGTGCCGCGCAGCGAATTCCTTTCCGCTCTCGGACGATCCGGCCTGGACGAGCAGCGGACGTCCCTGCACCGACCGCGGCGAGTTCAGCGGGCCCTGCACCCGGAACCGCCGTCCCTCGTGGCCGACGGTGTGCACCCGGTCCGGATCGGCGAAGGTGCCGGTCTCCTCGTCGAGGACGACGGCGCCGTCCTCCCAGCTGTCCCACAGCGCGAGGGCAACGTCGACGAACTCCTCGGCGCGTTCGTAACGTCCGTGGTGCGCGGGGATGCCGTCGACCCCGAAGTTCGCGGCCTCGTCGGCCCCGGCCGAGGTGACGATGTTCCACCCGGCCCGGCCCCGGCTGATGTGGTCGAGGGACGCGAACTTGCGGGCCAGGCTGTACGGGTCGCCGTAACTCGTCGATGCCGTCGCGATGAGACCGACCCGTTCGGTGGCGACCGCGATCGCGGACAGCAGGGTCACCGGCTCGAAGATCGCCTGTGAGTTGTGCTTGATCCGCGGTCCGACCGCGAGGGCGTCGGCGAAGAAGACCGAGTCCAGCTTGCCACGTTCGGCGATCCGCGCGAGCTCCTGGAAGTGCGCGACGTCGAGGACCCGCTGCGCGTCGGTGCGCGGGTGGCGCCACGCCGCCTCGTGGTGCCCGACCCCCATGAGGAAGGCGTTGAGATGGAATTGCTTGGCAGACTGTGCCATTGGTTTACCTTTCGAGTGCCTTCTCGCCTCACGCACGCCAGCGGGACAGCCGGCGTTCGACGAGGACGAGGACTGCGTTCAGGAACAGGCCGAGCAGCGCGATCGCGACGATCCCGGCGTACATGTTGGGGATCTGGAAGTTCAGCTGCGACGAGGTGATCAGGTAGCCGAGACCGGCCTTGGCACCGACCATCTCGGCGGCGATGAGCACCAGGATGGATGACGCCGCGGCCATCCGGATGCCGGTGAAGATCGTCGGAACGGCGGCCGGCAGCACCACCTTCTGGAACAGTCGGATCGGGGGCAGGCCGAGCGACGAGGCCGACTTGATCAGCAACGGGTCGACCGTGCGCACACCGGAGATCGTGTTGAGGAGAATCGGGAAGGTGCACGCGTAGATGACCAGGGCCACCTTCGACTCCTCACCGATGCCGAGGATCAGCACGAACACCGGCAGCAGCGCCAGGGCGGCCGTGTTCCGGAACAGCTCCAGTACCGGGTTGAGGAACTCGGCCACGGGCCGGTACCAGGCGATGGCGATGCCGAGCGGGATCGCGATCACCACGGCCACGGAGAAGCCGGTCAGCGCACGGGACAGGCTCGCGGACACGTGCTCCCACAGTTCGCCGCTCTGCGCGAGGTCGACGAACGCACCGAAGACGGTGCTGAACGGTGGCAGGAACACCTCGTCGACGAGGCCGAACCGCGGCGCCAGTTCCCAGATCGCGAGGAGCGCGATGATCGCCAGGGACGGCTTGAGGACCCGCACCACCGTCGCCGCGATCCGGGAACCCAGCCCGGGACCACTCTCGGAAACTGTTGGTGCGCTGGTTGTTTCCGGGGCGACGATCGGCGTTTCGGGGCTCGCCAGCGCACTAGACATGGGTCGTCTCCTTCTCGATCACCTGGGCGCGCTCCACCTCGTCGTGCAGCAGGGTCCAGATGTGGTGCCGGTAGTGGCGGAACTGCTCGTCGGAGCGGACGTCGACGGCGGAGCGGTCGATGTCGATGTCCACGAACGCCTTCACGCGACCGGGCCGCGAGGTGAGCACCGCGACGCGCTGCCCGAGGTAGATCGCCTCGTCGATACCGTGGGTGATGAACAGGATGGTCTTGCCGGTCGCCTTCCAGATCCGCAGCAACTCGTCCTGCAGGGATTCGCGGGTCTGGGCGTCGAGTGCGGCGAACGGCTCGTCCATCAGCAGGACCTCGGGGTCGAACGCGAGGCTGCGGGCGATGGCGACGCGCTGCTTCATGCCGCCGGACAGCTCGTGCGGGAATCGGTCACCGAATCCCTTCAGCCCCACCAGTTCCAGGTAGTGCTCGGCGCGCTCGCGCCGTTCGGCCCGGGGCAGACCCTTCGCCTCGAGCCCGAACTCGATGTTGTGCCGCGCGGTGCGCCACGGCAGCAGTGCGTACTGCTGGAAGACGATGCCGCGGTCCAGGCCGGGGCCGCTGATCGGCCGGCCGTCGAGCAGGATCCGGCCCGACGTCGGGGTGGTGAGACCGCCGAGAAGGTCGAGCAGCGTGGACTTGCCGCAGCCGCTGGGGCCGACGAGGACGAGGAACTCCCCGTCGGCGACCTCGATGTCGATGTCCGCGATCGCGGTGAACTTCTCCTTGGACCCACGCACGTCGAACTGTTTCGTGACGTGCTCGAGCCGGAGCTTGGGGCTGGTGCTCATCGTGCCTCCTCTCACTTCGCCGCGAGCGCTTGGCCGTCGGCGCCGCTCTCCGGCGGGTAGGTTCCGTTGAAGTACGGGTTGAACTCGTTGGTGTAGACGTCGGAGGTCTTCAGCGCGCCCTTCTCGAGTTCGCCGTTGCGGACCAGCCAGTCGATCCAGATCTGGATCTCCTGCTCGGCGATGACGCCGCCCGGGCCCGCCACGCCGGGCGACTTCCAGTAGCCGGCGAGGTCGGTGTTCTCGTTGCGGCCGCGTTCGGTGATGATCTCCTTGAACTTGGCGATCACCTCGTCGCGCGGCGTCGTCTGGGTCCAGCGGATGGCCCGTGCCGTGCCCTGCACGAAGTCGGCGACGGCGTCCTTGTTGTCGGCGATGAAGTCGTCTCGCATCAGGTACGTGCCGTAGGTGAAGCTGCCGAAGAGCGACTCGTCGGTGAACAGTGCGCGGAGGTCGCCACGCTCGATGGCCTTGTCGCGGAACACGCCGTTGAGGGTGCCGACGTCGATCTGCCCCTGCCGAAGTGCCGATTCGGTGTTGACGGGCGGAACGACGATGAGCTCGACCTGCTTGATCTCGTCGGGCGTCAGACCTTCCCGGGCCAGCCACTCCCGAACCACGAATTCGTGGTGTGCGCCAAGGGTGTTCATGCCGACCTTCTTGCCGATCAGGTCGCGTGCGGTCCGGATCGGGCTGCCGTCGAGCACGTAGTAGCCGCTGAAGGTCTCCTTGTCGGAGCCGTAGTAGCCGATCACCGACGTGACGGGCGACTTCGCGGCGGCGAGCTTGAGTACCGCGCCGTTGAACGCGCCACCGAAGTCGGTCTGGCCGGTGGCCGTGTTCTGGATGGACTGCGGTCCGCTGGTGTTGTCTCCGACCCAGTTCAGTTCGACCTTGTCGAAGTAGCCGAGGTCGGCGGCCAGCTCGGGGAAGCTGACCTGACCGGCGCTGCCCTCGTACCGGAGGACGGTCTTTCCGTCGGCCGTGGTCGCGGTCGACGACTCCGAGTCGGAGCACGCGGTGGCGAGTCCGGTGAGGGCGAGCAGAGCGGCGGCTGCCGCGAGGGTCCGCGTGAGACGTGGACGAATCATTGAGGGGTTCCTACAGGTGTGAGGCCCGCCGGGCGACGGGAAGAGGGCGCTCCGGCATCCCGCGTTCTCACGAAGGTGCGGCGGAGCGTGTGAAGTGTGGTGCGTCAGAGCGATTCGGTCAGCGGACTCGAATACAACACTCGAACATGGCGCAACTCCCTGGGCGTCTGTGGTCTGGGCACACAGTACGGTTTCCCCTACCCCCAGGGGCAATGATTAGGTGCAGGGCAGATTTTATCTCTGGTCGGCCGCGTAGGATCGGGATCGTGCCCGAATCCGTGCTCGCCGGCGAGTTCGAAGCGCAGCGCAGGCATTTGCTGTCCGTTGGCTACCGCCTGACCGGGTCGGTCGCGGACGCGGAGGACGCCGTGCAGGAAGCGTGGCTGCGACTGCGGGAATCCGACGCCGACACGATCGTGAACCTGCGTGCCTGGCTGACCACCGTCGTCGGGCGGATCTGCCTCGACCACCTGCGCAGCGCCGCGGTTCGCCGGGAAAGCTGTGTCGGCCATAGGATTCCGGAGCCGATCACGGCACCGCTGGCCGGCTCGGCGCCGGTCGACCCCCTGGACGCGGTGGTGCACGACGAGGAGGCCCGGCTCGCCGCGACGATCGTGCTCGACGCTCTCGGGCCGGACCAGCGGACCGCCTTCGTGCTGCACGACGGTTTCGGCGTGCCGTTCGCCGAGATCGCGGCCGTACTCGGGACGTCGGTCGCCGGATCCAGACAGCTCGCCTCGCGGGCACGACGGGCGGCCGCGGCGGCGGACGTGCCGCCGCCGGCCGGCGACCGCGACGGCGCCCTCGGTCGGGTGTGGCCGGGCGGCGTCAGGACCGCGAGTCGGACGCGTCCGCCCACGGAACCCGGCACGAATCGGTGCTGAACCCCTGGTCGACGATGCCGAGAGCCGAGTTCATCCGGGACCGCTGGTTCTCCAGGGCGATCTGGTAGGTCAGTTCCACCACCCCGGCCTTGCCGAATCGGCGCTCGAGGTCCGCGACCTGCTCGTCGGTGACGGTGGTGGGGGTGGTGGTCATCGCGTCGGCGTAGTCGATGGCTGCGCGTTCGTCGTCGCTGTAGCGCGGCGACGTGCGGTACTCGTCGATGTCGCGCAGCCGGTCGATGTCGAGGCCTTCGAGCCTCATCATCATCGACCCGAAGTCGACGCACCACGAGCAGCCGATGGTGTACGCGACGCGGTACACGGCGATGTCCCGGACGGCGGCGGGCAGCACCGTCGACGCCTTCTGCGCGGACAGTTCCGCCACCGCGGACGTCGCGAACAGCTTGCGGTGGTGCGCGAGCACGGTGAACGGTTCGGGGACCCCACCGAACCGGCGGCCCGCGAAGCGGTACGCGAGACGGACGAGCGGCCCGGCCTGCTCCGGGGCGAGTGGGGTGATACGGGTCATGACGGCATCCTCCTGTCGCCGGGGCGGCGTGGAACCACCCTCACACACTGGACGAGATGGGGCCCGCGAACGTGACAGTGGGCGCGCCGCCCGCCCGTGCACGCTCGATAAGCTGTGACGATGCCCGCCGCACCGCACTGCCAGACGGTCACCCGCCTTCAGCCCTTCACATCGACCATCTTCGCCGAGATGACGGCGCTCGCGGTCCGCACCGGCGCGATCAACCTCGGGCAGGGCTTCCCGGACACCGACGGCCCCGCCGCGATGCTGGAGGTGGCGCGCGCCGCGATCGCCGACGGGCTCAACCAGTACCCGCCCGGCCCGGGCATGCCGGTGCTGCGGGAGGCCGTCGCCGCCGACCGCGCGCAGCGGTTCGGGCAGGGCTTCGACCCGGACACCGAGGTGCTGGTGACGGTCGGCGCGACCGAGGCGATCAGCGCCACCCTGCTCGGCCTCGTCGAGCCGGGACAGGAGGTGGTGCTGATCGAGCCGTACTACGACTCGTACGCCGCGGCGGTCGCCCTCGCCGGCGGGATCCGGCGGACGGTGCCGCTCGTCGCGGACGGTGACGGATTCGCCCTCGACGTGGACGCGCTCCGGGCCACGGTCGGTCCGGACACCCGGATGATCGTCGTCAACACCCCGCACAATCCGACCGGCACAGTCCTGAGTGCGGCCGAACTCGCCGCGATCGCCGAGGTCGCGGTCCGCCACGACGTGCTGGTGCTCAGCGACGAGGTGTACGAGCACCTGCTGTTCGACGGCCGCGCCCACACCCCGATCGGCCTGCTGCCCGGGATGGCGCAGCGGACGGTGACGGTGTCGAGCGCGGCCAAGACGTTCGCCGTCACCGGATGGAAGACCGGCTGGGCGTGCGGTCCCGCCGAGCTGATCGACGCGGTCCGGGCGGCGAAGCAGTTCATGTCGTTCGTCGCGGGCGCCCCGTTCCAGCCCGCCGTCGCCCATGCGCTGCGCCACGAGCAGGACTGGGTGATCGGCCAGCGAAACGCTCTGCAGCGCAAGCGCGACCTTCTGAGTTCGGCGCTCGCCGACGCCGGGTTCGGCGTGCGGGCCAGCGCCGGAACGTATTTCGTCTGCGCCGACATCTCCCCGTTCGGCATCTCCGACGGCGTGGCGTTCTGCCGCGCCCTGCCCGAGCGCGTGGGCGTCGCCGCCGTCCCGGTGAGCGTGTTCGCGGATCACAAGGAGCCGTGGAATCATCTGGTGCGCTTCGCCTTCTGCAAGCGGGACGACGTGCTGGCCGAGGCGACGCGAAGGCTGCACGACCTGGCGGCGCGGTGGTGATCGTGCGTGGGTGACCAGGTGACGAGCGGACGCACCGTGCCTGCGGATTTCGTGCGGCGTGCGGCCACTCTGGCCGCGGGCGCCGGTTTCGACATGGCCGCGCCGATGGCCGCGGCCGGCATCTCCCCGGCGATCCTGGGTGAGAGCGCCGGACCCATCACCCCCGAACAGCTGACCCGGTTCACCCAGGCGGCGTGGCGGCTGACCGACGACGAACTGTTCGGCCTCGGCGCCGCACCGGTGCCGCGGGGCACGTTCCGCGTGGTGTGCCTGACGCTGATCCACCGGCCCGACCTGGGCAGCGCGCTGGAGCGGCTCGCCGACGTGATCCGGGTGTTCCCGGGTCTGTCGCCGCTGCGCCTCGACACCGGACCCGAGACCACGGTGCTGCACATCCAGAAACTGCGGCGGGGTGACGGGCTGCCACCCGAGATCGCCGACGCGGCCGACCGGTTGCACATCGACTTCATCCTGATGCTGCTGCACAGGTTCGCGGCGTGGCTGGTGGGCCGCCGCGTCAAGCTCGTCGCGGTGCGGGTGCCCCACCCCGAGCCGGACCGGACGCTGGCCCGCACGTACGACGCCATCTTCGGGGTCCGAGTCCACTTCGGCGCCGACCACGCCGCGATCGAACTGGACAACGCGGTGCTGCGCGCCCCGATCATCCAGACGGAGGAGACGCTCGAGGAGTACCTGCGGGAGTCGCCGAATCTGCTGTTCTCCGAACGGGATTACGACAGCACCGCCGCCGCGCAGGTCCGCAAGGCCCTCGAACGGGGTGCGGCCATGCGGGCGGCATCCGCCGAGGACATCGCGGAGATGCTCTCGATCAGCGCCGCCCACCTGCGGCGCCTGCTGCGGCACGAGGGGACGTCGCTGAACCAGCTGCGCGAGGAGGTGCTACGCGACACCGCGATCTCCGGGCTGGCCCGCGGCGAGTCCGTCGACGAACTGTCCACCCGGCTGGGGTTCTCGGAGCCGAGCGCCTTCCGGCGCGCCTTCAAACGCTGGACGGGCACCACTCCCGGGGCCTACCGCTAGGGCTTGCAGTCGGACGACGGTCGCGCAGGGTGCATCCGAGAGGGCCTCAGCAAACGCAGAATTCGTTGCCCTCGGGGTCGGCCAACGTGATCCACCGGAACGGTCCCTGCTCGCCGTCGTGGAGGAACGTCGCGCCGCGCGCGATCAGGGCCTCCGCGACCGCCTGCCTGTCGTCCCCGACCTGCACGTCGAGATGCACCCGGTTCTTCACCGTCTTGCCCTCGGGCACGAGCTGGAACAGGACCCGGGGACGATCGGGATGCTCGGGATCACGGATCGCGGCGCCCACCCTCCACACCAGGACGCCGTCGTAGACGAGCGTGTCCTCCTCTCGGGCCCGTCCGGCCTCCACCAGACCGCGGATGAAGCCCTCGTCACTGGGCTCGACCTCCCAGCCGAGCGTCTGCGCCCACCACTTCGCCTGATCGTGGGGTCGCTGCGAATCGAAGGTGACCTGGAATTCGTGTCCCATGCCCGGACGCTACCGCCGGACTCCGACACATCACCCGACTTCGCCCCGACCACGCGCACATTCCGGCGAAAGAGGCGTCCGTGCCCTCCCCGGGATTGCAGCATTCCGTGCAGCGGAATGGTTGGTATCCATGGGGTCGCGGAGTCTATAGCCTCCCCTCGGAGACCAAGCCGGCGCTCTCGATCGAGGCGGCCCCTTGGACTCGAAGAGACGTTGCTCTCGAACGGACGTCGCTCTTGAAGACCGTACGGATGGCTGGAACAACCGAGGACAAAGGAGCGGATTGATGGGGCATGCACACCAGGACGTCGACGGCTGGTTCAGCGGCAAGGCGGCAGTGGTCACCGGGGGGTCGCGCGGCATCGGACGCGCCGTGGTCGGGCAACTCGCAGCACGAGGCGCGTCGGTGGTCCTCAACGGGCGCGATCAGGAGGTTCTGGATCTCGCGGTGAAGGAGATCCGGGAGGCCGGCGGCTCGGCGATCGGGGTTCAGGGCGACTTCACCGACCCCGACTTCCCCGCGAAGCTGGTCGGTGCCTGCACTTCCGAGTTCGGCCGAATCGACTTCGTGGTCAACAACGCGGCGGCCAGCGCACATTCGGGACGGGTCCTGGACTGCGACCGGGAAGCCTTCGCGACGACGATCCTGTCCAACACCTGGCCGGCCGTGTCGATCGTCCAGGCAGCCGTGGCGGCCGGTCTCCCGGACGGTTCGGCGATCGTCAACATCTCGTCGCTCGGTGCGCGACGCGTCCACGAACTGGCGGGTGTCTACACCGCCGGCAAGCTCGCACTCGAAGGTCTGACCTTCACGCTCTCACGCGAACTCGGACCGCGCGGTGTCACGGTCAACGCCATCGAACCCGGCATCATCAAGACCGATCTCGCCGGAACGATCTGGAGCGGCGACCGCGAAGCCGCGGAGAGCCGGCTCGTCCCGATGGGTCGTCTCGGACTCCCGTCGGACATCGCGAGCGCCGTGCTCTATCTCCTCGGCCCCGACGCGCGATGGATCAACGGCTCGGTGTTCCGCATCGACGGCGGCCGCTTCCATGTGGGGTTCGAGTCCGCCGACAAGATCGGCGTCTACGAATGACACCTCCCTCGGAGTTCCCCGAACCACAAGCGTGACTGCCGGAAAACCGGCAACCTTATCGAACGGATGGGTACAGAAAACATGACAGTAAGAGTTGGTGTGGTCGGCCTGAGCGCGGCGGGAAGCTGGGCGTCGTACTCGCATCTGCCCGCGCTGCGGGCCGTCGAGGGCTTCGAACTCCGCGCGGTGGCGACGAGTTCCCCCGAATCGGCGCAGGCCGCGGCCGAGAAGTACGGGGTGCCGTTGGCATTCTCGAGCGTCGCGGATCTCGCTCGCAGCGACGAGGTCGACCTCGTGGTGGTGGCGGTCAAGGTCCCCCATCACCGGGAGCTCGTCCTCGAGGCCCTGGCCGCGGGGAAGCCGGTGCTGTGCGAATGGCCCCTCGCCAACGGGGTTGCCGAGGCCGAAGAACTGGCCGCCGCCGCCGAGGGCAAGCGCTCGTACGTCGGCTTCCAGAGCACGGCTGCCCCCGCGGTGCGCTACCTGAAGGACCTGATCGCCGACGGATTCGTCGGCGAGGTGATCTCCACCAGTCTGATCGCGACGTCGGGCCCGTGGGGTGGGCCGGTCGGGACTCGCACCGAGTACCTGCTCGACAAGTCCAACGGCGCGACCCTGCTGTCGATCGTCTTCGGCCACCTCGTGGACTCGTTCAGCTACATCGTCGGCGACCTCACCAGCCTGAACGCCACCACCGCGGTGCGGCACCCCAAGGTGCTCAACACCGAATCCGGTCAGCTCGTGACCGCCACGGCGGAGGACGAGATCGCCGTGACGGGCACCCTCACCGGTGGCGCGGTCGCTTCGCTCCATCTCCGGGGCGTCAACGACCACTCCAGCAAGTTGCTGTGGGAGATCAACGGCACGGAGGGTCACCTTCGGATCGAGGGCACCGGGGCCACGCTGGCCAACCCGGTGACCATCCGGGGTGCGCGCGGCGATGCCGAGCTGAGCGAACTGCCGGTTCCCGACAGCTACGAGAGCCACGCGGATCTGGTCGGCCCCGCGCACGCCATGGCCCACGCGTACGACCGTATCCGCGCAGACCTCACCGAGGGCAACGGGCAGGCACCGGACTTCGCGCACGGCCTCCAGCGCCACCGTTTGCTCGACGCCATCGAGCGTGCCGCCGAAACCGGTGCACGCCAGGACATTCGCAACCAGTGAGCGAGGGCCGCATGAACTCGGACGACCAACTGCAGCAGTTGCTGGCCATCGAATCGATCAAGAGGATGCGTGCCAGTGTCGCGCGCTTCCTGGACACCAAGCGGTGGGACGATTTCGGGGACTGCTTCACGGTCGATGCCACGCTCGAAGCGCCCGAGGCGAATCTCCGCTGGGAGGGTCGGGCCGCGATCGTGCAGGGACTCGTCGCCGGCATGGGCGAGGTACGGAGCGTGCACCACCTGCACGCCCCGGAGATCGAGATCACCGGTCCGGACTCCGCGACGGGCGTGTGGGCCATGTCGGACATCCTCGAGCGCGACTCCCCGGCGGGGCCGACGACCATGGGCGGCTACGGCCACTACCACGAGAACTACGAACGGCAGGACGGAGTGTGGCGGATTCGATCGTTCCGCCTGGAACGACTCCGCATCGACAGCTGACACGTAGGTGGTTCGCCCCAGAGGCGATGGCGAGGCGCCGTCGGGATCATCCCGGCGGCGCCTCGTGGTTTCTCGCCCTCGGCGGGTCGCGCTTGACCTTGACACCGTGACAAGCACTTCACTGGTCGCCGAAGGAGGTGGCAGACCATGAACACCACACGCCATCTGAACGCCGCGTTGACCGACCCCCGCTCGTCCACCCGACTGCGGGCGGCACTGGCCGCAGGCACGCACGACGACCCGGCCCTCGTCGAGACCCTCGTCGCCAGGTGCGCGGTCGAGCCCGACTTCTTCGTCCGCGACATGCTGACGTGGGCGCTGTGCCGCCGGCCCGCCCAGCTCACCGTACCGAGGCTGCTCGACGAGCTCGGATCGGTGTCGCCGCAGGCCCGCAGTCAGGCACTGCACACGCTGTCGAAGATCGGCGACCGGCGCGCCTGGCCGGTGGTGTCGACGATGCTGCACGACCCCGACCACGAGGTCGCACGCAGCGCGTGGCGGGCCGCCGTGGCCCTGGTTCCCGACGACGAGAAGGGCGCGCTGGCAAGCACTCTCGTAACAGCACTCGGCCGGGGTGACGGGGACATGCAGCTGAGCCTGAGCCGCGCTCTGGCGGCACTCGACGAGGCCGCCTCGAGCCCCCTGGACGCCGCGCGCACGCACCCCGACCCGCGGGTCCGCGCGCACGCGGACGCGACGGAGCGGCTGCGCGCCGACCCCGACAGCGGATTCGCCGTCGAGGAGGCCAAACGTGTTGCGGTCGCGGGGCCGCAGGCGTAGGAGGGACGCATGCTGATCGGTGAGGTGTCGCGGCGCTCCGGGGTGAGTGCGCGCATGTTGCGTCACTACGACCGGTTGGGGCTCGTGCAGCCCACCGGACGCACGTCCGGCGGGTACCGCGAGTACTCGCCCGACGACATCCGCCGGCTCTTCCACGTGGAGAGCCTGCGGACGCTGGGGCTGTCGCTGGACGACGCGCGCCGGGCACTGGACGAGCCCGGCTTCGCACCGTCCGAGCTGATCGGCGAACTGGTCCGGCACACCCGGCAGCGGATCGCGGCCGAGCAGGAACTGCTGACGCGGCTCGAGCGGGTGGACGCCGCCGCGCCCGCGCAGTGGGGTGACGTGCTGAGGATCGTCACCCTGCTGCGCGGCCTCGAGTCGGAGTTCGAGGCGCGCCGGCAGCAGGCGGTCCTCTCGCAGGACGCCGAGTTGCCCGTCGACGCGCTCGTCGAGGCGGCGCTCGCCGAGGACGACCCGAACGTGGCCGGTGCGCTGCGCTGGTCGCTGGCCCGGTCCGGCGGTGACGGACTCGGCGGCCTGGCCGCCGGGCTCGAATCGGATTCCGTCGACGTCCGGCGCCGCGCCGTCGCCGCTCTGGGAGCCGTGCGCACCGCGGAGGCGACCGCCCTGCTGCGGCACGTGCTGGACGACCCCGACCGCGACGTGCGGGACCGGGTGGCGATCACACTCGGTGCACGAGGCGACGCCGACGCGATCCCCGCCCTCCTCGAGATGGCCGTCGAGGGGCGGCGGGACGTCGAGGCCGCCGAGACGCTGGGACTGCTCGCGGAGACCTCGGGGTCGGGCGAGGACATCGTCTCGGCTCTGCGCGGCGCGCTCGACGCCTCCGAGCCGGCTGCGCGCCTGCGAATCACGCAGGCGCTGGCCGAGATTCCGGGGCCGGCGGCCGTCGCGGCACTGGCTGCGCTGACCCGGGACGCCGACCGGACCGTCGCGGCCACCGCGGCGGCGATCGCCACCCGGCGCGGAGAGTGATCGAACTCGTGTTCGATCACTCGTAGGATGGCGCCGTGGAGCTTTCCCTGCAGGCGTCACTGTTCGACGACCCCACCGACGGCGCGCGGTTCGGACCGCTCGCCGACGGGATGCGCCGACGCCACCTCACCGCCGGCGCGTGGGTCGACGTCCTCCCCGGTTGGCTCAGCGGATCCGACGCGCTGTTCACCCACCTCGCGGACGCCGCGCACTGGCGGGCCGAACGCAGGCAGATGTACGACCGCGTCGTCGACGTGCCGCGGCTGGTGGCGTTCTACGACGAGGACGCCCCGCTCCCCGACCCGCTGCTGGACGAGGCGCGCGATCTGCTCAGCCGCCACTACCTGCCCGAGCTGGGGGAACCGTTCGCCACCGCCGGCCTGTGCTGGTATCGCGACGGCCACGACAGCGTCGCGTGGCACGGCGACACCATCGGCCGCAGCGCCACCGAGGACACGATGGTCGCCATCCTGTCCCTCGGTGCGGCGCGCCCACTGACCCTGCGACCCCGCGGCGGTGGCGAGGTGCTCAGGTTCGCCCTCGGCCACGGCGACCCGATCGTGATGGGCGGATCGTGTCAGCGCACCTGGGAGCACGCCGTCCCGAAGACGACGCGTCCCACCGGCCCGCGGATCAGCGTGCAGTTCCGGACGCGCGGCGTGCGGTGACGACCGCCTCGGCGAGGCGGTCCAGCTGCGCGGCAGTGGTGTTCCAGTCGATGCAGGCGTCGGTGATGGACCGCCCGTAGGTCAGCTCGTCCGCCTTGCCGAGCGTGAGGTCCTGACGTCCGGCCTCGATGAAGCTCTCGAGCATGATGCCGACGACGCCCTTCTCCCCCGCCGCGATCCGCGACGCGATGTCGGTGACCACGTCGACCTGACGCTCGTGGTTCTTCTGGCTGTTGCCGTGGCTCGCGTCGATCACGACACGCTCCGGCAGACCCGACTTCCCAAGACGCGCAAGGGTGTCCGCGACGGACTCGCGATCGTAGTTCGGGCCGGCGCTGCTGCCGCGCAGGATGACGTGGCAGTCGGGGTTGCCGACGGTGCGGATCAGCGCGGAGTGCCCGTCGAGGTCGGTGCCCGGGAAGACGTGACTGGCGCCGGCGGCGCGGGTGCCGTCGACCGCCACCTGCACGTCGCCCTCGGTGGAGTTCTTGATGCCGACCGGCATCGACAGCGCACTGCACAGCTGCCGGTGCACCTGGCTGGCGGCGGTGCGGGCACCGATCGAGCCGTAGCTGACCAGGTCGGCGATGTACTGCGGGGTGATCGGGTCGAGGAACTCGCAGCCGACGGGCAGCCCGAGTTCGGTGATGTCGACGAGCAGCTTGCGGCCGATCCGCAGGCCGGTGTTGATGTCGAAGGTGCCGTCCAGATGCGGGTCGTTGATCAGACCCTTCCAGCCCAGCGTGGTGCGCGGCTTCTCGAAGTACACCCGCATCACGACGTGCAGGTTGTCGCGGTGCTCCGCGGCCTTCGCCGCGAGCCGCCGCGCGTAGTCCGTCGCGGCCTCGGTGTCGTGCACCGAGCACGGCCCGACGACGACCATCAGCCGGTCGTCCCGACCGGTCAGGATGTCGACGGTGGCGGCGCGACCAGCGCGAACGGTGGCGGCCACGGCCTCGTCGGCGGGGTGCTCGGCGCGGATCTCACGCGGCGCGGCGAGCGGGGAGATCGAGATCGTCCGCTGGTCGTCGAGGTCGCGGGCGGTGTCAATCGTGAGGGTCATCAGTCGTCCTGTTCTGGTGGCTGCTTGGTGGAGGCCGACCCAGGAGACGTGATTGCATCCGCGAGCCGGTCTGTTCCGGCTCGGGGTGGAGAAGTCAGCGCGCGGTTACGCCGACCGACCCACCCGGGGCCGGCCTGCTAAACCAGAAATATGCGCGCTGCATGGCGGCCACTGTAGCAGGGCCTCAGGCGGGGTGTGTGAACGGCCACCCTTGTCGGCCATTCGTCAAGGTGGTCGGCGACTTCGTCATCATGGCTGGCCGAGGCCCGGGTGATGCGGCAGACTCGCTCCTCCCACCAGGTTGACGAGAGGATCACAGGTGTCCGGACAGCTCGATGAGGGACCGTTCTTCCATGGCACGATCGCGGACCTGCACGTGGGTGAGTTCCTCACCGCAGGCCGGCCGTCGAACTACCGTCCCGAGATCGTGATGAACCACATCTACTTCACCGCCGTCGTTGACGGAGCCGGCCTCGCTGCGGAGATCGCTGCAGAACTCTCGGAGAGTGACGCAATTCCACGGGTTTACGCAGTGGAGCCGACCGGGGAGTTCGAGAACGACCCGACGTGACCGACAAGAAGTTCCCCGGTAACCCCACTCGGTCGTACCGCAGTAGCGCCCCACTGCGGGTCGTCGGAGAGATCACCGAGTGGACGCGACTGACACCCGAACAGCTGCAGACCTGGAGAGATCGGCTGTCGGCGCTTCTCTCGAGCGAGCGTGGCGAGATCCTCAATTGAGGCGCACGTGGAACTGTCGTTGGACGCCTGGATCTGACACCCCGCGGCCAGAGCCCGGCCGCTGTCACACCCTCCGCAACCGACACCAGCGCGTTCGGTGATCATCGTTTCGACCGCCGTCGGCCTGGGTATCCACACGCTGACCCGCACGGTCGATCCTGACGCCCCTCCTCCGGAGATGAAGACAATGTCTACCTCTACCCACGGCCCCATCCACACCCATCCCGACATCGTCGAATTGCGTCAGCGCTACGACGAGGCGGCCGAACAACCACCCGCGCAGATCGCCG
This sequence comes from Rhodococcus sp. NPDC003318, assembly GCF_042879035.1. Classification (NCBI taxonomy): domain Bacteria; kingdom Bacillati; phylum Actinomycetota; class Actinomycetes; order Mycobacteriales; family Nocardiaceae; genus Rhodococcus; species Rhodococcus sp. NPDC003318. The sequence goes on along the minus strand of NZ_JBIAOU010000002.1, from coordinate 395,268 downwards.
ACGGGCTCATGCTCATCGCCGGCCTGTATGCGGCCGCGTCGGCCTGGATTGTCGGCTTCGCGGGGCAGATGTCGCTGACCATGAGCAATCTGATCACCGGACTCGCGATCGCGGCACTGGCGGTCGGTTTCCTGTCCGCATACGGACGCACCCACGGTATGACGTTCGTTGCCCCGGTCCTCGGGATCTGGTTGATCGTCTCTCCGTGGATCGTGGTCGGCGTGGACACAACCACCTCGATGATCTGGTCCAACGTGGTCGCCGGAGCGGCGGTCTGCATCCTTGCCCTCGCCATGGCCGCCACCGGCCCCAATCTCATGAGGCGCTCGCGACAGCGGTGAACCGAGGAGCCGGAGCGGTACGACTTGCGGCGACTACCGTCTCCTCGCGGACCCTGCCCGTCCGTTTCCAGGAGTGCTGCATACGTCGACTCCAGGCGCGCCCCTCCGGCCCGAACAAATGGCAACCATGGTGACGAGGCCGAACGCCGGTTTCGTCACCATAGTTGAGCCCTCGCGTCCTCGTGCGGCGCCTGTGTCGGTGTCTGCTTTCCAACCGCCGTCGCGGGCGATCGGGCAGGTCGTCAGGGTGGGATGTCGTGTCGGCCAATATGATCCAGGGGTTCGGGGAAGCTTGACAGGGCGTGCCCCTGCGCATGATCCGAAACAGCTGGTCCGTTCCACCCACACGACATTCCAGAGGAAGTGTTCATGAGCGTCCACAACTTCACCGTCGCGACCGCCGACGGCACCACCGAGGACCTGAGCGGCTACGCCGGCAAGTACCTGCTCATCGTCAACGTCGCCAGCAAGTGCGGTCTGACCCCGCAGTACGAGGGCCTCGAGGAACTGAACCGCAAGTCCGACGTTCTGGGCCTGCAGATCATCGGGTTCCCGTGCAACCAGTTCGCGGGCCAGGAGCCGGGCACGGACGCCGAGATCCAGGAGTTCTGCCGCATCAACTACGACGTCACCTTCCCGGTGTACGGCAAGATCGACGTCAACGGTGACGACGCGCATCCGCTGTACCAGCACCTGCGCGCCGAGGCGCCCGGCGACTTCGGCCCGGAGCACGGTTTCCTGTACGAGCACATCAGCAAGACGATGCCCGAGTCGATCGGCACGGACGCGGTGAAGTGGAACTTCACCAAGTTCCTCGTCGACCCCGAGGGCAAGGTCGTGCAGCGCTTCGAGCCGACCGTCCTGCCGGCGGACATCGAGGCGGCGCTCGCCGACCTGGTCTAGACGCAGCTCGGAATCCAGCTCACCGCCCCGGGGGACCGGACCGCACCGGTCCGGTCCCTCGGGGCGGTTCCGTGAGCGCCACAAGGACTGCCGATTCATCCACGCCTTCCGGAGCGCACACCACACGTCGGCGAACTCGGCTCCGAGTTCGTTGTCGCGCAACGACGAATCCGTCTCCCACGGCAGTCAGGCTCGACACCGCCGATCTCCCTCCTGCGGCGGCCGATTCCCAGTGACCGTCACGTGACCCGACGGCACGTTGGGGACGCGGAAGCGGTCCCGGGGACATGCTGCGAGGGTATCGGCCTCCTCTTCGACTGCGACACGAAAGCGGGTCGACAACAGGAGATTTCACGGCCTGTGGTTGACAATGAGTTGCCCGGGCGGCCGCCCGGAGCAACTGGGATCGGTCATTCCTACGGAAGGGGAAGGGTCATGTCCGAACCATCATCGACCAAGCAGGCGTGGGCGGAGGGTGCGACGCTCGGTGCCGCCATCATCATGGTGACCGTCGGCATCGTGCAGTTCTTCCAGGGAATCGCGGCCGTCGCCAAGGACGAAGTGTTCGTGGTCGGCATCGAATACGTCTACAAGTTCGACCTGACCACGTGGGGTTGGATTCACATCGTGCTCGGTGTGATCGTCGCGGTCGTCGGCTTCGCACTGTTCACGGGTGCGGGGTGGGCGCGGATCTCCGCGATCGTGGTCGCGGCGATCTCGATCATCGCGAACTTCCTGTGGATTCCGTACTACCCGTGGTGGTCGATCCTGATCATCGCGCTCGACGTCGTCGTGATCTGGGCCGTGTCGACCTGGAAGCCGGCCGCCGTCTGACACTCCGCGACCCGGCCCGATGCGCGTCAGCGCTCGGGCCGGGTCGTCGGGGTTACCGGGTCGGCGGGGACGCGGGGCAGGAGCGCCGCCGCGACGAAACCGACCGTTCCCGCGGCGGCCAGCACGATCATGGCGAGGGCGTACGACCGCTCCGGGGTGGCGGTGATCCCCGCGACGAGGACGGTGCCGGCGATCGCGGCGCCGAGGGACGAGCCGAGGTTGGACACACTCCGCGAGAGCCCGGATATCTCCCCCTGGAGGTGCTCCGCGAATGCGGACTGCACGATGTTGACCGACGGCGTGAGCATCACCCCGAGACCCAGACCGATCAGCAGGAGTCCCGGCACGAACGCCCAGGCGGTCGCCGCCCCGCGCACCATCGTCAGCAGGACAGCGATGCCGGCGATCACCACGACGAAGCCCGCCAGGACGAGGGTACGTTGCGCACAGCGTTTCGCGAGCCTTCCCGCCGCGAGGGACGCCACGAGAAGCCCGGCCGTTTCCGCGGTGAACACCACCCCGGTCTCGATCGCGTCGTACCCGCGCACCACCTGCAGGTACGCGGACACGACGAACGAGATGCCGGTCAGGAGCAGCCACTGGGTGTTCTGGGTGACCAGTCCCAGATTCGAGGTGCGGACGTGGAACAGCGCAGTCGACAGCAGCGCCTCTACCCCGGCGCGCTCCTTCGCTCGGGTGGCGCGGAAGAACCACACCAGTACGACGGCTCCGGTGGCGATCAGACCGACCATCAGCCAGGCGTTCTCGTCGGCGGCGAGAATGCCGGCCACCACGAGGACGAGGCCGCCCGCCGACAGCATCGCGCCGCCGGTGTCGAACGGTCGGTCGCGGTCCGCGGGCAACGGATCGGTGATGCTGCGGGCCAGCCACACGATCACCACGATGACCAGGGCCTGGAACACGAATGCCGCCCGCCAGCTGATCGCGGACGTGATCAGGCCCCCGATCAGCGGACCTGTGGCCGCGCCGATGCCTCCCATCGCGCTGATCGCCCCGAATGCGCGCGCCCGCGAGGTGATCTCGGTGAACAGCAGCGTCGTGAGGATGTACACCGGCGGGATGAGCAGTGCGGTGCCGACACCTTCGAGGATCGAGTTGCCGATGATCAGCACTCCGAGATTCGGCGCGGCCGCGCTGAGGAGGGCACCGACCGCGTAGACGACGAGGCCTACCGTGAAGCACCGCTTCCGCCCGAACTTGTCGGTCAGCTTGCCTCCCGGGATCATCAACGCCGCCATCACCAGGAGGAAGATCGTGATCGCGACCTGAACTCCCTGCACGGTGGTGCCCAGGTCCGTGCTGATGTCGCTGATCATCACGTTCATGTTCGAACCCGCGAAGCTGCAGATGAACTGGGCCAACGCCAGCGGGATCAGCACCCGGCGGAGGGTGGTGGGGCGCCGTACCGGCTCGTCTCGCGTAGTCATCTCGCACCTGCTTCTCGGTGTACAACGCCTGGTGCCACGGTTCGACGGTCGCTGACCCTACCCGCTGATCGCGGCCGCGGCCTGTCGAGTTCCGGCCTCCGGCGGAGGAGAGCGTCGATGCGCTGCGTGGAGCGCTTCGAGCGGTGACAATGGACCGGCCCGGCGTGACACCTGTCGTCACAACGGCGTCCGGCAGCGGGAGATCGGCATGCGCATCGAGGACTACGGGCTCGTCGGGGACCTGGAGACTGCAGCTCTCGTCAGTCGGGACGGCAACATCGACTGGCTGTGCCTGCCCCGTTTCGACTCGGCGTCGTGCTTCGCCGCCCTCGTCGGCGACGATCGGCACGGTCGCTGGAGCCTGTTCCCCGACTGTGAGATCCGAGGAAGGGCCCGACGCTACCGGCCGGGAACGCTGGTGCTCGAGTCCGAGATCGAGACCACCGACGGCGCGGTGCGCGTCATCGACTTCATGCCGCGGCGCGCGGACGGACCACCGCGGCTCATGCGGATCGTCGAGGGTATCCGTGGCCGGGTGCCGATGCGGATGCGGCTGGTGATCAGCCCCGACTACGGTTCCGTTGCACCCTCGGTGGATCCGGCGCCGGACGGGATCCGCGTCACCGCGGGACCGGACACGTTCCGCCTGGCCACCGTGGTGCCGCTGCGTGTCGACGACGGAGCCGTGGAGGCCGGCTTCACCGCCACCGAGGGGCTCCGCGCCCGATTCACCCTGTGCTGGCATTCCTCCTTCGAGGAGGCGCCGCCGGTCGAGGACGCCGACTCGGCGCTGGCCCGCACCGAGCAGTGGTGGCGGCAGTGGAGTGGGCGCTGCGTGTACTCGGGCCCCTACCGCGAGGAGGTGCTGACCTCACTGATCGTGCTCAAGGCCATGACCTCGGCGACCACGGGCGGGATGGTGGCCGCGCCCACCACCTCCGTTCCCGAGGACCTCGGCGGGGAGCGCAACTGGGACTACCGCTACTGCTGGCTCCGGGACTCCGCGCTCGCGCTCGAGGCGCTCCTCGACGCCGGGTACACCGACGAGGCGCTCGCGTTCCGCGACTATCTCACCCGCGTCGGCACCGGCGACCCCACGCAGATCCAGATCATGTACGGCATCGGCGGGCAGCGGCGCCTGACCGAGTTCGAACTCGACCACCTCCCCGGCTACGAGAACTCGAGGCCGGTCCGTGTCGGCAACGCCGCGTCCGAACAGTTCCAGCTCGACGTCTACGGCGAGGTGATCGACATGGCGTTCACCGGTGTGGAGATCCTCGGACGCATCGACCCCCGGTTGTGGCCACGGTGGCGTGCCGTGATCGAACACGTCGAGACCATCTGGCACAAACCGGACGACGGCATCTGGGAGACCCGCGGTCCCCGCCGGCACTTCACCCACTCCAAGGTCATGGCCTGGGTCGTCTTCGACCGCGCCGTCCGCATCGCCGAACGTCACGGCCTGCCCGCCCCGCTCGAGCGGTGGGCCGCCGTGCGCGACGAGATCCACCGCCAGGTCTGCGATCTCGGATTCGACCCGGAGCGCAACACCTTCACCCAGTACTACGGGTCCACCGAACTCGACGCCAGCGTGCTCACCATCCCCCTGGTCGGGTTCCTGCCGGGCACCGATCCCCGGGTCGGCGGAACCATCGACGCCGTCACCCGGGAACTCGGCCGCGACGGCTTCGTCTCGCGGTACTCGACAGCACAGACCGACGACGGCCTGCCCGGCGGCGAAGGACAGTTCCTCGCCTGCTCCTTCTGGTTGGTCAGTGCGCTGGCGATGAACGGGCACACCGACCAGGCGCGGGCCCTGTTCGAGCGGCTCACCGCCCTGAGCAACGATCTCGGTCTGCTCGCCGAGGAGTACGACGTCGCCCGCGGCCGCCTGGTCGGCAACTTCCCCCAGGCGTTCAGTCACCTCACCCTCATCGGCGCCGCGTACGCCATCGCCCACGCCGACGAACAGCACCACGACAACCCGATGTGACGTCACGGCACCGAGTTCACGCGGGCGCCGCGCCACCTGGCCGGGCACGACACTCGGACGAACGTCGCGATGCGAAAGTTGCCCGCCCGCAACGACACGCGCTGAACCGGTACGCCGACCCGGGTCGAAGGCCACCGGCCACCTCGGTCGTGTGCGGTCGGTCGGTGACAATCGGCCCTAACCCGTGGACCGGTCGCGGAGGGACACTGGTCTCGTGCACCGGAACCGGCACCGCGAGGGCCGGGGGTCGACGGGCCGAAACTGGAGACGACCGTGAACACCACCATTCCCGACGAGAACGTGATCCGAATTGCGGTGGACCTCGCCGGTCGTGCGCCGTCGGTCCACAACAGTCAACCGTGGCAGTGGGCGTACGCGGCGGGACAGCTGGAACTGCACGCCGACCGCAGTCGCCTGTTGCCGGAGGCCGATCCGACCGGTCGGCAACTCGTGGTCAGTTGTGGTGCGGCCTTGCACCACCTGGAGACGGCGTTGACCACACTGCGATGGGCGACGGACACCGTGCGACTTCCCGACGGCGCGGATTCCCTGCACCTGGCGACGGTACGTTTCCACCGGGATGCGCAACCACGGTCGCACGATTTCGATCTGCTCACCGCGATCCGGCACCGGTACTCCGATCGCAGGCCGTTCGGAGCGGTCGGCGGGAGCCGGCAGCTTCCGCACGCGTTGCCGGAACTGGTGGGTCGGCGCGCCGTTGCACTCACCGTTCTGCCGCCGGATGCGCGGCCGACGCTGGCCGCCGCGACCGCGGCGACGGCATCCGCACGCAGGTACGACTCCGCGTACCAGGCGGAGTTGCACTGGTGGACCGGTCATTCCGCGCCCTTCGGCGGCATTCCTCCGGAGGCGCTGGCAACGGCCGAGAGCCGTTCCCGTGTCGACATCGGTCGAGGATTCCCCGCCGGGGAGGACGACGACACCACCGGGGCGATCGACGCGGAGGCGATCGACCACTCGACGGTTCTGGTCCTGAGCACGGACACCGACGGACCGCGCGATTGGCTGCGCGCCGGTGAGGCACTGTCGGTGGTGCTGCTCGAAGCCACTGTCGACGAACTCGCGACGTGCCCGCTCACCCACGTCACCGAACTGCGGCAGAGCCGCGCGATGATTCGCGAACTCCTCCCCTCCGGCGGGTTTCCGCAAGTTCTCGTCAGGATCGGCGTCACGGCGAGAGCGGCCGCTCCCCGCCAGACCCCGCGGCGCCCCGTCGAGACGGTGCTGTCCGTGGGGACACCTCGCACCGGCCCGTGAGGGCGCCCGGACGCCCGGGCGCGTCAGGCCGAGGGCGGGGGCTCCGGTGCACGGGCCCGATCGAGCAGGATCCGACGTTCGGCGGCCGCGATCACGCGCCGGGTGCGGGCGGACACGTCCGGGGCCACCGACACCGACGTGATCCCCTGCCGGACCAGGTGCTCGGCGAACTCCGGGCTCGTCGACACCGCCTGCCCACACAGTGACGTGGTGAGCCCCGCACGGGTCGCCCGTCGGATGATCGTGTCCACGGCGTCGAGAACGGCCGGGTCCATCGTGTCGAACAGGTCCCGGCAGATCTCGGAGTCGCGGTCGACCCCGAGGACGAGTTGCGTGAGGTCGTTCGTACCGATCGACACTCCGTCGATGCCGAGGGTCGCGTAGTGCGGAATCCAGTAGGCGACCGACGGGACCTCGGCCATGATCCACCGCAGCATCCGCCGGTCCGACCCGAGTGGATGGGCGTCGAGGTGCCGCAGGCAGCTCTCGAGTTCCCACCGGGTCCGCACGAACGGAATCATCAGGTGCACGTTCGGGCTGTGCTGCCGGACGGCGTGGACCACGTCGAGGTCGAGGGCGAACAGCTCCGGCTCCCGCACGTACCGGTAGCAACCGCGGTAGCCGATCATCGGATTGTCCTCGACGGGTTCGGTGTCACCGCCGACGAGGTTCGCGAATTCGTTGGTGCGCAGGTCGATTGCGCGGTACACGACCGGTCTGGGCGCGAAGGCCGCGGCGATCCGACGGACCCCGTCGGCCATCTTCGCGACGTACTCGTCGCGGCGGCCCTCCGCGAGCAACGTCGCGGGGTGCGTCCCCTGCAGCGCGTCCATGATCATGAACTCCGCGCGCAGGAGTCCGACCCCGTCGACATCGGTCGCCGCGACCCGATCGGCGGCGTCCGGGGTGGCCAGATTGACGTACACCGCGGTCGCGGTGGTTTCGGCCCGCGCGGGTTCGGCAGCGAACGCGCCTGCCGGGGCCGTGACGGTGACGCGGGCCGGCGTGACCACGGCGCCCTCGGACACGGTGCCCGCATCGCCGTCGACAGTGACGACGCCGCCGTCGACGAGCACCGTCGTGGCGTTCCGGGTGCCGACGATGACGGGCCGGCCCAGTTCCCGTCCGACGATCGCGGCGTGGCAGGTGATTCCGCCGCCGTCGGTGACGATCGCCGACGCGCGACGCAGCGCGGGCAGCCAGTCGGGCCGGGTCATCGGGGCAACGAGGACGTCACCGTCGTGCAGCCGGTGCGCGTCGGCCACCGACCGCAGCACGCGTGCGGGACCGGACACCGTTCCCGGGCTGGCACCGAGTCCCTGAGCGAGAATGCGGCCGGTCGGCGCCGACGCCGTGTCGGCCTGCTCCCGTGCGGCGCCGAGGGTCGTGATCGGGCGGGTCTGGACGAGCCAGAGGTCGTCACCGGCGAACGCGAACTCGACGTCCTGCGGAGCCGCGTAATGCTCCTCCACCGCGGCGACCAGGCGCCCGAGGCGCTCGACCTGCTCGTCGGTGAGGACTCGTCTGCCGCGTTCGGCGATCGGGATCTCGACGCGGTGTTCGCCGGTGCCGTCGGCGGTGATCGCGAAATCCTGTGCGCCGACGTGTACGTCGAGCAACCGGTACCCGTCCTTGGCCACCACGTAGGTGTCCGGTTCGACCTCGCCGCCCACCACCACCTCACCGAGGCCGGCCGCCGCCTCGACCACGATGCGATCCCGGGCGCCGGTTCGCGGGTCGGCGGTGAAGGCCACCCCCGACCGGTCCGAGGGCACCATCGTCTGGACGACGACCGCGATCGCCGGCTCCGTCTCGACCGCCTGGACACTGCGATAGGTGAGCGCCCGCTCGGACCACAACGACGCCCAGCACTTGCTGACGGCCTCGACGAGGGCCTCCGGACCGACGACGTTGGTGAAGCTGTCGTGGATACCGGCGAAGGATGTGTCGGCGGCATCCTCCCCCGGCGCCGAGGACCGCACCGCGACCCGGACCTCGTCACCGAGGTCGTGGTAGGCCGATTCGATCCGGGCGCACAGGTCGTCGGGCACGGATGCACCGAGAACGAGGGCGCGCAGTTCCCGGGCGGCGACGGAGAGTTCTTCCTCCGTGGCCCCGGCGGGCGGGACGCTCCGGGCGCGCAGGGTGTCCCGCACGCCCGCACCGTCCATCGCGGCGAGGTAAGCGTCCTTGGTCACGACGAAGCCCGCGGGGACCGGGAAGCCCGAGCACGTCAGCTCACCGAGGTTCGCGGCCTTGCCGCCGACACCGGGTGTATCGGTCAGACGGAGGCGATCGATCTTGCGCAGCCAACGGTTCTCGACGGGTGCTGGGGTGGTGGTCATCGGAACTCCTCGTCGTCTCCTTCCAGCCAACACCGCAGCCGCGTCGATCGGACAGGGCCGAATGTCATCGCTGCGGCCGCGCCGAGACCGGCCGCCGACGCGCCGCACAGCCGTCGGACGGGCAGGAAGGGACGAACGACCCTTCCCCGCCCGGCCTCCGGTGGCGACGCTGGATTCGAGGGGAAGGAGCCGTCATGCACGCGCGACACATCATGAGCAGCCCGGTCACCACGGTCACCGAGGCGACTCCGATCGACGAGTGCCTGCGCATCGTCGAGGAGTCCGGGTTCACCGTCCTGCCCGTGGTCGACGACGCCCACAAGCTCGTGGGCATCGTCTCGGAGGGGGATCTGCTCCGGGAGAAGTTCCGCCGTCATCCCAGCCCCGACGCGTCGGCGGCGGAGACGATGACCAGTCCGGTGGTCGCGATGCGTCCGGACGCCGACGTCAGCGACCTCGCGTCCGCGATGCTGCGGTCGGGCCTGCGCGGCATCCCCATCGTCCAGGACCACGACATCGTGGGAATCGTGACCCGGCGCGACCTGATCGGTCTCCTGGCCATGGACGACAGTCACATCCAGCGCGAGGTGCAGCACCGGCTCGACGTGTACGCGGGGGCGCGCCGCTGGACGGTCGAGGTGCTCGACGGCCGGGTCGAGGTCGCCGGACTCACCGGGGACGACCCGGAAGCGGGGGTGGTCACCGCGCTCGCCGAGACGGTTCCGGGGGTGACGGCCGTCCGGTTCCCGCAGGGCTGATCCGCCCCGTCCGCCTCGCTCCTGTCACGTGTGTCGCGACGGGTGCGTGTCCCTGCCGTGGTCGGCCCGATCGTCCCCGTCCGCGACCGAGGTCCGGAAATCGGTGGCGACCGCGGGATCGGTCGGCGGCCGACGATCGACGTCCGGGCCGGGCACCACGGTCGTGTCCACATCGTCCGGACACAGCGTGAGCACAGCACGAAATCCGTCTACGAGCGACCGAATCAGCTCGTCGAGATCCGGCACGGCGACGACGTCGGCGTTCACCCCGACGCCGTACCGCGACGTGTGGGACAGCAGGGTCACGTTGAACGCCGACCCGAGGGTCGGGCTGAACGCGTAGAACCGGAGGATCTCCGCACCCGCCGTGAACAACCGCACCGGTGAACCGACCACGTCGGAGGCGACGAAGTCGACGTGCGCGAGCATCTCGCCCAACACCGACGCGGGAAGAAGGTTCAGCGCGCCGGCGATCACGGGAGAGAGCGACACCGCCGGCTCGTGACGCCACCGCCCGACGACCGCGTGGACGTGGCGGATCAGCTCGGCAGGGTCGTCGATGTCGGTCGGCAGTTCTAACCGTGCGAGCGTGATGCGGTTGCCTCCCACGGGGTCCCGTTCGGTGCGCAGGCTGATGGGCATGGTGAGCCGTAGGCGGGAGACGTCGCTTCCGTGGTGTCGGTGGTACCGGGCCATGCCGAGCAGGACCGACGCGAGGAAGGCGTCGTTGACGGAGCCCCCGGCCGTCGCGGCCGCGGTGTCGAGCGCCTGCGCAGGCACGTCCAGCACTGCGAGGTGTCGCCGCGTACTGCGCTCGGTCATCACCGGCGACAGCGTGCTCAGGACCGGACGGGTGAGCCGCATCGTCGATCTCACCGCGGCGACGCCCGCACGCAGGGCGCCCACCGGGTGGCGGGTGAGGCCGATGCCCTGCCGGGCCAGAGCCGTCGGCGCCCCCACCAACCGGATCGCTGAGTTCCGGTAGCCGCCGAACCGCGAGGACGCCCCCTCCGGTGTTGCCGGTGTGCCGACGGGCGAGACCTCCCGGCGACCGCCCTCCCGGCTGAAGTCCACGATCTCCCGGGTGATCTGCATGCCGCCGACTCCGTCGGTCAGGCTGTGATGCACCTTCATCACGAGTGCGGCCCGCCCGCCGTCGAGGCCGTCGAGCACGGTGAACTCCCAGAGCGGACGCTCCTTGTCGAACGCTGTCATCGCGCACACTCGGGCGAAGTCGAGCACCTCGGACCAGCCGCTGCCGGCGGGGAGCGCGAGACGGCGCAGATGCCAACTCGGGTCGAAGTCGGGGTCATCCATCCATCGGGGCGGAGCCGGCCGAAACCGGGCCGTGACGACCTTGCGCCGCAAGGCCGGCATCCGCTGCGTGCCGCGTTCCATCATCTCGACGAACCGCGGCCAGTCCGGTGGCCGATCGAGCAGCGCGACGGCGACGATCGTCGAACGCAGGATCGGATCCGACTCCATCCGCCACGACATGAAGTCCGTCTGTGTCATGTGGTTCATGGGGACCTCCACGGCGCTGCACCCCGCCGTTCCACAGTGTCCCGCGAACTCGTGCACCGTCACAGGGTCTTTCGACCTCGCGTTGCCCGCGTCCCCGCCGCCCGTGACGTTTCCCCGAGAACACCCGTGAGGTCGTTCGGCCCTAGCCCGCGACCGGGGTGAGCGGGTTTCATGACAGGCAGTGGCCCTGCGCCGCAGGGTTGTCCGAGCCGCAGGGTCGTTGAAGGAGGAATCGTCATGCGGACACTCGTCGTCTACGAATCCATGTTCGGAAACACCCGCCACGTCGCGGAAGCGATCGCGCGGGGTGCTGCCGCATCCGGTGCCGTCACAACCCTTCCGGTGTCCCAGGCCCGGCAGGAGGACCTGTCGGGATACGACCTGGTGGTCGTCGGAGGTCCGACGCATGCACACGGGATGAGCCGGCCGTCGACGCGACGCGGAGCGGTGAAGACCGCGAGCGACCCGGACAACGACGTCACGCTCGAACCTCACGCCGCGGACGACGGCATCCGGGACTGGCTCGCGTCCCTTCCGCACGGCCACGGCAACGCCGCCGCATTCGACACCCGGGGGCACGCGCCCGCGTTCCTGACCGGCAGGGCGTCCAAGGGAATCGGGCGCAAGCTCCGCCACCTGGGGTACGACCTCGTCGTCGACTCGGAGAGCTTCCTGGTCGACAAGCAGTCGCATCTCGAGGACGGTGAAGAGAACCGGGCCGAGCAGTGGGGACGGTCGCTCGCACGACAGGGCTGACCGCACGGAGCCCTCGACGCGTACACCCGGCGCCACAACCGGACTCGCTGCCGCTCCTCGGCAGCGAGTCCGGCCGCGGTGCACCCCCGGGACGGCTCAGGTCCTCTCTCCGGCGACGACGGTTCTCCTCGGCGGACCGGGACACGGGTCACCGCACCCGGTCGACGATCTCAATGCGAATGGACGATCAGCAGTGGACGGCCGACGGTGTGCAGCAGTGCCCGGCTCGTGGACCCGAGCAGCAGGCCGGCGAATCCGCCCCGCCCCCGACATCCGACGACCACGAGCTGCGCCTGCACCTGCGCCGACCGCTCGGCCGGTTCTCGTGCGGGCCGGTCCCTGGCTACGGCGCGAGTGACCCGAGCATGACACCGGTCACCTCGCCGAGTCCGCGCGACCCGCCCAGGGACGAAGGTCATCGTTCCCTCGTCATCGGTCGTGCCCGTCGCGGCGCGGTTCGTGCCGCCGGAATCGATCTCCCAGCCCTGCCCGCGGGGCGTGGAACTGAAGTACGGTGGGACTGGCTGCGAAGCTGCGGGCACGGAGGTTGCCGCATGATCAAGGTCTTTCTGGTCGACGACCACGAGGTGGTTCGTCGGGGTCTGGTCGAGCTTCTGGAGTCGAATCCCGACCTCGAAGTGATCGGGGAGGCAGGCAACTGCTCCACCGCGCTCGCTCGGATCCCTGCTCTGCGGCCGGACGTCGCCGTTCTCGACATGCGACTGCCGGACGGCGACGGGATCGAACTGTGCCGCGAACTGATGGGGCGGCTACCCGACCTGCACTGCCTGATCCTGACGTCCTTCACGGACGAGGAGGCGATTCTCGGCGCGATCCTCGCCGGGGCGAGTGGATACGTGGTCAAGGACATCAAGGGATTCGAACTGGTCCGGGCGGTGCACGACGTGGGTCTGGGCAAGTCCACGCTCGACTGCAACGCCACGGCCGCGCTGATGGCGAGGCTACGGGCCGGCGACCAGGAGGAAGGGAGCCCCTTCTCCGGGCTGTCGGATCAGGAACGGAAACTGCTCGAACTGCTCGGTGAGGGATTGACCAATCGGCAGATCGCAGCGCGAATGTTCCTGGCGGAGAAGACCGTCAAGAACTACGTCTCACGTCTGCTCACCAAGCTCGGGGTCGAGCGACGCACCCAGGCGGCGGTTCTGGCGACGAAGATCGAACCGAGGACGCGCTCGTGACGACGGCGGAGGCCGGCCGGTGATCCTCGGAGGGGACCGATCGTGACGAGGGACGATCCGGACGTCAGCGACCGATTCCTCGACGTCACCCGTGCGCGGGACCAGGTGGGCGGACTGCTCGCCGCGATGCTCGGAGTGGCCTCCGGCCTCGATCTCGACAAGACGCTGCGAACCATCGTCCATGCCGCGATCAGCCTGGTCGATGCACGGTACGGTGCGCTCGGGGTGCGTGGCGCAGGCACCGAGTTGACCGAGTTCATCTACGAGGGCATCGACGAGCACACCCGGGACCTGATCGGCGACCTTCCCCGCGGCCGCGGAGTCCTCGGTGTCCTGATCGCGAACCCCGAGCCGATCCGGCTGGCGAATCTCTCGGAACATCCTGCATCCGTGGGATTTCCGCGTAATCATCCGCCGATGCGAACCTTCCTGGGGGTGCCGGTCACCACCCACGACACCGTCTTCGGAAATCTGTACCTGACCGAGAAGGCGAACGGGCGACAGTTCACCGCGGACGACGAGGCCGTTCTCGAGGCACTGGCCGCGGCCGCGGGCATCGCGATCGAGAATGCGCGTCTGTACGCGCGGTCCCAGCGGGAGCGGGCCTGGCTGGAGGCGACCCGTGAGATCACCGTCGCGCTGCTCGGCGGAGACGAGCCGCCCGCGGTGCTCCAGCTCGTCGCGGACAAGGTGGTCGCACTGAGCGGATCGGACTGTTCCTTCCTCGCCGTCCCGGACGATCCCGACGCCGAGCAGGATGCGCTGACCGAACTGGTGGTCAGCGTGACCTCCGGAACGGCGCCCTCCCATCTGATCGGCCGCCGGATACCGCTGTGCGGGTCGGTACTGGGCGAGGCTTTCCGACGTCGCAGTCCGGCGCAGACCGACCGTCTGGATCTCGATTCCGACGGCGGCTCGACGCCCGTACCCGGTGCGGTGCTCGCGCTGCCGCTGCGCGCCGCCGGCGCGGTCTCCGGTGTTCTCGTGTGCCTGCGCGGTGCCGATCGTGAGCCGTTCACGTCCGAGGAGTGGGACCGGATGTCGGCGTTCGCCGATCACGCGGCCGTCGCCCTCCGCCTCGCGAACGCCCAACGGCAGATGCGTGAACTCGACGTGCTCGCCGATCGTGATCGGATCGCCCGGGACCTGCACGACCACGTGATCCAGCGCTTGTTCGCCACCGGACTGTCGTTGCAGGGGACGGTGCAACGCGCGAAGTCGCCCGAGGTGCACCGGCGGCTCGTCGACACGGTGGACGACCTCCAGGAGATCATCCAGGACATCCGCACCGCGATCTTCGACCTGCACGACGACGCCGACAGCGCCACCCGGCTGCGACGGCGGTTGCACAAGGTGGTCGCGGACACCACCGCCGACTCGGGTCCGAGGACCACGGTGCACATGTCGGGCCCGCTGTCCACGGTCACCGCGGACCTGGCCGACCATGCCGCGGCGGTGCTCCGCGAAGGGCTCAGCAACGTGACGCGGCACGCCCGGGCGACGGCGGTCACGGTCGCCGTCACCGTGGACGACGACCTGACCGTCGAGATCAGCGACAACGGACGCGGAATCGTGCCGGGCCCGCGTGGACGCGGCCTCGACAATCTCCAGGCGCGCGCCGATGCGGCCGGCGGCTCGATGACCGTCGACAGCACCCCGACAGGGGGGACCACGGTTCGCTGGCGGGCACCGGTGCACCGATGACCGGCACGGACGACGCGACCCGGCCCGTCATCGACCTGCGCCGGCACCACGTCGTCGTCTTCGACCTGGACGTGGTGACGCCGGTCGCCGACCGGTATCGGTCGATCGACGCGACGGCCGCGCTGGCGGACCGGCTGCGCGGCGCCGATGCGGCATGTGCGGTGTACTCGGCCGGACGCGAGTCGGCCCTGCTCGAGACGGCTGAGGTCGTGCGGTGTTTCTCGGCCCGCACCCGCACGGCCCGGCCGCAGGACGCCGTGGCCGAGCTCGGCATGTCGCTGTCGGGCGCCGTGCTCGTCGCCTGCGGCGAACACCTCCTCGACGCGGCCGCCAGCGCGGGATTCGCGCTCGTGATCGCCGTGGACACCCCGCAGCGCGCGGCCGAGTTGCTGCGACTCGGGGTCGACGCGGTCGTGCCGACGACGGCCGAGATCGACCTGCGAGCCGGTGACGCCTTCGTCACCGACATCCCCGACGCCCTCACACTCCGCGACGAGCTGGCCGCTCCGTTGCGCATCCGCAGGCCCACCGTCCTGCTGGACTTCGACGGAACCCTCTCCGAGATCGCGACCGAGCCCGCGGCTGCCGCCCTCGTCGACGGTGCGGCCGCCGCACTCGACCGGCTGGTGGCAGCGGACTGCACGGTCGCCGTGATCAGTGGACGCGATCTGACGGACGTGCGGGCGCGGGTCGGGGTGCCCGGCATCTGGTACGGCGGCAACCACGGGTTCGAGCTGTCCGGACCCGCGGGCCAACGGTACGAGAATCCCGATGCGGCAGCGTCGATTCCGGCGCTCGAACGGACCGCGCGGCGACTCGGCGAGCGGCTGCGGCACGTCACGGGGGCCCGTGTCGAACGCAAGCGGTTCACCGTGACGGTGCACCTGCGCACCGTCGCCGCCGAGCGGGTGGACGAGGTGGCGGCCGCAGTGCACGACGTGGCCGCCCCGGAGCCCACCCTGCGCGTCGTGGCCGGCCGCAAGGTGCTGGAACTGCGCCCCGCCGTCGCCTGGGACAAGGGCCGGGCGGCGCGGTGGCTGCTCGAGCACTTCGCCGATTCACCACCGACGCTCCCGCTCTTCGTCGGGGACGACCTCACCGACGAGGACGGCTTCGACGCGGTCACGCCCGGCGGTGCGGGGATCGTGGTGCGCAGTCCCGAGTCCGAGGATCGGCGGTCCGGCGCCCGGTTCGCCGTCGACGGGCCGGACGGGGTGCGAGAACTGTTGGAGCGCCTCGCCGATGTCGCGGACCGGGATCCGAGCGGCACGTCCCGGGGCGACGGCTGGATCGTCGAATTCGACGGGTACGACCCCGGCAGTGAGCGGCTGCGCGAAGCGCTCTGCACGGTGGGCAACGGGTACTTCGCCAGCCGCGGTTGCGCACCCGAGGCCGCGGCGGGCCCCGGCCACTACCCGGGCACCTACGTGGCAGGCCTCTACAACCGCCTGCACGAGGAGCGGGCGGGTGTGGCCATCTCGAACGAGAGCCTGGTGAACGCGCCGAACTGGTTGACGACGACGTTCCGCGTCGACGGCGGGCGGTGGTTCGACGTCGACGACGCCGACCTGCTCGCGTACCGGCAGACGCTCGACCTACGGCACGCCGTTCTCACACGCCGGTTCCGGTATCGGGACGGGGACGGACGGACGACGAGCGTCGTGCAGCGGCGGTTCGTCGCGATGGACCAGCCGCACGTGGCCGCACTCGCGACGACGCTGGTGGCCGAAGACTGGTCCGGCACGGTCGAATTCCGTTCGGCACTCGACGGTTCGGTGCGCAACACCCTCGTCGATCGGTATCGCGACCTCGCCAGTGACCACCTCGAACGACTGCACGCCGGCGAGCCCGCGCCGGATTCGGTCCTGTTGACCGTGCAGACCAGCCAGTCGCGCGTCCCGATCGCGACGGCCGCGCGCACGGTGGTGCGACGCGATCACGCCCCGGAGGAGGGCAGGCGGCGGTGGTTCGACTCCGCCGGTCTCGTGGGCCACGACATCTGCGTCGACGTCGAACGGGGGCAGTCCGTCACGGTGGAGAAGACGGTGGCCCTGTTCACCGGACGCGACCACGCGGTGTCCGACCCCGCCGACGCGGCGGTACGCCGGGTGGCCGGGCTGGGAGGGTTCGACGACCTCCTCGCCGGGCACGCGCTGGCCTGGGAACAACTGTGGGATCGGGTCGGCATCCACCTCGCCGACCACCTGGTGGCGTCTCGGATCCTGCGGTTCCACCTGCTGCATCTGTTACAGACGGTGTCCCCGACCACGGCCGACCTGGATGTGGGGGTGCCGGCGCGCGGGCTGCACGGAGAGGCCTATCGCGGCCATGTCTTCTGGGACGAACTCTTCGTCCTGCCGGTGTTGAACCTGCGGGTGCCGTCGTTGACGCGGGCCCTGCTGCGCTACCGGTACCGGCGGTTGCCGGAGGCCCGCCGCGCCGCCCGCACCGCCGGGCACGACGGCGCGATGTTCCCGTGGCAGTCGGGCAGCGACGGCCGTGAAGAAAGCCAGCAACTGCACCTCAATCCCCTTTCCGGACGGTGGCTTCCGGACGTCAGCTGGCGGCAGCACCACATCGGGATCGCGATCGCGTACAACGTCTGGCAGTACTACCAGGTCACCGGTGACGTCGAATTCCTCGCCGACCACGGAGCGGAGTTGCTGGTGGAGATCGCTCGCTTCTTCACGAGTCTGGCCTCGTACGACCGGGATCGCTCCCGGTTCGTCATCACGGGTGTGGTGGGCCCGGACGAGTTCCACACCGGGTATCCGGACGCGCCGTTCGACGGTGTCACGAACAATGCGTACACCAATGTCATGGCGGTGTGGGTGATCCGGCGGGCGCTGGACGCCCTGGACACGCTCTCCCCCGCGAACCGGACCGAACTGGTGGACGGGCTCCACCTGGGGGCCGGGGAGATCGCCCGCTGGCTCGACATCGGCCGACGCATGTTCGTGCCGTTCCACGACGACGTGATCAGCCAGTTCGAGGGATACGCCGACCTGGCCGAACTGGACTGGGACGGCTACCGGGACCGGTACCCGGACATCCGGCGACTGGACCGCATTCTCGAGGCGGAGGGCGACGACGTCAACCGCTACCGGGCCTCCAAACAGGCGGACGTGCTCATGCTCTTCTACCTGCTGTCCGCTGACGAACTGCGGGACCTGTTCGGCCGTCTCGGCTACCGGCTCGAGCCCGAAGCGATTCCCCGCACCATCGACTACTACATCGCGCGCACGTCGGAAGGGTCGACGCTCAGCGCAGTCGTGCACTCGTGGGTGCTCGCCCGCGCCAACCGCGACAGGGCGATGGAGTACTTCGAGAGGGTGCTCGCCTCCGACATCACCGACATCCAGGGCGGCACCACCGCCGAGGGAATCCACCTCGCCGCGATGGCGGGAAGCATCGACCTGGTGCAGCGGTGCTTCACCGGTCTGGAAACCCGCGGCGACCGATTGACATTCGGGCCGTACTGGCCGGAAAGCCTGGGCGCCCTGGAGTTTCCGATCTCGTACCGCGGGCACCGATTGTGGTTGACGATCACCGGCCGCGAAGTGCAGGTGAGCGCGGCCACCGGCGATCGACGGCCGATCGAGATCGAGTGCCGCGGCCGGACCGCGTGGCTGTTGCCCGGCGGCACCGTCACTCTCGGTTAGGGCATGTCTCCCAGTCCAGTGCGTCGACGCCAGGCACGACGACATCGGCGCCGCTGCGCACGAGCGCCGTCGCGCGCAGCGGCGGGGCGATGCCGACGACCAACCCGAAACCGCCGTGCCGAGCGGCCTGGACACCCGATTCGGCATCCTCGACCACGGCCGCGTCCGTCGGCGCTACCCCCAATCTCCGGGCCGCTTCGAGGAACAGCGCGGGATCCGGTTTCCCCGGAAGCCTCAGTCGGGCCGCCTCCAGTCCGTCCACCCGGACGTCGACGGCGTCGGCGAGACCTGCGGCGGAGAGTACCTCTGCCGCATGACGACTGGCGCTCACCACCGCGACCGGAATCCGTCCGTGACGCAGCCGGCGGATGAGACCGACGGACGGCGCGATCGGATGGGGCCCCTCCGCGGCGAGGAGGTCGCGGAACATCCGGTCCTTGCGCTCGGCGAGCCCGGCGACGGTGTCACGGTCGTCGCTGGTGGACGATTCGTCGAGGCTGATCGAGCGTGCCGACAGGAAGGACCGGGTTCCGTCGGTCCGGGTCTTCCCGTCGACGTAGGTCAGGTAGTCCTGCTCGGTGAAGTGCTGCTGCGTCGGGTCGTATCGAGCGAGGAACTCGTCGAAGACCGCGGTCCACGCGCGGCGGTGGAGGACAGCGGTGTCGGTGATCACCCCGTCGAGGTCGAAGATCACCGCACGCACCGCTCGACCGCACACCGCGACCAGAGACGGGGGCCGGGGCACGTGTGCCGACATCGTCTCGTCAACTCCCGTCCGGCGAACCGGCAGGGCCGGATCGGACGATCATGAGTGGGCAGGTCGCCGTGTGCAGCAGTTCGGCACTGGTCGAGCCGAGCAACATGCCCGCGAGACCTCCCCTGCCCCGGCTGCCGACCACCAGCAGTTCGGCATCCGCCGAGCGTTCCTGCAGTTCCCTGGCCGGCTTGCCCTGCGCGACCACTCGATCGACGCGGGTCTGCGGGTAGCACTCCGACCACCCGGCGAGACTCTCGGCGAGAACCGCTTGCTCCGCGACTCCGGATGCGTCGGAGGACAATCCGAGTTGGTCGACGAAAACCGAGGATTGCGAGAACTGCGACCAGGTGTGGACCGCGACGACACCGACCCCGCGCAGCGCCGCTTCCTCGAAGGCCGTTGCGAGTGCCGGTCGGCTGTTGTCGGTGCCGTCCACACCCACGACGACGGATCCGGTGTCGGAGGTCTGTCCGGCGTGTCCACGTATGACGACGACGGGACTGTGCGCGTGGGCACCGAGCGCCGTGGCGACGGAACCCGCCAGGACCGCCGTCATCTGTCCGAGACCTCGGCTGCCGACCACAACCATCCGGGCGCTCTTCGAAGCCTCGATCAGTGCCTGCCGCTCGCCGCCCTCCAGGATCGCGGTGGTGATCTCGGCGTGCGCGGCGTCGGGGTACGTGGTCCGCGCGATCGCCGACGCTTCGTCGAGGTGCCCGCGAATCACCTCATCTCGCTTCACGAAATAGTCCGGCGGCAGGCTGATTTCGTCGTACGGACCGAGCGCGCCGACCGCGGAGACGATCCTCAGTGCACATCGGTGGAGCTGAGCCTCGCGGGCGGCCCAGGCAACGGCCGCATACGCGGAGGTCGACCCGTCGACGCCGACGACGACCGGCGCGTCCTGGCTCGTCTCGTCCACGGCGAACACCTCCACGACGGGCTGATGGTCCCAGCCTCCCGCCGACGGCCCGGATTCGGTAGGGCCGAAGGTCACCGGGCAGAGGAGGCCGGGGGTCCGGCGCGGGACACGCCGACGAGGGTTTGCCGAATGAACTCGGGGGTATTTGTCGTTACGGTCGCAGGGAACCGAATTGGGAGGCCGTGATGATCGTTCGCCGTATCGCCCGTCCGCTGCTCTCCACCGTCTTCATCGCCGGTGGTATCGACTCGTTGCGCAACCCGGCCGCCAAGGTGCCCGCCGCGAGCGCCGTCGAGCAGGCCGCAACCAAGCTGCCCGCCTCGGTCCGGGACAAGATTCCCACGGATCCGGAAACGCTGGTCAAGATCAATGCGGCGGTGCAGGTGGGCGCGGGTGCACTGCTCGCGGTGGGGAAGGCGCCCCGGCTCGCGTCGCTGACTCTGGCCGCCAGCCTCGCCCCGACGACCGTGGTGAGCCACTCGTTCTGGAACGTCGAGGACCCCGCCGAGCGGTCTGCGCAACGGATCCAGTTCTTCAAGAACCTGTCACTGCTCGGCGCCCTCCTGATCGCGGCCGTCGACACCGAGGGCAAGCCGTCGCTCGGATGGCGGGGCCGGCGGGCCGTCCGGCACGCGCAGGACCGGGTGACGGAGGTGTTCGCGAACGACTCCGGGCATCCTGCGCTCGCCGCCGTGTCCGACCGCGCGCAGGAGGCGGCCGAGCATGCCGGAGTACTCGGCAGCGAGGCCCTCGGGGTTGCCCGGGAGCGCGGCAGCGAGGCCCTCGAGGTCGCCCGCGAACGGGGCGGCGAATGGGCCGACCTGGCCCGCGAACACGGCACCGAACTCGCCGAACTCGCTCGCACCCGTGGGGGCGAGCTCGCCGAGCTGGTCCGCGAGCGCGGCGGGGAACTCGCGGAGCTCGCCCGCGGGCGCGGCGGGGAACTGGCGGAGATCGCCCGCGAACGCGGCGGGGAACTGGCCGAGATCGCCCGGGAGCGGGGCGGCGAATGGGCCGCGACAGCCGGAGGACAGGCCGAGGTGTTCGGACGTCGCGCGCGTCGGCAGGCGCAGCGTGCGATCGAGTCCGCCCGGGAACGCGCCGTCGAGCTCCACCACTGAGTTCCGGCGCCTCACCGCCACACCGGGACCAACGACACCGGCGCCTCACCCGCGGTCCGGACCACACCGGGACCAACGACACCGGCGCCTCACCCGCGGTCCGGACCACCCCGCGTGCGCGGCGGGTTCGTGACCGGCCACTCGAGACCCGTGTGCGCGGCCAACTCCGACCGCCGCGCCTCGACGGCCTCCTCCACGGTGCGGTGGCACTCGAAGTGATCGAGCAGACCGGTCACCAGAAGGGGCCGCACGACCGCCCGCCCACCCGGCACCAGCAGCATGACGACGTCCCGCCCTTCGGCGTACATCTGCTCGACGGCAAGGAGTTGTGCTCCGGCGAGTCCGAGAAAGTCGACGCCCGTCAGGTCGACGATCAACGTCTGCGGTGTGGCGTCGACGGCGGTACGGATCTCGGTGGCGAATCGGTACGCGGCCGGCTCGTCGATGTCCCCCGTGACCGCGGCGACCACGGTCCCGGCCGAGGGCGCTGTGCATGATCCGGGCCCGATGCCCGGGTCGAGGTACCGAAGTGTCACGGGCATGAGTGGCCTCCCTTCCTCGACGCGACGCGGCCGGCGAGACGCACGGGGACTCGACTTCCGGCAACGCCGTGTCGCATCCGCGGTGAATCGTGAAATCGCAGGGCATTTCCCTGTAGAACGTCGAACTCCGCTCCCCGCACCCGGCGGAGAGGACTGTTCGGGAGAGACCACCGTCCAGAGCCGGGCTCTGGACGGTGGAGCGGCGCCGGGTCAGGCCTCGACGGCCTTGCTCTCACCCGAATTGGACACCGCGATCACCGCCGGCTGCGCCATCGTCCCGAGCACCTGTCGTGCCAGTCGGTCGAAGTCACGGAAGGGATCGGTACGCATCAACATCGCTGTCACCTCCGGATACTTAACTTCGCTTGGTTCTGACGGTTATCTATCTCAACCACCATAGATTTATGGTGCCATCGTCGCTAGCATGATTCAAGAGGCATCACTTCCGGCACGAAGGAAATCATGGCAACGGACCCGACCGCCCGCTCACGGCTGGGGGTGTACGGCATCTCGGTGGCGTCCGAGCTGTCCGGAATCGAACCTCAGACGCTGCGCCTCTACGAGCGTCGGGGCCTGCTCACCCCGGCCAGAACGGGCGGGGGAACGCGCCGCTACAGCGACGACGACCTGGTCCTTCTGCAGCGCATCGGCGAACTGGTCGAAGCCGGCGTCAACCTGGCCGGCATCGCGCGGATCCTGCAACTGGAGGCCGACAACCTCCGTCTCGCGGTCGACAACGCAGACCTTCGGGCACGGCTCGACGTTGTGTCAGCGGATCTGCATGACGAGAACTGACCACGCCCCGCCACCCCGACCTCCAAATCTATGTCTTGAACACCAGAGAACTGTTGTCACAACGATGAGCATTTCCCGGCGGTCGGTCTCGGCGTCGGCAATGCGTGCAGGGCGCGTCAGCCGGGTACCTCGTACGCCGTCTCGGGCGACGGCATCGCGAGGAGCCGGTCCAGCCAGCCGACCGCATCGAGCAGTGCCAGGGCCTGCTGCGCCGCCCCCGTCACGTGTACGACCGGGAACAAGCGCTCCGACACCTCGATCAGCTCACCACCGAGCCGGACGGTCACGGCCTCCCACACGTGGCACAGAGGGGCGGGCAACTCGTCGATCGGCGTGAACGTGCCGTCCGGCGTCTGGATGGTGATGGAGATGTCGCCGGTGTCGTCGTTGCCCGAATCCATCTTCTCGACGATCAGGTCCGCGATCGAGATCACCACCCACTCGAGCACGTCTCCGTACCGGCGCGGGTGGTCGGGCGCTTCGGGTAGCACCAGCGACGTCACCGCTTCGAGGAGCGCGGACTGGTTGCGGTCGCCCGCCAACGTCAGCAGGCGGCCGCCGTACTCTGCTCCGGGATGAACTGCCATGGCGGTTGGGTTCCCGAAAGCGCGTGGTTCACACCTGTTTCACCGCGCTTGCGGCCGAGTGCCGCGGGTGAGCCGGTCGGCGGCGATGTCGGCGGTCCACACCGGTTGGAGCATGTGCCAGTCGGCCGGGTGAGCGGCGATTCCGGCCTCGAACCGGTCGGCCAGAAGCTGCGTCGCCCGTTCCACGCCACGGCCGGTGTCGATCGGCTCGCCCACGTGGAATCCCCAGCCGCCGGGGGTGAACCAGCAGCTGACCGGCAGCAGTGGCACGCCGGTGTCGATCGCCAGGCGCGCCGGGCCCGCCGGCATGCGGGTCGGTTCGCCGAAGAACCTGACCGGGACGCCCGCACCGGTCAGGTCGCGTTCGGCGAGGAGGCCGACGATCCGACCCTGCCGGAGGCGGCCGACGAGTTGATCGAACGGCGGCGTCGCCCCACCGGTGAGCGGGATGATCTCGAACCCCAACTGCTCGCGGAACCGCACGAACCGCCGGAACAGCGACTCCGGTCGGAGCCGCTCGGCGATGACGGTGGGTGATCCGACCCGCTGTGCCAGCCACACACCCGCCACGTCCCAGTTCCCGCTGTGCGTCAACGCCAGCACGGCGCCGCTGCCCTGCCCGACCGTCTCCCGGATGTGGTCGAGTCCGGTAGCCGAGGACTCGACGACCTCGGCCAGACCCACCGGATCGACGGACGGCAGCCGAAAGGCTTCGCACCAGTAGCGGGCGTAGGAGCGCAGGCTCGCCTGCACGAGGTCGTCGGGAACCCGGTCCGGCCGCGTGGACGTCACCCGAGCGAGATTGCGGCGCAACTGATCCGGTCCACCACTGCGGGCAGCACGATCGGCCGCCAGGTCGAACAGGCGCATTGCCCACTGTTGCGGAAGGGCGCGCACCAGCCGCCAGCCGGCGGCATAGCCGAGATCCCAGACTCGATCGATCATCGCCATCCGATCGCCGAAGGGTGCCCTGTCGACGGTACCCCGCTCGGGGCGCACGAACCCCGATCTCCGCGATATCGAGGCCTACTGAAGCACGAACCGCCACCTGATCACCGGGTCCGTACTGGAGGTCGGCGAACGGACCTACACCGAGACCTTCGGCGAGGACGTCCAGCGTGGACACCCGAAGATCGAAGAGTTGTCCGGGCAACCGGTCACCCGATTCTCGTACCCGTACGGCCGTTTCGACGACGGCGCCCTCGCGGCGGTCCGGGAACTCGGCATCGACGTCGCCTGCTCCAGTGTGCCCATACCGGCCGTCACCAGCGACCACCGAGCGGCGCTGCCACGACTATAGGCGACGGAGATCGACGGCGACCGGTTCACCCGGTGGCTCCGAACGGGCCACGGCCTGCTCACCCGGGCCGGGATCTGACAGCCTCGGGGCCACCACTCGGCCGCTCGACCCGTGGTGCGCCGGTTTACCCCTCCGGTCGCACGGGTACGGGTGTCGCATGAGCACCGTTACCGAAGCAGTAGACGTCGATGTCCCGGTCCGCGTGGCCTACGACCAGTGGACGCAGTTCGAGACCTTTCCGCAGTTCATGGACGGGGTCCGCGAGATCCGGCAACTCGACGACCTTCACATGCACTGGGTGCTGGACATCGCGGGGCAGACCCGCGAGTTCGACGCCACCATCACCGAGCAGCATCCGGACGAGCGGGTGGCCTGGCACTCCGACGCCGGACCCGACCATTCCGGAGTGATCACCTTCCACCGGCTCGACGACACCCACACCCGGGTGACCGCGCAGATGGACATCGACCCGGAGGGATTCGTCGAGAACGTCGCCGACAAGGTCGGTGTCCTGAGCCACCGGGTCAAGGCCGACATGAAGAACTTCAAGCACTTCATCGAGGAACGCGGCTCCGAGACCGGCGGCTGGCGCGGCGACGTCGACCGTCCCGGGCCCTGAGCCAAGGACGCCGGTGGCCCGGCCCGGAGTTCGCCGGGCCGGGTCAGCTTCCCGTCCGCCGGGCGACCATCTCGGCGATCCAGGCGGGTGCGTACGGCGACGTGCAGTTCGGTGGCGTCGGGTAGTCCTTCAGCACCTCGAGACGTTCGCCGATGTCGAGCGCGCGGGCGCGGTGGTCGGCGTGGTCGATCCCGATCTGGGCCAGACAGTGGTTCATCGCCCACTGCAACCGATCCGGCGCCTCCTTCATCTCCCCCTCGATGACATCCAGCAGTGCCGGCAGGTCGAGATCCTCGGGCTTCTTCGCCACCCGGTCGGTCGTGAGTGCCCACCCGGCGCTCGCGACCACCGGATCGGGATCGGCCATCCACACCGAACGCAGATCCTCCGCGTGGGAGCTCTTCTTCACCACGTAGTTGACCAGCCAGTCGTGCACCTTCGGTGTGCGCGCCTCTCGCAACATGGCGTCCAGTTCGTCACGGCCGAACGCCTTCGGACGGCAGATCAGGAGGGCGAGCAACCGGGCGGCGCTGTCCCCGGTCGCCCAGAGTTCGAGCGCGAGATCCTGTCGCGTCTTCAGCCGCTTGGCGATCGCGCGGAGCTTGGTCAGGTTGACGCCGTGATCGTCGCCGTGCCGCTCGTTCACCGCACGGGCCTTCGGGTCCTCGAGCGCGGCCAGCTCGGCCATCACCTCGGCCACGGTCTCGGCCATGTCGCCTCCCGTCTCTCGAGTGCCTGCCCACCATACGAGAGCGGAGCGCCCGGCTCCGCACGCGTCACGACGGAACGCGTCCCCGCGCGTTCGCGAGCGGACCGGTGAGGTAGCCGTCGATGACCGGTCCCACGGCCATCACCAGCTGGTCGACGGTGCAGTCGCGGATCTGCGGCGCCCGCAGGATGTAGCGCATCAGCCCGATCCCGAAGATCTGGGTGGCCACGAGGCCGAGCCGGACCTCCGGGCGGTCGGCCGCGACGACGGAGCCCAGCGCGGCGCGCAGGGCACCGATCTGGAAGTCGCGCAGCAACGCGGCGACGTCGTCGTGGGTCATCGCCACCCGGAGCAGTGCGGTCATCCGCGTCCTGACGTCGGGATTGTCCTCCCAGTACCCGAGGAGGCGGCGGGCGAACTCGGTGCCGACCGAGTCGACGTTCTCGATGTCGGCGAAGTGCGTGGCAAGGTCGATGTCGGGTTTCAGTGCCGCCATCAGGAGGGTGTTCTTGTTCGTGAAGTAGTGGTGGATCAGGGCCGGGTCGACGTCGGCTCGGGCGGCGATGGCGCGCATGGTGGTGCGTTCGTAACCCTTGTCGGAGAACAGTTCCCGCGCGGCAGCGAGAATCAGGTCGCGTTTGCTCACGCTCGACGCGGCGGCCCGGGGACGACCTCGACCCGTCACGGGTGCGACCCACGGGCAAGGACCAGCATGCGTTCCTCGATGGTGGCTCGCACCTCCTCGAGGCGGGCGTCGATCCCGGCGGACGACAGCACCGCCCGCAGCTTCTGTTCGTCGGTGTCGGGTACCCGGATGGCGCGGCCGGAGAGGATCACCGGGATCCCGGCGTCGTTCAGGGCGGCGAAAGCTCGCGTCCAGTCCGCACAGTGGACGGCGACGGTGTGGGTGTCGCCGACGATGTCGTCCTCGTCGCCGGCGGCGACCAGGCGGCCGTTCGACATCAGGAGCAGCCGGTCGCACTGCTGCGCTTCCTCCATGTAGTGCGTGGTGACGAGTACCCCGGCACCGCGGTCGGCCTGCTCGCGGATGGTGTCCCACAGCCGGGAGCGGGACAGTGCGTCGACCCCGGACGTCGGTTCGTCGAGCACCAGCGCCTCGGGGGTGTGCGCGAGCGCGACGGCGAAGGCGGCCTGGCGTTGGGTGCCGAGCGGCAGGTCGCCGACGAGTGTGTCGGCGCCCTCGGCCAGCGCCGACGAGAGCGCGGGCGCGGTCACGCCGTAGGCGTGCGCACTGAACTCCAGGTTCTCCGCGACGGTCATGTCCCGGTACAGACCGAGATTCTGTGGCACGTAACCCAACCGGGCCCGTCGCGGCAGGTCGGGGGGTCCGTCGAACAGCGTGACCTGTCCCTCCGTCGGTGCGAGCAGACCGAGCATCATGCGGATCAGCGTCGTCTTGCCGGCACCGTTGGCGCCCAACAGGCCGACCACCTCGCCGGCACTCACCTCGATGCTGACGCCGTCGACGGCGGTGAAGGAACCGAACCGACGGGTCACCGCGTCGGTCCGGAGGATCGCGGTCACGGGGCGACCCGCAGCCGCTGGGCCAGTGACATCGCGATGACGATGTCCTCCAGGTCCGGATCGACCCGCGGGGCGTCGGTCTGCACCGACTCCCCCGGCCAGTACTCGTGCCGTTCCCGGCCCCGACGCCACGACCATTCGCGCCGGACGGGCTGCGCACCCCGTGTGATGGTGCCCTCGAAGCCCGAGTGCACGTCGTCGTAGGAACCCTGCACCAGGATCCGGCCGGCGTCGAGGACCACCAGATGTGCGGCGCGTTCGGCCTCGTCGAGGTACGTGGTCGACATGATCACCCCCGCTCCCGCGGCCGCCGCCTCGGATATCATGCGCCACAGGTCGATTCGGCTCACCGGGTCCACGCCGGTGCTCGGCTCGTCGAGGATCAGCAGGTGCGGGCGGTGGATCATGGCCATCGCGGCCGCGAGCTTGCGGCGCATACCACCCGACAGCGCCGACGCCAGCCGGTCCGCGGCCACGGTGAGCCCGCAGCGTTCGATCATCGCCTCCCGCCGCGACCGCAGCTCGTCGCCGCCCAGTCCGTAGGCGCCGCCGACGAAGTCGAGGTTCTGCCGCACCGTCAGGGCACTCCAACTCCCGGGACCGGCCGGGAGGAATCCCATCTCGTGCTTCTCGGGGGAGGTGACGGTTCCGGACTCGGGGATCACCTCGCGAGCGAGAGCCCGCAGCAGCGTGGTCTTGCCGGCGCCGTCGCCACCGACGACAGCGACGACCGCTCCGGCCGGGACGTCGATGGTGACCCGGTCGAGGGCGACCCGCTCCCCGAAGCGGACCGTCACGTTCTCCGCCGCGGCGATCACGACCGGCCCGCCTCGGCGCCGGTGCGGCGAGGCGCCGACTTCACGTTCGGCGCGAGGTCCCGTCGGAAGCGCAGGGTCGCACCGGTGAAGACGACGACGGCCATCACGGTGAGCACCAGAAGCGGCAGCCACAGCGTGGTGATCGGGGCGCCGCGCAGCATCACACCCTGGGAGATCATCGTGAAGTAGGTCAACGGCAACAGGTAGCCGATCCAGCGGACACCGGCGGCCATGGCGTCCAGCGGGAAGATCATGCCGGACAGCAGGATCTGCGGCAGGAGGAAGAAGAACGCCGTCTGGATCGCCTGACCGACCGTGTGGGAGACCGTCGAGATCAGCACGCCGAGCCCGAGGACGACGAACAGGAAGATCGCCGCCCCCAGCGCGAAGACCAGGACGTTGCCGTTGAACGGCACACCGAAGAGCACCATGCCGAGCACGGTCACCACGGTCATGTCGAGCGCCGCCAGCAGGAAGTAGGGCACGATCTTGCCGAGGATCACCTGGCTCGGGCGGATCGGCATGACCGCCAACTGTTCGAGGGTGCCCGCCTCGCGTTCGCGGACCAGACCGATGCTGGTGATGATCGTGCCGATGAACGTCAGGATCAACCCGATGATCGCCGGCACCATCACCCACGACGTCTTCAGGTCCGGGTTGAAGAGCACCTCGGTCTGCACCGCGCCACCGGCCTTGTTGAGCACCGAGACGCTCGACTGCGCGGCGAACAGGTTCGAGCCGTCGACCAGCGCGGCGGACGGCGCACCGGGCGACGAGGTCACGATCGCGACGTCGACCTTGTTGTCGCGCAACAGGTTCTCGGCGTCGGACCGGGTGTCGTCCGGTGCGGTCACGGTGACGTCGAAGTACTCGGGCAGCGCCGCCGCAACCTGGGTGGCCTGGGGTCCCACGACGGCCGTCTTCACCGACGAGACGTAGAAGTTCGCCGCGTAGCCGAAGACCACCAGCAGCAGCAGCGGCAACACGACCAGCATGGCCAGAGTACGACGGTCCCGCCGAAGCTCGCGGAACTCCTTGACGATCATCGCCCGCATGCTCGGAGCGTAGGCCGACCTCGCGCCGGAGGTCAACGATCGTTGAATTCTCTCCCGGAGCTTCTGTCCACCGGCCGCCGCGGCATTTCACACACAACAGGTGAGGCGCGCCGGCCGGGTCCGTGCCCACGATGGACGCATCGACCGGGTATCCGATACGAGGGGCTGACACCGATGCCAGTGGACTACAACGATCGCACCGACTTCGACAACGCCGATCGCGGATTCATCGCGACCATCGAGCCGATGGTGATCCGCAACGACGCCGGCGAACCGGTGTTCGACCTGACCGGGTACGGCTACCTCGACGGAGACTGCCCCGACACCGTCAACCCGAGCCTGTTCCGCCAGGCCCAGCTCGTGCGCAAGAACGGCCTGTACGAGGTCACCCCCGGGATCTACCAGATCCGCGGTTTCGACCTGTCGAACATGACCCTGGTCGAAGGCGACACCGGTGTCATCGTCATCGATCCGCTCATCTCGGCGGAGTGCGCTGCGGCCGGCCTGGCGCTCTACCGCGAGCACCGCGGCGACCGTCCCGTGACGTGCGTGATCTACACCCACTCCCACGTCGACCACTTCGGCGGTGTGGGTGGCGTGCTGCCCGACGGCCGCGGCGACGTGCCGATCCTCGCCCCGGAAGGCTTCATGGCCGAAGCCGCCTCGGAGAACGTCTACGCGGGCACCGCCATGAACCGGCGGGCCACCTACATGTACGGCTACGCGCTGCCCGTCTCCGGCGAGGGACAGGTCAGCACCGGACTCGGCATCCGCGGCTCCTCCGGGACCATCGGCCTCATCCCGCCGACCGTGGACATCACCCACACCGGCCAGCAGGAAACCGTCGACGGGGTGCCCATCGTGTTCCAGGTGACCCCGGGCACGGAGGCTCCGGCCGAGATGAACTTCCACTTCCCGCGCCACCGCACCCTCTGCCTCGCCGAGAACGCCACACACAACCTGCACAACCTGCTCACCCTGCGGGGTGCGCAGGTCCGCGACTCCCGGGCGTGGTCGCACTACATCGACGAGGCGATCGAACTGTTCGGCGCCGACACCGACGTGGCGTTCGCCTCGCATCACTGGCCGACCTGGGGCAACGAGAACATCCTCGACTTCCTCACCGTGCAACGCGACCTGTACATGTACCTGCACGACCAGACCCTGCGCCTGCTCAACCAGGGCCTGACCGGAGCCGAGATCGCCGAGGAGATCGAACTGTCGCCCGGCCTGGCCGACGCCTGGTCCGCGCGCGGCTACTACGGCTCGGTCAGCCACAACGTCAAGGCGATCTACCAGCGTTACCTCGGCTGGTTCGACGGGCACCCGACCTCCCTGTGGCAGCATCCGCCCCAGGCCCAGGCCACCCGCTACGTCGAAGCGTTCGGCGGTGTGGACGTGGTCGTGGCCAAGGGCAAGGAGTACGCCGACCGGGGCGACCTGCGCTTCGCTGCCGAACTGCTCAAGCACGCGGTGTTCGCCGAGCCCGACAACGGTGCCGCCACGGAAGCCCTCGCCGAGGTGTACACCGCACTCGGCTTCGGCGCCGAGAACGCGACGTGGCGCGGGTTCTACCTCACCGGCGCGGAGGAACTTCGCCACGGCGTCGTCCCCACACCGATCAGTACCGGCACCGGCCTGGCCGCGGCCCTGTCCGTCGAGCAGCTGTTCGACACCGTGGCGATCCGCGTGAACGGCCCACGCGCGGCACAGGACTCGTTCCGCATCGACTGGCGCTTCACCGACCTCGACCAGACCCTGCGCCTGACCCTGTCCAACGGCGCGCTCATTCGCACCCTGAACCCCCGAACCGAGGCGAAGGTCGACCTGACCGTCACCCTCACCAAGCCCGACCTCCTCGGCCTGCTCACCGGCAGCGGACTCGACGGGCTGAACCACACCGGCGACGCCGGGGTGATCACGCGACTGCTCGGTCTCCTCGACCACCCCGAAGCGAACTTCCCGATCGTCACCCCCTGAGCGATCGGCGTCACTCGCGAGCGATCAGTTCCCGCACGCGGCGGACGGCGCTGCGCGCGTTGCGTTCGTACACCTGCGGGCACCGGATCGCCGCGTCGACCTCGTTGTCGCGCAACGACGAGGGCGCGTCAGCGACGACGATGGCGCCGCAGGCCGGCGGACTCGGACGGCCGAACTCCTCCGGCCTGGCCGATGTCGTCGACACGATCCTCGACAAGGGACCGGTGATCGACGCGTTCGTGCGCGTCTCGCTCGTCGGCATCGAGCTGGTGACGATCGACGCCCGCGTGGTCGTCGCCAGTGTCGACACCTACCTCCGGTTCGCGGCGCCGGCGGATCTCTCTGCAGCCCCGTGCCTCACTGTCCGGATACGTCCGGTCCCCCGAACATCCCCGTCCACGGGGGTTTGGCGGCACCTTGCAGGGGAACCCAGACGACCGACGAGGCAAGCACGCCCTTCGAGGCGCGTCCGGCACGAACATCGGACGGAAAGGGCAGGCGACGACATGGGTCTCTTCTCCGCAATCCTGGGACTTCCACTCGCACCGCTGCGTGGTGTCATCTGGCTCGGCGAGGTGATACAGCAGCGGGTCGAGCAGCAAATGACCGACCCCACCGTCATAAGACGAGAACTCGAAGCCATCGACGAGAAGGCCCGGGCCGGCGAGCTGTCACCCGAAGAGCAACGCGCCGCCCAGAGCCAGGTGCTGGGGCGCCTCATTCCCCAACCCGCCACCCCCGCTCCCCCCGCGGACGAGCACTGACCGCGCAGTGGTGCACTTTCGGACGCTCTGACATCCGAAAGTGCACCACTGCGGAAGCACCACGGGCTTCGACGCTCCGACGTCAGGCGCTGACGCCGGCCGTCAGGATGGAGGCGAGTTCGCGGTAGGCGCTCGCGTCGTCGAGGCCGGTGTCGGCGCGGACGCCGCCCTGTTGGATGCGCACCATCATGGTCGCGGCGAGGTCGGCGGCGAAGGCGGCGTGCACCCGCCGGAAGTCGCCGGACGCGACGCCGTCGGTGATCAGTTCCTGCACGCGGCGGGCGGCGATGCGGGTGTTGCGTTCGTAGACCGCCCGGGCCGGGGCGAGGGCGTCCATGTCGGCCAGGAACTTCTCCGACGCGACGCCGAGGGCCTCGCCGACCTCCGTCAGGTAGGCGGCGATCCGCTCGCGCGGACCCGTGGTGGCGGCGACCCTTTTCTCGACGCGCTCGGTGGCACGTTTGAAGAAGTGCACCGTCGCGGCGGTGACGAGCTGTTCCTTGCTGCCGGCGAGGGTGTAGAGGGTGGACTTGGAGCACTTGAGCCGGGCCGCGATCGCGTCGAGCGTCAGGTGCGCGAAGCCCTCGGCGAGGAACAGCTCGACCAGGGCGTCGAACAGTTCGGTACGGCGGGCGGTCGCGAAGGACGAGCGGGGCTCCATACGAGGGATAGTACTGCGGGACTGCTTGCAGTACTCATCGGTCGACAGTACTGTGGCTCGTAATCCAGTACTGCCTTCCGTGTCATCTGCGAGGAGAACCCTGTGGCCGTCGACCGCCTGCTGCCCACCGACGAGGCGCGGGACCTGATCCAGCTCACCCGTGACGTCGCCGACAAGGTCCTGACCCCGATCGTCGACGAACACGAGAAGACGGAGACCTATCCCGAAGGCGTGTTCGCCACCCTCGGCGAGGCCGGGCTGCTCAGCCTGCCGTACCCGGAGGAGTGGGGCGGGGGCGGTCAGCCCTACGAGGTCTACCTGCAGGTGCTCGAGGAGATCGCCGCGCGGTGGGCCGCCGTGGCGGTGGCGGTCAGCGTCCACAGCCTGGCCTGTCACCCGCTGATGGCGTTCGGCACCGACGAGCAGAAGCAGCGGTGGCTCCCGGACATGCTGGGCGGCGCCACGATCGGCGCCTACAGCCTCTCCGAGCCGCAGGCCGGATCCGACGCCGCGGCCCTCGCGTGCAAGGCCACCGCGACCGACGGCGGCTACCGCGTCAACGGCGCCAAGGCGTGGATCACCCACGGCGGCATCGCCGACTTCTACAACCTCTTCGCGCGCACCGGCGAGGGCTCCAAGGGCATCTCGTGCTTCCTCGTCCCGAAGGACACCGAGGGATTGAGCTTCGGCAAGCCCGAGGAGAAGATGGGCCTGCACGCCGTGCCCACCACCTCCGCCCACTACGACGACGCGTTCGTCCCGGCGGAGCGCCGCCTCGGCGCCGAGGGACAGGGCCTGCAGATCGCGTTCAGCGCACTCGATTCCGGGCGGCTCGGCATCGCGGCGGTCGCGGTCGGTCTCGCCCAGGCCGCCCTCGACGAGGCGGTGGCCTACGCACAGGAGCGGACGGCGTTCGGCCGCAAGATCATCGACCACCAGGGGCTCGGCTTCCTGCTCGCCGACATGGCGGCGGCAGTCGACTCGGCCCGCGCCACGTACATCGACGCCGCGCGTCGCCGCGATGCCGGACTGCCCTACTCCCGCAACGCGTCGGTGGCCAAGCTGGTCGCGACCGACGCCGCGATGAAGGTGACGACCGACGCCGTCCAGGTGCTCGGCGGCTACGGCTACACCCGCGACTTCCGCGTCGAGCGGTACATGCGTGAAGCCAAGATCACCCAGATCTTCGAGGGCACCAACCAGATTCAGCGCCTCGTCATCAGCCGCCACCTCGCCGGCTGACCTTCCCTTCCCCCTGACGAAAGAAGCTCATGACGACTTCCGTGATCGTTGCCGGTGCCCGCACCCCGATGGGGCGTCTTCTCGGTTCCCTGAAGGACTTCTCCGGATCGGACCTCGGCGGCATCGCCATCGCGGGGGCCCTCGACAAGGCCGGGGTGTCCCCCGACCAGGTCGAGTACGTCATCATGGGCCAGGTCCTCACCGCGGGCGCCGGTCAGATCCCGGCGCGGCAGGCCGCTGTGAAAGCCGGTATCCCGATGGACGTTCCGGCCCTCACCATCAACAAGGTCTGCCTGTCGGGCCTGACCGCGATCGCCATGGCCGACCAGCTGATCCGCGCCGGCGAGTTCGACGTCGTCGTCGCCGGCGGCCAGGAGTCGATGAGCCAGGCGCCGCACCTGCTCGAGAAGAGCCGCACCGGTTTCAAGTACGGCGACGTCACGATGCGCGACCACATGGGCTACGACGGCCTGCACGACGTCTTCACCGATCAGGGCATGGGCAACCTCACCGAGTACGCCAACATCGACGAGCGGGCTGTCTCCCGTGAGGAACAGGACGCCTTCTCCGCCGCGTCGCACCAGAACGCCGCCCGCGCCTGGAAGGACGGCCTGTTCGACGACGAGGTCGTCCCGGTGCCGATCCCGCAGCGCAAGGGCGACCCCATCCTGTTCGCGGCGGACGAGGGGATCCGCCCCGACACCACCGTCGAGTCGCTCGCCGCGCTGCGTCCGGCGTTCGCCAAGGACGGCACCGTCACCGCCGGGTCGGCGTCGCAGATCTCGGACGGCGCGGCCGCGGTCGTGGTGATGAGCAAGACCAAGGCCGAGGAACTCGGGCTGACCTGGATCGCCGAGATCGGCGCGCACGGCGTCGTCGCCGGCCCCGACTCGACGCTGCAGTCCCAGCCGTCGCGTGCCATCGCCAAGGCCTGCGACCGCGTGGGCATCGACCCGACGGACCTCGACCTCGTCGAGATCAACGAGGCGTTCGCCGCCGTCGGCGTCGCGTCCGCCCGCGAACTCGGGCTCGATCCGCAACGCGTCAACGTCAACGGCGGCGCCATCGCGCTCGGGCACCCCCTCGGCATGTCGGGGGCCCGCATCGCCCTGCACCTGGCCCTCGAACT
Source organism: Rhodococcus sp. NPDC003318 (assembly GCF_042879035.1). Classification (NCBI taxonomy): domain Bacteria; kingdom Bacillati; phylum Actinomycetota; class Actinomycetes; order Mycobacteriales; family Nocardiaceae; genus Rhodococcus; species Rhodococcus sp. NPDC003318. The sequence goes on along the minus strand of NZ_JBIAOU010000002.1, from coordinate 359,977 downwards.
CGGCCGTCGCGGCGGCGGCACCGGCGCCGTCGCACTCTGCGGCGGCGGCGGTCAGGGTGACGCCCTGATCATCCGCGTGCCCGAGAAGGCGTCCTGACCAGGAACATTCACCGAACCATCGTCGAGCACGGCCAGCGGCCCGCCCACTTCGGGCGGGCCGCTTCTCGTTGCCGTCCCCTGGATATAAGTTGTGCACAATCAAAACGTCCACTACCGTGTTGATCGTGACCGACGAACTCGCACTCGACCAGCAGCTGTGCTTCGCGCTGTATGCGGCGTCGCGAGCCACCACCGCGGTGTACCGGCCGTTACTCGACGAACTCGGCATCACCTACCCGCAGTACCTCGTGCTGATGGTGTTGTGGGAGCGTGACGGTCGCGGCGTGCGCGAGATCGGCGCCGAGCTCGACCTCGACACCGGCACGCTGTCGCCGCTGCTCAAGCGGATGGAGGCCCTCGGCCTGATCGAGCGTCGACGACTGGCCACCGACGAGCGCCGCGTCGAGATCCACCTGACCGACTCCGGCCGGGATCTGCGTGAGCAGGCACTCGGCATTCCCCGCCGACTCGCGGCCTGCGTGGGACTGCCCACGGAGGACATGATCGAACTGCGGTCCACCCTCGAACGGCTCACCCACGCACTGCGTTCCGCCGCCGATCCCCTGTCGGCACCCGATTCACCCACCACAAGGAGAAACACATGAGCGCCATCTACACCGCCGAAGCCCTCGTCACCGGCGACGGCCGCAACGGCCAGGGCCGCACCTCCGACGGCCGCCTCGACCTGACCTTCGCGATCCCCGCCGAGATGGGCGGCACCGGCGAGGGCACCAACCCGGAGCAGCTGTTCGCCCTCGGGTACGCCGCCTGCTACCTCTCCGCGCTGCGAATGGTGGGCCGGCAGGACGGCGCCGACGTCACGGACTCCGCAGTCGGCGCCCGCGTCTCGATCCTCACCCTCGAGGGCGGCGGGTTCACCCTCGACGTGACCCTGGAGGTCTCGCTGCCGCACCTGACCCGCGAGGCCGCACAGGAACTCGCCGAGAAGACCGACCAGGTGTGTCCCTACTCGAACGCCACCCGCGGAAACATCAACGTCACCATCCTCGTCGTCGAGGACTGATCCGGCGGTCACCCGCGGTCGGCAAGCCAGGCGCGGGCGCGGGTGACCGCGGTGTCGAGGGCGCCGAGGATCTCGTCGGTCGATTCGACGACGTTCTCGCGGCCGACCACGTCGGTCAGACCGCTGCGCTCGAGTATCCGGGTCAATGTCGGTGTGACTCCCGCGATCACGAGGAGGCTGCCGTTGCTCTTCAGGGTGGTCGCGTGCCGCGTCAGAGCCCGGACGACCGTGGCCGACGGAACGTCCGGCAGCGTCCGCACACTCAGAATCACGACACCGCCGTGCGTGTTGCGGATGGTCGGCCACGACTCGTCGATGCGCGGAACCTCGGCGAACAGCCCGACACCTTCGTAGTGCAGGACCGTGATCCGACCGCTGGGACACTCCGCGGGGAGGGCCACGGTCCGCCACCGGCCGCGCTCCGCCGGCTCGAGCGCGACAAGTTTCGCGTAACGCGCCGCCTGCACGCAGTACAGCAGCAACGACAGCACCGCACCGATGAGAATCGCGTTTTGGAGCGGAAGTTGGGTCGTCGCGAGGAAGGTGAGGACCATGGCCACCGCCGACCACGGGGCCGTGCGGAACACCAGGAGAATGTCCGGCCAGCGGCCCGTGACGAGTTCGACCCCGATGACGAGGACCAGGCCGCCGATCACGGCCATCGGAATGATCTCGGCAACCGATCCGGCGACGAGGACGAGCCCGATCAACCAGAGCCCGGCGAAGATTCCGGCCCAGCGGGTCCGCGCACCGGCCGACACCGCGACGCCGGTGCGCGAGAGGGAGCCGCCGGTCGGCAGCGCACCGAAGAACCCACCGGCAACGTTCGCCGCACCCTGGGCGACGAAGTCGCCGGACGCATTCGGACGGCTGCCGTCGGGGTTGGGGACGGCGCTCGAGATTCCGGCGGCCTGGGCGAGCGCCACCAACGCGACGGCGAACGCTCCGACGAGCAGTTCCGGGAACGCCGACAGGGCAGGCACAGTCGGGGCGGGGAAGGCATTCGGGATCGCGGCGATGTCGCCGACGTTGTCGACGTCGACGTCGAGGGCCGCGACCACCGCCGTCACCACCACCAGTGCGATCAGAGTCGCCAGCGACGCAACCGGTTTCACGAGGCGGAACACGGCCCACACCGCGACCGTCGCCACGGTGACCGCGACCGTCGTCCCCTGCCAGGATCCGACGTGGGCGATCGAGTCGACGATCTTGGCGATCGTGTTGTGCCGGTCGGTGTCGTAGCCGGTCGCGTCGCCGAGCACTCCCGCGACGATCTGCACGGCGATGCCGGTGGTGAAACCTGTCATCACTGCGCTCGACACGAAATTCATGATCGATCCCGCCCGGAGCAACCCGAGGACCGCCATCACGACACCCACGAGGACCACCAACGTCGCGACGTTTCGCGGGTCGGTCGGGTCCAGCCCTGCCGAGGACAGCACGCTCTGCGAGGAGAGGGCGATCGCACTCGTCAGCGTGGTCACCATCAGCACCGTGCGAGCGAAGAACGATCCGACCAGGGTCGGGATCATCCCGGAATAGAGACCGGCGACCGGGTTGAATCCGCCGATGCTGGCGTACGCCATACCCTCCGGGATCGAGAACAGCCCGGTGACGAGACCGGCGATCACGTCGCGCGGTGTCGGTCGGCCGAGTTTCCGACCGGCCGAGCGCAGGGTGCGGTGTGGAACCAGCACTCTCATCGCCCCCTCGCGCCCGTCTGTCGGCTGTGCAGAGGTCCTTCTCGGGTCAGAATCCGCCGAGCCCCTTGCCGATCACCGCGGCACCCATGACCAGCAGCACGATCGCCATCACCTGGTGATTGTTCGCCTGCAGCCAGTCCTTCAGCGACGCGAGCGGACCGCGCAGCAGGTCGGCCGCGACGGCGTACCCGATCACCGGGATCAGCACGGTCGTCGCGGCGAGGAGCGTGAACACGATCAACGCGACCACGTCTCCACCGGCATCGAGGCCGCCGGTGCCGATCACCACACCGGCCGAGACGCACAGCAGCAGGTTCTTCGGGTTCACCGCCGAGAGGACCACCCCGAGGCCGGCCGCCTTCGGCAGCGTCAACCGGTCGACGGCCTGCATCCACTTCGGCGGTGTCGTGTCGGCGCGGTCGCGCCACTGTTTGACGGCGAGCAGCACCAGCAGCACGCCGAGCACGATCTTGACCCAGGACACCGAAGTGGATCCGCCGTCGTCCGAGGTGTCGACCGTGCCCGACAGCAGCACGAAAATGCCGGTGGCGACGAGGATCCCGAAGACCCACCCGATCCCGAAGCCGAGGCTGGTGCCGCCGGCGTTCGCCGAGAGAAGCATGAGGATCGCCGCTACGATCGGAATCGGCGAGATCGCGACGCCCACCGCGAGGGGAAGAAGATCACCGATGACAGCGCCCATGAGCCGACAGTAAGCGATGCTCACGGGCGGTGCTCTCCGAAATGCGTGAACTCGACCCGGATTCACCACCTTCGGGTGAGGCCACGGCGAGGACGACCGGGAAGGTGCGGAAACGGCCAGCGAAGGGACGGGCATGGGACACCAGCCGAAACCACCGACCGAAGCCACGATCGCCGCCAACCGTGAGGCGGCGGCGCTGTACGACATGGCGAATCGGCAGGACTTCACCGATTCGCGGCGCGGCCTGATCACCGAACTGCCCGGCAACGTCCTCGCCGACTCCGACGGGTCGGTGGTGTTCGACCCGCACGACTTCGACTTCATCTCCGACGACGCGCCCTCCCCCGACTCGGTAGAGCCGAGCCTGTGGCGACAGTCGCAACTGATCAAGCAGGGCGGGCTGTACAAGGTCACCGACGGCGTCCACCAGGTACGCAACAACGACATCGCCAACCTCACGGTCGTCGAGGGAGACGACGGCCTGATCGTGATCGACTGCATGGCGGGCGTCGAATCCGCCTGTCAGGGAATTGATCTGATCCGCGAGCACGTCAGCGACAAACCGGTCGCGGCGGTGATCTACACCCACACCCACACCCACATCGACCACTACGGCGGCGTCAAGGGGGTCGTCGACCCCGACGACGTCGCGTCGGGCAAGGTGCCGATCATCGCGCCCGGCCACCAGTTCGACAAGTACGCGATCGGCGAGAACGTCGTCGCGGGAAACGCCATGGCGCGCCGCAGTTTCTACGCCTTCGGCGGCCTCCTCGACCACAACGCGCACGGCGCCGTCACGTGCGGCATCGGCATCGCCGCCACCCGCGGTCCGGCCGTCTCGTACATCTCGCCGACCGACCTGATCACCGAGACCGGGGTCCGCCGCGAGATCGCGGGCATCGAGTTCGAGTTCCTGTACGCCCCCGACACCGAGGCGCCCGAGGAGATGCACATCTGGATCCCGCAGCTGCGGACACTGACGTGCGCCGAGAACGCCAACCACTCCCTGCACAACATCCAGACGCTGCGCGGCGCCCGCACCCGCGACGCCCGCAACTTCGCACGCTACCTCGACGAGACCCTCGAACGCTGGGGTGACGAGGTCGAGGTGCACTGGGGGCCGCACACATGGCCGGTTTGGGGCAACGCCGACGTGGTGGCCTTCGTCGAATCCCAGCGCGACGCCTACAAGTACATCCACGACCAGTCCCTGCGGCTGGCCAACAAGGGCTACACCCCGCTCGAGGCCGCCGAGGTGATCGAACTGCCCGAGGAGCTGCGCCGGAACTGGGCCAACCGCGGCTACCACGGCACCCTGCACCACGACGTGCGCGCGGTGTTCACGAAGGAACTGGGCATGTGGGACGGCGACCCGGTGTCGCTGCACCCGCATCCCCCGGTCGAATCGGCCAAGCGATTCGTCGAGTTCGCCGGATCCGACGCCATTCTCGCCGAGGGACGGCGGGCGTTCGACGCCGCGGACTACCGGTGGGCGGTCGAGATCCTGCACAAGCTGGTCTTCGCGCAGCCGGACAACAAGGAGGCGCGCGAACTGCAGGCGGACGCCTACGAGCAGATGGGCTACCAGGCGGAGGGCCCGCAGTGGCGTGGCATCTTCCTCAGCGCCGCCCTCGAACTCCGGGAAGGCCCCCAACCCGCGCCGTACGTGACGGCCAGCCACGACACGATCCTCGGGATGCCGATCGACATCCTCTTCGACTACGTCGCGATCCACGTCGTCGGGGAGAAGGCCGCGGACGCGGACATCCGCATCGACCTCGACTTCACCGACCTGGACGAGCGCTGGACGATGCGGCTCGCGCGGGGTGTCCTCAATGCCCGACGCGGCGCGTCGAGTACCGCACAGACAACCGTCTCGGGACCCAAGGCCGCCCTGGTCGGTGTGCTGCTGCAGCCGGGCAGTGCGACACGGTTGTCCGTCGTGGGCACCGTCACGATCACGGGCGACGGGACCGCGCTGGACCGGCTCGCCGCCGTCCTGGACGAGTTCGATCCGTCGTTCCCGATCGTCACCCCGTGACCCGCCGGCGAGCCGGGGAGCGCGGGGGGCATGTCGATCAGTCGAATGACACAAAAGATCACGGGTTCTCCCGCCCATCGGGCAATACTTGAATTCGTCCGCTAATTTCCTATGTGTTACTGGAAGTGAACCGGCAACTGGTCGATTCCGGGGGAGGGATTATGCCCGCTGGTCGTCTGTCCGCCGTCACCACGACGGCGCAACCATGTGCGCCCGAGAGCGCACCGGGGCCGGGCGTGGAGATCCCGGGCCTGGCGTTCGCCGTGATACCTCGCCGTGACCTGTACGAACGGATCGACAGGGCGCTGCCACCGCGGTCCGGACACGTACTGCTGATGTCCGGACCGGCGGGCACCGGGAAGACGGTGCTGGCCGCGCAGTGGGCCGATCTGTACCGCCGCCTGCACCCCGACACGATTGTTGCGTGGCTGACGCTGACCCCGTCGTCCGCCGGCGCCGAGTGCCTGTGGCCCGCCCTGCGCACCAGTCTCGGCCTGACCGGCGAGGCCCCGCTCGACGTCGCCGACCCGACCGCGGAGGCCGCCGCGTTGGTCGAGGCGGTGGCCGCGCTCGGTACGCCGACCCTGCTGGTGCTCGACGACACGCACGTGGTGACCGATCAGCTCGCGCTGGCCGGGCTCGAACACCTCCTGCATCACGCACCGGCGAATCTCACGGTGATCGTGATCGGACGGTACGACCCGCCCCTGCGCTGGCACACGCTGGCGATGACGGGACACCTGGCCAGGGTCGGCACCGACGACCTCGCGTTGCGTGACAACGACATCGCGGACCTGTTCCGCCAGCACGACTGCACACTGAGCACCGACGAGATCGCGACCATCTCGCACCTGACGGGCGGCTGGGCGGCGCTGGTGCGCATCGCGGCGATCTATCTGGCTGCGCACACGGCGGATCGCGCCGCCGCGATGGCACTGCTCGCGCACTCGCCTCGGGCGGTGTCGGACTTCCTCGTCGGGGAACTGCTCGACGCCGTGCCACCGGAGACCCGCGAATTCCTGGTGGCGACCAGCATCCCGGACTCCTTCGACGCGGCGCTGGCGGAGGAGATCGCGGGACCGGACGCATTGCGCATCCTCGGCACGCTCGAGCGCACCAACTTCCCCATCACGCACGTGGTCCGCGGCTCCGACACCTGGTACTCGTACCATCCGATGCTGCGCTCCCACCTGCTCGCCGAACTGCAGCGCACCGACCCGTCCCGTGCCCACCTCCTGCACGACCAGGTCGCCCGATGGTTCCTCGCCGCCGGCCTGCCGATTCGCGGACTTCCCCACCTCCTCGCGCAGGCGGGTCACCCGCACCTCGCGGACTTCGTCCGTGACTACGGGCTCGGTCTGGTCCTCTCCGGTGAGGGGCCCACCCTGTTCCGGTACCTCGACGTCGTACCCGACGTCAGCGACGACCCGTTCGTGTGGCTGCTGCGGACGATCAACGCGCTCGAGCACGCCCGACCCGTCGAAGCAGCAACCTATCTCGAACTGCTGCGGGCGCGGGACGCGACCGCGTCCGTGGTGGCGCCGCCGCCGTGGATCTCCGCGCTGACCCGGGCCGTCGGCGCGGACATCCACACCGCGACCGGCGCCGAGATCCGCGACTACACCCCGGGCGCACCCATTCCGTCCACCGGGCATCTCGATCTGGACTGCTACATCCACCTGCAACTCGCCACCGCGCAGGTGTTCCACGGCGAGTTCGCCGCGGGCGAGGAGGGTCTGCGCGCTGCCCTCGCCCTCGCCGAGCAGACGGGCCACCCGCACCTGTCGGTGCGGGCGACGACCCGGCTGGCGATGGCGGCGGGCATCTCCGGATCCATCTCGACCATGCGCACCCGCGCGGTCCGCGCCCAGGAACTCGCGGCCGACCTGCGATCGCCGCTCCCCGGCGACGCCGCGCACGCCGCCTCGATGGCCGCTCTCGCCGCATACCTGCAGGCCGATCACCTCGTCACCGAAACACTCACCGACGCCCTGGTCGAGGTCGCGAGGGCCGACGGCTCCGCGGGCCCGGCCGCCGGCTGGCACGCCCACATCGTCGCGCAGCTGGTGCTGTTCGACCAGGCCGCCGACAAGCATGCGGCAACGCGTGCACTGCGCACGAGCATGCACACGCTCCTCGACGAGACCCCGAATCCCGCCGCCAGCGGCGGACTGTTCCCCCACGTCACCTGGGTGCTGCTGCGTCAGTGCGAGCACGAGTGGGCCCAGCAGCTGGTCGAGCACGGTCGCCGCGTGCTCGGCGATCCCCCCGACGTCGCGGTGGCGCTGGCCGCGGTCACCGCCGCCGCCGCCCGGCCGCAGGCGGCCCTGTCGATCACCGAGCGACTCCTCGATCGAGCCGAGGAACTCCACCCCGTCACGGCCACCACCGCATGGCTGCTCCACGCGACGGCCAGCGACGCACTGGGCCGTCGGATCAAGGCGTACCACAGCCTCACGCAGGCCCTGGCGCGCGCGTCACAGGACCAGTTGATCCGACCCTTCCTCGACGCCCCCGGCGCCCTCGACCTGCTCGACGGCAACCACGGCCGCTTCGGCCACCACGACCGGTTCGCCAATCGCATCCTCGAACACCGCAGGGCCACCGCGCATCACGCCGGAACGAACCTGACCGACACCGAACTCCTCGTGCTTCGGCAGCTGCCCGCCGCCAAGACCGCGAAGGAGACCGCCGACGACCTGGGGGTCTCGGTCAACACGGTCAAGACGCACCTGCGCGGGATCTACGCGAAGCTCGGCGTCGGCAGTCGCCGGGAGGCCGTCGTGACCGCACGACGGGTCGGTCTGCTGTGACGAGTACGGACATCATCCGGTTCGGATGATGCCCTCGGGTGTCGGGTCGGGCGATAGTCGAAGGCACACCACGCCACTTCGCCGATCCTCTGTCGACGGCCGTAGCCACCGGAGGCGCGATCATGCCGGAACCGCTCCGCTACCAGTTCGTCATCGCCGGCGAGCTGTCCGCCCGGGTTCTGGCCGCGTTCCCCGAACTGAGGGCGTCGACGCACCAGTACGGCGGAGTCACCAATCTGTTCGGCCCGGTGTCCGATCAGACCGAGCTGCGCAGCATCATGGCCCGGATCGACTCGCTGGGGCTCAATCTCGTCGAGATGCGGCAGCTGCCGGACTGATTGGACGGGCCCCGGGTCAGCGGTCGGCGAAGATGCGCTGCCACACGGTCGGATCCGTGCGCGGCCCGCCCGGGGTGTCGGCGCCGTAGCGCTCGATCTCGGCGGCGAGGTCCAGCGGACGGGTCGGCGGCATTCCGGGCACCAACTCCTCCTCCACCCGGGCGTCCGGGACCAGCCAGCACACCTCGAACTCGATCCCGTCGGGATCGCGCGCGTACAGCGCCTTGGTCGAGCCGTGGTTGCTCGCCCCGGTCAGCGCACCCGCGGCCGACAGCCGTTCCCGCAACGCGGCGAGCTCGGAAAGGGTGCCCACCTCCCAGGCCAGGTGGTACAGACCGACGTCACCCGGTCGGCGCACCCCGGGCCCGTGCGGACTCTGGAACAGTCCGAGGTCGTGATCGTTCGCGGAGTCCCCCGCCTGCAGGAAGGCGGCTCCGGCGAACCCTCCGGGCAGCGGCCGGAAGCCGAGCACGTCGCAGTAGAAACCGAGGCTGCGCTCCAGGTCGGAGACGAACAGGACGGCGTGGTTCAGGCCTCGAATCATCGCGCTACCCCGTCGAACCGGTAGGTGACGCCGGTGAGGCGCTCGGACTCGCTCCACAGCGCCGCCGCGACGGCCCGGTCGTGGGACTTACCGCTCGACCGCACCACCTTCGGGTGGCCACGCTGCTCGAAGGGTCCGTCCGGACCGATGAAGCCGCCGGACACCGCCGACGGCACCGTCGCCGCGTACAACTCGGGCAGCGCTCCCATCGCGGCGCTCTGGGCGAACAGGTTCCCGACCCCCATCAACCGGTCCCAGATCGAGTGGGTGTGCGACTGCAGTCCCGTCGACGCGTAGCCGGGATGCGCGGCAAGCGATTTCACCGTCGATCCGGCGGCAGACAGCCGACGGTCGAGTTCGTAGGCGAAGAGCAGGTTCGCCAGCTTCGACTGGCCGTACGCGGGCCAGCGACCGTAGCGGCGCCGCTGCCAGTTCAGATCGTCGAGGTTGACGGTGCCGATGCGGTGCAGCGCGCTCGACATCGTGACCACCCGGTCGGTGATCCGGTCGAGGAGCAACCCGGTCAGTGCGAAATGGCCCAGATGGTTGGTACCGAACTGCATTTCGAACCCGTCGACGGTGGTGGACTTCGGAACCGCCATGACGCCCGCGTTGTTGATCAGCACGTCGACGGCGTCGACGCCGGCGGCGAACTCCCGCACCGAGGCCAGGTCGGCGAGGTCGAGGCGACGCACCTGGGCGTTCGCCCCGATCTGCGCCGCCACCGGTGCGGCCTTGTCGACGGTGCGGCAGGCCAGGATCACCGTTGCGCCGGCGGCACCGAGGGCCTTCGCCGCCTCCGCTCCGAGTCCGCTGTTGGCGCCCGTCACCACGAAGGTGCGGCCGGTCTGGTCACCGATGTCGTCCGCGGTCCATTTCCCCATGCGGTCAGCCTACGTCGCACCCGGCGCGCGGGGAGGGTGACGGGACCCCGGCGCGCGGGGTCGAGCGGCCCCGACCGCGGGCGGTAGGGTTCTCGGGTGCCCGCTGCCCCACTGCCCGTGCGCGACGGCCTGAACCCGACCCGGCTGCGACTGCCGGCCGACGACACCTGTACGACGGTGCTGGACTACCTGCTCGCCCGTTTCCCCGAGGACGCCGACCGCCTCCGGGAGAAGGTCGACGCCGCCGAGGTCGTGATCACGGACGGTACCGCCGTCACTCGCGAGACACCCTACCGCGCAAACACCTTCGTGTTCCTGTACCGCGACCCGCCGGCCGAGCCGCGAGTGCCGTTCGAGGTGGAGGTGCTGTACCGCGACGACGATCTGCTCGTCGTCGACAAGCCGCACTTCCTGTCCAGCACTCCGCGCGGACGTCACGTGGTGGAGTCGGCGCTGGTGCGCCTGCGGCGCGATCTCGACCTCCCGGACCTGACTCCCGCGCACCGCCTGGACCGGGTGACGGCGGGCGTCCTGATGTTCACGATCCGGCCGGAGGTGCGCCGCGACTATCAGGAACTGTTCGCGCACAGGCGAGTTCGCAAGGAGTACGAGGCGATTGCCCCCTTCGACCCGACGCTGACGCTGCCGGCGACCGTCCGCAGCCGGATCGTCAAGCCGGAGGGAGAACTGCGCTGCGTCGAGGTTCCGGGCGAGCCGAACGCGCAGACCCGCATCGAACTGATCGCCGCCCGTGCCGGACTGGGCCGGTATCGACTGGTCCCCGACACGGGCCGCATGCACCAACTGCGAGTGCACCTGAACTCGCTCGGGATCCCGATCGTCGGCGACAACTTCTATCCGACCCTGTACGACATCGCGCCCGACGACTACTCGAGCCCGCTGCAACTGCTGGCGCGGTCGCTCTCCTTCACCGACCCCAGGAGTGGGCGGCCGCGGGTTTTCACGAGCGGGCGACAGCTCGCCGCGTGGCCCTGACCAGGGACTCCACCTCCCTACTACGCAAAGTAGTGGGCTGCGTCACACTATCTTGCATCTCAAATGCAAGATTAATACCGTCGGGTCATGAGCCTTTCCGCAGCCTCCACCGAAGTCATCCGCGCGACCCTGCCCGCCGTCGGCGCGGCCATCGGGGACATCACCCCGCTCTTCTACAAGAAGATGTTCGCGGCCCACCCGGACCTCGAGCGCAACCTGTTCAACCGCGGCAACCAGGCGCAGGGCCAGCAGCAGAAGGCGCTCGCCGGCTCCATCGCCGCCTTCGCCGCGCTGCAGGTCAGCGAGGACGCTCCGAGCACCGACCTGATCATGTCGCGGATCGCGAACAAGCACGCCTCGCTCGGCATCACCGCCGACCAGTACCGGATCGTGCACACCCACCTGTTCGCGGCGATCGTGGAGGTGCTCGGCGACGCCGTCACCCCCGAGGTCGCGGCGGCCTGGGACGAGCTGTACTGGCTGATGGCCGACACCCTGATCGGCATGGAACACCGGTTGTACGCCGACGCGGGCGTGGAGGACGGGAAGGTCTGGCGCACCGTCACGGTGACCCGCCGGGTGCTGCAGTCGGCGGACACCGCCACCTTCGTCCTGAGGTCCGCGGACGATTCCCCCCTCCCCGACTACCTTCCCGGCCAGTACATCTCGGTGGCGGTGACGCTGCCGGACGGCGCCCGGCAGATCCGGCAGTACAGCCTCGTCGGCTCACCGACCGCCGACGACTGGCAGATCAGCGTCAAGGCGGTACCCGCGACGGCAGACGGGCCCGCCGGCGAGGTGTCGAACTTCCTGTACGACAACGTGTTCGAAGGCGACAGCCTGCAGGTCTCGCTGCCCTTCGGCGACCTGGTGCTCGAGCAGGGCGACGCCCCGCTGCTCCTGGTCTCCGCGGGCATCGGGTGCACGCCGATGATCGGCATCCTGCACCACCTGGCCGCCACCGCCGACGAGCGCCCGGTGTCGGTGCTGCACGCCGACCGCTCCCCCAGCCGCCACGCGCACCGCGCCGAACTGACCGAACTCGTGCAGAAGATCCCGTTCGCCACGATGCATCGCTGGTACGAGGACCTGGGCACCCGAGAGGAGCAGGGCACCACGTATCGCGGCCGCGCCGACCTGTCCGCCGTCGAGATCGCCGACGGCACCGATGTGTACCTGTGCGGGCCGATGCCGTTCATGCTCGCGGTCCGCGAATCCCTCCTGGCCCGGAACGTCCCCGCCGAGGCGATCCACTACGAGGTCTTCGGCCCGGACAGCTGGACCCCCGCCGCCCACTGAACCCCGAGGAACGCCCGTGGCCCCGACTCGACAGTCGGGGCCACGGGCGTTGTCGATCGTCGTCGGTCAGCCGGAGACGCCGGTGATCTCGTTCGGGATCTCGGCCAGTTCCACGCTCGCCACCACCGCACCGGTGGTCAGGTCCACGGCGTGCAGGGTCGTCGCCGCCGGTTCCGTCACGTAGGCGGTGGCACCCTCGACGAACAGCGTCGGCCGTGGGTCCTGCCACCGCACGGGTTCGGTCCACGCGTCGACGACGTCGATCGTGCGCGTGACGGTCGCGGTGACCGGATCGATCACGTGCAGCGCACCGTCGGTGCCGAGGACGAGCGCCTCGCCCTGCGGACCGCGGCCGAGCGACCGGAAGCTGTAGCTCGTGCCGAGGTCGACGGGCGTCAGGCGGTTCGCGACGGTGTCGAGCAGCATCACCCGCTGCGGCCGCTCCAACTCGGCGTCGGGCTCGGTCTTGTAGTCGCCGAGGACGATCGGCGACGCGTCGCTGCCTGCCTGATTCCCGATTCGCCCGTACGCATCGGGGCTCTGCACCTTGGTGATCACGCCGTCGCGGTGGACGAGGACGCCGTCCTGGCACCCGAAGACCAGTGCACCGTCCGCGGCCGCGGCCTCGCCGTGCACACCCGGGCACTGCTCGTTGCGGGTCACCTCGTTCCGGTCCCGGTCGAGGACGACGATGCCGGAGCGGGACGCCTCGTTGCCGATGGTGGTGACGAGTCCGCCGCCGGGCAGCGCGACGGCGACACCGTGGTGCGCCTCCGGGGTCTGCTCGACCCGCGTCTCGGGACGCCCCTCGGCCAGCTCGCGCGGGTCGAAGGACTCGATCCGTCCCGTGCCGTCCGCGAACAGCACCGTGACCCCGGCATGCGTGACCACGTGCCCGGGCCCGTCGGCGTCGAAGGACCAGTCAGCCAATACCGGTGGGGCCGTGTAGGAATGCCCGTGGTCGCCGTGCTGGTCGGTCCACGCTCCGGTGTCGAGCACCGCGAACCGCGATGCGGCGGTGATCAGTACGTGGCGCCCGTCCCCGGCGGGATCGAGTCGGGTGAACCCCTCGAGCGGGAACTCGTCGACCGCTTCGAGCGTGGCGGCGTCGAGGACGGTCACACCGCCGTCGTGGGTGACCGCGAGACGCGGCGTCGGCCCGGCCGCCTCCACGCGTGCCGCCGAGGTCGGCGCCGAGATGACGGCGGAGTCGGATTCGTCCGCGGAGGCCGAGCAACCGGCCAGAAGGAATGCGGTGGCGACCGCCGGAGCGACGCCACGAAGCGTTGAAGTCATGGCGCCAGCATCGGCGTTAATGAAAACTATTGTCAAAGTAGGTTATGTGCATGAATCGATTTCGCGACAGGCCGCGGAAGTATTGACCTATTCCAGAAAAGTGGGTCATATTGACGGTGTGTCCTCGACACGGAGCCTCGCAGGGCGACTGCGCGCAATGCAGCGACGAGCGACCCGACCCCGGGTCGCCCCGATGGCGGCGGTCCGTGTTCGGCGAGACGCCGACACCGGCGCGATCCACCGCGGAGCCCGAGCCGCCCCGCCCCGGATCCCGTCAGGTCATCTCGACCGTGCCGCTCGACAAGGCCGAGGCACACCGTCACATCTGTGATCACAGCCCGATCACCCACTCCCGAAAGGAACGTTGTGACTTCCGACAGCCGCCCACCGACACCCGACAACGACACCCGCAGCACCAGCGAGAGCGAGAACCCGGCCATCCCGTCTCCGACGCCGAAAACACATGCCCCGCTGACGAATCAGGACTGGTGGCCGGAACAGATCGACGTGTCGGTCCTGCACGCACACTCGCCGAAATCCAACCCGCTGGGCGCGGACTTCGACTACGCCGCCGAGTTCGCGAAACTCGACGTCGACGCCCTCAAGCGTGACCTGTTCGACCTCATGACCACGTCGCAGGACTGGTGGCCCGCCGACTACGGGCACTACGGCGGCCTGTTCATCCGGATGAGCTGGCACGCCGCGGGCACCTACCGGATCAGCGACGGGCGCGGCGGCGGCGGCCAGGGCGCTCAGCGCTTCGCCCCGCTCAACAGCTGGCCGGACAACGCGAACCTCGACAAGGCGCGCCGGCTGCTGTGGCCGATCAAACAGAAGTACGGCAACAAGATCTCGTGGGCCGACCTCCTGGTCTTCGCCGGCAACGCCGCCCTGGAATCGATGGGATTCGAGACGTTCGGCTTCGGCTTCGGACGCCCCGACATCTGGGAACCGGAGGAGGTGCTGTGGGGCCTCGAGGACGAGTGGCTCGGGACCGACCAGCGTTACTCCGGCGAGCGGGAACTGGCGAAACCGTTCGGCGCCACCACGATGGGCCTGATCTACGTGAACCCCGAAGGCCCCGAAGGCAAACCCGATCCGATCGCCGCGGCCTACGACATCCGCGAGACGTTCGGCCGGATGGCGATGAACGACGAGGAGACGGCCGCCCTGATCGTCGGCGGGCACAGCTTCGGCAAGACCCACGGCGCCGGTGACGCCGACCTCGTCGGCCCCGAACCGGAAGCCGCTCCGATCGAGCAGCAGGGCCTGGGCTGGAAGAGCTCGTACGGCACCGGAAAGGAGAAGGACCAGATCACCAGCGGACTCGAGGTGGTGTGGACGCCGACTCCGACCAAGTGGGACAACAGTTTCCTGGAGACGCTGTACGGCTACGAGTGGGAACTGACCCAGAGCCCCGCCGGCGCCTGGCAGTACACGGCGAAGGACGGAGCCGGGGCGGGCACCATTCCCGACCCGTTCGGTGGACCGGGACGTGCCCCGACCATGCTGGTCACCGACGTCTCGCTACGTGAGAGTCCGATCTACAAGGACATCACCCGCCGGTGGCTCGACCACCCCGAAGAGCTCTCCGTCGCGTTCGCCAAGGCCTGGTACAAGCTGCTGCACCGCGACATGGGACCGATCTCCCGGTACCTCGGTCCCTGGGTCCCGGAACCCCAGCTGTGGCAGGACCCGGTCCCCGCCGTCGACCACGCACTGGTCGACGACCAGGACGTCGCGGCGCTGAAGGGCAAGCTCCTCGAGTCGGGCCTGTCGGTGGCGCAGCTGGTCCGCACCACCTGGTCGGCGGCCGCCAGCTTCCGCGGCACCGACAAGCGGGGCGGCGCGAACGGTGCACGAATCCGGCTGGAGCCGCAGAAGAACTGGGAGATCAACGAGCCCGCGGAGCTCGCCCAGGTGCTTCCCGTGCTCGAGCGGATCCAGCAGGACTTCAACGCTTCCGCCGCCGGCGGAAAGAAGATCTCGCTGGCCGACGTGATCGTGCTGGCGGGCTCGGCAGCCGTCGAGAAGGCCGCACGGGACGCCGGATTCGACGTGACCGTGCCGTTCACGCCGGGACGCACCGACGCCACCCAGGAGCAGACCGACGTGGAGTCGTTCGCGGTGCTCGAGCCCCGGGCCGACGGTTTCCGCAACTACGCGCAGGAAGGCGAGAAGATTCCGCTCGAACGGCTGCTGCTCGAGCGGGCGTACCTGCTGAACCTGACCGCCCCCGAAGCGACCGTGCTCGTCGGTGGCCTGCGGGCGCTCGGCGTCAACCACGGCGGAAGCGGGCACGGGGTCTTCACCGACCGCCCCGGAACGCTGACCAACGACTTCTTCGTGAACCTGCTCGACATGGGCACGGAATGGAAGCCGTCCGAGTCGACGGAGAACGTGTACGAGGGCACCGACCGCGCCACCGGCGAGAGCAAGTGGACCGCCACGGCCGTCGACCTGGTGTTCGGCTCGCACTCGCAGCTGCGGGCACTCGCCGAGGTCTACGCGTCCGACGACGCGAGCGGCAAGTTCGTCGACGACTTCGTCGCCGCGTGGGCGAAGGTGACCGATCTCGACCGGTTCGACGTCTGATCCTCCGCCGCGCGAAAGGCCCCGCGGGACCACGGTCCCGCGGGGCCTTTCGCATACCGCGTTCGCCGGGCGTTCCGCCGCGGGGCAGGCCTTACAGTGTGCGAATGATGTCGCAACAGGGGTGGGAGCAGCGCACCGAATGGCCGATGGCCGGTGCCGCCCTCGCCTTTCTCGTCGCCTACAGCGTCCAGGTCCTCGTCCAGCCGACCGGCGCATGGGGCGCCCTGTGCGCCGCGGTGATCTCGGGCAGCTGGATCCTGTTCGTGGTCGACTACTTCGCCCGGCTGTACCTCGCCGAACGACGCCTGCACTGGTTCTTCCGTCACCTGCTCGAATTCGTGGTGGTGGTGTTGCCCGCGATCCGCCCGCTCCGCCTGCTGCGTCTGGTGGCGATGGTCACCGTCATGCAGCGCGCGATCGGTGGGGCGATCCGCGGCAAGGTGCTGATCTACACGATCGCGACATCGTCGCTGCTGATCTACGTCGCGTCGCTGGCGATGCTCGAGGCCGAACGCGGGCATCCCGACGCGACCGTGAACTCGTTCGGCGAGGCGCTGTGGTGGTCGATGACGACGGTGACCACCGTCGGGTACGGCGACTACTCGCCGGTGACGACAACCGGCCGGTTCATCGCCGCGGGCCTGATGATCGGCGGGATCAGCCTGATCGGTGTGGTCACCGCCACAATCGCGTCGTGGATCGTCGAGCAGGTCGCCGAGGAGGACAGCGCGAAGCAGGCGGCCACGGCGCGCGAGATCGAGGAGCTGCGGTACGAGGTCCGGCGCCTCACCGATCGTCTCCCACTCGACCCCCTCCGGGCGGAATGAAAAACGAGAAGAGCCCCGGCGTCGACACGATACCGGGGCTCTGATCTGCGTGATGGTGGCCAGGGCCGGGATCGAACCGGCGACCTTCCGCTTTTCAGGCGGACGCTCGTACCAACTGAGCTACCTGGCCGGGCGGCACCCGAACCGAATGCCATCGCTTGTGAAGCGACCCTGACGGGACTCGAACCCGCGACCTCCGCCGTGACAGGGCGGCGCGCTAACCAACTGCGCCACAGGGCCTTGCTCTATCTCTTTGTTCGAGAACCACTGGCTGTGGCTCTCCGTCTTGCTCGGATTGAAACTTAGCAGGCGAACCCGCTACTTCCAAAATCCGTACCCCCTACGGGATTCGAACCCGCGCTACCGCCTTGAAAGGGCGGCGTCCTAGGCCGCTAGACGAAGGGGGCCCACCGAATCTCTCCGGCAAGTACCCTCAACGGCTGGTCCGTTGGGAGCTCGCATAGCTTAGGACACTTCGTTCGCAGAACTCAAATCGGCTGGTCATAGCCTGTTTCTTGGTCGTTTTCGGCAGTGCCGGGCGCCATCGGGGTCAGCTCCTGCCAACCCTCGCGACGCCAGTTCTCCAGCCACTGCTCCGACGCCATCGCCTCGAGCACCACCCCGAACGCCTCCTCGAACCGGTCACGCAGGCCGGTGGTGTCGAGGGTCAGGTCGAGCATGTAGCGCTGGCCGGCCAGGCAGGCTCCGAGGACACGGCTGAACACCGCCGGATCGGCGCCCGGCCGCAGCAACCCTTCGCGCTGCGCCCGCAGCACCAGCGCGTGCGCGGTGTGCCCCCACACCTGGCTTCCGCCGGCCCGGACCTCGGCGTAGAACTCGGGTTCGATGATCAGCCGGAACTCGGCCTGCACGATGACCTCGGTGGAAAAGCGCTCCGCCAGCTCCACGATGATCGCGTGCAGGATCTGGAACGGATCCGCGTCGAGGTTCTTCCACCGCTCGATCGCCTCGGTGTACCGCTCGAGCGCGGAGGCCAGCACGGCTCGCGCGAGATCCTCCTTCGATTCGAAGTGGAAGTACATCGCACCCTTCGTCGCGTGCGAGCCCTCGAGAATCGTGTTGACCGACGCTGCCGCGTATCCCCGACGCGCGAACTCGACAGCTGCGGCGTCGACGATCGCGGCGCGCGTACGTCGCGCGCGTTCCTGTTGACGTGCCATGTGAGCTTGTCTCGCCTCCGAAACCTGCAAGTCGTGTTTTCCGCCCCGACAGGTCACCAGAAGACCTCGACTCCACACTAACCCCGTTGGCGGCGGATTGACCGGCATCTGGAAGGCAGGCTTCTTACTCGCGAGTAGGTTCCGGGCGCGATCGAGAACACACCGGGTGGTACGCTTTTCCCAACTCGGGTGCGCCGCAGGGGGGTGCGCACCCGAGCCGCCACCCCGCCGGCCGCGTCACAGCCAGCCGCGTCGCTTGAAACTCCCCCACAGCCCGAATCCGAGCCCGAGCAACAGCACCGCACTGAGCCAGAACCCCGCCGACTCGCCGAATCCGGGGAACGGGACATTCTGCCCGAAGTAGCCGGTCACGCCCGTCGGAATCGCGATGATCGCGGCCCACGCCGTCAGCTTCTTCATGATCTCGTTGAGCGAATTACCTTGCATGGCAAGGTGAGTGGCGAGAATCGACTCGATCGTGTCGCGCAGACCGTCGATCCGCTCCGTGGCGCGCAGGGTGTGATCGTAGACGTCCTGGTAGTAGGGGACCATCTCGCCGTCGAGGACGTGCGCGCCCTGCCGCAACAGCGCACTGAACGCCTCGTTCATCGGCAGCACCGCCCGCCCGAGATGTGCGACCGCCTTGCGCAGCACGAAACTGCGCAACTGGACGGCATTCTTCGGGCCGCCGCCGAGTAACAGCTCGTCCTCGAGAGACTGAATCTGATCGTCGAGGGTGTCGATGGCCTCGAAGTAGCCGTCGACGACCGCGTCGAGGACGGTGTGCAGCAGGAATCCCACTCCGTAGGCCACCAGATCCGGATTGTCGTCCCAGTCCGCGAGGATCGGGTCGAGCGCGAACCGCTCGTCGCCGCGGATCGTGATCAGTGCCCGCGGGAGGATGAAGATCGACAGGTCCGTGCCGTCGAGTCGGTCGGTCGCGGCGTCGAAGCGGACCGCGCGGGTGTGCAGGAGGCTGTGGTCGCGGAACCGGACCAACCGCGGCCGCTGACGACCCGAGATGGCCCCCTCGACCGCGAGCGGATGCAACTCGACCTCCCCACCGACCAACGGCGAGAGCGCCGCGATGTCCGGCACCGACGGGGCGAGCAGGTCCACCCAGATCAGTGCCCCTGCGTCCGCCCGGTGTTCGGCGAGCTCCTCGAGCGGCAGGTCGGTCCCCACCAGCACCCCGTCGACGTACAGCCGGTTGCGCACCGCGCAGGCCACCCGCACGCGCTCGCCCTCCGGTCGTTCCATGTGTCCCATCCTCGCGTGCGCACCGGCGATTGCAGCGAAACCTGGCCTTCCGCGCGCCCTCGCCGAATCTCGTAAGTCTTGCTGTCTACTCTCTGCGAGCTGCGGGCCGTTCTTCCCGGAATACGATGGCAGTTAAGTCAGCTAAACTTATCGAGTACTGCCCGCGTAGACCCCGAACCGAGGCACCATGACCGACACCGCGGACGCGATCGAACTCCGCGAGAACATCGCCACCTTCTTCCGCCGACTCCGCTCCCAGCGCGCCGAACACATGCTCACGCCGTCGCAGCTGCAGGCACTCGGACACCTCGAACGCGGCGGGTCGATGACGGCGTCCACGCTCGCCACCCACGAGCAGGTCACCCCGCAGTCCATCTCGCGTACCGTGGCCCTGCTCCTCGACGCCGGCGCCATCGCCCGCGAGGCCGATCCCGCCGACGCCCGCGCCAGCCTCCTCACCCTCACCGACCACGGCCGTGCGGTGCTGGCCGCGGACCGCGAACGCCGCACCCGCTGGCTCGCCGCCGCCCTCGACGCCGACTGCACCGAAGCCGAACGGGAACTGCTCTACATCGCCGGACGCATCCTGCGGCGACTCGGCGCGGAGCAGCCGGTGGAGCCGCAGCTGTGACCAGCGTCGTCGACACCCGCGACCGCGCCGTCCCCCGCCGGCTCAGCGTCGGCCTGGGCTCCGGAACGATCCTGCAGCCGCTGAACTCGTCGATGATCGCCGTCGCGATCGTCGGCATCGGCGTCCACTTCGGAACCACCACGGGCACCGCGTGGGTGATCTCCGCGCTGTACATCGCCACGGCGGTCGCCGCACCGACCGCCGGACGGCTCGGCACCCTCTTCGGTGCGCGCCGCGTCTACCTCGGCGGACTGGTCCTGGTCGCCGCCGGTGCACTCGCCGGCGCGCTCGCCCCCAGCCTGGGCTGGCTGATCGCCGCGCGGGTCCTGCTCGGTCTCGGCACCGCCACCCAGTACCCGACGGCGATGACGATCGTCCGGCAGTACTCCGAACGCGTCGGCGCCCAGCCGCGCACCGCGATCGCCACCCTCGCCGCGTGCGCGCAGGTCGTGGTCGCGCTCGGCCCGACACTCGGTGGACTGCTCGTCGGCGCCTTCGGCTGGCAGTCGATCATGTGGGTGAACCTCCCCGTCGTCGTGATCTCCGCCACCTGGGTGCTCGCCGTGGCGCCACCCGACGGGCCTCGCGAGACGCGCGGCAGCACCCGCGCCGTCCTCCGGTCACTCGACCCGGCCGGGACGGTGCTGTTCGTGGCGGGCACGTCGACGCTGATGCTGTTCCTGCTGTCGCTCACCAGCACCCCGCTGTGGTGGACGGCCGCGGTGTCGACGGCGACGTGGCTGCTCTTCGTCGGCTGGGAGGCGCACTACCGGGAACCGTTCATCGACGTGCGAGCACTGGTCGCCAACCGCGTCCTGAGTGCCACCCTCGCCCGCACCCTCGTCACCTACACCGCGTTCTACTGCATCTTCTTCGGGCTGCCTCAGTGGCTGCAGAGCGGACCGGGTTTCTCCCCCGCGACGGCCGGGCTGCTGATGCTGCCGGTCGCCGGCGTCGGGGTCTTCGCCACCATGACGGCCTCCCGCCTCTACGGCCGCTACGGCGCGCGCCCCACCCTGTTCGTCGGTACCACGGGCCTGCTGGCGGGCGGCCTGCTGCTCGCGTTCGTCGAGAGCTCCTCGACCCCGATCTGGGGAATCCTGATCGTCTCCGCGGTCGTCGGCATCCCCAACGGGTTCAACAACATGGCCAACCAGAACCTCGTCAACGCGTCCTCCGGCGTCGGCGACGTCGGCACCGCCATCGGGATGTACCGGACGATCCAGTACGTCGGCGCGAACCTCGCCGCGGTCGTGATCGAGGTGACCATGCACGGCGGACCCGACGACACCGGGCTGCACCGCACCGGTGTCGTCATCGCCGTGATCGGCGCCGCGCTCCTGGCGGGGGTGCTGTTCTCGCGGTCACTACGCGCACACTAGACTTCAGCAGCACTGCCCCTTTAGCTCAGTTGGTAGAGCTACGGACTTTTAATCCGCAGGTCCTCGGTTCGAGCCCGAGAGGGGGCACCACTCTGGCCAGGCGATGCCTGGCCAGTTTGCGTTTCAGGGGTTTTCGGGACCGGGAGCCGGCCCGGTCATCCTCCGGGTGCCCTGCGGCCGGGGATATCGTTGTCCCGGCTGTGCACTCCGGGACCCGCAGGACCCGTGAGCGTCCCGACGACACGCGATGGGTTGTGGGTCATGGTGGAACGGTTGGGTGAGCGGTGCGCGGTTCGCCTCCCGTGCACGCCGCGACAGCAGGATCCCGCGGTACCGACATGACGTGGGCGTTACCCGCGATCGCTGCGGTCCTGCTCGCCTACTCGGCGATCTCGAGGCGCACCGCGGGAACTCCGATCACCGGCCCGATCGTCTTCACGGCCGCCGGCCTCCTCCTCGGCGGAACCCTGGCAGGGCTGATCGACGTGCACGTCACCGCCGAGACGGTGAAACTGCTCGCCGAGGTGACCCTCGGGCTGGTGCTGTTCTCCGACGCATCCCGCGTCGACCTGTCCGCGCTGCGCACCGAGATCTCCCTTCCCGCGCGACTACTCGGGCTGGGCCTGCCCCTGACCATCGTGGCGGGTTTCGGCGCCGCGCTGGTCCTGCTCGGCGACCTCGCCTGGCCCGAGGCACTGCTGCTCGCGGTGATCCTCGCCCCGACCGACGCCGCCCTCGGGCAGGCCGTGGTGACACTTCCGATGCTGCCGTCTCGGGTGCGTCAGGGGCTGAACGTCGAAAGCGGGCTCAACGACGGGATCTGCGTGCCGCTGTTCCTCGTCGCCCTGGCGATCGCGCACGCCGAAGCGGGGGCCCTCGGGGGCGGCGCAGCGGTCCGGCTGGTCTTCGAGCAGATCGGGTACGGCATCCTCGCCGGCCTGGTTGCCGGGGTGGCCGCCGCGGCGATCCTGGTCACCGCCGGCCGCCGCCACTGGATCGACCCGTTGTGGGCGCAGATCATTCCCGTGACGGCGGCCGCGCTCGCCTACACCGCAGCCGTGCCTCTGGGTGGCTCGGGGTTCATCGCCGCGTTCGTCGGCGGGCTGGCCTTCGGCGCGCTCCGCCACCGCGCCGCCGACGACCGCGACGGTGACGGTGACGGTGACGAGAACGACGCCGACATGCTCGACGAGGCCGGCGACCTGTTCAGCGCCGTGACCTTCATCGTCTTCGGCGCCGTCGTCCTCGGTCCCGCGCTCGGGCACCTGTCCTGGGCGGTGTTCGGCTACGCCGTCGTGAGCCTGACCGTCGTCCGGATGGTTCCCGTCGCGCTGTCGCTGATCGGGACGCACCCCCGAGGACCGACCGTCGCCTTTCTCGGCTGGTTCGGTCCCCGGGGACTCGCCACCGTCGTCTTCGTCATCCTCATCGTCGAAGAATCCGCCACCCTGCCCCACGAAGATCTGCTCGTGACCACCGCCGTCGTCACCGTCGGGCTCTCCGTCCTGGCCCACGGTCTCAGTGCCGCGCCCCTCGCCGCCCGCTACGCGGCGTGGTCTCACCGTCAGTAGAAGAGGGTGCGGCGCAGCAGCATCGACAACCGCTTGCACTCCCGTTCGTATCCTGCCGTCCAGATCCGGTTCCGCCACTGGCTCAGGGGGACGTCCCACGCGCCGACGTAGTCGGTGATCTCCCTGTTGAAGCTGCGTTTGAACGTGCCGATGCCGTAGAAGTAGTGGTCCGGGTTGTCGGCCTCGGCCGACGGCGGTGTGCCGCACAGGTCGTACTCGAGCGCACCGGCCTCCTTGGCCCACCGAACGACCGCCCACTGCAGGGCGTGACCGATGCCCTGCGAGCCCAGCCCGTTGGTGGCGGAGTCGCCGGGAGACTTGCGCACCGACCCCTTGTGCAGGCCGATCGCCTTGGCGCCCAGCCTCATCTCGAAGGACGCCGTCGCGACCTTCCCGTCGCTGCGGGCGAAGAACATCTGCCCGTTGCCGCTCGCGGCGTACCGCTGGTAGGTGAACCGGCTGTACTCGCGACTGCGGACACCGAACCGCCCGTCGCCGGTCTGGGCGACCAGCTCGTACAGGATGTCGCAGTTCTCGTCGGTGGCCGGTACACGCTCGACCTGCACGCCGTCCCGGGCCGCGCGTTTGAGCGCCCGGCGCGCACCCTTGCTGAAGCCGGCGAGGATCTCGTCCTCGGTGCGGTCCAGGTCCACGATCACCGTGTGCTTGTTGGGCGTGACCTGTCCGGCGGGCCGGTAGCCCTCGGCGAGCAGTCGCCGCGTCGTCTCCGCGTCGGCCTCGACGCGGGGGTCGATGCGAAGCACGAAGGCGCCCTGCGTGGCCGCGTAGAACGCCAGTGCCTGCGCCTTGGGCAGCACCTCGGCGATGGTCGCCCCCGACGGACCGCTCGGCACGATCCACAGGGGTCCGAGCAGGGGAACGTTCTTGACGTGGACGGTCACGGCGTCGTCGCCGACGAACAGGTACCGGATCGCGTATCCGAGGGTTTCCTTGGCCTTCGCGTTGTCCTGGCCCCGCCAGACGTCTCCTCCGTCCGCGGCTCTCGTGACGTGTTCGTCCCATCGCTCCACCTCGAGCGGATTCGCCTCGCGTACAACCCCGACCTGGTCGGACACCGTCACAGCGCCACTCCTCATCCCGCGGGCGGGTGTGACCGCCCGGACTCGTCCACCGAATTCCTCGGCGGTCCCGGGCCGGCTGCTTCGTGTCGCAGCCGGTCACCGGCGTTGTTCCATCGGTGGTGACATCGATCCCTCCGACGCGGACGTTTCGCCGAATCGGCCGTCGAACGCATGACATGCACACGCCGGACATGTTGGTGTGACGCGGATTTCGGGACAGTTCCGTGACGCGAGATCGTCCGTTGCACCCACACTTCACTCGTGACGCACAGTGCGGCAACGAGATTCGAAGAACCGAGGGTCGCAGCGTCCCGCCGCGGCGAGGTCCCGCGCGAGACTCGACTTGGTAACGCTTCCCGCCGCCACCCCGACAGGGTTTTCCGAACGACGACCCGTCTGCTACCACTGAGAGGGTGGCGATCGGAGCACATCGGCCACATCGATTACGAGTCAAGTTGATTCGCAATCGCACGGGGGCGGTGTCGCCTGCTCACGAGGACTTCGACGTGCCCGAGTGGCAGAGAGCGATGACGAGACACTTCGACGTCACGGCCCCCGCCCACCCGCGTTCCGCGACGTTGCCCCGCCCCTCCGCCGGGTCTGTCGCCGACGCCGCAACGCAGTGCTCGACCGACGCCGCCCTCGGCCATGCCACCTTCCGGACGCTCGGGGACATGGCGACCTCCGCCCTGACCGACGAGCAGGCCGCCTGCCTCGGACGCCTGGTCCGCATCGTCAACGGTCCCGCAGGCCTTCCCGGCGGCTTCGACACCGCCGAGGAGCTGTACCGCAGCCACCTCGCCACCTGGTTCGCCGCGGCCACCGGGCAGCAGACCCGTGCTGCGGTGCAGCGCGCACTGGACGGCCTCCGCACGCCTGCAGCCACACCCTGACCCGGTCGCGAACACCGCGTTCGGGCAATCCGGTCGACCCGGATCTTCCGGGTCGACACCGCGCTCGATCCGGGATCAGAATGGTTCACGGGGATCGACGAGCGCTGGGAGGTCACCATGACTGTCAATGTCGAAGACGCACGCGAGAACTACGCGAGTGCCCGGGACGCCGAACACATCCGGGAGGTGCGCCGGGACATCCTGGTCGTGACCACGGGCGTCGCGCTGGTTCTGCTCAGCATGTGGGTGCCCGTCCACGGCGACCTCCAGATCACCGGCACGATGCTGATCCTGGGCATGATCGCCTACTCGGTCGGCCTGTGGGCCATGACGACGGAGTCGCGGTCGAGCCACTGGGGTCTGGTGATCCTCGGGGTCGCACTGCTGCTCGCCCCGCTCGCGATGGTCTTCCCCAGCGGGACCGCCGTCGCCGCGGCCGTCGCCGTGGTGGCGGGCGCGATCATTGCAGCCGTGGGAGTGCTCGGCCTGATGAACCAGCGTCCGCAACGCGCCGTCGCGCAGCACCGCAGGTAGCGCCGGCCGTCTCGGCACGCCCGCCGCGGGCGAGGCGCACCGAGACGGCGAGTGCGAGAAGGAACAGCACGCCGACGCAGCCCGTCGCCCACGGCCACCCACCGAACTCGTAGGCGACACCGGCTCCCGCGCCCGCCACGCTCGAGCCCAGGTAGTACGCGCAGAGGTAGAGCGCCGACGCCTCCGCACGGTGCCGCGTGGCGAGCGACCCCACCCAGCTGCTGGCCACCGAGTGCGCCGCGAAGAATCCGCCGGTGAACAGCAGCAGCCCGACCAGCACCCACGGCAGCGACGGGGGGAGCATGCAGGCCAGTCCCGCGCCGCTGACGGCCACACCCGCGAGCAGCACCCGATACCTGCCGAGGCGGTCGGCGAGCCGGCCCGCCACCGACGACGTGACCGTGCCCACGAGATAGATCAGGAACACCAGACCGACCACCGTTTCCGGCAGCGCGAACGGCTCGTCCAGCAACCGGAAGCCGATGCAGTTGTAGACCGAGACGAACCCGCCCATCAGGATGAACCCGAGCAGGAACAGCAGGCGCAACCGGCGGTCACGCAGATGACCGGTCAGATTCGCCGCCAGCACCCGGGGGCCGACCGGCTGCGGTCGAAAGTGCCGCGACGCGGGCATCACCCGCGTCATCACCAGGGCGAAGGCCAGCGACGCCATCGCGGCCGCCTCCATCGCCCACCGCCAGGTCGAGACGTCGACCACCGCCGACGAGATCAGCCGCCCGGCCAGCCCGCCGATCGTCGTGCCCGCGACGTACCGTCCCATCGCCGCTCCGAGGGTGCTCCCCTGGACCTCCTCGGCGAGGTAGGCCATCGCCACGGCCGGGATACCGGCGACCGCGACGCCCTGTAGAGCCCGTCCCACGATCAGGATCTCGATCGACGGACTCAGCGGGAGCAGGGCACCGATCGCGGCGGACGCGATCGCCGACACCGTCATCACCCGGGTTCGTCCGAACCGGGCGGACAGCGCACTCGCCGGAACGATGACGAGCGCGAGCACGCCGGTGGTCGCGGACACCACGAGCGCCGCGGCGCCGGGCCCGACGCCGTAGTCCTCGGACAGCGCGGGCAGCAGCGCCTGCGCGGCGTACATGGAGATGAAGGTCGCGAGACCGGCGGCGAACAGGGACAGGGTGATCCGGCGGTATCCGGCCGTGCCCCGGCGGTACGGCTCGGTGTCGGGGTCGGCGACGATGCGCGTGTCGAGTGTCATGAGCACCTCCGCGACCCATCGTCGACCCCGATCCTTGATCCGCAAAATGCGGGAGACAAGCCTTTTTCATGTTCAAATTGCATATGCTGAGTTCAGAGCTGCGCTGGTTCGTCACGCTGGCCGAGGAAGGACAGGTGACCGCCGCCGCGGCCGAACTCGGGATCGCCCAGCCGACGCTCTCCCGCCGCCTCGCCGCGCTCGAACAGCGGATGGGGATCGACCTGTTCGACAGGCACGGGCGCCGACTGCGGCTCAACGTCCACGGCCGCCTGCTCTACGACCACGCGCGCCGCGCCCTCGACGAGCTCACCGCCGCCGAAGACCGGATCGCCGAACTGACGAGCGCCTCGGAGGGCACCGTCCGCCTGGACTTCCTGCATTCCCTCGGCCCCTGGCTGGTACCGGAACTCATCCGCGAATTCCGCGTGGATGCGCCCCGAATCCGGTTCGCACTGCACCAGGACGCGTCCGGACGCCTCGCCGAACGCGCGCTGGCCGGCCACAGCGACCTGGCCGCAGTGTCTCCGCGCCCGCGGGCCGAGGGACTCGCCTGGCTGCTCCTCGACCACCAGCAGCTCGCGCTCGCGGTCCCCGCCGGACACCGGTTGGCCGGTCGCGCCGACATGGATCTGACCGAGGCCCGCTCCGAACCGTTCATCGCCATGCACCCCAACTACGGGATGCGCCGGCTGCTCGACGAGGCCGCCGAGCGGGCGGGGTTCGCGCCCCGGATCGTGTTCGAGTCGAGCGAGCTGGCCACCGCGACGGGCCTGGTGTCGGCGGGACTCGGCGTCGCGCTCGTACCGGTGCGCGAGGCCGAACCCGAGCCGGCCGGGGTGGTGGCCGTCCCCCTGCGCGGCGCGTCCCGCGAGGTGGGGATGGTGTGGGCGTCGGGTCGCTCGCTCACGCCGCCCGCCGCCCGGTTCCGCGACTTCGTCGCCGCCCGGAGGGCGTGACACCCGCGTCGGTCGGCGGCGCGCGCAGCGTCCCCGGCCGGGACGCGCATAACGGTCACGCATCACACCCGGGGCGCCGAGCCGTCACGTCGGTAACACCGGCCACTCCGGCACCGATGAGTCGCGCAGGGCACCCGAATCGCGATCTACTTTCGCCGGCCGTGACCCGATGGAAGCAATTTCGAACATGGTTACGGTCCCGTAGGCTAGTTTGAGCCGGTTCCGCAACCCATGGAGGACAGTGATGGCCAGAGCGTTGACCCAACTCGAGTTGTTGAAGGAACTCGAACCCGTCGCCGAGGCAAACCTCAACCGCCACCTGTCCATGGCCAAGGACTGGCATCCCCACGACTACGTCCCGTGGGACGAGGGCCGCAACTTCGCCGCGATGGGTGGGGACGACTGGGCCGAGGAGCAGTCCCGCCTCGACCCCGTCGCGAAGGCCGCGATGATCACGAACCTGCTCACCGAAGACAACCTGCCCTCGTACCACCGGGAGATCGCGGAGAACTTCTCCCGGGACGGCGCGTGGGGCACCTGGGTCGGCCGCTGGACCGCGGAGGAGAACCGGCACGGCATCGTCATGCGCGACTACCTCGTGGTGACACGCGGCGTCGATCCGGTCGCCCTCGAAGATGCCCGCATGGTCCACATGACCAACGGCTACGCCTCCCCCGGCGAGACCGAGGGCCTGCTGCACTCCGTCGCCTACGTCACGTTCCAGGAGCTGGCGACCCGCGTCTCGCACCGCAACACCGGCAAGGCGTGCGACGACGACGTCGCGGACCGGATGCTGGCCCGCATCGCGGCGGACGAGAACCTGCACATGATCTTCTACCGCAACATCTGCGAGGCGGCTCTCGACGTCTCGCCGGACCAGGCGATCCTCGCCGTCAACGACATCGTCCAGCGGTTCGAGATGCCCGGCGCGGGCATGCCGAACTTCCGCCGCAACGGCGTCCTGATGGCCAAGCACGGCATCTACGACCTGCGCCAGCACCTCGACGAGGTCGTCATGCCGGTGCTGCGCAAGTGGAAGATCTTCGAGCGCACCGACTTCACCGGTGTCGGTGAGCAGGCCCGCGAAAGCCTGTCGGCGTTCCTCGACGACCTGGGCGTGCAGGCCTCGAAGTTCGAGGAGCAGCGCGACCGCATGCTCGCCCGCGAAGCCGCCAGGCGGGAGATGCAGGAACAGGCGTCCTGAGAATCGGGCGGTCAGCCCGGAACGGCTATCCTGTGCCCGGCACCGAACTTCGGTGCCGGGCACACTTTTTTCGAGGAATGTCGATGTCAACGCCTGACCACCCGCTCCGGATCGGCTCGCTGGAACTGCGCAGCCCCGTCGTCCTCGCCCCGATGGCGGGCATCACGAACGTGGCCTTCCGCACACTGTGCCGCGAGCTCGAGATGGAGCGTTCCGGGAGCACGTCGGGGCTGTACGTCTGCGAGATGGTCACCGCGCGGGCCCTGGTCGAGCGGCAGCCGGCGACGCTGCACATGACGACGTTCGGGCCGACGGAGACGCCGCGGTCGCTGCAGCTGTACACCGTCGACCCGGACACCACCTACGCGGCGGCGAAGATGATCGTCGACGAGAACATGGCCGACCACATCGACATGAACTTCGGCTGCCCCGTCCCGAAGGTCACCCGCAAGGGCGGCGGCGCGGCGCTGCCCTACAAGCGCACCCTGTTCGGGCGGATCGTGGCCGCCGCGGTCAAGGCCACCGAGGGCACCGACATCCCGGTGACGGTGAAGTTCCGGGTCGGCATCGACGACGAGCACCACACCCACCTGGACGCGGGCCGGATCGCCGCCGGAGAGGGTGCGGCCGCGGTCGCGTTGCACGCCCGCACCGCGGCGCAGCGGTACTCCGGCACCGCCGACTGGACCGAGATCGCACGGCTGAAGGAACACGTCACCGAGGTCCCCGTGCTCGGCAACGGCGACATCTTCGCCGCCGAGGACGCGGCCCGGATGATGGCGGAAACGGGCTGCGACGGCGTCGTGGTCGGGCGCGGATGCCTGGGCCGGCCGTGGCTGTTCGCCGAGCTCAGCGCAGCACTGAACGGGACCGCGATGCCGACACCGCCGACGCTCGGCGAGGTCGCCGCGATCATCCGCAGGCACGCGGAGTTGCTCGCCGATCACCACGGCGAGGACAAGGGCCTGCGCGAGCTCCGCAAGCACGTCGCCTGGTACCTGCGCGGGTTCCCGGCCGGTTCGGACATGCGGGTGGCGATGGCGATGGTCTCGACCCTCGACGAGTTGGACGGCCTGCTCGCGCAGCTGCCGCCGGACGTGCCGTTCCCCAAGGACGCCGAGGGCCCCCGCGGCAGGCAGGGCTCGCCGGGGACCGTCGCACTGCCCGACGGGTGGCTCGACGACCCCGACGACTGCCTCGTCCCGGCCGGCGCCGACCTCATGCATTCGGGCGGCTGAACTGCGCGGATTCGGCTCCACTAGCCACCGGCGGCCGGATCAGTATCATGTTGACACCGTCGCGAGCCGGCGGCGACGAGTCATGCCGGAACCGACCGCGAGAGATGTGAGGACACCAGTTGGGCGACGATCACGATCCGGGCTCAGCGCCCGAGGGTCGCGCCCCCTGGGAGAGACCGATTTCCCACGTCAGCAGGCCGGTCCCCCGCCCCCGTCCCGAGCCGCAGCGACCGGAACCGACCCGTCCGGAACCACCCTCCCCGGAACCGACCCGCGAGCCCAGTGACCGGCTCTCCGTCGCCGAACTGATGGAGCGCGTCGGCCGCGAGGACGAGGACCCGACCGTCGTCGCCTCCGCGGCCGTGGCCGCCGACGGGGAGCCGGCTCCCCGCAAGGCCACCGGCTGGATGTACCGGGCCGCACCGAAGGCGGTCGGCGCGGACGGACCGGCCCAGGTCGGGGTCCCGACCACGTCGCGGCTGGCGGCGAGCAAACTGCGCAGGAAACGTCGGCTGCGAGTGGTCGGGCGGACGGGCACGGCGCTGGTCGCGGTGATGGTCCTCGTCCTCACCGGCGTCGTGTGGGGGTACTTGCGTGCCACCGACAACGGATTCAGCCAGGTCGCGGCGCTGGACCTGGAGAGCACCGACGTCGTCGACCCCGGCGGACAGTACGGCGACGAGACGTACCTGATCGTCGGCACGGACACCCGGGCGGGCGCGAACGGGGGCGTCGGCGCCGGCACGGTCGAGGATGCCGAAGGCTCGCGGTCCGACACGGTCATCCTCGTCAACATCCCGGCCGACCGGAGCCGGGTGGTGGCGGTGTCCTTCCCCCGCGACCTCGACATCGTGCGTCCGAGCTGCCAGGCCTGGGACAACGACACCGGCACCTACACCGACGCGATCGACCCGGGCGCCGACAGCGACAAGCTGAACTCGGCGTACGCCTACGGCGGCCCCAAGTGCCTGGTCAAGGTGATCCAGAAGCTGTCCGGCCTGAAGATCGGGCACTTCATCGGAATGGACTTCTCCGGTTTCGAGTCGATGGTCGACGAGGTCGGCGGCGTCGAGGTCTGCACGATCACCCCGCTCGTCGACGACGAACTCGGCGTGGTGCTCCCGACCGCAGGAAGGCAGACCGTCAACGGCGCGACCGCACTGAACTACGTGCGCGCCCGGAAGGTCGAAGCCGAGGGCAACGGCGACTACGGACGCATCAAACGGCAGCAGATGTTCCTGTCGTCGCTCCTGCGCTCCGCGCTGTCGAACAAGGTGCTGTTCGATCCGGGCAAGCTCAACGGATTCATCACCGCCTTCACCCGCGACACGTTCGTCCAGAACGTCGACACCAAGTCGCTGGTGACGCTGGGCCGCTCACTGCAGAAGGTGGAGGCGGGCGCCGTCACCTTCCTGACGGTGCCGACCGCGGGCACCAACGACTACGGGAACGAGATCCCCCGCCTCGACGACATCGACGCGATCTTCCGCGCGATCATCGACGACGAGCCGCTGCCCGGCGAGGAGCGGAAGGCGGACACCGCGGCGGCGGGCACGTCCGCCCCCGCTGCCCCGCCGACCGCGGTCACCCCGCAGCCGACACCCGAGGTCCTGGCCCTCGACCCGGCCATGGTGTCCGTGCAGGTGTCGAACGCGTCCGGCGTGACCGGTGTCGCCGCTCAGGCCGCGGAGGTCCTCGGCGCACACGGCTTCTCCGTCTACAGCGTCGGCAACTACAGCGGAACCAGCTCGTCGACCCTGGTCCGGTTCGGTCCGGGCCAGGAGGCGGAGGCGGCGACCGTCGCCGCCGCCATCCCCGACGCGCAACTGGTCGAGACCGACGACCTCGACGGGATCGTCGACGTCGTGCTCGGCACCGACTTCGACGGCACCGTCGTGGCGCCGGCATCGGTGGGCACCGCACTGAACCCCGTCATCGTTCCGAGGTCGACCGTCATCTCCGGGACCACCGTCGAGGAATTGCCCGCGGACCTCGCGTTCACCAACGCCGGCGACGACACCTGCGCCTGAAACCGGTTCATTCCGGCCATGTCGGGCCTGACGTGCACCGTCATTCATCCGGTGTTCACCCTGTACTGGTGACGTGGCCCCCTTCGCGAACTAGGCTGTGAGCTCATGCGCGTGGCTTACAACGAACAGATGACCGAACTCGCCGACATGCTCGGCGAGATGGCGGGTCTCGCCGGATCGGCAATGGAGAAGGCGACCCAGTCGCTGCTCCAGGCCGATCTGACGCTCGCCGAGGCGGTCATCGGGGACCACGACCAGATCACCGAACTCAGCGTCGCGGCCGAGGAACGGGCGTTCGCCCTCCTCGCACTGCAGGCGCCGGTGGCCGGTGATCTGCGTTCCGTGGTCAGCGGACTCCAGATCGTCGCCGACATCGAACGCATGGGCGCCCTCGCCCTGCACGTCGCGAAGATCGCGCGCCGCCGACATCCGAACCACGTGCTGCCGGAAGAGGTCAACGGCTACTTCGCCGAGATGGGCCGTCTCGCCGTCGCCCTCGGTGCCGGCGCAAAGGAGGTCCTCGAGACCCGCGACCCCGAGCGCGCCGCGAAGCTCCGCGAGGAGGACGACGCGATGGACGACCTGCACCGGCACCTGTTCACGGTCCTGATGGACCGCGAATGGAAGCACGGTGTCGCCGCGGCCGTCGACGTCACCCTCCTCGGCCGGTTCTACGAGCGGTTCGCCGACCATGCCGTCGAGGTCGCCCGGCGCGTCATCTTCCTCGTCACCGGGAAGCTGCCCGTCGACCCCGAGGACTCCGGCGAACTCTGACCATCCCACCACCACGACGATGCCCCGGCCGGATCGGCCGGGGCATCGTCCTCTGTCACGGCGGGGTCAGCGCGGGGCGAGGGCGCGGACCATCGGCGCCGGATCCCCGTCCACCGTCAACGCGATCACCGGGGTCGTGACACCGGCATCGACGTACCGCTCGATGTGCTCCCGGCACTTCTCGGCCGGACCGTGCACGATCAGCTGGTCGACCACCTCGTCCGGGATCGCGGCGAGCGCACCCTTGCGGTCGCCCGCCTCCCACGCCGCCCACATCGGACCGAACGCCTCACCACGACCGAGCCATTCGTGGAACGCGCGGTAGACGGGCACGTTCATGTACGCGGCGATCATCCGCCGCCCGATGCCGCGGGCGGTGTCGGCGTCGAGGCCCGGCAGGACGAAGATGCGGGCGACGACTTCCGGATCCGACACCCCCTTCGACGCGGCGCCCTCCCGGACGTGCTTCGCGACGGTCGGCACGTCGTCGGCGCCGAGCCAGTTCACGATCGCACCGTCACCCTCCCGACCCGCGAGCCGCAGCATCGACGGACGCAACGCGGCCAGCAGCACCGGCGGCGCCGGATCAGCGACCACCGCGGGCACGAAACCGTCGATCTCGAACGTGTCGTACTTCGCGGTCACCTTCTCCCCGCGCAGCGCGGCATGCAGGAACCGCAGCGTGTCCCGCGCCCGCTTGTACGGCTCGTCGAACGCGATACCGTTCCACTTCTCGACGATGACGTTCGACGACGTGCCGATCCCGAGCGCGAACCGCCCCGGCGCCGCCTGCGCCAGAGTCGCCGCCGACATCGCCAACGTCGCAGGACCCCGCGTGTACACCGGCACGATCGCGGTGCCCAGCCTCAACTCCGGCGCCCACACGCTCGCCAACGCGAGCGGCGTGAACGCATCCGCCGCATTGGCTTCCGAGGACCACACATCGGTGTAACCGAGGCCCGGCAGCTCCGCGATCAACTCGCGCTGCTCCGCCACGGTACCGGGGAGCGGAATCGTCAAACCCCATCGCTTCTCAGTCATACGGACACCCTATTGGCCGTGGCCCGGCTACACAGATGCCTCGGCCGGGGCGCCGGGCATGATCGACGGGTGAAGTACAGCGAGACCTACCGGCACTCGGCGGGCATCTTCGCCACGACGTGCGGTCTGCTCGGCGCCGCGGCGGTGCTGGCCTCGGTGGTGCGCGTCGAGGTGCGTCCGGTGGTGCTGCTGGCGGGCTGGATGCCGGTGTGGGTCGGTGTCGCACTCGTCGGGGCGGTCGTCGCCGCCGCGGCAGGGCGGTGGGTCGCCCAGGCGCTGTGCATGGTGGTGTGCGTGCTCGGGGCCTGGCTCCTCGCCCCGCTGTACGTCCCCGACTCCGCGACCGTCGAGGGCCCGACGTTGACCGTCATGCAGGCCAATGTCAAACGGGGGCAGGCCGATCCGGCGCTCCTCGTCCAGACCGTGCGTGAGCGCAACGTCGACGTCCTCACGGTGCAGGAACTGACCGACGAGACCGTCGACGGCGTCGCGGCCGCCGGGATGGGGGACCTGCTGCCCCACCGGATCGAGATCTCGCACGGTCCGAGCGGCCTCGGCGGCGGCATCTACAGCCGGTTCCCGCTGTCGAACGTACGGGAGCTCGACGGCTTCCTGTCGTCGAACATCGTCGCGGACGTCGACGTCGGTCTCGGCGAGCCGGTGGCGGTGCTGGCCGTGCACCCGGCGCCCGCCTACCTGTTTCCCGCCCCGATGTGGGCGTCCGAACTGCGCGCCCTCGGAACGGAATTCGACACGCTCTCCGACCGCGACAACGTCATCGCAGTTGGCGACTTCAACGCGAGCTGGCCGCAGCGCCAGTACCGCGACCTGCTCACCGACGGTTACACCGACGCCGCCGACCAGGTGGGCGCCGGGCTGCTGCCGACGATGCCCGCCCACCGCTGGTACCCCGCCGTCACCGGCATCGACCGCATCGTCACCAAGGGCGCCACGGTGTCGGAACTCGAGCGGATCACCATCGCCGGTTCGGACCACCACGGGCTCGTCGCAGTGGTGGGGGGGGGGGGGGGGGGGGGGGGCGGGGGGGCCCCCACCCCGCCCCCCCCCCCCCCCCACAGCGCCCCGACGCCGACGACAGCGAGGGGCGGGCCGCCCTCGGCGCG
>NZ_JBIAOU010000002.1:271101-324673 GCF_042879035.1 Rhodococcus sp. NPDC003318 | reverse complement strand
CGCCCCCCCGGCGGGGCGGGGGGGGGCGCGCCCCCCCCCCCCCGCCGCCCCGCGCCCCCGCGGGGCCGCGCGGGGGGGGGCGCGGCGCGGGGGGGGGGGGGGGGGGGGCGGGGCCCCCCCCCCGCCCACCACTGCGCGAAGCGCATCTATCCGAAGCGGCCGGAGATGTAGTCCTCGGTGGCCTTCTGCGACGGGTTCGAGAAGATCTTCTCGGTGTCGTCGATCTCGATCAGCTTGCCGGGCTTGCCGGTGGCCTCGAGGTTGAAGAAGGCGGTCTGGTCGCTGACGCGGGCAGCCTGCTGCATGTTGTGGGTGACGATCACGATGGTGAAGTCCTTCTTCAGCTCCGTGATCAGGTCCTCGATCGCGAGGGTGGAGATCGGGTCGAGCGCCGAGCAGGGCTCGTCCATGAGCAGCACGTCGGGCGAGACGGCGATCGCGCGGGCGATGCACAGACGCTGCTGCTGACCGCCGGACAGGCCGCCGCCCGGCTTGTCGAGGCGGTCCTTGACCTCGTTCCACAGGTTCGCGCCGCGCAGCGACCGCTCGGCGACCTCGTCGAGTTCCTTCTTGTTGCGACCACCCTGCAGCTTCAGGCCGGCCACGACGTTGTCGCGGATCGACATGGTGGGGAACGGGTTCGGACGCTGGAACACCATGCCGATGGTGCGGCGCACGCCGACCGGATCGACCTGGTTGCCGTAGATGTCCTCGCCGTCGAGCAGGATGGCGCCCTCGACGCGGGCGCCGGGCGTCACCTCGTGCATGCGGTTGATGGACCGCAGCACCGTGGACTTGCCGCAACCGGACGGGCCGATGAACGCGGTCACGTTGCGCGGAGGCACCGACAGGCCGACGTCGGCGACGGCGTGGAACTTGCCGTAGTAGATGTTGACGTCCTTGAGATCAAGACGCTTCGCCATGGTGGCTCCCTTGCATGGTGGTGACTCGAAGGATTGTGGGGGTCACTTGCTGACCCGGGAGAGGTGACCGATCAGCTTCGCGACGATGTTGAGCACCGCGATCAGCAGGATCAGGGTCAGTGCGGCACCCCAGATGCGGTCCGAGCCGGCCTGGGTCGGGTTGTTCATCTCGGCGACCATGACGCCGGGCAGGGTGCCCATCTCGCCGTGGAACAGGTTGAAGTTGATGAACGGTGCGTATCCGACCAGGATCAGCAGCGGCGCCGTTTCGCCGAGCACTCGGGCGAGGGCCAGCATGACGCCGGTGATGATGCCGGGCAGGGCGGTCGGGATGACGATCCGCATGATCGTCTTCCACTTCGGCACTCCCAACGCGTAAGACGCCTCCCGCAGATCCTGCGGCACGATCCGCAGCATCTCCTCGGTGCTGCGGATCACGACCGGAACCATCAACAGCACCAGCGCGAGCGACACCGCGAACGCCGACTTGGGGAAACCGAGGGTGACGATCCACAGCGCGAAGATGAACAGCGCCGCGACGATCGACGGCACGCCCGAGAGGATGTCGACCATGAACGTGGTCACCCGGCGCAGCCGCGACTCCCCCCCGTACTCGACGAGGTAGACCGCGACGAACAGGCCGAGCGGGATGGAGATGACCGCGCAGACGATGCCCTGCAGGATGGTGCCGATCAGCGCGTGGTAGATGCCGCCACCACTGGCGGACGCCGACAGTCCGTTGAGCGAGTTGGTGAACCAGGTCGGGCTGGTCAGCGCCGACAGGCCCTTCTCGATGACGGTGTAGAGCACCCACACCAGGGGAACGAGCGCGACGAGCACCGACGCGGTCACGAGGACGCGGGCGACGAGGTCGGTGGTGCGACGGCGTCCGCTGACCCCTTGGAAGGTGGGGGCCTTGACCGGCTTGTCCATGGTCGTGGTCGTCATGTCAGTCCTTCTTCCCGGCGACGGCGGCGCGCGCCGCGGCGTTGACCACGAAGGTCAGCACGAACAGGACCAGACCGGCGGCGATGTAGGCACCCGCCTGAATGTCGTTGTTGAACTCGGCGTAGCCGAGGGCGATCTTCGAGGCGATGGTCGACCCGCCGTCGAACAGCGACCACGTCGCC
Source organism: Rhodococcus sp. NPDC003318 (assembly GCF_042879035.1). Lineage (NCBI taxonomy): Bacteria > Bacillati > Actinomycetota > Actinomycetes > Mycobacteriales > Nocardiaceae > Rhodococcus > Rhodococcus sp. NPDC003318. Next base: position 322,620 of record NZ_JBIAOU010000002.1, on the reverse strand, counting down.
GCCTGGGAGGTGGTGCGCAGGATCATGTAGAGCGCCATCGTCTCGCCGAGCGCACGACCGAGGCCGAGCATGGAACCGCTGATGTAGCCGGACTTGCCGAACGGGAGGACGGTGGTCTTGACGACCTCCCATTTGGTGGCCCCGAGCGCCAGCGCCGCCTCGATGTGGGAGACCGGGGTCTGGCTGAACACTTCGCGAGTGACGGCGGTGATGATCGGGAGGATCATCACCGCGAGCACGATGCCCGCCGTGAAGATCGTGCCGCCGCCCTGGATCGACCCGGAACCGTCCGAGAACAGGAAGAACCACCCTAGGTTCTCGTTCAGCCACACCGCGAGCGGCTTGATCGCCGGCGCGAAGACCAGCAGACCCCACAGGCCGTAGACGATCGACGGCACCGCCGCGAGCAGGTCGATCGCGTAGGCCAGCGGCCGCGCGACCTTCGACGGCGCGTACTGCGTGAGGAAGACCGCGATGCCGAGCGCGACCGGCATCGCGAGCACCAGCGCGAACAGTGACACCAGCACGGTGACCTGCAGCAGGTCGAGGACACCGAACGCCATGGCGTTGATGTCGGTGGTGTACCAATCACGGCTCGTGAGGAAGTTGACCTGGTTCCGCTGCAGCGCAGGAACGGCGCGCCACACCAGGAATATGCCGATCGCCGCGATGAGCACCGAGATGAAGATCGCGGATCCCTTGGCCAGGGTGGTGAAAATGCGGTCACCGGGACGGACGACCGATTTTCCCTGGGGTACGGACGGGGTGGGGATCGGTGCCTCCGGTGCTCCGGGCGGCGCCCCTGCGCCCGACCCCGGATCACCGGAGCCGGGCGCGGCAGGCGCCGACTGGGTTGGCGCGTCGCTCATCTGCGCTCGCATTCTGTTAGGTCCGAATATAGAGCGGGTTGACGATGTTCTGCACTCAGCCGATCGCCGCGATCGAGGCGTTCAGCTTGTCCTGCACGTTGCTGGGCAGCGGGACGTAACCCTGCTCGGAGAGGCCGGTCTGGCCCTCGTTCGCAGCGCTCGTCAGGAAGGACTTGACCGCCGCGGAGGTGTCGGCGTCGTAGCCGGTCGAGCACACGATCTCGTAGGTCGCCAGGACGATCGGGTAAGCGCCCGCGGCCTTGGTGCCGAAGATCGAGTCCAGGTTCAGGGTCAGGTCTCCGACGCCCTCGGACTTGAAGGTCGCGCCCTCGATCGCCTTGGCGGCGGTCTCCTCGCTGAGCTCGACGGCACCCGCGCCGGAGTCGATCTTCGCGACGGTCAGCTTGTTCTGGTCGGCGAAGGACTTCTCGACGTAGGTGATCGACCCGGGCGAGCCGGCGACGGCCTGCGCGACACCAGCGGAGCCCTTGGCCCCCTCGCCGACGCCGCCGACGAAGTCGGATCCTGCGCCCTTGGTCCACGCACCGTTCGATGCGGTGGTGAGGTACTGCTGGAAGTTGTCGGTGGTGCCCGAGGAGTCGGAGCGGACGATCGGGGTGATCGCCTCGTCGGGCAGGTCGACACCGCTGTTGAGTGCGACGATCGCCGGGTCGTTCCACTTGGTGATGCCACCGGAGAAGATCTTGGCGAGCACCTCACCGTTGAGGGTCAGGCCCTCCACGCCGTCGAGGTTGTACGCGATCGCGACGGGACCGAACACGAGCGGCAGGTTCCAGGCGTCGCCGCCGGCGCAGCGATCCTTGGCGGCGGTCGCCTGGTCGCCCTTGATGGCGGAGTCCGAACCTGCGAAGTCGATCTGCTTCGCGATGAACTGGGTGCGTCCGTCACCCGAACCGGTCGGGTTGTACGCGATCTTGACGTCCTTGCCCTTCTCCTGGCAGACGGAGATGTAAGTGGAGACGAAGTTGTCCATCGCGTTCTTCTGCGCAGAGGAGCCCGCGGCCGACAGCGACGTCTTGCCCTCGCAGGTCGCGTCGGAGGCAACGCTGCTGCCGCCACTCGACGACGCCGTGTTGTTGTCGCTACCACAGGCGGCCAGGGTCATGGCACCGACAGCCACCACGCCGAGCACGGCAGCATTGCGCTTGAAGTTCACGCTGTTCCCTCCGGGAGACTCTTCACGTCCGGGCAGCACTCCGCGGCCCACCGAGAAAAGTAGGGGCGGGGGGTGGACAGCCGGTCCCGCCTGAGTGAACGAGAAGTGAACAGCTGTGTGCGTCTCGGATTCCGGACAGTGAAATTCGCCACCTCGCGGGAGCCGCCCCCCGCAGCACCGGACTGCTAGCCGGCCTTGGACTCCGGGGCCCGGAATTCACGCACGACATCGGCGTCCGCGGGCCGGTTCTTCAGGGACGCCGCGTACACGTCGACGTACTCCTGACCGGACATCCGCATCAGCTCGTACATGATCTCGTCGGTCACGGTCCGCTCGACCCAGCGGTTGCCGGCCATCCCCTCGAACCGGGAGAAGTCCAGGGGCTTGCCGTACTTGACCTGTACCCGGCGACGACGCCAGCGGAACGGGCCGGGCGGGCAGATCTCGTCGGTGCCGACCACCGCGACCGGGATGACGGGGATTCCGGTGCTCAGCGCCAGCCGGGCCGCCCCGGTCTTGCCCTTGTACAGCCTGCCGTCCGGCGACCGGGTGCCCTCCGGGAACAGTCCGACGAGCTTGCCCTCGTCGAGGAGCCGGCGCGCCGTCGCGAGCGCGGCGTCGGCGGCGTCCGCTCCGCTCCGGTCGATCGGCACCTGCCCGGCACCGGAGTAGAACGCCTTCTGCAGTGCGCCCTTGAAGCCGGGGGTGGTGAAGTACTCACTCTTGGCGAGGTACGTGATCCGCCGCGGCGACGCCAGCGGCGCGAACAACCAGTCGGCGATCGACAGGTGGTTGCCCGCCAGGATCGCGGGGCCGGACGCGGGGATGTTCTCCACTCCCTCGACCCTCGGCCGGTTGTACAGGCGGATGAACGGTCCGACCAGCACGTACTTCAACAGCCAGTAGAACATGCAGTTATTCCTCGTCTCCTGCGTATGCGACGTCGACGTGATACCGCTCGAACGCTAGCCGGTCGTACGTGTGCAATGCGGAGGAATTGTCAGCTTCCGTGTAGAGGAGCACCGAGCCCAGGCCCCGGTCCCGCAGGTAGCGCAGTCCGGCGACGGTCAGCAACCGGCCGAGGCCGCGGCCCTGCGCGGAGGGGTCGATCGCGACGACGTACACCTCGCCGATGGCGGGCTCGCCGGGTTCGTCGCCGCTACCGGTCGCGGCGTGCACCTTCGTCCAGTGGAAGCCGAGCATCTCGCCGGTGTCGGAGTCGGCCGCGACGAACAGTCCGGCGGAGTCGAACCACGGCTCCGCGACCCGCTCGTCGATCTCGCGCTGCGTCCACGCCCCCTGCTCGGGGTGCCAGTCGAAGGCGGCAGCGTTGACGCGCAACAGATCGGCGTCGTCGCTCGGGCCGGCGTACGTCCGCAGTGTCACGCCGTCCCGCGTCGGCACCTCCGGCAGCGGTGGCTCGTCGAGGCGGCGCCGCATCTGCAGCAGTTCGCGTGCGGGCCGCAGGCCGAGCCGGGCCGCGACCGCGCGGGCGGCGGGCAGGTCACCGTGAGCCCAGATGCGGGTCCCCGGTCCGCCGTGCTCGAGCGCCGCCGACACCAGTTCCCGGCCGACGCCGCGTCCGCGGTGGTCGGGATGGACCGCGGCCTCGGCCATCGCAGGGTGCTCGCCGTGCGCAGGTTCCACCCCGGCGTAGCCGATGACGGTGTCGTCCGACGTCGCCAGCAGGTGAGTGGTCCGGGAGCGGCCGCGCAGGCGGTGGACGGCCTGCTCGGAGACGGGCTCCGTGCCGTCGACGGCGGTCGCGTGGTCGAGCAGTGCGCTGATCTGGTCTACCTGCTCCTCGTCGAGCAGGAAGAACCGACTCATTCCCGCCTGGCTCATCTACAGCGCCGAACCGTTCGCGGTGGTCAGGCTGGTGTCGTCGGGGTTGTCCTCGTCGGCGAAGTCGCCCTCGTCGTCGGGTCGCGCCGCGCCGGAACCGGCCTTGCGGCTGGGCCGGACCGCCTTGTAGCCGACGTTGCGGACGGTCCCGATCAGTGCCTCGTACTCGGGTCCGAGTTTGGCCCGCAGCCGTCGCACGTGCACGTCCACCGTGCGGGTGCCGCCGAAGAAGTCGTAGCCCCACACCTCCTGGAGCAGTTGGGCGCGGGTGAACACCCGGCCGGCGTGCTGCGCGAGGTACTTGAGTAGCTCGAACTCCTTGTAGGTCAGGTCGAGGGGGCGGCCACGCAGCCGTGCGGTGTAGGTGCCCTCGTCGATCACGAGTTCACCGAGCGTGATCTTGCCGCTCGACTCCGGGCTGGCGATGCCGCCGCTGCGTCCGACCAGCAGACGCAGGCGCGCGTCCAGTTCGGCCGGTCCGGTGCCGGGCAGCAGGATGTCGTCGAGTCCCCAGTCCGAGTTCACTGCCACGAGACCGCCCTCGGTGAGCACCGCGACGACCGGGATCGCGGAGCCGGTGCTGCCCAGCAGCCGGCACAGTCCCCGGGCCGCCGCGAGATCGGTACGGGCGTCGACCAGTGCCACGTCCGCCGACCCCGCGTCCAGCAGCGACGACACTTCCGTCGGGGCGGGACGGACGGTATGCGCGAGCAGCGCTAGGGAAGGCAGTACCGACTCCGGGTTCGGGTCGGAGGTCAGCAGGAGCAGCTCCACGCACCCTCCCCTTCTCGTCGCTCATGTGCCTGGGCACGGTCGACAGTGATGCCTATCTTCGGGCTACAGAATAGCGTGCCCAATGTTACGAATTGTTACGCAGACAGCGGCGCCCCCACGCCCGCCCCGCCGTGACAGCCCCCGGGGGTGCCTCCCCGCGGTCCGTCACAATGAAACGGTGCGCAAACTGATTCTCGCCCTGGTGAGCCTGCTCGCCCTGGTCGTCGTCGTCGACTTCGGGGCCGCGGCGTACTCCGAGTTCCGGGTCTCGCGGAGCCTGCGGGAGGGTGCCGGACTCAGCTCGGACCCGCAGGTGACGATCACCGGGTTCCCGTTCCTCACCCAGGTCGCCGAGGGCCGGTACCAGCACGTCGAGATCCGCGCCCAGGGCGTGCCCAGCGACGCCCTCGGGGACGTCGCTGTCGAAGCCGACCTGCACGGCGTGCACGTCGAGGCCTCCGACCTGTTCGGATCCTCGGTTCGCACGGTCCCGGTCGACCACCTCGACGGCCGGGTCAAGATCGAGGCCACCGCGCTGGGCGCCTACCTCGGTATCCCGGACCTCGAGGTGTCCGCGCCCCCGGCCGACCGGTCGGACGGGACGGGCGGCTCCGGCGGCTCCGGGATGAGCACGGGCGGCGGCATCGTGCTCACCGGCACGGTCTCCGTCGGACCGTTGAGCGCGACGGTCAGTGTCACCGCGGACCTCGTGCTCGACGGCGACAAGGTCACCATCGTGGCGACCGACCTCTACTTCGGGCCGGAGGGCAACGCCGACTTCACCGTCCCGGCGCCGCTGAAGCCGGCGGTCCTCGGTCTGTTCACCCGGGAGATCGACATTCAGCAACTGCCGTTCGGGGTGCGGCCGACGAAGGTGTACGCGGAGGGTTCACAGGTGGCGATCGAAGGGTCGGGAGACAACGTGGTGATCAATCTCGACGAAATGCTGGCGTCGTGACCGGCCTCGTGGTGCTGGGCGTCGTCCTCGTCGCGGCGCTGGTGACCGGCCTCGCGATGCGGGCCCGGACCGGACGGGTGCGGGTCACCGAACCCGCCGCGGCGCCGAACGACGCGCGACGCACACTGCTGACCGAGGTGGGTGTCCCCGGCACCGGACCGACGGTCCTGCACTTCTCCGCCGACTGGTGCGGGCCGTGCGCGGCGGTCCGACGGGTGGTCGCACAGACCCTCACCGGCCTCGACTCGCGGCTCGCCTCGGACGCTCCGAGGCCGGTCGACCTCGAACTCGACATCGACGAAAATCCGGTACTGGCACGAGAACTCGGTGTGCTGTCACTTCCGACGACGTTCGTCTTCGACCGCGACGGGCAACAGCGCTACCGGGTGTCGGGGGTTCCGAGCGCACCCGAGCTCGAATCGGCGCTGGTCGGACTGTGTGAGCCCGAGGGTTCACATCCCGGCGAAACCCGGTAAGCTCGCCGTCGTGCACACCCGCCACGAGCTGATGCTCACCCGACGCCGCGCAGTCGATCTGTGCCGCCTCGGCGGCTGTTGCTGTCCCTGTCGCTGATCCTCACGTCCGTACCCTCACGCTCGCCTGGCGTCCCGCCGCGAGCCCGCCGTGACGATCAGGCATTCGAGCCCGTCACGCATGTCCCCGGCATCCAAGCGCAGGAGCACATTCGCAATGCCCACCCCCACTCCCACCGCTGTCGCGGCCGGCGCCGACGTCCAGGTGGACGTCCGCGGCCCACGATTCGCGGCCTGGGTCACCACCGCGGTCCTGGTGGCCGTGCTGGTCGTGTCCGTGTTCTCCCCCGTCGCCGCCGGTCTGCTGCTCGCGGTGCAGGCCGTCGTGTTCGCCATCGGCGCCGCCCTCGGTCCGCGTCGCAGCCCCTACGGCCGGCTGTTCGCCCGGTTCGTCGCGCCCCGGCTCGGCCCGGCCACCGAGCGCGAGCCGGTCGCCCCGCTGAAGTTCGCGCAGCTCGTCGGCGGGATCTTCGCGACCGTCGGCGTCGTCGGTTTCCTGAGCGGGCTGACCGTGCTCGGCACCGTCGCGACCGGCTTCGCCCTGTTCGCCGCGCTGCTCAATGCGGCCGTCGGTTTCTGTCTCGGCTGCCAGATCTATCCTCTGGTGGTCCGTTTCCGCAGGTCCACCTCGATCCCCGCGGCGTAGCCGCACACCATCCGGCTTCGGCCGCGTCCGATCCACCCGAACCCACGCAAGTTCCGTACCGAAAGGAAACCCATGGCTCGCTCCGACGTCCTGGTCTCTGCCGACTGGGCCGAGCAGAACCTCAACGCACCGAAGACGGTGTTCGTCGAGGTCGACGAAGACACCTCGGCCTACGACGGCGGCCACATCGAGGGCGCCATCCGTCTCGACTGGCGAAAGGACCTCCAGGACGGGGTCCGCCGCGACTTCCTCGACCAGGAGAAGTTCTCGGCGCTGCTGTCCGCCAAGGGTGTCGCCAACGACGACACCGTGGTCCTGTACGGCGGCAACAACAACTGGTTCGCCGCGTACGCCTACTGGTACTTCAAGATCTACGGCCACAAGGACGTCAAGCTGATCGACGGCGGCCGCAAGAAGTGGGAGCTCGACGGCCGTCCGCTGTCGAAGGACGAGGTCGTCCGCCCGGCGACCGAGTACAAGGCCGAGCCGGCCGACACCTCGATCCGCGCGTTCCGTGACGAGGTCATCAACGCGATCGGCAGCAAGAACCTGGTCGACGTCCGCTCCCCCGACGAGTACGCCGGCAAGATCCTCGCTCCGGCGCACCTGCCGCAGGAGCAGGCGCAGCAGCGCGGTCACGTCCCCGGCGCGATCAACATCCCGTGGTCGACCACCGCCAACGAGGACGGCACCTTCAAGTCGGACGACGACCTCGCCAAGCTGTACGCCGACAAGGGCTTCGACGACAGCAAGGAGACCATCGCGTACTGCCGCATCGGCGAGCGGTCGAGCCACACCTGGTTCGTGCTGCAGGAGATCCTCGGCAAGAAGAACGTCAAGAACTACGACGGCAGCTGGGTCGAGTACGGCTCGCTCGTCGGTGCACCGATCGAACTGGGAGCGTAATCATCATGTGTGGAGCACCTGTCCAGGGTCAGACCCTTCCCGCCGGCGTCGACGCGTCGAAGGAGACCGTGATCACCGGCCGCGTCCTCGCCGCGGACGGTCAGCCGGTCGGCGGCGCGTTCGTGCGTCTGCTCGACGGCACCGGTGAGTTCACCGCCGAGGTCGTGGCCTCCGGAACCGGCGACTTCCGGTTCTTCGCCGCCCCCGGCACGTGGACCGTGCGCGCGCTGTCGAGCACCGGCAACGGCGACAGCACCATCAGCCCCGAGGGCAACGGCGTCCACAACGTGGACATCACCGTCGCCAAGTAGGCAGACGGTTCCCGCCGACAATTGGCGGCACCGCCGCGGCGACCCCGCTCTCACTTCGAGGGCGGGGTCGTCTGCATCTGCTCGATCCCTCCGACGAACGCGGTCGGTTCCGAGTCCGACGACGATCCCCCGCTGCCCCGCTCGGCACCGGGGTCCGGCTGCGGTGCGACACGGTCGCTCCTGTTCTCCGCCGCGAGCGCGGTGATCCAGTCGACCAGCTTCGCCGTCTCCGGATACCGTCCGTCGAGGTTCTTCCAGTACCCCATGTGTTGCAGGACACCGAACACGATGTAGGGCTTGGTGATCAGCTCGGGCACACCGCTGTTGTCCCGAGCGAAACCCGTCAGCTCGCTGTGCACCTTCCGGCGGATGACGTCCCAGCCCGGTCCCGTCGCCCACTTCAGGGTCTCTCCCGGTGTGAGCTGATTCCCGCGCGCCTTGTCGTAGTCGACCGGGTACGTCTGGTCGGCGACCTTGATCAGCACGTCGAGGAGCGATTCCTCGGATTCGATCCAGTCGTCCTGGGAGACGATCTCCGCCACCGCGCGCACCGCGATCGACGCCGCGGCGCGCTCGAGGTCGCTGACGGTCCCGAGCGGGTCGAGCAGCGTGAAGTGCATCTGGCCGAGGACGGCGAGGGCGAGGTCGAGGATCGCAATGTTCCGCGGGGCGTCGCACGAGATGTCGTGGACCCGGCACGCCGAGACGACCTTGCCGTCCAGCGCTCCGTAGTCCCGGGCCTTCGCCGAGACGAAGCCACCGCCGGTGGGTCCGGGCGCACCCAGCGAAGGTGTGCCGGCGGGGCGGTACGGATCCCCGACCAGGGCGACGCCGGCGATGTCGTCGGCGTTGACGTGGGCACTGCCGTCGCGGTGTCCGAGTTCGACGGCGACGCGCTCGACGACCTCGGCCCCCATGCTGTAGCCGACCAGGGCGTACTTCGTCGTGTCCCCGCACGCGGTCTTGTTGTCGTCGAGCAGGCGATTGGTGGACGCGACGCCTTCCGCGATCGCCTCCTGGTAGGTGGGGACCCTGCTCACGCCGAGGCCGTAGGTCGACGCGTAGGGGACGTAGACCCATCCCAGCGAGCCGGGATGCGCGCTGTTCGCCGCCCCGGCGGCGACGGTCAGATTGCCGAGACTGTTGTCGAGTGCCGCGTCGTCGTACAGATTCCGGTCGGAGCTGGAATCCGATCCACCGTTGGCCGCGAGGATCAGGAGGTCCGGGCAGTCCGACGCGTAGTTGTTCGGATCCACCGCGGGCGGCGACGACGACGACCCGGGCGGGTTCGCGTTCGCGACACTCGGCAGCGCCGACAGGCAGGCTGCCACCAGCACACCCACCACCACGAACCCGGCGGAACCAGGACGGTGCATCGGTCCTCCCCCGAAGGCCATCGACCACGATTGGATCTGGACGGGTGAAACAAGACGACGATCGGCAGAAACGTACAACACTCCGCGATCCGAGGCGCTTCGACCGACCGGACCCGCCGTGGTCCGACCGAACGCGCGACACCCCCCGCTGCGTGGGTCCCGGAGCCGATGGGTCTAAGCTGTCCCCGTGGTCATCTTCTTCGAGGTGCTGCTGGTTCTCGCAGCCATCCTGATTACCTGGTTCTCGCTGTACGTCGTGTACCGACTGGTCACCGACAAGCCGTGAGCCAGCCCGGCGACGGCGCCGACGACACCGGCGGGCCGCTGGACGAGGCGTCCGGTTCGTCCGCAGGTGGCGACCCCACCGTCCGGCGGGGCAGCGGCGACCGTGCCGTGGCCGACGCCGTCGAACGCGCCAAGGACACCGCCGGCCTGAACATTCCGGTCCTTCCCGGACTCCCTCTTCCCGAGGACACCGCGAACCTGCGGCTCGGTCCCGACCTGAATCCCGGGATGCTCGCGTTGCTGCCGCTCGTCGGCGTGTGGCGCGGTGAGGGTGAGGGGCACGATCCCGTCACGGGCGACTACCGCTTCGGCCAGGAGATCGTCGTCTCCCACGACGGCGGCGACTACCTGCGCTGGGAGTCACGGTCGTGGGTCCTGGACGAAGCCGGCGAGTACGTCCGGCCGGATCTGCGGGAGAGCGGCTTCTGGCGGGTCACCGGTGACGGCATCCCGGGCAGCGTCGACGAGGAAGTCGTCGAACTCCTCCTCACCCACGCCTCCGGCGTCGTGGAGCTGTACTACGGCCAGGCGCTGACCCAGTCCAGCTGGGAACTCGCCACCGACGTCGTGATCCGCAGCAAGAGCGGCGCCCTGGTCGGCGGCGCGAAGCGGTTGTACGGCATCGTCGAGGGTGGCGACCTCGCCTACGTGGAGGAACGCATCCTCGCCGACGGCGACCTCGAGCCGCACCTGTCGGCCCGGCTGTCCCGCTACATCGGCTGACTCGTCCACGGACACAAGAGACACGACACCCGCACGCGCCGCGTGCGGGTGTCGTCGTCTCACGCCCCGTAACGTCGTCGCTGTTCACCGGCAGACATCAGGAGCGACGATGGCATCCACCGCACCAGGTTCTCCTGTCGTCGACACCACGCACGGCCCGGTGCGGGGCGTGGACGACGGCGCCGTCCGGTCGTGGAAGGGGATCCGGTACGCCGCCCCACCGAAGGCCGCCCTCCGCTTCCGCGGCCCGCAGCCGCCGGATCCGTGGACGGACGTCCGGGACGCCGGCACCTTCGGCCCGTGCGCGCCACAGACGCGACATCCTGCGATCCACCTGGGTCCGGGCGCGCGGACGGACGAGGACTGCCTGTCGCTGAACGTGTGGGCACCGTCGGACGCCGACGGCCTCCCGGTGCTGGTGTGGATCCACGGCGGCGCCTACTTCCGCGGGGCGTCGTGTCAGCCGCTGTACGACGGCCACGCGCTCGCCGCGGGCGGTGTCGTCGTGGTGACGGTGAACTACCGCATCGGTGTCCTCGGGTTCGTGGACTTCTCGTCGCTCGGCGACGGGTTCGACTCGAACGTGGCACTGCGCGACATGATCGCGGCGCTGGAATGGGTGCGGGACAACGTCGCCGCGTTCGGCGGCGACCCGCGCCGGGTACCGGTTCGACTACACCACCCCGATGCTCGAGGTGTTGCGGATCGGGGCCACCCACGGCACCGAACTGCCGTACGTCTTCGGCAACATCGCCCGTCACCCGAAGGACGTCACCTACCTGCTCGGTGGGTTGTCCACCGGCCGCCGCATCTCCGCGCGCCTGCAGCACCGGTGGCGCGCCTTCGCGACGTCCGGCCGTCCCGACGGTCCCGCCGGCGAACCGCAGTGGCTGCCCTACGGCACCGATCGCGCGACGCTGGTGATCGACAAGCACGACCGCGCGGTGCCGGACCTCGACAGGTCGCTGCGGGAGACCGGGGCGACGAGGTCATCGCTTTCACCTGAGGGGTCCCGGAACCGCAGGCCCCCGGAACGCGCGACGACCCCCGAGCCGGACGTGAACGTCCTGATCCCGATCGGACGTGGCCGGGAGACTCGGGGGCCGGGTGACTGCTGGGATTCGCCGGCCGCGGATGCGGTGGGTGAAACCCTTCAGCGTCGTTGGCTAGCGGACAGCCACCTCACGCGTCCTGTCGTTCTTCAACTTCAGACCACCTCCTTCCTCGTGTACCGCCGAACGTACGCCCGACGCGAAGCATCGGCAACGGAATTGTTCGGCGGGCGAAAATCAGCAGCTGGACGGGGCGGGGACGCCGCGGAAGCGGTCGTCGAGCCAGCCCAGTGCCTGCGGCAGACCGAGGACGGCCGCGGACAGGTGATCCGGGCTCGGGGTCAGGAGGGTCTGCACGGGGACGCCCGCGTCGCAGTACCGGCGGACGGTGTTGTCGATCGCATCGACGGGGATGAGCGTGTCCGTGGGACTGTGCCATTCGAAGATCGGCATCGTCGGCACTCCCGGGTAGAGCTCGAGGCTGTTCTCCTCCATCACCTTCCACGCCGCCGGGTCGTTCATGAAGTCGGGGTTGTCGGTGACCTGGCTGGCGGCCCGTCCGATTCCCCAGAACATGATCTCGTTGGTGCACCCGTTCTGGATCATCGACTGCAGCCAGCGCCCGGTCTCGTTGAGCTGGTCGGTGACGTTCATCCGGTCCGGGTACTCGCGTTCGAGTCCGAGGGCGGCGGCCATCGCCAGCCCGAAGGCGGGATGCGGGTTGGCGCCGAGCGCGGTCGCCATCTTCGCGATGTTCATCGGCGCCCCACCCTCGGCGGCGCCGACGATGTTCAGCTCCGGCGCGTAGGTGGGCGCGAGTGTGGCCGCCCACGACGTCGCCATGCCGCCGCCGGAGTAGCCGCCGAGCCCGACCGGGCTGTTCGCCACCTTCAGTTCGGGGATCTTCTTGACCGCCCGGATGCCGTCGAGGGTGATCTGTCCGCCGAGTTTCGCGGCGCCGTACGCCATCCGCGGGCCGAGGTGGTCCGGCAGGGCGACGGCCCAGCCGCGCGCGAGCGCGATGTTCAGCCCCGGCGCCTCGCGGATCTGGGTCAGCGGGTCGGTGGTGTACAGCTCGGTCGCGATCTTGCACTTGTGTCCGAGCGCGTTGATGATGTGCTGGTAAGACAGGAGCGGGCTGTCGGCGACGAAGTTCGCCGGCAGCAGGAACGTGGTGTTCGCGGCGATCGGACGGCCCTCGGAATCCGTCGACCGGAACAGCACCTCCCACACCTCGCTGCCCGGGAAGTACAGGTTCGGCGGCATCTGTCGCAGCTTGAGGACGTCGCCCGGCTGGTGCGCGGCGACGACGTCGTCGGCGGCGCTGAAGAAGGGGTCGGGATCGGACGCCGGGTACACCGGCAATGCGGACGCGGTCACGCCGCCCACCGCGCACATCAACCCCGCGGTCAGCCCGGCTGCAACCACCCCGGAGACAAGTCTGCGAATCAACGCTCCCATGAACAACTCCCGGAGTCGTATGGACGTGTGATCGAGCATCCCGACCCGGGCCACTATGCCAGCGTCTTGTGACCTCCTCTCGCCTTTCTTGTCACCGATTGGTTTCGACGTCGCCAACAGGCGTCTCGAATCGGTCACGCACCGTGCCCGGTTCGTCCACCCCCACCACGACCACCCTGTCCGCGCCGGACCCCGCCGGAAGGTGGTGGGTGACGACCACGACCGTGCGGCCGGGATCGACCAGCGTGCCCGCGCGGTCGAGCAGGGCGTGCAGCACCGAGGCCCCGGCGGCGGCGTCGAGGTGCTCGGTCGGTTCGTCGAGCAGCAGCACCCGCGCCGGGGACACCAGTGCCCGGGCCAGCAGGATGCGTCGCCGCTGACCCCCGGACACCGACCTTCCCCCGGCCTCGAGGGAGGTGTGCACGCCGTCGGGCAGCGAGGTCACCCACTCCCCCAGACCGACGGCGCCCAGCACCTCCAGGGCGGTGTCCGCGTCGAGGTCGCCGCGTGCCACCCGCAGGTTCTCGAGCAGTGAGGTGCCGAACAGGTGCGCGTCCTCGGCGAAGTACCCGACCTGCGTGCGCAGCGTGCCGGTGTCGGTGTCGGCGATCGGGGTGCCGTCGACCGTCACGGTGCCCGCGACGGGCGGCAGCAGCCCGGCCAGGGTCATCATCAGCGTCGTCTTGCCCGCTCCGGACGGGCCGACGAGCGCGGTGCGCGACCCCGGCGCCAGGTCGAGGTCCAGGGGCGGGTCCGACGGGCGCGAGCCGGGCCATCCGCTGCGCAGCCCGGACGCGGTCAGGTGCACCGGCTCCCGGACCGGGACGGTCCCGGTTCGAGCCTCGGCGCCGGACCGGTCGAGCAGGTCCATGATCCGCGCCGACGCCAGCCGGCCGCGGGTGAGCGCGACCGCGGCCGCGGGCAGCGCGGATGTGGCCTCGAACGCCGAGAGCGGCAGCAGCACGAGGATGCCCAGCGCCATCGGCGTCATCGCACCCGTCGTGCCGCCGTCCGGTCCGTACAGCGTGATGCCGACGAGCAGCGACCCGAGCACGCTCGCACCGATCGCGAGCGGGGTCGCGGCCGACGCGAACGCGGAGGGGGCCGCCGCGCGGTCGGTGGCCCGGATCGTCGCGTCGTCCCAGTTCTCCGCGGTCCGCAGGACCTCGTCGAGGCGTCCGGCGACGCGAAGTTCGGCGGCGTGGTCGAGGCCGAGCACCGCCGTTTCCGAGTAGCGCGCGGCCGCGTCGGCTCCGGCCGTCTCCGCCGTCCGCGCGGCGCGGGCCGAGAGCAGCGGGGCCGCCACACCGGCGAGGGCGAGCGCGACCGCGAGGACGAGCGCGGCGGCCGGGGAGATCAGCGCCAACCCGACGACCGCCGACGCAGCGATCACCAGGGCGACGGCCATCGGCACCAACGCCCGGATCACCACGTCGCCGAGCGCGTCGACGTCCGCGCCGGTGCGGGCCAGCAGGTCGCCGCGGCGCAGTGCTGCCGGGGCGGCCGGGTCGCCGGTGGCCAGTCGGCGGTACAGGTTCTCGCGGGCCGACACGGTGCCGCGCAGCGCGGCGTCGTGGGTGGCGAGCCGCTCGAGGTAGCGGAACAGGCCCCGGGAGATGCCGAGCGCGCGGACCGCGACGACGGCCACCGTCAGGTCGAGGACCGGCGGCATCTGCCAGGCCCGGGTGATCAGCCACGCCGACAGCGCGGCGAGGGCCAGCGCGCTGCCCAATGTCGCGACCCCGGCGAGGACCGCGTACAGGACGCGGCGCGGGCTCAGGTCGAGCAGGGTGAGGGCCCGCCGCAACGGATCTCGCGTCATGCGCGCACCTCCGCCGTCACCGTGACGACGGTGTCCGCCGCGGCGAGCACGGTCGCGCGGTGGCCGACGATCAGGACGGCGCGACCGCGATCGGCCAACGCCCGGACCGCGGCGAGGACCCGTGCCTCCGACTCCGGGTCGAGGTGTGCGGTCGGCTCGTCCAGCAGCACCAGCGGGGCGTCGGCGAGCAGGGTGCGGGTCAGGGCGAGGCGTTGCCGCTGTCCGAGCGAGAGGCCCAGACCTCCGACCCCGACGACGGTGTTCCAGCCGTCGGGCAGCTCGGCCAGGACGGTGTCGAATCCGGTTGCACTGCAGGCGTTGTCGAGGAGGTCCGCGCTCACCTCGACGGGTCCGGTCAGCTCCAGGTTCTCCCGGAGCGTGCCCGGGATCAGCACCGGATGCTGCGGCAGCCACGCCACCGACGCCCACCACCGTCGCGGCTCGACGTCGCGGACGTCGCTGCCCCCCACCAGGACCCGTCCCTCGTCGGGGTCGGCGAGGCCGAGGACCAGGTGCAGCGCGGTGGTCTTGCCGGCGCCGTTGGGTCCGGTCAGGGCGGTCACCCGGCCAGGTTCGAGTGTCAGGTCCAGGCCGCGGGGTGCCCACCCGGACCGGCTGCGCACCCCGACTCCCCGCAGGCTCACGACGCCCTCGGGCACCGGCCCGTCCCCCTCCCGGGCGGCCCGGTCACGGCCGTCGAGCACCCCGAACGCCTTGTCCGCGGCGGCCATTCCGTCCTCCGCGGCATGGAACTGGGCGCCGACGGTGCGCAGCGGCAGGTACACCTCTGGGGCGAGGACGAGGGCGATCACTCCGGCGCGCAGCCCCATCTCCCCGAAAACCAGCCGCAGCCCGATGCTGACCGCGATCAGGGCAACGGACAGCGTCGCCAGGAGTTCGAGCACCATCGACGACAGGAACGCGATGCGCAGCGAGGACATCGCGGTCCGGCGGTGCCGGTCGCCGAGGTCACGAACCCGGGCTGTGGGTCCGCGCTCGCGGCCGAGCGCGCGCAGCGTGGGCAGGCCTGCGATGAGGTCGAGCAGCTGCGCGGACAGTGCGGTCATCGTCCGCAGCGACGCGGCGGACCTGCCCTTGGTGAGCAGGCCGATCAGGATCATGAAGATCGGGATCAGCGGCAGGGTGATCATCACGATCACCGCCGAGGTCAGGTCGGTGAAGACGATCACCAGCAGGGTCAGCGGGGTGACGGTGACCGCGAGCAGCAGCGCGGGCAGGTAGCCCGTCAGGTAGTCGCGCAGGCCTTCGATTCCGCGGGTCAGGACGGTCGCGGTCTCGTCCCGCCGGGGGTCGAGGTCGCGGGGGGAGAGTGCGGTCGCGGCGGTGAGCACCTCGCCTCGCAGCTCGCCGATCACCCGGGACGCCGACCGGTGCGCGTACCGGGACTGCGTCCACGTGGCCAGCGTCCGGACCGCGAATGCGATTGCGAGCACGACCAGTTCGCCGGTCCAGTCGCCGAGGGCGCGGGCGCCGGGGTCGGTGATCACCCCGGCCAGGACGGTCCCGATCATGACCGCGGAGACGATCACCGCCACCGCGACGACGAGCGAGAGCGCCACCGTGAGAAGGAGATGGCCGCGGGCGGACCGCGAGTACCGCCACAGGCGTGGATCGACCGGGCCGCGCCTGCGAACGTCGGCACGCGCGGCCGGGGCACTCGATGACATCTATCGGGTCTCGACCGGGAGCCCGATGGACGGCGGGATGTGCTTGGTGGAGATCCGCTGTCGGAACACCCAGTACGTCCAGCCCTGGTAGATCAGCACCACCGGGGTCATGATCGCCGCGGCCCACGTCATCACCTTCAACGTGTACGGGCTGGACGAGGCGTTGTAGATGGTCAGGCTGTAGGCGTCGGAGATCGTCGACGGCATCACGTTCGGGTACAGGCTCGCGAACAGCAGTGTCACCGTCGCGATCACCGCGACGGTGGTGAGCACGAACGCCCAGCCCTCCCGCACGGCGGCGGTCAGCGCGACCACACCGAGCAGCGCGGCCGCCGCGACGCCGACCAGGATCCACGTCCACCCCTTGCCGTAGGCCAGCTGCGTCCACAGCACGAAGGCGCCGGCCACGACGACCGCCGGGATCGACAGCCGCGACGCCAGTTTCACGGCGTCCTCGTGCACCTCGTCGGCGGTCTTGAGCGCGATGAACACCGCGCCGTGCAGCGCGAACACCAGCGCCGTGGTGACGCCGCCGAGCAGGGCGTACGGGTTGAGGAGGTCGAAGAAGCCCGACACCACCTGCCGGTTCTCGTCGATCGCGACGCCGCGCACGATGTTCGCGAACGCCACCCCCCACAGGACCGCGGGCACCCAGGAGCCGAAGATGATGCCCCAGTCCCAGCGCGCCCGCCACCTCGCATCGTCGATCTTGCCGCGGTACTCGATCGCGCAGACCCGCACGATCAGCGCCACCAGGATCAGCAACAGTGGCAGATAGAAGCCGGAGAACAGCGTCGCGTACCACTCCGGGAAGGCCGCGAACAGCGCGCCGCCCGCGGTGAGCAGCCACACCTCGTTGCCGTCCCACACCGGGCCGATCGTGTTGAGCACCACGCGGCGCCGGGTGTCGTTGTCGGCGGAACCGTTCGTGCTCCGACCGAGGACGGGCATCAGCATGCCGACACCGAAGTCGAAGCCCTCCAGGACGAAGTAGCCGACGAACAGAACCGCGATGAGGATGAACCAGAGTTCCTGAAGTCCCATGTCGCCTCTCCTAGTACGCGAACGACAGCTGCTCGGGCTTGCCGGTGTCGCCCGGCTCCTCGGGCTCGTCGCCCGGCGGGTGCGCGTCGTGCGGCAGCGGCCCCTCGACGGTGTAGCGGCGGATCAGCCAGAACCAGACGACACCCAGCGCCGCGTAGAGCAGGGTGAACACGATCAGCGACGTCCACACGGTGGCCGCCGCGTGGTTGGAGACGCCCTGGTCGACGGTGAGCCGGATCATGTCGACGCCGGTCGGGTTGGGGTGCACGACCCAGGGCTGGCGGCCCATCTCGGTGAAGATCCAGCCCGCGCTGTTGGCCAGGAACGGCGTCGGGATCGCGATCAGGCTCAGCCACGAGTACCACTTCTGGTCCGGGACGCGGCCGCCGCGGGTGACCCACAGCCCGGCGATGGCGAGTGCGGCGGATCCGGCGGCGAGGCCGATCATCGCGCGGAAGGACCAGTAGGTGACGAACAGGTTGGGCCGGTAGTTGCCGGGGCCGAACTGCTGCTCGTACTGCACCTGCAGGTCCTCGACGCCCTGCAGGGTGGCGCCGGTGAACTTGCCCTCCGCGAGGAACGGCAGCACGTAGGGCACCTCGATGACGCGGGTGACGCTGTCGCAGTTGTTGTGGGTGCCGACGGTGAGGACGGAGAAGCTGGGATCGGTCTCGGTGTGGCACAACGACTCCGCGGACGCCATCTTCATCGGCTGCTGCTCGAACATCAGCTTGGCCTGGATGTCGCCGGTGATGAACAGGCCGATGCCGGACAGGATCATGACGAACAGGCCGAGGCGGGCCGCGGGCCGGAACATGGTCCGCGCCTCGGTCTCCCTCCGCTCGGCCTCGACGGGCTCGGCGGCCTTGGCGCGGCGCATGTTCCGGACCATCCACCATCCGGCGATGCCGGCGACGAAGGTGGCGGCGGTGAGCAGTGCCCCCGCGACGACGTGCGGGAAGGCCGCCAGCGCAGTGTTGTTCGTCAGCAGCGTCCAGATGCTGGTGAGTTCGGCGCGTCCGGTCTCCTCGTTGTAGATCGCGCCGACCGGGTGCTGCATGAACGAGTTGGCGGAGATGATGAAGTACGCGGACGCGTTGACACCGAACGCGACCAGCCAAATGGTCGCCAGGTGAACGAGTTTCGGCAGCCTGCCCCATCCGAAGATCCACAGGCCGAGGAAGGTGGACTCGAGGAAGAACGCGACGAGACCTTCGAGGGCGAGCGGGGCGCCGAAGACGTCACCGACGAAGCGGGAGTACTCGCTCCAGTTCATGCCGAACTGGAACTCCTGCACGATGCCGGTGGCGACACCGAGGGCGAAGTTGATCAGGAACAGCTTTCCGAAGAATTTGGTGAGTCGGTACCAGTGGTCCTTCCTGGTGACCACCCACATCGTCTGCATGACCGCGATGAGCGGGGCGAGACCGATGGTCAGCGGAACCAGGATGAAGTGGTAGACCGTCGTGATTCCGAACTGCCAGCGCGAGACGTCCAGTGCGTCCATGGCTACTCCCTGTGCAGGGCCCGTGGGACTTCGCTTGCCGGGTTTGCGGGCGTGGGCTGACGTCCGCAGTCCCGGTTCAAAAGGTAACCCCCGCGGCACGGCGCCGCGAGCCCTTCTTCTACGACGGACAGTAGTAGATGTGGACGGATCCACCTACCCTCGACCGGTGAACCGTGCCGGGACTCACATCGGACCTCAGGCCGCGTCGGCCTCCGCGCCCACCGTCCCGACGGCGAGATCCACCAACCCGGACAGCTCGTCGGCGATCTCCGGGGCAGGTAGGGGCAACCCGTCGAGCGTGTGCACCCGCGCGGCCAGCGTCACACTGGAGAGCAACCAAAGACCATCCGCGGCAATGAGATCCGCCGGACGCAGCGCCGCCATCTCACACCGGAACCGGTGCGTGCCCGCCACCTGGAACAGCGCCTGCTGCGTCGTCCCCGGCAGGATCCCGTGCTCGACGGGCGGGGTGATCAGCGTCCGGCCCCGCGCGATCAGCACCGTCGAACGCGGGCCCTCGAGGACCAGACCCTCACTGCTCGTGAAGATCACGTCGTCCGCTCCCGACGCGTGGGCGTGCCGCAGCGCCGCCATGTTGGTCGCGTACGACAACGTCTTCGCGCCCAGGAGCTGCCACGGCGCGGTGGCGGCCAGGTCCACCGAGTACCCACGTTCCAGGGTGCACACCGACAGCCCGTCCCGTCGCGCGGCGACGACCCGCGGCGCCACGGGGCCGATCGTCAGGTAGGCGGTCGGCTCGCCCCCGGACTCGCGTCCCCGGCTGTACACCAGCCGCATCGCGCCCTCGCGGTTCGCGCCCCACTCGTCGATCGCGATGGCGATGGCGATCCGCCACGCCTCGACGTCGGGGGCAGGCAGGTCGAGCGCGGCCGCCGAGTTGCAGAGCCGGGCCAGGTGCAGCTCGATCGTGCACGGCGCGCCGTCCCGGATCAGCACCGTCTCGAAGACGCCGTCACCGCGCACCGCCGCGAGGTCGTCCGCGCGCAACAACGGCGCGTCGGGGTCGCGCAGCTCGCCGTCCAAGGTCACCAGCACCTGCTCAGCCATGCCTCCAGCCTACGGTGGACGGCTCGCGCCACCCGCAACCCCAGCGCTCCTACTATGGAGGCGTGTCCGAGTCCGTGCGCACCACCCCGAGTCCACTGCTCACCGTCCCCGGGGCCGTTCCCAGCCCCGAGGACTCCCCCGATGCCGGCGTCGCATGGCACTACGGGGACCCGCTGCGCGAGCAACGCAGCGCCGAGCGTGCCGCCGCGGTCGTGGATCGCTCGAACCGCTTCGTCCTGTCCGTCGCGGGCGCCGAACGCCTGTCATGGCTGCACACGATCTCCAGCCAGCACGTCGCCGACCTGCCCGACGCCGCGAGCGCCGAGAACCTGAGCCTCGACGTCAACGGCCGCATCGAACACCACTTCGTGCTCACCGACCTCGACGAGGTCACCTGGATCGACACCGAGGCCGGGTACGGGGCCGATCTGCTCGCGTTCCTGCAGAAGATGGTGTTCTGGGCGAAGGCCGAACCGAAACCGGCACCGGACATGGCGGTGCTCAGCCTGCTCGGCCCCGACGTCCGGCGGCCTCGGCTGCTGACCGCCCTCGGGGTCGCGGAGCTGCCCGACGTGTACGGCGCGGTGGCGCTGCCCGGAGGCGGCTTCCTGCGCACGATGCCCTGGCCCGGCGAGCACGCCTGGGACCTGGTCGTCCCCCGCGACCGCCTGCCGCACTGGTGGCAGACCCTCACCGAGGCCGGCGCCGCGCCTGCAGGCACCTGGGCGTTCGAGGCTCTGCGCGTCGCCGCGCTGCGCCCGCGCATCGGGCTGGACACCGACGAGCGCACCATTCCCCACGAGGTCCGCTGGATCGGCGGGGTCCGCGACCACGGCGCCGTGCACCTGGACAAGGGATGCTACCGCGGACAGGAGACCGTCGCCCGAGTCCACAACCTCGGCAAGCCGCCCCGGCACCTGGTGCTGCTGCACCTCGACGGCTCCTCCGACACCCGTCCCGTACCCGGCGACGCCGTCACCGCGGGCGGTCGCGCGGTCGGCCACCTCGGGACGGTGATCGACCACCACGAACTCGGCCCGATCGCCCTCGCGCTCGTCAAACGCACCGTCCCGGCCGAGACACCCCTGGTCGCCGGGAACACCGCCGCGGCGATCGACCCCGACTCGGTGCCCAGCCACGACGAGTTCCAGCCCGGCCGCGCGGCCGTCGACCGCCTGCGCGGCCGGTGACGGGCCGGGTCGACGCGGTCTGCGTCGTGCACGCCGACCGGGACAGCGGCACCCGCAGGGTGACCCGGACCGCCATCGACAAGCGTCCCGTCGCCGGGCCCGTCGAGGTCCGTGCGGCCGGCCTGGCCGGCGACCACGTCTGCGACACCGAACACCACGGCGGCCCGTTCAAGGCGGTCTACGCCTACTCCGAGGACGAGGCCCGGCGCTGGGCGGCCGACCTGGGACGCGACCTGCCCGCGGGGTGGTTCGGCGAGAACCTCCGGGTCGACGGGATCGCGACCAGCGACGCGGTGATCGGTGAACGGTGGCGCATCGGCGGCGTCCTCGAACTCGAGGTCACCGGACCGCGGACACCCTGCGGCACGTTCGGGATGTGGGCCGGCGAGCCCGGCTGGGTGACGCGGTTCACCGAGCGCGGCGACACCGGCGCCTACCTGAAGGTGATCACGCCCGGTCCGGTCTCGGCGGGAGACCCGATCGCCGTCACGCACGTGCCCGGCCACGGCGTCACCGTCCGCGACCTGTTCACCGGTCGCGATCCGGTCTCGCTCGCGCTGCTGCTCGCGCAGCAGCCCGGACTGTCGCCTACTGTCGAGGACAAGGCCCGCGGACACATCGCCCGAATGAAGGTGCAGGTGGACTAGTGAGTGTCGAACTGGTCGAGGTGGTCCGGTCGGGCTTTCGCGAGTGTGTGCACCGCGGGTCGCTGGTCGTGCTCGATCCCGCGGGCGAGACCCGCATGGCGCTCGGCGAGGTGAACACCCCGATCTATCCGCGGTCCGCGAACAAGCCGCTGCAGGCCGTCGCTCTGCTGCGCAACGGCTTCACCCCGGCGGACGGGCGGGAGGTCGCCCTCGCCTCCGCGTCCCACGCCGGCGAACCCGAACACGTCGCGGGCGTGCTGGCGATGCTCGGACGCAACGGGCTGAGCGAGAAGGACCTGCGTTGCCCGCCGGACCTGCCCTCGGACGAGACGGCACGCGCCCGGGTGCTGTCCACCGCGGGTGCGGGCCCGCGGCCGGTCTTCATGAACTGCTCCGGCAAGCACGCCGCGATGCTCGCGGTCTGCGCGGCCCGGGACTGGCCCCGCGGCACCTACACGGACGTGATGCATCCGCTGCAGCAGGAGATCCTCGCGACCATCGCCGACCTGGCCGGTGAGGACGAGTACGAACTCGGCATCGACGGGTGCGGGCTGCCGATCGTCCCGCTGTCGCTTACCGCGCTCGCCCGCGCGTTCGCCGCGCTCGTCACCGCCGCACCGGGCAGCGCGGAACGGACGGTCGCGGACGCGATCCGGGAGCACCCGTGGCTGCTGTCGGGGACCGGGCAGGACGACGTCCGGCTGATGTCCGCGGTGCCGGGCCTGCTGTGCAAGACCGGCGCCGACGGCGTCCACGCCGGCGCCCTGCCCGACGGGACGGCCTTCGCCGTCAAGATCGACGACGGCCACGAGCGGGCGCGGCTCCCGCTGACCGCGGCACTGCTGCACCGGGTCGGCGTCGAGTGGACCGAGGAACTCGCCGAGCTGGCGTCGGCTCCGGTGCTCGGAGGAGGGGTCCGGGTCGGCACGGTCCGCGCCGTCCCCGGCGCCTTCGGATGAGTGCCGGGACGAGTGCTGAGATGAATTAGACACCCCTCCTGGGCAGGGGAAGAAGCGCTCGATCCGTTCTCACGCTAGAGTGTTCGTCAGGAAGACATACACACTCAAACGGGGCCGCCAAAAATTCCCAGGCCGCCCCGCTTAAAGCGCGAGGGGGTTGGCCATGGGCCGCGGCCGGGCTAAAGCAAAGCAGACCAAGGTTGCACGCGAGCTCAAGTACAGTTCGCCCGCCACGAACTTCGACAGCCTGCAACGAGAGCTGTCGGGTGCCTCGTCGAACTCCCACCGGAACGGGTCCTTCTCCGACTCGTCCTCCGAGGACTCGTCGTCCCGTTGGGACGACGAGGACAGCGACGACTGGCGCCGCTGACACTCAGCTGAGCATGTGACATGAGGGGATGCCTCGGGGCTTCCCCTCATTTCGCATGTCCGCATGTCGGGTGACGGCGGCTCACACACGACGAACCGCCCGGGTCCTGTACGGACACCGGGCGGTTCGTGGTCGTGCGCGACTCCTAGAAGCGCGGGTGGTCACCCACCAGGCGCACCAGATCGGACCCGTCCTGCTTGTCCGACGCCTTCGCGACGGTGCCGAGGGTCCAGCAGTCGATGTGCCGGGCCGTGAGCACCGCGAGGGCGCGGTCCACGTCCTCGGGCGCGACGATCGCGACCATGCCGACGCCCATGTTGAACGTGGCCTCCATCTCGGCCCGCTCGACGCGACCACGCTGGCCGATCATCGTGAACACCGGTGCGGGGCTCCACGTCCCACGGTCCAGCTCCGCGATCAGACCCTTCGGCATCACCCGCGCCAGGTTGTTCGCCAGGCCGCCTCCGGTGACGTGGCAGAAGGTCCGCACGTCGGTCTCGGCGATCAGCGCGAGGCAGTCCTTCGCGTAGATCCGCGTCGGCTCGAGCAGCTCCTCGCCGAGCGTGCGGCCGAACTCCTCCACGTGCCCCGTCAGGGACATCCGGTCGATCTCGAGCAGCACCTTGCGGGCCAGCGAGTAGCCGTTCGAGTGCAGGCCCGACGAGCCCATCGCGATCACGACGTCACCGGGACGCACGCGATCCGGTCCGAGCACCGCGTCCGCCTCGACGACGCCGACACCGGTCGCGGACAGGTCGTAGTCACCGTCCGACATCACGCCGGGGTGCTCGGCGGTCTCGCCGCCGAGGAGCGCGCAGCCGGCCTGGATGCAGCCCTGTGCGATGCCGCCGACGATCTCCGCGACGCGCTCGGGAACGACCTTGCCGACCGCGATGTAGTCCTGCAGGAACAGCGGCTCCGCACCACACACGACGAGGTCGTCGACGACCATCGCCACCAGGTCGAGGCCGACCGTGTCGTGCTTGTCGAGTGCCTGCGCGACCGCGAGCTTGGTGCCGACGCCGTCGGTGGACGCGGCGAGCAGCGGCTCCTTGTATCCGCCCTTGAGGGCGAACAGCCCGGCGAAACCGCCGAGGCCCCCGAGCACCTCGGGACGGCTGGCCTTCTTCGCGAGCGGGGCGAACAGCTCCACCGCCCGGTCGCCTGCGGCGATGTCCACCCCCGCCGCAGCGTAGGAGGCGCCGGCGGGCCGGGGGTTCTGGTCGTCGGTCATCGGGTTTCTCAGCTCCAGCTGTGATCTCGCCAGTGCACCGGGCACTGTCTGGGTCCTTCGTGGTGCCGGGGCACCGGCAACGAGTATGCGGCCTCGCGGCCGAATCAGGGGCGGCTCAGCGCACGGGCGTTGTCGTTGTCCGACTTCGGGGTGGCGCCTGCCGTGTTGTCGAGCATGCCCTCGAGCACGTTCTTGCCGATCGACGTCTCCGTCGGCAGCGCGATCGGGTACTGGCCGTCGAAGCACGCCATGCACAGCCGGGACGCCGGCTGCTCGGTGGCCGCGACCATCCCCTCGACCGAGATGTAGCCCAGCGAATCGGCGCCGATCGAGCGGCGCACGCCCTCCACCATCTCCTCGACGTTGCCCGGCTCGTGGTTGGTGCCGCCGGCGCCGTTGGCGATCAGCTCCGCGGGCGACGCGAAGTCGATGCCGTAGAAGCACGGCCACTTCACCGGCGGCGACGCGATCCGCACGTGGATCTCGAGCGCACCCGCCTCGCGCAGCATCCGGATCAGGGCGCGCTGGGTGTTGCCGCGGACGATCGAGTCGTCGACGACGATCAGCCGCTTGCCGCGGATCACCTCACGCAACGGGTTGAGCTTGAGGCGGATACCGAGTTGCCGGATGGTCTGCGACGGCTGGATGAACGTGCGTCCGACGTAGGCGTTCTTCATCAGGCCCTGGCCGTACGGGATTCCCGAGCCCTGCGCGTAACCGACCGCCGCCGGGGTGCCGGACTCCGGCACCGGGATCACGAGGTCGCCGTCGACCGGGTGTTCCTTCGCCAGTCGGCGACCGATCTCGACCCTCGTCGCGTGCACCGAGCGGCCCGCGATCGTGGTGTCGGGGCGGGCCAGGTACACGTACTCGAAGACGCAGCCCTTCGGGGTCGGGTTGGCGAACCGCGACGACCGCACCCCGTCCGCGTCGATGGCCAGCAGTTCGCCGGGCTCGATCTCCCGGACGAACGACGCGCCGACGATGTCGAGGGCCGCGGTCTCGGACGCGACCACCCAGCCGCGGTCGAGGCGGCCGAGCACCAGCGGTCGCACACCGTGCGGATCGCGGGCCGCGTACAGGGTGTGCTCGTCCATGAACGTCAGGCAGAACGCGCCGCGCAGCGTCGGCAGCAGGTCCATTGCGGCCTGCTCGATGGTGCTGTCGCCCGCCGCGTGCGCGAGCAGGGCACCGACGATGTCGGAGTCCGACGTCGCGCCGCCGGGACGCTTGCTGTTCGTCAGGCCCGCCGCCCGCGCCCGCTCGGCGAGCTCGGCGGTGTTCACGAGATTGCCGTTGTGGCCGAGCGCGATTCCGGTGCCCGCCGTGGTGGTGCGGAAGATCGGCTGCGCGTTCTCCCACGTGGTGGACCCGGTGGTCGAGTAGCGGCAGTGCCCGACGGCGACGTGCCCCGGCATCGCGCCGAGGGTCTGCTCGTCGAACACCTGACTGACCAGACCGAGGTCCTTGAACACCAGCACCTGCGAGCCGTCGGCGACGGCGATGCCCGCCGCCTCCTGGCCGCGGTGCTGCAGTGCGTACAGTCCGTAGTAGGTGAGTTTGGCCACATCCTCGCCGGGAGCCCAGACGCCGAAGACGCCACACTCCTCGCGGGGCGGCTGCTCGTCCTGGTCGGACAGGTCTGCGGGTGCGAGAAGATTCGGGCTGTTGACCGACACATCGGCTGAAGTCACCGGGGTTGCTCCCTTGGGGGTGGGTGCGGGGGGCACGCCCAGTCTACGGCCACCTCGGGGGTGCTCCTACCACGGGTGCCGCGCCTGTCGCGCCGCTCACACCGGCGGTCACCGGGGCAGCAGCGGTAACCAGTGCCCGATTTCCGCGGCTCGCGTCCCCGAGGCGGTCACGGTTCCCGCGGCCACCGCGTCGGCGAACGTCGTCCGTCCGGTGACGAGCTCCAGCCAGGTGCGCGGATCGGTCTCCACGACGTTCGGCGGGGTGCCCCGGGTGTGCCGCGG
The DNA here is from genome assembly GCF_042879035.1 of Rhodococcus sp. NPDC003318. Taxonomy (NCBI): domain Bacteria; kingdom Bacillati; phylum Actinomycetota; class Actinomycetes; order Mycobacteriales; family Nocardiaceae; genus Rhodococcus; species Rhodococcus sp. NPDC003318. The sequence continues at coordinate 296,199 of NZ_JBIAOU010000002.1, read as the reverse complement.
CCCCTCGACGCACTGCACCGCCACGAACGGCGGCACCCGCACCTCCACGGACGAGCCGGGTGCGACGTCCTCGAGGGTGCGGGCGCTCAGGCGCACCGCGGCGGCGAGCACCGCCCGCTCCGGCTCCGGGGCGTCTGCATCGGCGAGCCAGTCCCGCACCGCGACGACCGACGCCCGCAGTTCGGCTGGGTCGATCCTGCGGCGCTGCGGCATCGCGCCAACCTACCAACCACCTCCGTGCGCCGGTGACGGCCGGGCGCGCGCGGACTCCGCCGCCACGGCGCCGCCGGAGTTGATCGCCAGGTGCAGCAGCGCGGGCGCGAGGACGCTGCCGCTGCGCCGACGCAACGCGTCGAACAGCAGCGACGCGGCCGCCGTCAGCGCGACGGTGCCGGGCACCGAGTCGCCGGCGTGCCGGGCCGGGGTCACGTGCCACAGCCCGAACGCGGCGGCGCCGAGCACCGGCGCCCAGCGCGGGGACACGCGCCGCGCCAGCGCGTACAGCACCGACCGGAACGCCAGCTCCTCCGCCAGCACGGTGCCGAGCGGGATGTGCACGAACACCCACTCGGTGTGGTCCGCGCGCCGCGCTCCGGACGCCATCCGCGACCGCACCACGGGCACCGCGAGCATCGCCGGATAGGCGACCGCGGGCAGCGCCGAGGCGATCAGCCCCCAGCGCAGGCCGGACCCCGTTGCCTGCCATCCCAGTTCAACGTCCGAGGCCCCGGCGGTCCGCACCGCCGCGGCGAGCGCCACCGCCGCGGTCGCGGTCGCCGCGGCGCGTCCACGCGCGCCCAGCCCGAGACGCGGCAGGACGGCGTTGTTCCACGCCACCAGACCCACCGCGCACGCCGCCGCGGCCTGTCGGCTCACTTCTCCGGGCCCTGGGTGTCCGCGATCTCGTCCAGCACGGCCCGGACCCGCTCGGTGTCCGCGGACGTCCAGCCGTCCGGGGCGGCGATCGCGACCCACCCGTCGAGGACGGTCGTGCCGTAGTTGTGGCCGTGCCCGTCCGGCACCCCCGCCGCGTTTCCGAGGTCCGCGGCGACCTGCCAGAACGTCACGAACGGGAACCAACGCATCGACGGCAGCCGGTCGTAGCCCGGTGGCTCGGACAGCCAGTCGGGCCGGTTGAAGATCAGGTCGGGACTCCACCACACCACCGGGTCGGAGGGGTGCTGGATGTAGAGCACCCGGGGATACAGCCACGGCCCCGGCTGCCCCGCGATCCCGGCGGCGTTGTCGGCGAACCGCACCACCAACCCGTCCGAGTACTCGGGTTCGACCTCCGGGCTACCGGGGTCCCGGCGGTCGACGAGCGTGCTCCACAACCGGTTCGCGTTGGGCGGCCCCACCCACAGCACCCCGTCGACCATCTCCCGGATGTCGGCGATCCCGTCGAAGGCCCCCTCCCCCGCCTGGGTGCCGAGGGACTCGCCGTAGACCAGCAGCTTGGGCCGCGTCGCCTCCGGTTCCTGCAGCCACCGCTCGTACACCCGGTGGACCAGCGCGCGCCCGGCGTCGGCGGCCTTCTCCCGGTCCGCGAGGAAGGAGATCCAGCTCGGCAGGTACGAGTACTGGCTCGCGACCAGCGCGGTGTCACCGTTGAACATCAACTCGACGGCGTTGGCGGCGGTCGGGTTGACCCACCCCGTGCCGGTGGTCGGGATCACGACGAGCGCCTTGCGCCCGAAGGCGCCGGTGCGTTCGAGTTCCCGGATGATCACGTCGAGGCGGGCGTCGGTGTCGTCTGCCGTGCCGAGGCCGGCGTACACGCGGATCGGTTCCTTCGCCGGCGCGCCGTTGTACTCGGTCAGCTCGTTGGCGTGCAGACCGCGGTAGACGAAGTCGCGGCCCTCGTAGCCGAGGGTCTCCCACGGCGCGTACGACTCCGGACTGCCGGACCGTTCCGGCCGGATCGGCTCCACGACGCCCTCCCGGGTCTCGTCGTTCTGTAGGCTGAAGGCCGAGTTGACGAACGAGTACACCCCGTTGAAGAGGACGTCGGTGACCAGCGTGTAGCCGAGGAACGCCACGACGACGAACCCGATCGGCGCCGCCGCGGACCGCGGGATGCGCAGCCAGGTGTTCAGGTAGCGGGCGATGAGCCGAACGAGGTCGCGCAGCACCCGCCACAGCGAGATCAGCAGCGCCGCGACGACCATGCTCAGCAGCAGGGTGCGCAGATAGCCGGTCGTGGTGGTGCCCTCGGCGCCCATCAGTGCCGCGAGTTCGCGCTGCCAGTTGGCGGAGTACACGAGCATCACGAGTGCCGCAGCGATCGACACCACGGGAATCGCGATCTTCGCGACCATCTGCATCCGCACCGGCGGCGGCCACCACGACAGCTTCGACAGCCAGTACCGGTGTGCGGCCCAGCCGAGTGCGCAGCCGAACGCGTAGCCGATCGCGGCGGTGATCCCGCCGATCAGGCCCTGGAACAGCCAGTCACGCGGCAGCAGCGACGGGGTCAGCGACCAGCAGAAGAACAGTGCGCCGAACGCGATGCCGGTGAAGTCGAGGCTGAGCAGTCCCCACGCCCACACCACGAAGGGGTGCTTCTCCGCGAGCCGGTCCGCGGACCAGGGGAGGTCCTGTCCCGCGAACCATCGGGTCATCTTCGCCGGGACGCCGGGGGCGGTGTCCCCCGAACGCGCCGGAACCCGGGACGGTTCGGCTGATGCCTGCTCCGTCCCGGGTTCCGGGGTTGCCTTCTGGTCGGTCACATGGTTATCCAAACAAAGCAGGCAGCGTTCCTTCGGACGTCGCGCGCAGCGTGTCGAGCGTGACGGAGAAGTGGCCCTGCACCTCGACCGAGTCGGATCCCTCGTCGACGACACCGATCCGCACCCACGGCAGGTTGCGTGCCGTGCACATTCCGGTGAAGCGGGTCTCCTCGGTGCGCGGCACCGCGACCAGGACACGTCCGGCCGACTCGGAGAACAGGGTGACGAACGGGTCGGCGCCCTCGGGCAGCAGGATCCGGCAGCCGGTCTCGCCCGCGAGCGCGGCCTCGACGACGGCCTGCGCGAGGCCGCCCTCGGACAGGTCGTGCGCGGCCGAGATCAGGCCGTCTCGGGAGCCCGCGAGCAGGATGTCGGCGAGCAGCCGCTCCCGCTCGAGGTCGACCTTCGGCGGGACGCCACCGAGGTGGTCGTGCTCGACCTGCGACCAGATCGACCCGTCGAACTCGTCGTGGGTGTCGCCGAGCAGGATCAGCGTCTCGCCGGGCTCGAGGCCGAGTCCGGTCGGGATGCGACGGTGCACGTCGTCGATCACGCCGAGCACGGCGACGACCGGGGTCGGCAGGATCGCGGTCGATCCGGTCTGGTTGTAGAAGCTGACGTTGCCGCCGGTGACCGGGATGCCCAGCTGGGCGCAGCCGTCGGCGAGACCGCGAACGGCCTGCTGGAACTGCCACATCACGCCCGGATCCTCCGGCGACCCGAAGTTCAGGCAGTTGGAGACGGCCTTCGGGGTGGCGCCGGTGACCGCGACGTTCCGGTACGCCTCGGCGAGCGCGAGCTGCGCGCCGGTGTACGGGTCCAGCGCGGTGTAGCGGCCGGAGGCGTCGGTGGCCAGGGCGATGCCGCGGCCCGTCTTCTCGTCGATGCGGACGACGCCGCCGTCGGCGTTCTCGGCGAGGACGGTGTTGCCGCGGACGTAGCGGTCGTACTGCTCGGTGATCCACTTGCGGCTGGCCAGCTGCGGCGACCCGACCATCTTCAGCAGGGTGGCCTCGAGCTCGGCGTCGGTCTCGGGCCGCAACAGGCCGGCGGTGGTGTTCGCGACGAGCGCGTCCTGGCTGTCGGGACGCTGCACGGGACGCTCGTAGACCGGGCCCTCGTGGGCGATGGTGCGAGCGGGGGCGTCGACGACGGTCTCGCCGTGCCAGTCGATGACGAGGTGCTCGCCGTCGGTGACCTCACCGATGACGGTGGCCAGGACGTCCCACCTCTTGCAGACGGCCATGAACTCGTCGACGTTCTCCGGCGTCACCACCGCGCACATACGCTCCTGGGACTCGCTGGAGAGCACCTCGGCGGCCGTCATGCCCTTCGCGCGCATCGGGACCCGGTCGAGGTTGATGTGCATGCCGCCGTCACCGGCCGCGGCCAGCTCCGACGTCGCGCAGGACAGTCCGGCGCCGCCGAGGTCCTGGATGCCGACGACCAGCTTCTCGCGGTACAGGTCGAGGCAGCACTCGATGAGCACCTTCTCGGTGAACGGGTCGCCGACCTGCACGGCAGGGAGCTTCTTCGGTCGTCCACCCGAGCTCTCGTCGAAGGTCTCGGAGGCGAGCACGGACACGCCGCCGATGCCGTCGAGTCCGGTGCGGGCACCGAACAGGATGATCTTGTTGCCCGCGCCGGACGCGAACGCCAGGTGCAGGTCCTCCACGCGCATCGCACCCGCGCAGAGCGCGTTGACGAGCGGGTTGCCCTGGTAGGACGCGTCGAAGACGGTCTCGCCGCCGACGTTGGGCAGGCCGAGGGAGTTGCCGTACCCGCCGACACCGCGGACCACGCCGTCGACGACGCGTCGGGTGTCGGGGTGGTCGGCCGCACCGAAACGCAGCTGGTCCATGACCGCGATCGGGCGGGCGCCCATCGCCATGATGTCGCGGACGATGCCGCCGACGCCGGTCGCGGCGCCCTGGTACGGCTCGATGTACGACGGGTGGTTGTGGGACTCGACCTTGAAGGTGACCGCCCAGCCGTCGCCGATGTCGACGACGCCCGCGTTCTCACCGATACCTGCGAGCATCGAGGACCGCATCTCGTCGGTGGTGGTCTCGCCGAAGTACTTCAGGTGCACCTTCGACGACTTGTACGAGCAGTGCTCGGACCACATCACCGAGTACATCGCGAGCTCGGCGTCGGTGGGACGCCGGCCGAGGATCTCGCGGATGCGGGTGTATTCGTCGTCCTTGAGTCCCAGCTCCCGGTAGGGCTGAGCCACATCGGGGGTCGCGGCGGCATGGGTGACGGTATCGACCTGCGATGACACGAGGAGTCGGGTCCTTCCCTGGAGGATCGAATGGGCAGGCGCGCAGGGCACTGCCAGCGCAAAGTCTAGCCGGGCGGGCGCACCCGGTCCGCACTGGTCGGCGGCGGGTGGGCCCGGTCACGCCAGCGCGACGCCCTTCGTCTCCGGCACCGTGCGGGCGGTGAAGACGAGCGCGACGACGGCGAACACCGTGTAGAGGCCGTAGGTGAGCGGCAGACTCAGGTCCGCGAGGGCGGGGAAGGTACGGGTGACCAGCCAGTTCGCCAGCCAGTTCACCGTCACGGTGAGCGACAGCGCGATCGTCCGCATCCGGGTGTCGAACAGTTCGCCGAGCACCACCCACATCACCGGTCCCCAGCTGACACCGAACGCGACGACGAACAGGTTGGCCGCGACGAGTGCGACGGTGCCCGCGGGCTGCGGCAGGGTGACCGCGTCGCCCTCCCCCGTCGCCGACGCGAAGCACACGGCGAGGGCGCCGAGCGTGACCGCCATGCCCGCAGCACCCCCGAGCAGCAGCGGCCGCCGTCCCAGCCGGTCGACGAGCCCGATCGCGACGACCGTGGCCGCGATGTTCACCAGCGCGGTGAGGACGCTGGTGGTGAACGCGTCGTCCTCGGAGAACCCGACGGACTTCCACAGGGTGGTCGAGTAGAAGAAGATCACGTTGATCCCGACGAGCTGCTGCAACGCCGCGACCACGACGCCGACCCAGACGATCGGTTTCAGGCCGAGCAGGGTGCCACGCAACGCCGCGAAGCCGCCGGTGGGCTCGCGATCGTGGCTGCGTACCGGCTCCGGCAGGCGCAGCGCGATCAGCACCTGGACCGCCGCGGCCAGCGCGATCACCACGAACATCCACCGCCACGCCGAGCCGCCCCAGAGAAGTTCGGCGTCCGCGGCACCCGCCCGGCTGCGCAGCGCGTAGTCCGCGACGAGGCCGAGGAAGATCCCGAGCACGATGGCCAGCTGCCACAACGACGACAGCCGGCCACGGGCCGCACCCGCGGCGAACCGGGTTGCCCGACGTGTGGAGTCCATCCGCTGATCCTGCCTCGGTCCGCCCGGTTTCCCGCCGAACCGAGGGTGGTGCGTCACCGGTGGCGCAACGTCACTGCCCCGTCGTCGGCTCCTGCTCCTCGGGGAACTCGGTGCCGACGCGCTGCGCCTCACCGGTGGTCGCGGGATCGGGCCGGTTCGCCTGGTCCTGCGCGGCCATCTGCAGCCCGTTCAGGTCGGTTCGGTAGTAGGTGACGTTGTAGCGGTCCCAGGTGGTGCCGACGAACTCGAGGTAGCGGCCGCTGCTCCACGGGTGCATGAACCCGCCGTACAGGGACGGCACCAGCTGTCCGGACAGGATGGTCTGGGTGCCGGACCACGGGCCCTCGAGCCGGTCGGCCTGCCGGATCACGATCGAGTTGGTGTGGTCGGTGAACATCGCGACGTACTTGTTCAGGTAGGCGTTCCACTGCACCGACAGTTCGCTGACCGGCGAGTCGATCACCGGGACCGCCGCCGACAGGTCGGGCACCCACGCCGAGCCGGTCCAGTACTCGTAGGCGGTCAGGGCACCGATCTGCGCCTCGGGGACCCGCGCCAGCAGTGCGCTGCCGCTGCGCCCGGACGGGGTGCCGAACTCGTAGACGAAGCCGCCCTCCTTGACGAACGCGCTCTGCTGGAAGTTCGCGTTGGCGGGGTCGAACTGCGGGATCCCGGGGATGCCGACGTTCGCGACGTTGGCGCGGACCGTCAACGGGTCCAGCGTCCAGTTCTCGCCGTTGTCGGTGGACGACGCCAACGCCGAGTACAGCGTCGTCCAGTTGCCGGGGGTGTCCCACGACTGCACGCCCATGACGCGGATGTACTGCACGCCGCCGACCGCGACCCCGGCGGTCGGGATGACGGTGTACTCACCGGGGATCCCGAAGCCGGGGATGATCTCCTTGGAATGGTTCGGGGCGTCCAGCGGTGAGCTGTCGATCCGCATGCCGTCGGCGAGAGTGGTGTCGGCGCTGCGGAACAGGACGTTGGACCGCCAGTCGTCGCCGTCGGTGTCGCAGTCCCCGACGGTGTCACCGAAGGCCATCATCGTCTGGTGCACGCCGCCGGCGTTGTCGTTGTCCCACATGATGCCCAGATCGGTGCCGGAGACGCTGAACCGCTCGATGGTGTCGTTGGGGCTGCCCGGCCCGGTGACCATCTCGACGGCCTGCGTCCGGCCGGTCAACTGGGGCAGCGCACCGTCCGGCGAGCCGGTCAGCCACGGCAGTGCCCGACCGATCGAACCGGTCACGCTGCCGCTGCTGCCGGACGACTGTCCGCACGGCCCGCCGGGCGCCGACGACCCGAACGACCCCGAGGAGCCGGAGGAGCCGGAGGAGCCGGAGGAGTCGGAGGAGCCGGAGGAGTCGGAGGAGCCCGAGGACCCCGGGTCCGACGAGCCCGACGAGCCGAACGACTGCGCTGCGGCGGGGGCCGCGCCGGTCGCGGCGAGCACCACCGCGACGGCGGTCGCGGCGACCGCGGCTCGTGTTCGCCCGGGCGTGCGCCCGGCTCGTCTCCGGCTCGTCGTCTCGTGTGTCAGCCGCACGGCAGATGTCCTCTCCCCGACGAAGTCGCATCCATGCCGAACCAGACAATCACGAGACGCGAGTGACTGCCGTTCCCAATGGGGAAATTGTCATCGATCGCGTGGGCCCGGGGTCGTCACTCCTGCGGCGTGAGGAACGCCGCGAGCGCCGCGGCGTAGGAGGGGACGTCGGCGGCACCCATCAGCTCCCGCGCCGAGTGCATGGCCAGCTGCGGAGCACCGACGTCCACGGTCGACAGCCCGGTCCGCGACGCCGTGATCGGACCGATGGTCGATCCGCACGGCAGATCCGCGCGGTGCACGTACCGCTGCAGCGGCACCCCGGCGCGGTCGCAGGCCAGGGCGAACTCGCCGGCCCCGGCGGCGTCGGTCGCGTAGCGCAGGTTCTGGTTGACCTTGAGCACCGGTCCGCCGCCCACCTCGATCCGGTGCGCCGGCTCGTGCCGGTCCGGGTAGTTCGGGTGAGTCGCGTGGGCCATGTCCCCGGACGCGCACACCGACCCCGCCATGGTCCGCAGGAAGTCCTCCCGCCCCCCGCCGCGGGCGAGCACGATTCGTTCGAGCACCGAGTTCAGCAGGTCGGAGAAGGCGCCGCGATCCGACATGGAGCCGACCTCCTCGTGGTCGAACAGCACCAGCACGGGGATCGCCTCACCCGGATCGTCGACGGCGGCGAGCAGCGCACGACTGCCCGCGTAGCAGGTGCCCTGGTTGTCGAGCCGCGGCGCGGACACCAGCTCGTCGCGCAGCCCGACCACGGCGCTCGGCGCGAGGTCGTGGGTCATCAGTTCCCAGCCGAGCACCGCGTCTGCGTCGACCCCGGCCTCGCCGGCGAGGAACCCGAGGAAGCTGCGCGGCGAGGTCCCGACCCCCCAGATCGCGTTGACGTGCCGCTGCGGGTCGAGGGCGACGCCCTTGCGGTCCTCGGACAGGTGGATCGCCAGCTGCGGCACCCGCAGGATCGGGCGGTCGACGCGAATCAACTTGTCCTGCACCGAGTTTCCGTCACGAATGCTGAGCCGCCCGGAGATCCCGAGGTCGCGGTCGAGCCACGAGTTCAGCCACGCCCCGCCGTACGGTTCGAGGCCGACCATCTGCCAGCCCGCCGACTCGCGGTCGGGGTGCTGCTTGACCCGCAGGTTCGGGCTGTCGGTGTGCCCGCCGACGATCCGGAACGGCGCCGCCTCGCGACCCGCGCCCTCGGTGCTCCACGCGACCAGCGACCCGCCCCGCACCAGGAAGAAGCGGCCCGGCGCGGACGGCCAGTGGTCGGTCTCGTTCAGTTCGACGAACCCGGCCGCGGTCAGGTCACCGGCGACCGTCGCGCACACGTGGAACGGCGAGGGCGACGCGTCGACGAAGGAGCACAGGCCGGCGGCGGTGGCGTCGGTCTGCTGGTCGTCCGGGAAGTTCGTGGGCATGCCCGCGATCCTAGAACCGACCGGGGCCGATGCGGCCCGCTCGGTTACCGTGTCGGCAGTGACCGAGCCCCGACCCGCCGCACCCGCTCCCCAGCCCCAACCGGTGATCGGCGAGCAGAGTCCCGCGGCGATCTTCCTGGTCGCCGCGATCACCGAGGGCGGCGACCCGGTCACCCGGCAGGTCCTCGCGGACGCCTCGGGCCTCGCGCGGTCGGTGGCGCTGCGCGTTCCCGGCGCGGGGCTCGAGCTCGTGGTCGCGGTCGGCTCCGACGCCTGGGACCGCCTGTTCCCAGGTCCGCGGCCGGCACAGCTGCGTCCGTTCCGCGAGGTCCGCGGCGCCCGGCACGTCGCCCCGGCCACACCGGGGGATCTGCTGTTCCACATTCGCGCGATGAGCCACGACGCGTGTTTCGAACTCGCACACCGGATCACGCAACGGCTCGCCGGCGCCGCGACCGTGGTCGAGGAGGTGCACGGCTTCCGGTACCTCGAGAGCCGGGACCTGATCGGGTTCGTCGACGGAACGGGCAACCCCACCGGACGCGCCGCGCTCGCCGCGGTGACGGTCGGCGACGAGGATCCGCCCTTCGCGGGCGGCTCGTACGTCCACGTGCAGCGGTACGTCCACGACCTCGCAGCGTGGGAGGCACTGCCGGTCGCGGAGCAGGAGAGGGTTGTCGGGCGAACGAAACCCGACGACACCGAGATGCCACCCGCGGTCCGTCCGGCGAACTCCCACACCGCGCTGACGTCGATCACCGACGCCGACGGCACCGATCTCGAGATCGTGCGGGCGAACCTGGCCTACGGTCGCGCCGGCGGCGAGAAGGGCACCTACTTCATCGGCTACTCCCGCGATCCGGCGGTCACCGAACGGATGCTGCGGAACATGGTCGTCGGCGATCCGCCCGGCAATCACGACCGGCTGCTTGACTTCTCGACCGCGGTCACCGGGACCGCGTTCTTCGCCCCGAGCGCGACCTTCCTGGAGCGGCCACCGTCGCCGGGTCAGTGCCCCGGCAGCACGCAGGCGGTGTCGAGGCCGAGCACGTGATTGAGGCGACCGAACGCCAGCCACGATCCGATGCTCATCGACAGCTCGACGATCTCGGCGTCGGTGTAGTGGGCCTTCATCCGCGTCCAGAACTCGTCGCCGAGGCCGTGGTGGTCCACGGCGTACCGTTCGGCGTACTCGGCGGCGAGGCGGGTGCGGTCGTCGAATGCGTCTGTGGTGCGCCACTTCTCGACGGCCTCGTCGAAACCGGACTCGACCTTGGCGCCGTCGCGTTCGGTGCGCCAGTCCTGACAGAAGATGCAGCCGTTGATCTGCGCGATCCGCAACCGGGCGGCCTCGAACGCGCGCAGGTCGATGGTCGAGTGCTCGTACACGGACAGCGAGAACTGCGAGGCGGGGATCCCGATACCGGGGACCATCTCACCCCACACGTAGCCGATCGGGTCCTTGCCGTCGGGGACGTCGATGATCATGTCGTGAGCCTTTCCGATGTCGTGAGCTTGCCGACGCCCGGGCGCAGCGGGACGTCGAGGGCGTCGTAGAGTCCGGGCTCCGCGTCGACCAGCCAGTCGATCGCACCGACCAGCCGCCCGACCGCGGTCGCGTTGCCGCCCGCCGACCGGTTGCCTCCCTCGTCGGTCGCTTCGACACTGACCTCGATGCGCGGTGCACCCTCGATGATCACCCGGTGCGCGCCGGCGCCGCCGTCCGGCGGGCACGGCCAGTCGGGCGCGCAGGACGGGTGGATGCGGGTGACGTGCTCGATGACGATGCGCGGCGCACCGTCGACGATCCCCTGGACCTCGAACCGGAGGGCGCCCTGCGTGCCCGCCTCGAAGTCGCCCATCGACGAGGTGGTGACGGTGGCCTCCAGCGGACGGCGGTCGACGGTCTCGCGGACCTCGTCGAGCTCCACGCCCAGCGCGCGGGCCATCATCCGGATCTGCCCGCCCCACACCATCGTCGGGACGGTCGGTGCAACCATCGGCGGCGAGTAGTCCATCGGCTGCCCCATCCCGACGAGCCAGCGCACCGAGTCGGGCTGGTCGTAGGTCGAGTAGTCGAAGATCTCCTGGCAGCGGATCACGTCGACGGTCGTGCCGAGTCCGCTGAGCATCAGCGGGAGCACGTCGTTGCCCCACCCGGGGTCGATGCCGGACACGAACAGCGACCCGCCGCCCTCGGCGATCGCCGCGAGGACAGGCTCGCGCAGCTCCGGCGGCGCGCTGCGGTGGTCGTACAGCGCGTACAGCGCCGGGGTGACGACGACGGCCCCGACCTTCAGTGCCCGGACGATGTCCGCGAGGGCCTCGTCGGGGCGGATGTCGCCGGACGCGGCGTAGACGACCGCGGCGGGCCCGGCGGCGAGCACCGCGTCGACGTCGGAGGTCGCCGCGACGCCGAGGTCGCGGCCCTGTCCGGCGAGGCGACCGGCGTCCCGGCCGACCTTGTCGGGGTTGTGGACGAGGACGGCGGTGAGGTCGAGGGCGGGGTGCGCGGCGACCGCGCGGATCGCCGCGCGGCCGGCGTTGCCGGTGCCCCAGACGACCGTGGTGATCATGCCTTCGGACGGTACCGAACTGGAACACGTTCTGGTGGCGGTTCCACGCCCGTGAGTCCTTCCGGCCCGCCCGGGGACCAGAAGGACTCACAGTCGCGCAGCGCCCACGCGTCGTAGACGCCGGGTGGCCGACCCGCCAGCACCTCGATCGCGCCGACCAGCCGACCGACGGCCGCGGCGGTGCCGTCCCGCGGTCCGGATTCGATGGTCGTCTCGACCCACGGATCGCCCTCGACGACCACCTGATGCGCCGCCCCTCCGGCCGACACGGTCGGCCAGTCGGGGGCGCAGTCCGGGTCGATGCGGCCGATGTGTTCGATCACGACGCGGGGCTCCCCCGCGACGTACCCCTGCACCTCGAACCGCACGGCTCCCTGGCCACCGGACTCGAACTTGCCCATCGTCGCGGTCTCGACGCTGACCTCGAGTTCCAGCCGTTCGACGGTTTCCCGGATCTCGTCGACGTCGACGCCGAGTACCCGCGCCAGCAGCCGTAGCCGGTCCCCCCACACCGTCGTCGGCATCCGCGGCGCGAACATCGGCGCCCGGTAGCTGAGCGGTTCACCCATCCCCATCAGGGCGCGCACCGAGCGCGGCAGATCGTATTCGGAGTAGTCGACGATCTCCCGGTAGCGGATCGAGGTGGCACCCGCGCCGTGCCCGCGCAGCAGCAGGGGCAGCACGTGGTTCGCCCAGCCGGGGTCGACGTCGCCGACGAACAGCGACCCGCCGCCCTCGGCGACGGCGGCGGCGAACTCGGATCGAGGGTCGTGGTGGTCGCGCAGCGGGTGCACCGGAGGGGTGACCACCACCGCCCCCGCGCGCAGTGCCGCGAGGACATCGGCGCGCGCGTCCACGGACCGGGTTCGCCCCGATCCCGCGTAGACCACCGCCCGGGGCCGGTCCGCGAACACCACCGCGCTGTCGTCGGTGGCGACGACACCGAGCGCGCGGTCCAGTTCCGCGAGATCACCCGCATCGCGGCCGACCCGGTCCGGGTCCGTGACGAGGACGGCGGTCAGCTCCAACGCCGGGTGCGCGTCGACGGCCCGGATCGCGTCGCGCGCGATGCCGCCGCAACCCCACACGATGGTCGAGATCATGGGCGGACGGTAGCAAAACGGGGGTGGATCGGCGCAGCGTGCGCCGACCGCCCGCCCCGAAGCCCGCGCGGCACGAAGAAGCCCCGGAGACCGTGATCTCCGGGGCCCTGTCGTGTCGGTGGCGTCAGGCGGTGACGACGCTCTCGAGCACGGAGTAGAACATGCCGAGGCCGTCGTCGCTCGGACCGGTGAGCGCTTCGGTGGCGTGCTCGGGGTGCGGCATCAGGCCGACGACGCGACCGTTCGCGGAGGCGATGCCCGCGATGCCGCGCTGCGAGCCGTTCGGGTTGTCGCCCGCGTAGCGGAACACGACGCGCCCCTCCCCCTCGAGCTCGTCGAGCACCTGCTGCGAGGCCTGGTAGCGGCCCTCACCCGACTTCAGCGGGATGAGGATCTCGGCGCCCGACTCGTAGCGCGTGGTCCACGCCGTCGAGGTGGACTCGACCTTCAGCCACTCGTCACGGCAGATGAAGTGCAGGCCCTCGTTGCGGGTCAGCGCACCGGGGAGCAGGCCGGCCTCGCACAGAACCTGGAAGCCGTTGCAGATGCCGAGGACCGGCATGCCGCCCTTCGCCGCCTCGACGACCTTGCCCATCACGGGTGCGAACCGGGCGATCGCGCCGCAGCGCAGGTAGTCGCCGTAGGAGAAGCCGCCGGGAACGATGACGGCGTCGACGCCCTTGAGGTCCGCGTCGCCGTGCCAGAGGCTGACCGCCTCGCCGCCGGCGAGGGTCACCGCTCGTGCGGCGTCGACGTCGTCGAGGGTGCCGGGGAACGTGATGACTCCGATCCGGGCACTCACTGGACGCGGACCACCTTCCAGTCCTCGATCACCGTGTTGGCGAGCAGGCCTTCGGCGATCTTCTCGAGCTCGGCGTCCTCGACGCTGCCGTCGATCTCGAGTTCGAAACGCTTGCCCTGGCGGACGTCGGACACGCCAGCGAAGCCCAGCCGGGACAGCGCCCCGACGATGGCCTGCCCCTGGGGATCGAGAATCTCGGTCTTGGGCATGACTTCGACAACGACACGGGCCACGTGCTGCTCCTCGCTTGGTGCTCCGGTATCGCCCGGGAGAATCACGCCGGGCACCCGCAGTTTACCGGTCCGCCCGCGTTCGGTCCGCACCACCCGACCTCCGCGACGCGGGCCCCTGCGTCGGTGTGAACCAGCGCATACTCTCGTGGCATGCAGCTCACCCACTTCGGCCATTCCTGCGTCCTCGTCGAACACCTCGGCGCCAGGATCCTGTTCGATCCGGGCAACTTCTCGCACGGCTTCGAGGGCATCACCGGCCTGGACGCGATCGCGATCACCCACCAGCACCCCGACCACGCGGACCCGGCGCGACTGCCGGCTCTGGTGGAGGCGAACCCCGGGGCGGCGCTGTACGCCGACCCGCAGACCGCCGCCCAGCTCGGCGGCGACTGGAACGCGGTGCGTCCGGGCGACGCGTTCGACGTCGGGCGGGTCCATCTGCGCGGCACCGGCGGCAGGCACGCGGTGATCCACCCCGACCTCGCGGTCATCGACAACACGGCGTTCCTGGTCGGCGACGACGAGAACCCGGCGCGGCTGCTGCATCCGGGCGACTCGCTCTACATCCCGTACGAGAAGGTCGACGTGCTCGCGCTGCCCGCGGCGGCGCCGTGGCTGAAGATCTCGGAGGCGGTGGACTACCTGCGTGCCGTCGCGCCGCGGGTGGCGGTACCGATCCACCAGGCGATCCTCGCGAACGAGGCCACCGGCATCTTCTACGGCCGCTACTCCGAGATGGCTCCGGCGGGCACCGAGTTCCGGGTACTGCAGACGGAGACCTCGGTCGAGGTGTGACGCGATCCCGTTGCGACCTGCACCACCGCGACCGCGCTAGCATCGCTGTGTGCCGAAGGTGCTCGACCACGATCAGAGGCGACAGGAGATCGCCGAGGCGGTCTGGCGCCTCATCATGCGCGACGGCATGAGCGGGGTGTCCGTGCGCGACGTGGCCGCGGAGGCGAACCTGTCGACCGGGTCGCTGCGGCACATGTTCGCCACCAAGACCGACCTCCTCGCGTACTCGATGCAGCTGGTGCACGCACGGCTCGGAATCCGGGTCCGCGCGCACGTGGCGATCGCCGACCCGCGCGAGCGGGCGTTGGCGATGCTGTCCGAGGTGTTGCCCCTGGACGAGGTTCGCCGCACACAGTTGATCGTCATCCTCTCGCTGACCACCGAGGCGCCGTCGCATCCCGCGGTCCAGGAGCTCACCCGCCAGGCGCAGCGGGAGACGCGGCAGGCGTACGTGGGGCTGCTGGAGTACCTCTCCCGGAAGGGGCTGGTGGCGCCACACCTGGACATCGAGTTGGAGGCGGTGCGCCTGCACGCGCTGGTCGACGGCGCCGCGCTGCACTCGTTGCTCGGCGAACCCGACACCCCGGACAGCGCCCTGAAGGTGGTCACGGACCACCTCGACTCCCTGGCCCCGTGACCGCGGCGTGCGGTCAGGCCACTTCGAGGCCGCCGCGCCGAGGCTTCCAGCGGTAGGTGTCCACGCGCGCTTCGTGGTGCAGCGCCAGGTCCACCGCGTCCAGCATCGCCTGGCGCGGTCCGGGCTGCGCGAGTTGCTTCGCCGAGACCGCCAGCCGGACGGTGCCGCCGCGGCGTGCGGTGCGTCCTGCGCCGAGTACCAGTGCCCGGCACCACCACGGTTCGGCGCGGAAGCCCTCCCCGATGCCGAGCACCCGGGCGCGGACGACGGTGCCGCGGTCGAGATCGTGGATGCCGGTGGCGCCGGCGAGCAACCGGAATCCCGTTCGCGGCAGCGCGGTCACCGCCCCGGGAGAGACGAGCCAGCGCGGTGCGGCGAACGCGCGGGTGCGCAGTCCTGCCTCCTCCATCACCCGGTCCGCGGCGAGCAGCCGCAGCGTCGCCTCGTGCTGGGGCAGGGCCGCGAACTCGGCTCGGCGCTTCTTGGTGGCGGCCTGGTCGTAGCCGTGCAGGACGATGACGTCCCCGTGTTCGCGTCTGCCGCGCAACCAGTCCTGGGTCGGCTCGTCCCGCACGAGCCGGTACTTGTCCTTGAGCCGCGGCGCCACCAGCAGCGACAGCGGTACTGCCCGGCGGTCCATCTCGTCGGCGAACTCCGCGACGAGTTCCCGCGTCTCGTCCCTGATCCCCGACACCGACACGATCAGCGTTGCGACCATGCCGTCAGCGTCCCACCCGAAGGTGAACGGGCGCTGACATGCAGTGGTGCACTTTCGGACGGCCGGGGGTCCGAAAGTGCACCACTGCGGCTTGCCGCACTCAGAGCGCGGCCTCGATGGCGGCGACGACCTCGGGGGCGTCGGGCTCGGTGCGGGACCGGAAACGGTTGATCACGGTGCCGTCGCGGCCGATGAGGAACTTCTCGAAGTTCCACGCGACGTCACCGGCCTCGCCGTCGGCGTCGGCGGTCTGGGTGAGCTGGGCGTACAGCGGATGCCGGCCCTCACCGTTGACCTCGATCTTCTCCAGCAGCGGGAAGGTGACGCCGTAGTTGGTCGAGCAGAACGTCTGGATCTCCTCGGCGGTGCCGGGCTCCTGGCCCCGGAACTGGTTGCAGGGCACCCCGATGACGGTCAGTCCGCGGTCGGCGTACTCGGTCGCCAGCTTCTCGAGGGCCGTGTACTGCGGGGTCAGGCCGCACTTCGAGGCGACGTTGACCAGCAGCACGACCTTGCCGTCGTACGCGCCGAGAGTGGTGGGGACGCCGCCGAGGGTGTTGATCTCGATGTCCTGCAGCTGTGGGTTCGTCATGACGCCGACAGTACGGGAGCCGCCGGGGCAGCAGCCCTGTCAGAGTCCGGGTGCTCGTCCTCGGGGAGATGGTCGTCGACCATCGCCGCCTCGTCGAACGGCCGGCTGCCCGAGAGCACCTCCCGCACCCGGACGCGGTCGACGGTGCCGGTCCAGGTGCCGATCAGCAGTGTCGCGATGGCGTTGCCGGAGAAGTTGGTGACGGCGCGGGCCTCGGACATGAACCGGTCGATGCCGACGATCAGGCCGACACCGTCGAGCAGTTCGGGACGGTGGCTCTGCAGGCCCCCGGCGAGGGTGGCCAGGCCGGCACCACTGACGCCAGCGGCGCCCTTGGACGCAATGATCATGAACACCAGCAGCGACAGCTGCTCGGTCAGCGTGAGCGGCATGTCCATGGCGTCGGCGACGAAGATCGACGCCATCGTCAGGTAGATCGCCGTGCCGTCGAGGTTGAACGAGTACCCGGTCGGCACCACGATGCCGACGGTGGCCCGCTGTACGCCGAGGTGCTCCATCTTGGCGATCAGCCGCGGCAGCGCGGACTCCGACGACGACGTCGCGAAGATCAGCAGGTACTCCCGGGCCAGGTACTTGACCAGCTTGAACACCGAGAACCCGGTGACCGCGCGCAGCAGCAGGCCCAGGACGCCGAACACGAAGATCACACACGTGATGTAGAAGCCGAGCATCAGGGTGCCGAGCGCGGTGACCGCCCCGAGCCCGGTCTGCCCGACGACGCTGGCGATCGCGCCGAACGCACCGATCGGCGCGAGCCACAGGATCATCGAGAGGATTCGGAACACCAGCTTCTGCACGAGTCCGATGCCGCGGAGGATCGGTTCGCCCTGCGACCCCATCGCCTGCAGCCCGAACCCGACGAGCAGCGCGACGAACAGCGTCTGCAGGACACTGCCCGCGGTCAGCGCCGACAGCAGCGAGGTTGGGATGATGCTCGCGAGAAAGTCCATCGTGCCGCCCGCGCCGTGCGCCTTCTCCGCCAGACCGGCGCCGGCGGCGGACGCGTCCGCGCTCAGGCTCAGGCCGGTGCCGGGGTCGAGGAGGTTGCCGACCAGCAGTCCGATGCCGAGGGCGACGGTGGACATGCCGAGGAAGTAGACGAGGGACAGCCCGCCGACCTTGCCGACTTTCGCGGCGGCCTTCACCGATCCGATGCCGAGGACGATCGTGCAGAAGATGACCGGGCTGATCATCATCTTGATCAGGCTGATGAACAGGGTGCCGAGCACACCGAGGTCCTTGCCGACCTCGGGTGCCAGCCAACCGACGAGCACACCGCCGACGACGGCGACGATCACCGCCATGTACAGCCAGTGGGTGCGGTCGCGCTTGCGTGCCGCCGGGGTACGGTCCCGCCTCGTGTCGTTGGTCATGACGTGTCCTCTTCGACTGACGTTCGTGGATTCGGTGGCAGTGACCGTCGTCACCGGGCCTCGGGAAGAATGGTGGAACGACGCGCGACCGCAGTCACGGTTGCGTTCATTTCGTTCACGGGAGGACGGACGGCGATGGGCACGTCACGACCCGGGTCGCTCGCCCGTCAGGTGCTCGTGCTGCAACTGCTGGTACTGGCGGTGGTGGTGCTCGCGGGCAGCGCACTGGCGGTCGTCGACGAACGCCGGGACGCCGACGCCGCCGCCCGCCGCGAGGTGATCGCGGTCGCGGAAAGCCTCGCCGGCGCCGCGTCGACCGCGCAGGCACTGCGTTCCCCCGACCCCACCGCGGTGCTGCAGCCCGAGGCGGAGGCGATCAGCGCCGCGACGGGCATGGACTTCATCGTCGTGATGGCCCCCGACCGGACGCGGTACACGCACCCGGACACGTCGCTGATCGGCAAGCAGTTCGCCGGCACCATCGACCGGGCCCTGGCCGGCGAGCCCTTCACCGAGACCTACAACGGCTCGCTCGGACCGTCGATCCGCTCGGTCGTGCCGGTGTACGCCGACGGGCAGGTCGTCGGACTGGTGTCCGCGGGCGTGACGCGGGAACGGATCGGCGAGCAGTTCCTGCGGGGGCTGCCGCTGGTGCTCGTGTTGACGGCCGGCGCCCTCGCGCTCGCCGCGCTCGGCTCGGCGCTGCTGAGTCGCCGGGTGCGCCGCCAGACGCTCGGGCTGGCGCCCGCCGAGCTGCGCGCCCTCTACGAACACCACGACGCGGTACTGCACTCGATCCACGAGGGCCTGCTGGTCTTCGGCGCCGGATCCGACACCGCGGAGATCGTCAACGACGAGGCGAGGCGGCTGCTCGCCCTGCCCGACGGGCCGGTCACCCGCGCCGACCTGCCGCCGTCACTGCGCGACCTCGACTCCGCGACGGTGCGCGGCGAGATCCACCTGACCGGTGACCGGGTCCTGGTCGTCAACCAGGACGCCGTGCGCTTCGACGGCCGCCGCATCGGCACCGTGATCACGCTCCGCGACCAGACCGAACTGCAGTCCGTGACAGGGGAACTGGACTCGATGCGGCTGTTCACCGAGTCACTGCGCGCGCAGGCCCACGAGTCCGCGAACCGCCTACACACGGTGGTCACCATGGTCGAACTCGGCCGCGCCGACGAGGCGGTCGCGTTCGCCACCGCGGAACTCGAACTCTCCCAACATCTCATCGACCGGCTGACCGAGGCGGTCCACGATCCGGCACTGTTGGCCCTGCTGCTCGGCAAGGTGAACCAGGCCACCGAACGCGGCGTCGACCTCACCGTCACCGACGACACCGCGCTGCCCTCCCCCGCTCCTCTGACGGCACGTGAACTGCTCACCGTCGTCGGCAATCTCGTCGACAATGCCATCGATGCCGCGAGCGGCGAGCCCATCAATGCCGCCGCCGGTGACGCGACCGACCGGGAACGTCCCTGGGTGGAGGTGACCGTCGTCGGCGACGACACGGGACTCGACATCCGGGTCGCCGACAGCGGCCCCGGCATGACCGCCGACGAGTTCGCCGCCGCGTCTCGGCGGGGCTACTCCACCAAGGACGACCACCACGGTCTGGGATTGGCCCTGGTCACGCAGGTGGTGACGCGGCACGGCGGCACCGTCACCACCGAGACCACCTACGGTGCAGTCGTTTCCGTGCGCATTCCGAGGCGGAGGGAGGACCGGTGATCCGGGTGCTCGTCGTCGAGGACGAACCGCTGATCGCGCAGGCGCACCGCAGCTACGTCGAGCGGGTCCCGGGATTCGCGGTCTCCGGCGTCGTCCACACCGGGTCGGACGCGATGCGCGCCGTCGCGTCCGCGGCGGGCACCGACGCACCGATCGACCTGGTCCTGCTCGACCTCGGCCTGCCCGACAGCAGCGGCATCGACGTCGCCGCCGCCCTCGGCGGCCTGCGCCCGACGCCCGACGTCATCGCGATCACGTCGGCGCGGGAGATGGCGACGGTCCGCGCCGCCGTGAGCCGCGGAGTGGTGCTGTACCTGCTCAAACCGTTCACCTTCGCGGCGTTCCGCGACAAGCTCGAACGCTACCTCGACTACCGGCGGGCGTTGCCGTCCGGTGACACGGTGGTGAGCCAGCGGGAGGTGGACCGCGCGATGGCCGTGCTGCGCGGGACGGACGGCCGCGCCGTCACCCCGAAAGGGGTTGCGCCGCAGACTCTCGACGAGATCTCCGTCGCGGTCCGTGACTCCGGCACCGGCCTGACGGCCATCGAGGTCGCGGGCGTCGTCGGCGTGTCCCGGGTCACCGCGTGGCGGTACCTCGAGCGGCTCGCCGACGACGGCCTCGTCGACCGCGACACCGAGTACGGCCGGGCCGGCCGCCCGCAGGTGCGCTACCGCTGGCGGTAGGCGCCGCGCGCCCGATTGTTCCCGCTACCGAACTCGCGCAGCACCTGCCGTCAGGCCAGCCCGGCCGTGTCGAGCACCCACGCGTACTCGAACGCGACCTCGCGCCACTTCTCGTAGCGTCCGCTGACGCCGCCGTGGCCGGCGCTCATCTCCGTCTTGAGCAGCAGCGGCGAGTTACCCGTCTTGGTGGCCCGCAGCGCCGCAACCCATTTCGCCGGCTCCACGTAGAGGACGCGGGTGTCGTTGATGCTGGTGATGGCCAGGATCGCCGGGTAGTCGTGCGCGCCGACGTTCTCGTACGGCGCGTACGACTTCATGTACTCGTAGACGTCCTTGTCGGCGAGGGGGTTTCCCCACTCGTCCCACTCGATGACCGTCAGCGGCAGGGACGGGTCGAGGATCGAGGTGAGCGGGTCGACGAACGGCACGTTGGCGAGGATCCCGGCGAACAACTCGGGCGCCAGGTTCGCCACCGCGCCCATCAGCAGCCCGCCCGCGCTGCCACCGTCGGCGATCAGTGTGTCCGGCGTCGTGCGGCCCGAATCGATCAGATGCCGTGCGCAGGAGACGAAGTCGGTGAAGGTGTTCTTCTTCGTCAGCGTCTTGCCGTTGTCGTACCAGTGCCTGCCCATCTCACCGCCGCCGCGTACGTGCGCGACGGCGAAGACCATTCCGCGGTCGAGCAGCGACAGCCGCGCCACCGAGAAGCCCGGGTCGATGCTCGCCTCGTAGGAGCCGTAGCCGTACAGCAGCGTCGGCGCAGGCCCCGCGACGCCGACCCGGTGCACGATCGAGATCGGAACCCGGGTGCCGTCCTCACCGACCGCCCAGTCGCGGTGCTGCTCGTAGTCCGCGGGGTCGTACCCGCCGAGCACCGGCTGTTGCTTGCGCAGCGCCAGTTCACCGGTGGAGATCCGGTAGTCGTAGACCCGACTCGGGGTGATGAACGAGGTGTAGCCCAGACGCAGCAGCGGGCTGTTCCACTCGGGGTTGGAGCCGGTGCCGACGGAGTACAGCTCCTCGTCGAACTCGAGCTCGCGACGTTCGCCGTATCCCGTGTCCGTCAGCGGCCACACCGCCAGCCGGGTCAGGGCCTCGCGCCGGTACCCGACGACCAGGTGCCCGGCGAAGGCGTCGACCTCCTCGAGACGGACGTCGGCACGGTGCTCGATCAGGGTCCGCTGCTCGGTCGGGTCGGAAACCGGGGCCTCGACGAGGGTGAAGTTCTCGGCCTTGACGCCGTCGACGACGCCGTTGTGCAGGATCAGGAACCGGTCCTGTCCGCCGACCACGGCGTGCTCGACGCTGTACTCCACGCCCTCCTCCCGGGGCAGCACCAGCGTGAATTCGCCCTCGGGAGTGGCCGATTCGAGGTACCAGATCTCGGAGGTGATCTTCGACCCGATCCAGATCGTCAGGTACTTCTCGCTGCGGGTCGCCCCGAACCCCACCCAGTACCGCTCGTCGGGCTCGTGGAACACCTGCACGTCGGCGGACTGCGCGGTGCCCAGTTCGTGCCGCCACACGGTGTCGGGCCGCCAGGCGTCGTCGACGGTCAGGTAGAAGACGTGCCTGCCGTCCGCGGACCACGTCGCGCCGGGCGCGGTGCCCGGGATCTCGTCGGCGATCGGTTCACCGGTGTCGAGGTTCTTGAACCGCAGCGTGTACCGCTCGTCGCCGGCGGTGTCGACGGAGTACGCCAGCAGCGTGCCGTCCATCGTCACCGTCATCGCCCCGAGCGCGAAGAAGTCGTGCCCCTCGGCGAGCTGGTTGCTGTCGAGCAGCACCTGCTCCCCCGGGATCTCGGTGTCCGCGTCCAGCACCGGCGGCGTCCAGTCGTCCGGCCCGGAGATCGGGCACCGGCACTGCATGCCGTACTGCTTGCCCTCGAACGAGCGCGAGTAGTACCACCACTGCCCCATCCGCGACGGCACCGACAGGTCGGTCTCCTGGGTGCGGGACTTGATCTCGCCGAAGATCGACTCCCGCAGCGGGCCGAGGTGCTCCGTCCGCTCCTGCGTGTAGGCGTTCTCCGCCTCGAGGTACGCGACGACCTCCGGGTCGTTCTTGTCGCGCAGCCACTCGTAGCTGTCGACGAACGTGTCGCCGTGGTGCGTGCGCTCGTGCGGAACCTTCTTGGCGACCGGGGCCGCGCTGACGGGCGAGCTCATGTGGGGGTCACCCGATCCAGTCGTCGAACGAGAGCCCGGAGATGCGCTCGTAGGCTTCGATGTAGCGGGCGCGGGTCGACTCCACGATCTCCTGAGGGAGCGGCGGAGGCGGGGTGTCCGAGGCCCGGTCCCAGCCCGACTCCGGCCCGGTGAGCCAGTTGCGGACGAACTGCTTGTCGAAGCTCGGCTGCACCCGGCCCGCCTCGTAGCCGTCGGCCGGCCAGTACCGCGACGAGTCGGGGGTGAGCACCTCGTCGGCGAGCACCAGATTGCCCTGGGCGTCGAGTCCGAACTCGAACTTGGTGTCCGCCAGGATGATTCCCCGCTCCGACGCGTATATCGCGGCGCGCGTGTAGATGTCGAGGGTGTCCGCGCGCAGCTTGAAGGCGAGGTCCTGACCGAGCTGGTCGACGACCGTCGCGAAGTCGACGTTCTCGTCGTGGTCGCCGAGTGCGGCCTTGGTCGCGGGGGTGAAGATCGGCTCCGGCAGCTGCGACGCCTCGACGAGCCCGGCGGGCAACTCCACCCCGCACACCGCACCGGTGCGTTGGTAGTCCGCCAGCCCGGACCCGGTCAGGTAGCCGCGGGCGACGCACTCGACGGGCACCATGTCCAGCTTCTTGACGATCAGCGCGCGGCCGAGCACGTCCGCGGGGATGCGTTCGTCGTCGGGCGCCCCGGCGAGGTGGTTGTGCCCGCCGAGCACCTCGAAGAAGTACACGCTCATCGCCGTCAGCACCCGTCCCTTGTCGGGGATCGGGGTGCTCAGGATGTGGTCGTAGGCGGAGATCCGGTCGCTGGCGACCAGCAGCAGGTGCTGGTCGTCGACGATGTACAGGTCGCGGACCTTGCCGCCGGCCAGGTGGGCGTAGTCGGAAAGTGATGGGCGCACCGGTCAACCCTATCGGGTCCGCCCGGTACCCGATCGGACGGCAACGAAGACCGGTGTCGATCCCGGTGCACGCGCCGGTCACCGATGCGGCAGGCTTGCGTCCATGTCGTCACCCCGGGTACGGATCACCTACTGCACGCAATGCCAGTGGCTGCTGCGGGCGGCGTGGATGGCGCAGGAGCTGCTCAGCACGTTCGGCACCGACCTCGCCGAGGTCGCGCTCGCGCCCGGCACCGGTGGGGTGTTCCGGGTGGAGGTGGACGGCACCCCGGTGTGGGATCGCACCGTCGACGGCGGGTTTCCCGACGCGAAGACGCTCAAGCAGCGGGTTCGCGACGTCGTCGCCCCGGACCGGGACCTCGGGCACGCCGACCGGCCTCGGGACCCGCGGACGGGACGGCCCGCGACGGGATTGCCGGAGTCCTGACGACGACTCAGCCGGCGGTCACGCGGGCGTGCTCCGCCGCGGCCTCTCGAGCCCAGCGCGGCAGGATGAAGATGCCCTCGGCCTCGACGCAGACGCCACCGGCGTCCGCGATATGGCCGGTCACGATCGTCTTGACGCCCTCGACGCGGTCGAGCCGGGCCTCCGCGTGCAGGTCGCCGAGCGGCGTGGGTCGCCGGTAGCGCAGCGTCAGGGTGCCCGTCATCCCGGGGTGACCCGACGCTCGGGCGGCGTCCCCGAGCACCTGGTCGAGGACGAGGGCGGACACGCCACCGTGCGTCAGGCCGGCCGGCCCCTCGTACTGCGGTCCGAGATGGAAGTCGACCCACGTCCGACCGTTCTGGTCGTACTGCATCTCGAGCGGCGGGGCGACCGCGTTGCGCAGTCCGGCCGCCGCGTTGCCCCAGTCCCGCATCCAGCCGGACGCACCCCACCGGACGCCGTACGGGCCGGGGATCGCCTGCCCCTGGAGCAGCGAGGCCGCCTCCTCGATCAGTGCCCGTGCGCGCCGCACGTCCGCGTCCCCGACCTCGGTCTGCAGGGTGGCGGCGATCAGCCCGCGCACGCTCTGGGTCAGCGGACCGTACAGGTCGGCCTCGCGCTGGATCTCCTCGTCGGACAGTCGGTCCTGGACGTAGAGCAACTGCGGGTCGGTCGTCGCATCGGTCACGGGTGCCTCACTCGGGGTCGAACACTTCACTGCCCCTGCACCCTACAGACGGGTGCACGGTGCACATTCGCCCCTCAGAACACCGTCAGCCGGCGCCGGATCGTGCCGGCGAGCCAGTCCAGGTCGTCGCGGCGCGGCGAGGTGGGCCTGCCGCGCAGGCCGAAGCCGTCTCCGGCGGTGCGCGGAACCACGTGCAGGTGCACGTGGAACACCTCCTGGCCCGCCGCGACCCCGTCGGCGAGGAAGAGGTTCACTCCGTCCGCCCGCGGACCGTCCCCGAGGTCGTCGGGTACGCGCAGCGCGGTCGCGATCGCCTGCCCCACCGCGAACACCCGGCGTCCGTCCTCGGGGTCGAGGTCGGCGAGACCGGACGCGTGGACCTTCGGCACCACCAGCAGGTGGCCGGGTGTGAAGGGCCGGATGTCCATGAAGGCGAGGGTGTGCTCGTCCTCGTGGACGATGCTGGACTCCGCGGTGCGGGCGACGATCGCGCAGAAGACGCAGTGCATCGGTGCATTATGCGCAGTGGTGGGGGGGGGGGGGGGGGGGGCCCCCCCCGGCCCCCCCCCCCCCCCGCCCCCCCCCCCCCCCCCCCGGGCCCCCCCCCCCCCCCCCCCGGCCGCGGCCCC
>NZ_JBIAOU010000002.1:171081-271091 GCF_042879035.1 Rhodococcus sp. NPDC003318 | reverse complement strand
GCCGTGGTGGGGTGGGGGGGCGGGGGGGGGGGGCGCGCCGAGCGGCCCCCACGCTCGGGGGGGGGGGGGGGGGGGCGGGGGGGGGGGGTGGGGGGGCCCCCCCCCCCCCCCCGCCCACCACTGCGCGAAGCGCATCATCTGGTGAAGCCGAACAGGTGGCCCGCGACCTTGCGCATCTGGATCTCCTCGGCGCCCTCGGTGATGCGGTACCGCCGATGATGGCGGTAGATGTGCTCGAACGGCAGGTGACGGCTGTACCCCATGCCGCCGTGCACCTGCATCGCCCAGTCCGCGGCGTCGCACACCAACCGGTTGGCGCGGTAGTTGCACATCGAGACGCGGTCGGAGACCTCCATGTGCGAGCGGGTGTCGAGGTCGCGTGCGGTGGCCCGGATCAGCTCGCGCAGCATCGCGGCGTCGGTGTGCAGTTCGACGAGCGGCCACTGGATCGCCTGGCGGGCGGCGAGCGGCTGCCCGAAGGTCACCCGCTCGCGGGCGTAGGCGACCGACTCGTCGATGCAGTACTGCGCGGCACCGAGGCTGGACGCGGCCTGGCGGATTCGGTTCTCGTGCACGAAGTTCTGCGCGATCTCCAGTCCGCGCCCCTCCTCGCCGAGGATCGCGGAGTCGGGCACCCGGACGCCGCGCAGCGTCACGTCGGCGTGGTCGGTCGGCATGTTCAGCGTCCAGCGGAACAGGCCGATGGTGAAGCCGGGTGCGTCGACCGGGACGAGGAACGCGGTGATGCCGCGGGCGTCGCCCGGCTTGCCGCTGGTGCGGGCGAAGACCAGGTCGTGGGTGGCCACGTGCATGCCGGTGTTCCAGCGCTTGGCGCCGTCGAGAATCCAGTCGCCGCCGGAGCGCACGCCGACGGTCTCCATCCACGTCGCGTCCGAGCCGTGGTCGGGTTCGGTGAGGCCGAATCCGAGTCCGCGCTCGCCGGTGATCAGCGCCTCGACGAACTCGCTGCGCTGCTCGTCGGTGCCGAACTTCCAGACCAGGTGCGCGGACGGGAAGTTGCCCACGATCGACGACTCGTCCTGCAGGTCGTTGTGCAGGCCCAGGCCGCGATGCGCGAGGTGCTCGCGCACGATCGCCATCTCCAGGTTGCCGGCCTCGCTGCCGCCGAGCTCGGCGGGCAGGTCGCGCCGCAGGAACCCGGCCCGGTCCGCTCGCCTGCGCATCTCCGTCAGCAGCTCGTGCCACTCGGCGCGCGGCAGCCCGCCGGCCTCGAAGTCGGTCCGCGCCCACTCGCGCCGGTGGTCGAAGAACCGCTCGTTGTCGTCGGCGGCCTGGAGCGGCGCGATCTGCTCCTCGATGAACCGATCCAGGTCCGTCAACAACTGCGCGGTGTCGGCGGGGATGCCGGAATCCATGGTGCCCCCCTTGTGCGGAATGACCTCTGAACGATCGTTCATCTATGACCGTACAGCGATGACTTTCCGGTAACAAGAGTGAGCATTGACATGCTGAAATTGCCCTTCTGTTGCCACCGGCCGAGGGTGTGCAATGATTGAGCAATCATTCATTCAGCCGAAGGAGGGGTCGCGGTGCGCAAGCGGTCCGAGACCATCGACACCGACTTTCGGAGCTCGGCGGTCCAGGGCACCGACGACGCGACCGTCGCCGACGTGATCAACGCCGCCGTCCGAACGTGGGTCGAGAAGGGCTACCACGGCACGTCGGTGCGCGACCTCGCCGCCGCCGCCGGCGTCAGCGTCGGCACGCTGTACAACCACGTCGGCTCCAAACACGATCTGCTGGTCCTGATCATGAACCGGGTGATGGACGGCCTCGTCACCCGCACCGAGGACGTCCTGTTCCGGGCGGGCACCGACCCCGCCGAGAGGTTGCGCGCCATCGTCGGCGTCCACGTCGAGGCACACGCGGCGAGGCCGTACGAGTCCATGCTCGGCAACACCGAACTGCGCAGCCTCGAACCGGCCGCGCTCGCACTCGTCGTCAGCAAACGCGACGCGCAGCAACGCATGTTCGACCGGGTCGTCGCCGACGGCGTCGACCGCGGATCGTTCACCACGACCGACCCGGTCAACGCGTCCCGTTTCGTCGTCTCGGCCTGCACCGCGGTCGCCACCTGGTTTCGTCCGGGTGGCTCGATGAGCGCGGCCGACGTCGTCGATCGCTACCAGCGGATCGCCCTCGACGCAGTCGGCTACCGGGGCGCGGTCGCACACCAGGAGGAGAAGTCATGACACCCACCGCCCTCGCCGAGGCCGTCGCGGATCGGTACGCCGACGCGGGCAACGGGCCCACCACGATCACCGGCCTGCAACGACTGACGGGCGGCGCGAGCCGGGAGACCTGGTCGATGACCGCCGTGTCCGACCGATCCCCCGACACCGAACTGATCCTGCGGCGGGACCCGCCGGGCCTGGAGGAGCCGGAACGGATGGCGCTCGAGGCCGCGTCCATCATCGAGGCACGCCGCGCCGGAGTCCCCGTTCCGCGTCTCTACGCACACAGCCGCCCCGGCACGACCGACGACACCCTGGGCACGGCGTACATGCTGATGGAGAAGCTGCCGGGCGAGGCGTTGCCCCAGCGTCTGCTCCGCGACCCCGAGTACGCGGACATCCGACCCCGGCTCGCGTACGAGGCGGGACGCACGCTCGCACGGATTCACCGGATGGATCCCGAACGTGTTGCCGGCCTGGCGGACCAGGACCCGATCGAGTCGCTCTTCCCGCTGTACCTGTCCATCGGATCGCGGCTGCCCGCCCTCGACCTCGCGTTCCGCTGGCTCCGCGAACACCGACCGGAGACCACCCGGAAGGCAGTCGTCCACGGCGACTTCCGCAACGGGAACCTTCTCGTCGAGCCCGACGGGATCCGCGCGGTGCTGGACTGGGAACTGGTCCACCTGGGCGATCCGATGGAGGACCTGGGCTGGCTGTGCACGAAGACGTGGCGCTTCGGGTCATCGGCACCGGTCGGCGGATTCGGCGAGCGGGACGAACTGTTCCGCGGGTACGCCGACGAGTGCGGTGTCGCGCCGGATCCGGCGGCCGTGCACTGGTGGGAGGTCTACGGCACGCTGCGCTGGGCGTACATGTGCCGGCTGCAGGCCAGTCGCGGATCGGACTCCGGATCGAACCCGCTCGAACTCCTCGCGATCGGGCGCCGCATCACCGAATGCGAACACGACCTGCTGAACCTGCTCGGCGTGGGCACGGCCGAGCGGCCGTCGACACCGCCCGAGGGCCCCGCCGACGACGACCTGTTCGGGACGCCGAGCGCCGCGGCCCTGCTCGGGGCGGTGCGCGGGTTCGTCCGCTCGCAGTCCGACGACGCCACCGGCCGGTCCCGCTACCTCGGCCGGGTGGCCGGGAACGTCCTCGGTGTCGTCGAGCGGGAACTCACCACCGGTGACGCCGCACGCCGCGACCACCGCGCGCGGCTCGCCGCCCTGAACCTGCGCAGCGAGGCGGAACTGGCAGTCGCCCTGGCCGAGGGTGCGCTCTCGATCGAGACCGCCGAGGTCGCGGATGCCGTCCGCGGCGCCGTCGCCGCGCGCCTCGCCGTCGCCGCACCGAACTACGTGTAGGTGCCTTCGGCGCTCGTGCGCGGTTCGGGGGTCCCCCGACCCGTCAACCCCGCACGAGCGCGTAGCGCTCGCCGCGGGCCAGCAGGGCCGCGTACCGGCCGCCGAGCGCGACCAGGTCGTCGTGGCTGCCGCGTTCGACGATCCGGCCGCGGTCGAGGACGGCGATCTGGTCGGCGCCGCGGATCGTGGAGAGCCGGTGGGCGATCGTGATCGTGGTGCGCCCGGCGCTGACGGTGTCGAGGGCCCGCTGCACGGCCGCCTCGGTCTCGTTGTCGAGGGCGCTGGTGGCCTCGTCGAGAACCAGGATCCTCGGGTCCCGCAGCAGGGTCCGGGCGATCGCGATGCGCTGCTTCTCCCCGCCCGAGAACCGGTGCCCGCGGGCGCCGACGACGGTGCCGTAGCCGTCGGGCAGCGAGGCGATCAGGTCGTGGACCTGCGCGGCGCGGGCGGCCGCCTCGATCTCGGCGTCGGTGACGCCGGGCCGGGCGTGCCGCAGGTTCTCGCGGATCGTGGAGTGCAGCAGGTAGGTCTCCTGGGAGACGACGCCGACGAGTTCGGACAGCTCGGCGAGGGTGATGTCGCGCAGGTCGACGCCGTCGATGCGGACGACGCCCGACGTCGGGTCGTGCAGCCGCGCGACAAGTGACGCGAGAGTGGTCTTGCCGGAGCCGGTTTCGCCGACCAGCGCGAGGGACGACCCGGCGGGCACGTCGATCGCGAT
Source organism: Rhodococcus sp. NPDC003318 (assembly GCF_042879035.1). NCBI lineage: Bacteria > Bacillati > Actinomycetota > Actinomycetes > Mycobacteriales > Nocardiaceae > Rhodococcus > Rhodococcus sp. NPDC003318. The sequence continues at coordinate 266,805 of NZ_JBIAOU010000002.1, read as the reverse complement.
GTCGTCGAGTGCGTGTCGGTCGCCGCCCTCGTACCGGAACCCGACGTGGTCGAACGTGACGGTGCCGTGGACCCGATCCCGCGGCATCGGGACCGGACGCTCCGGATCGTCGATGTCGACGGGCAGGTCGAGGTATTCGAAGATCCGGCTGAACAGCGCCAGCGACGCGGTCACCGAGACACCGACGTCGAGCAGGCTCATCAGCGGCCGGAACAGGGCGCCCTGCAGTCCGGTGAAGGCGACGAGGGTGCCGATCGTCATGCCGCCCGAGGTCGCGGGCAGGCCGGCGACGAGGTAGAGCAGCGCCGGGATGGCGGCGAAGACGATGTTCATCGTGGCCATCCGCCAGCGGCCCGACAGCTGCGATCGGACCTCGAGGTCGGACAGGCGCGCGGACGTGTCGGCGAACCGCTGCGACATCGCCGGTCCGGCGCCGAGGGTCTTGGAGAGCGCAATTCCGCTGACCGACAACGACTCCTCGATCTGCGTCTGCATGTCGGCGAGGGTCCGTTGCCGCTGCGCGGTGATCTCGCGGCGCATCCGCGCGACGCGGCGGGTCAGCCAGATCGCGGGCGGCAGCACGAGCAGCGAGAGCAGTGACAGCCGCCAGCTGAGCACCGCCATCGCGACGGCGGTGCCGACGACGGTGGTGACGTTCGACGCGATCGACGTGGCGGTGGAGGTGACGACGGTCTGCATGCCGCCGATGTCGTTGGTCAGCCGGGACTGGATCTCACCGCCGCGGGTGCGGGTGAAGAAGCCCAGCGACTGCCGCTGCAGGTGCGCGAACACGCGGGTCCGCAGTCCGTGCATGATCCGCTGGCCGACGGTGGTGGAGATCCAGGTCTGCGCGACGCCGAGCACCGAGCCGGCGACCGTGACGGCCAGCATGCCGATCACCGCCCACACGAGCAGGGTGACGTCCTGCTGCGGGATGGCGCGGTCGATGACGGCGCGCACGAGGAACGGGTTGGCGAGCGTGATCACGGACGACGCGACGATGAGCGCGACGACGACGGCGATCTGCAGTCGGTAGGGGGCGAACAGGGCGCCGATCCGGCGCAGGCTCACGGGCTTCTCGGCCAGTTGGGCGCGATCGGCGGGGTCGATCTTCACGGGACGGCCCGGTCCGGGTCCGCCGGGAAATTGGGGGATTGTCATACACCACCCCTCTCGCAGTGTCGGGGTAAGACATACTGAGGTTGCCTCACAATGAGGGAGGCGTCAAGTGCCTGTACGCTGAATCACCGTGACCGCCGACCGTCCCGACACCCTCCGGGACCTCGTCATGTCGACCTCACGGGGCCTGCGCCGACGGTGGATAGCGGCACTCGAACCCTGGCAGCTCAGCCCGCACGAATCGCGGGCACTGCACGTGATCGGCCACGGACCGGACGGCCGGCCGCGCCTCGGCGACGTCGCGAAGGCACTGCGCATCGCGCCGCGGTCCGCGACCGAGGTCGTCGACCGGCTCGAGGAACGCGGGCTCGTCGAGCGGATCCCGGACGCGCACGACCGCCGCGCCACGTGCGTACGCCTGACCGGCGACGGCGCGCGGACCGTCCGAGAGCTCGAGCAGGCCCGCGACGCCGACGCCGACGACTACTTCGCCGTCCTGAGCGACGAGGACCGCGCCGAGCTGCGCCGCATCCTCACCAAACTGCGCTGATCCACCGGTCCCCCACCGGCTGAAGGCGCCCTTCGTCTCGATGGGCCGCACGAAGGCCACCTTCAGCCAACACACCAGCCCACGCACCCCACGCACCCCACCGGCCGGTCCCCCACCGGCTGAAGGCGCCCTTCGTCTCGATGAACCGAACGAAAGCGCCCTTCAGCCGGTCGTGGACGCGACTAGAGGATGGGGGACGGCGAGTAGGTCGCGGCGTCGGGGTGGGACTCGACGAGCTTCTCGACCTGCGCGACGACGGACACCACCTGCGCCTCGGCGGCACCGACGAACGCGGACTTGTCGGCGAGCGCGGCATCGAGCGCGGCGCGGTCGAGCGGCAGCCGGTCGTCGGCGGCGAGCCGGTCCAGCAGGTCGGGCTCGCGCCCCTCCTCCCGCATCGCCAACGCGACGGCGACCGCGTGCTCCTTGATGACCTCGTGCGCGGTCTCGCGGCCGACCCCGGCGCGGACCGCGGCCATCAGCACCTTCGTGGTCGCCAGGAACGGCAGGTAGCGGGTCAGTTCCTTCTCGATCACCGCCGGGTAGGCGCCGAACTCGTCGAGCACGGTCAGGAAGGTCTCGATCTGCCCGTCGATCGCGAAGAACGCGTCCGGCAGCGCGACACGGCGGACGACGGAGCAGAAGACGTCGCCCTCGTTCCACTGCGCACCGGCGAGTTCGGCGGCCATCGACGCGTAGCCGCGCAGCACCACCTGCAGACCGTTGACGCGCTCGCAGGAGCGGGTGTTCATCTTGTGCGGCATCGCGGAGCTGCCGACCTGGCCGGGCTGGAAGCCCTCGGTGACCAGCTCGTGGCCGGCCATCAGCCGGATGGTGTGCGCGAACGACGACGGGCCCGCACCGACCTGGACCAGCGCGGACAGCACGTCGTGGTCGAGCGAGCGGGGGTAGACCTGGCCGACGCTGGTCAGCACGTGCGCGAAGCCCAGGTGCTCGGCCACCTTCCGCTCGAGGGTCTCGAGCTTCTCGGCGTCGCCGTCGAGCAGGTCGAGCATGTCCTGCGCGGTGCCCATCGGGCCCTTGATGCCGCGCAGCGGGTAGCGGTCGATCAGTTCGCGCAGGCGGGTCAGCGCCACGAGCAGCTCGTCGGCGGCGGACGCGAACCGCTTGCCGAGGGTGGTGGCCTGCGCGGCGACGTTGTGCGAGCGACCGGCCATCACCAGCGACGAGTACTGAGCGGCCTTCTCGGCGAGCCGCGCGGCGACCGCGACACCGTGGGCGTGCACGTGCTCGAGGGACCGGACGATCTGCAGCTGCTCGACGTTCTCGGTGAGGTCGCGGCTGGTCATGCCCTTGTGGACGTGCTCGTGCCCGGCGAGGGCGTTGAACTCCTCGATCCGCGCCTTCACGTCGTGCCGGGTGACGCGTTCCCGTTCGGCGATCGAGTCGAGGTCGACATTGTCGATGACACGCTCGTAATCGGCGAGGGCCTGCTCGGGGACGTCGATCCCCAGGCCGGCCTGGGCCCGCAGAACCGCCAGCCACAGCTGACGCTCGAGGACGATCTTGTACTCGGGCGACCACAGCGCCTTGAGCTCGGGGCTGGCATAGCGGGTGGCAAGGACGTTCGGGATGCGGCTCACGGACACCCAGTTTACGGCCACCGCGCAGGTGCCGATCCCCGACCGGCCCGTCACGGCGGAGTCCGGCGGCTCGTCAGTTGCCCAACGCGGCGCTGCGTTCGAGCCGCGACAGCGCCTCCTCGACCTCGGCCGTCGCGCCGGCGAACGAGATCCGCAACGTCCGGTCTCCCCGCACGACGTCGAAGTCGATGCCCGGCGCAAGGGCAACTCCGGTCTCGTTCAACAGGTTCGCGCACCAGGTGGTCGAGTCGTCGGTCAGGTGCCCGATGTCGGCGTACACGTAGAAGGCACCGTCGGCGGGCGCGAGTTCGGTGATCCCGAGCCGCGGCAGTTCCGCCAACAGCAGGTCCCGGTTGACCGCGTACCGCCGCACGTGACCGTCCAGTTCCGCCTTCGACTCGTCGGTGAACGCCGCGACCGCCGCGTACTGCGAGATCGACGGCGGGCACACCGTCATGTTGGACGCCAGCCGCTGCAGCGGACGAATCATCGCGTCGGGCACCACCGCCCAGCCCAGTCGCCAGCCGGTCATCGAGAAGTACTTCGACACCGAGCCGATCACGACGGACTCGCGGGAGGTTTCCCAGGCACTCGAGGTCGGCTCGGTTCCGAACTCGATGCCGTGGTAGATCTCGTCGGAGATCAGCAGGGTGCCGTGGTCCTCGCACCAGCGCGCGAGGGCGGCGAGTTCGGCGGGGTCGATGACGGTGCCCGTCGGGTTCGCGGGGCTCGCCACGATCAGGCCGGCCGGTGGCGCGTCCAGCGCGTCGAGCATCGCGACGGTCGGCTGGTAGCGCGTCTGCGGTCCGCAGTCGAGTTCGACGACGCGGCAGCCGAGCGCGGTGAGCGTGTTCCGGTAGGCCGGATAGCCCGGGCGGGCGACGACGACGGTGTCGCCGATGTCGAACGCCGCGAGGAACAGCAGGGTGAACGCGCCGGAGGAGCCGGTGGTGACGACGACGTTCTCGGGGTCGACGTCGATCCCCGATCGCGCCGAGTGGTACCCGGCGATGGCCTCGCGCAGCGGCGCGATGCCGAGTGTCTCGGTGTAGCCCAGGACCTGCGAGGCGATCGCCTCGCCGGCGGCTCTCAGCACGGGCGCGGGCGCGGGCGTCGACGGCTGCCCGGCCGCGAGGGTCAGGACGTCACCGTGGGTGCGGGCCCGCTCCGTCGCCGCCTTCCACACGTCCATGACGTGGAAGGCGGGGATCCGGGACCGCTGGGAGTCTGCGCGCACGACCCGACGTTAGGCCATGGGCGCCCCGGGCCCGGCGGCTCCCCCGGCGAGCGCGTCCCGCTGCGCGTCGACGGTCTCCCGGAGCGCACCGATCACGGCCGCCACCTCCGGGCGACGCAGCCCCTCGGGTCTCGTGACGAGCCAGTACGCGAGCCGCGCCTCCACCTTCGCGGGCAGCACGCGGACCAGGTCGTCGTGGCGGTCGGCCATGAAACTGGGCAGCAACCCGATCCCGGCGGCGGCGCGCGTCGCCTCGACGTGGACGAAGACGTTGGTCGACGTCACCGACTCCCGCATCGAGACGGTGAGCCGACGCGGCAGATCGAGCTCGTCGACCTGGAGCATCGAGTCGATGAAGTAGACGAGCGGATGGTCGCTCAACTCGGCCACGGTCCGCGGCGTGCCGTGCTCCGCGAGGTACGACCGCGACGCGTACAACCCGAGGGTGTAGTCGGCCAGCCACATCGCCTCCGCGCGGTGGACCTGCGGTTTCCCGACCACCACCTCGATGTCGAGCCCCGACCGGTGCTGGGACGCGCGGCGGGTCACCGCCACGATCTCGACGGCCACGCCGGGATGCCGTCGCCGCAGCAGCGATCCGGCCGGCGCCGCGATGTATGCGCTGAACCCGTCGGTGGCCGAGATCCGGACGACGCCCTTGAGGTGGTCGTCGCCGGCCGGGTCGACGACGAGTCCGTGGACGGCCGCCTCGACCCGCTCGGCGGCGACGAGTGCCTGCCTGCCGAGATCGGTGAGCTCCCAGCCGCCGGCGGCCTTGGCGAGGACGCGTCCCCCGAGGCTGCGTTCGAGCGACGCGATCCGTCGCGAGATGGTGGTGTGGTTGACGCCGAGGTCGTCGGCGGCGGAGGTGAACCGGCCGGTCCGCGCGACCGCGAGCAGCACGAGCAGGTCGTCGGCGCTGGGCATGGGCGGTCCGAGATTCACATCTGCATATTCGCACATCTGGGCTGCAGGATCAGCCATTGTAGGCGCAGAAACATGCATCAATACTCGGCAGGAACAGCAAGTTGTGTCACCGGTCACACGGTTCGAGCGAGGAGATGCGCATGAGTGTCGGCGAGACCACACGCGTGGAGAAGAACCCGCCTTCCGGGTTGAAGAAGGTGGTCGGCGCCTCGATGGCGGGCACCGTCGTCGAGTGGTACGAGTTCTTCCTGTACGGAACCGCGGCGACCCTGGTGTTCAGCAAGGTGTTCTTCCCCGCGGGCGGCAACGAGTTCGACGCCATCATCGCCGCATTCGTGACCTACGCCGTCGGCTTCGTCGCCCGACCGCTCGGTGGCATAGTGTTCGGTCACTTCGGGGACAAGTTCGGGCGCAAGCAACTCCTGCAGTTCAGCCTCCTCCTCGTCGGTGTGGCGACCTTCCTGATGGGATGCCTGCCCACGTTCGGGCAGATCGGCTACTGGGCACCGGCCCTGCTCGTGACGCTGAGGTTCGTCCAGGGCTTCGCGGTCGGCGGCGAATGGGGCGGCGCGGTGCTGCTGGTCGCCGAGCACAGCCCGAACCGGTCCCGCGGATTCTGGGCGTCGTGGCCGCAGGCCGGCGTGCCCGCGGGCAACCTCGTCGCGACCGTCGTCCTGCTGATCCTCACGACCACACTGTCCGACGCCGCATTCCTGAGCTGGGGCTGGCGCGTCGCGTTCTGGTTGTCCGCCGTCATCGTGCTCGTCGGCTACTACATCCGCACCAAGGTGACCGACGCGCCGATCTTCGTCGAGGCCCAGAAGGAGGCCGAGCAGATCAAGGCGAACTCCTTCAGCGTCGTCGAGGTTCTGAAGCGGTACCCGCGGGGCGTGCTGACCGCGATGGGACTGCGATTCGGCGAGAACGTCATGTACTACCTCGTCGTCACCTTCTCGATCACCTACCTCAAGGTCGTGGTGAAGACCGACACCGCGCAGATCCTGTGGTGGATGCTGATCGCGCACGCCGTGCACTTCGCGGCAATTCCCTTGGTGGGACGGCTGTCCGACACCCTCGGCCGCCGGCCGGTGTACATGATCGGCGCGGTCACCGCGGGCACGTGGGGCTTCTTCGCCTTCCCGATGATGAACAGCGGACACAACGCCGTCATCCTCGGTGCGATCATCATCGGCCTGGTGTTTCACGCGTTCATGTACGCCGGGCAGCCGGCGATCATGGCGGAGATGTTCCCGACCCGCATGCGGTATTCGGGTGTCTCGCTCGGCTACCAGGTGACCTCGATCGTCGCCGGTTCGCTCGCCCCGATCATCGCGACCGGCCTCCTGAGCCGCTACCACTCGGCGTGGCCGATCGCGATCTACCTGGCCGTCGCCTGCCTGATCACCGTCGTCGCCGTGATCGCCGCCCGCGAGACGAAGGGCATCGCACTCGAGTCCGTCGACGCGGCGGACGCCCGGATCCTCGCCGGCGAGAAGGCCGGAGTCCCGGCATGAGTCACCCCGAACGGACCCTCGTCGGGCGCCGAGCCCTGGTCACGGGCGGCGCGAGCGGCATCGGCGCCGCGTCCGCCCGGGCGCTCGCCGCCCGCGGTGCGCACGTCACCGTCGCCGACGTCGACGACGTGGCCGCCAAGTCACTCGCCGACGAGATCGACGGAGCCGCCTGGCACGTCGACCTTCTCGACACCGAGGCGCTGGAGGACCTCTCGCTCGAAACGGACATCCTCGTCAACAACGCCGGAATCCAGACGATCAGCGCGATCGAGGACTTCCGGCCCGCCGACTTCCGTCGGATCCAGACCCTCATGGTCGAGGCCCCGTTCCTGCTGATCCGCGCGGCGCTGCCGCACATGTACGCGACCGGCTTCGGCCGGATCCTCAACGTGTCGTCGGTCCACGGGCTGGTGGCGTCCCCGTTCAAGTCCGCCTACGTCACCGCGAAGCACGCACTCGAGGGTCTGTCCAAGGTGACGGCGCTCGAGGGCGGCCCGCGGGGCGTCACCAGCAACTGCGTGAACCCCGGCTACGTCTCGACTCCGTTGGTGCACAAGCAGATCGCCGACCAGGCGCAGGTGCACGGCATCAGCGAATCCGATGTGGTCGAGAAGGTGATGCTGACCGAGAGCGCGATCAAGCGTCTCGTCGAACCGGACGAGGTCGGCGAGCTCGTGGCGTGGCTCGCCGCCCCCGGCGCCGCGATGGTCACCGGCGCGTCCTACACCATGGACGGCGGTTGGACCGCACGGTGAGGCCACCGATCGGCGCCGAGCGCACACTGGAGCAGTGGTGCCCTCGGCGTCGATCCTGCTGCGTGTCCTGGTGGGTGCGCTCGCACTGCTGTGCGTCCTCGCGTTCGTCGCGTGGGTGTTCCAGCGCCGACTGATCTACCTCCCCGACAACTCCCCCGTGCCGCCCGCGTCGAGCGTGCTACCCGACGCCGAGGACGTCCGGTTGACGACGGCCGACGGCCTCGAGCTGGGCGGGTGGTACGTCCCCCCGGTCGCCGGACCGGGCCGGGACCTCACCGTCCTGGTCATGAACGGCAACGGCGGCAACCGAGCGGGGCGCGCCTCCCTTGCTGCCGCGCTCTCCCGCGACGGCTTCGCGGTGCTGCTCTTCGACTACCGCGGGTACGGCGGCAATCCGGGGTCGCCGACATCCACGGGACTCGGACTCGACGCCCGGGCCGCACACCGGTTCCTGCTACAGGACAAGCGGGTACAACCGTCGCAGCTGCTGTACTTCGGCGAGAGCCTGGGCACCGCGGTGGCGGGCGATCTCGCCGTCGACCATCCGCCGGCGGGACTGCTGCTCCGGTCGCCGTTCACCGACATGGAGTCCCTCGCGCGGCGCATGTTCTTCGGGCTGCCCGTCGGGTTCCTGCTGCGTGACCGGTTCGCGGTCGCGGAGGCGGTGTCGAGGATCGACGTCCCGACGACAGTCGTGTACGGCACCGCCGACGACGTCGTGCCACCCGAGCAGAGCAGGGCCGTGGCCGCGGCCGCGGGCGGACCGGTCGACGTCGTCGCGCTGGCCGGCGCCGGCCACAACGACGCCGTCATGTTCGGCGACGCCCTGGCAGGGGCGGTGGCGGCGCTGGCGGACCGGATCGACGCTCAGGAGTAGCCGGGCGAAAAACCGCCCCCGACAGCGGGGTTCACCGGTACATTGTTCCGACCGTCTCGACCTGCGGACTTGCCGGGTTTGTGCAGGAGAGCGCCGGATCGACGCGCCCCACGACCACGGTCGTCGTCACTAGGGTCGGTGAACACCGTCGACCCACGAAAGGCTGGCACCACATGCGCCGTGTCACCGGATGGCTCACCGGACTGACCGTCTGCACCCTCATGACCTCCCTGGCAACCGCCGGTCCAGCGACGGCGGCACCGGTCGCCGCGGACGCGGGCACGATCGTCGCGGAACGGCCCATCGGGCCGGGCTCCGCAGTCCCGGGAGCCGCCGACTCCCGCACGGTCACCTACCGGACGACGGGCGCCGAGGGCCTGGCGAACGCGATGATCTTCGAACCCGAAGGCACACCGCCGCAGGGGGGTTGGCCGATCGTCGCGTGGGCCCACGGCACCGTCGGGATGGCGGACCAGGACGCGCCCTCGAACACCGGCGTCAATTACCAGCTCTACCGCGACCTGTTCAGCGACTGGCTGCGGCGCGGTTTCCTCGTCGTCGCCACCGACTACGCCGGACTGGGCACGCCGGGAGTGCATCCGTACCTCGACGCCGACGTCGCCGCGCACAACGTCGTCGACTCGGTGCGCGCGGCCCGCTCACTTCATCCGGAGGCGTCGGACGTCTGGGCGGTCGCCGGGCAGTCGCAAGGCGGTCACGCCGCGCTCGCTACCGCGGTTCGGGCCGAAACCCTCTCGCCGGAACTGGATTTCCGCGGCACCTTCGCCAGCGGCGCACCGACGAACCTGGACCGGCTCGCCGCGCTGGCCGGGCCCGACTTCCCGGATCTGCACCTCGACGGCCTCACGCTGTACATGGTGTACGTCGCCGCCGGCCTGCGGCAGTCGCGCCCGGACGTGGATGTGGACAGCTACCTGACCCCGCTGGGCCGCGAACTGGTCGATGCCGCGGACACCACCCCGCTCGACGTGTTCCGGCCCAGCGTGGCGAGTGTGCCCCTCGGCAGCCTCTTCACGAGGCCGCTCGCGGGAACCCCGATCCCGCAGGCGCTGACCGACTACCTCGGTGTTCCCACAACGGGTTTCGACGAGCCGGTGATGCTGGTGCAGGGTCTGGCCGACCACGTGGTCCCGCCGCCGCTGACGCTGTGGTATTCGGCCGAACTGGCGCTTTCCGGCGAACCCCCCGAACTGCTGCTGCCCGCAGGCGGACACATCAGCAGCCTCGAACAGTCCGTTCCCGAGATCGGCGCCTTCCTCGAGCGAATCCTCGCACCGTGAGTCCTTCCGGCCCGCCTGGGGGCCGAAAGGACTCACGGGTGCTCAGATGCTGATGCGGCCCTCGACCGCGGCGAGGCCGATGTCGGTGCGGAAGTGCCCGCCGGGCAGCTTGATCGCGGCGAGCTTGGCGTACGCGTCGGCGCGGGCGGCGGTCAGATCCGCGCCGGTCCCGACCACGCTGAGCACCCGTCCCCCGGAGGAGACGACGACGCCGTCCTTGACGGCGGTACCCGCGTGCAGGACCCCGTCGCCCTCGGCGCCGACGATCTTGTCGCCGGTGCGCGGGGTGCTCGGGTAGTTCTCGGCCGCCAGGACCACGGTGACGGCGGACCCGGACTTCCACTGCAGCGGGGGCAGCGAGGCGAGGGTTCCGGTCGCGGTCGCATTCAGCGCCTCACCGAGCGGCGACTCCAGCAACGCCAGCACGGCCTGCGTCTCGGGGTCGCCGAAGCGGCAGTTGAACTCGACGACGGCCGGCCCGTCCTTGCCGATCGCCAGGCCCGCGTACAGCAGTCCGGAGAAACCGCTGCCCCGCTTCACCAGTTCCGCGGCGACCGGCTTGACGACCTCGTCGACGATCTGCGTGACGGTCTCGGCGGGCAGCCACGGCAGCGGCGTGTAGGCGCCCATGCCGCCGGTGTTCGGTCCGGTGTCGCCGTCACCGACCCGCTTGTGGTCCTGCGCGGGCAGCAACGGGACCACGGTCTCGCCGTCGACGAGGCAGAACAGCGACACCTCGGGTCCGTCGAGGAACGACTCCAGCAGCACCGGATGCCCGTGGTCGAGAATCTCCGCGGCGTGGGCGCGGGCCGCGGCCCGGTCGGTGGTGACGACGACGCCCTTGCCCGCCGCCAGTCCGTCGTCCTTGACGACCCAGTTCGGGCCGAAACGGTCCAGCGCCTGGTCCAGCTTGGCGGGGTTGTCCACGACCTCGCTGTGCGCGGTCCGCACCCCGGCGGCCGCCATCACGTCCTTGGCGAACGCCTTGGAACCCTCGATCCGCGCGGCATCGGCGGACGGTCCGAAGCACGCGATGCCCGCGGCCCGCACCGCGTCGGCGACCCCGACGACGAGCGGAACCTCGGGCCCGATGACGACGAGGTCGGCCTCGACCTGCTTGGCGAGGGCGACGACGGCATCACCGGACGCGACGTCCACCGGGTGCTGTTCGGCGATCTTCGCGGTCCCGGCATTGCCGGGGCCCGCGAAGAGCGCGGTCACTCCCGGGTCGCGGGAGAGAGCGAGCAGAAGGGCATGTTCACGGGCTCCGGAGCCGACGACGAGTACGCGCACGGACCTCAGACTACGTTCCGGTCCGAGTGGTCGGCGAGGTCAGGTCGTAGAGCGTGACCCCGTCGACCGTGGTGGAGGTGAAGTTCTCCGTCACCCACTGCGAGATTTCCGACGCGTTGCTGCTGCCTCCCATGCCGCCGCCGAAGCCGCCGCCGCCGCCGCCGATGAAGTAGTGGATCTTTCCATCCGCGACGTACTGCTGGAACTGCTCGAGAGTCGGGGACGGGTCGCTGCCGTTGAACCCGCCGACCGGCATCACGGGCCGCTGCGTGGCGAGCTGGTAACCCGACGCGCTGTTGGAGCCGACCGCCGCGGCGACCCAGGTGTACCGGTCGGCGCCGTCGGTCAGCATCGCGGTCAGCTCACTGCTCGGCTTGCTGCCGTTGAGCAGCCCGCCCGCGGGACCGCCGCCCATTCCGCCTGCCGTCTGCCCCGCCTCGGCGCCGGCGGGCAGCTGGCCCGTCTGGCCCCCGCCGGGCACCTGAGCGGCACCGTTCGGAGCGGGCGCCGTGCCACCCGGTGTCATACCGCCCGGCAACTGTCCGGCAGCGCCGGGAGCCGTACCCGTGGCGCCGGGCATCCGACCCGTCTGACCCATCTGACCGCCCTGGGGCATCTGGCCGGCCTGGCCGCCGGGCATCTGGCCGGCCGGGCCGCCGAGCATCTGGCCGGCCTGGCCGCCGCGCTGCCCGAAGCTGCGGCCGTCCGCGCCGCCGGGTCCTCCGCGACCACCGAAGCCCATACCGCCGGTGTTCGGTCCGGCCGTCACGATCGAACCCGTGTGCGGGGTGGTGACGGTGTCGATGGCGTACGCGGTGGGTCCCGCGACGGCCGCGAGGACGGCTGCGACAGCGGCGCCCGCGGCCAGTCGACCGGTCAGGCGCGGCAGCAGCAGCGCGGCTGCGGCGGCGATGCCGACGACGAGGATCACCCAGCGCAGCCACGGGACGAAGTCGGCGCTGCGGCCGAGCAGTTCCCACGACCAGACGGCGGTGACCACCATGGTGACCGCGGAGACGATCCGCACCCACAGCAGGTCGCGGTGCCGCCAGGCGGTGACCGCACCGGCACCGACCAGCGCACCGATCATCGGCGCGAGGGCGACCGTGTAGTAGGAGTGGAAGATGCCGGCCATGAAGCTGAACACCAGACCGGTGGTCAGCAGCCAGGCGCCGAACAGCACGAACGTGGCGCGCTTGGTGTCGGTGCGGGCGAGCTTGCCGCGCAGGACGATTCCGAGGACGCCGAGGATCAGGGCGGCGGGGATCAGCCAGGCGATCTGCCCGCCCTGGGCGGCTTCGAACATGCGGGTGATGCCGGTGTTGCCCCACATGCCGCCGCCTCCGCCGGGTCCGCCGCCGCCGGGCATCGCGCCGGCCATCGCGTCACCGGCGGCCTGGGCGGCCGCTCCGTCGGTCGCGGCACCGCCGCGTCCGGGTGTGACCGATCCGGTCTCGTCGCCGTTGAGTCGGCCGAGACCGTTGTAGCCGAGGGTCAGTTCGAGGATCGAGTTGTTCTGCGAGCCACCGATCCAGGGCCGCGAGTCCGCGGGCCACAGTTCGACGGCGAGCAGCCACCAGCCGGCGGAGACGACCATCGCGGCGAGCGCGGCGAACAGCTGCGCGATGCGCTTGCCGAGCTTCGGCGGACCGAACAGCAGGTAGGTCAGCGCGAGCGGCGGCACCACCAGCATGACCTGGAGTTGCTTGGTCAGGAATCCGAGCCCGACGAACACGCCGGTGAGCACGAGCCAGCGGGTGCGTCCGTCCTCGATGCCGCGCAGCAACGCCCAGGCGGCGGCGAGGGTCAGCAGCACCAGCAATGCGTCGGGGTTGTTGAACTTGAACATCAGCGCGGCGACGGGCGTCACCGCGAGCACCAGCCCGGCGAGCAGACCGGCGCCGGCACCGAAGTAGCGGCGCACGATCGCCCAGAGCAGCGCGACCGACGCGACACCCATCAGCGCCTGCGGCGCCAGGATGGACCACGAGTTGAGGCCGAACGCGCGAACCGACAGCTCCATGACCCACAGGGACGCCGGCGGCTTGTCGACGGTGATCGAGTTGGCCGCGTCGGAGGAGCCGAAGAAGAACGCCTTCCACGACACCGAACCGGCTTGCACCGCAGCCGAATAGAACGAGTTGGCCCAGCCGGAGGCGCCGAGGTTCCACAGGTAGCCGACGGCGGTGCCGATCAGCAGCGCCGCGAGCGCCCACGGCTCCCACCGCGGCCGGGGCCGCGGCGTGGGGGCGTCGGGGACCACGGGTTCGTGGTCGAGAACGGATGTTGTGGTCACTGGTCGACTCCCTGGGACTGACTGTGGTTCGGGGTGTGGTGCCGGAACACCCACCGGAGGGCAACGAAACGGGAAACGGTGGCAACGAGATTGGCGATGACGAGGACCGCGAGCTCGACGTGCCGGGACGCGCCGGGCGCCCAGTGGTGCAGGGCGAACAGCGATCCGCTGGTCAGCAGCAGCCCGAACGCGAACACGGCGAGCCCCTGCACCTGGTGGCGCGCGGCGCCCTCGGATCCGCGGACCCCGAAGGTGAACGCGCGGTTGGCGGCGGTGTTGAGGACGGCGGTGATCAGCAACGCCGTGAAGTTCGCCGCCTGCGCACCGAGCGCCGAGTGCAGCATCAGGTACAGCACCATGTACGCGAGCGTCGACCCGATCCCGACGACCGCGAATCGGACGAGCTGGCCGACCATTCCGTGCGGGACGCCGGCGACCAGCGGTTCCCGGCCGAGGCTGCTGCGCAGTGCGGCGACGGGAAGCTTCCCCGTGGCCAGCGCCCGCCCCACCCGGACCACGCCCTTGAGGTCGGCGACCGCGGTCGCGACGATGTCGACGGTGCTGTCGGGGTCGTCGACCCAGTCCACCGGCACCTCGTGGATGCGCAGGCCGACCCGCTCGGCGAGCACCAGCAGTTCGGTGTCGAAGAACCAGCCGGTGTCCTCCACCAACGGCAGCAGTTGGCGCGCGACGTCGGTGCGCATCGCCTTGAAGCCGCACTGGGCGTCGGAGAACTTGGCCCGCAGGGCGCCGCGGAGGATCAGGTTGTAGCAACGCGAGATCACCTCCCGCTTCGGTCCGCGCACCACCCGCGACGAGCGGGAGAGCCGGGAGCCGATCGCCAGGTCCGAATGCCCCGACACCAGCGGAGCGACCAGCGGCAGCAGGGCGTTGAGGTCCGTCGACAGGTCGACGTCCATGTACGCGACGACCTGGGCGTCGGACGCACTCCACACGGTCCGCAGCGCGCGGCCGCGACCCTTCTGGTCCAGGTGCACGACCCGGACGTTCTCGAATTCGGCGGCGAGAAGGTTCGCGACGGCGAGGGTGCCGTCGATGCTCGCGTTGTCGGCGATGGTGATCCGACTCGGATACGGCATCGCCTCGGCGAGGTGGTGGTGCAGGCGGCGGACGCAGCGTTCGAGGTCGCGTTCCTCGTTGTACACCGGGACCACCACGTCCAGTGTCACGGTGTCCGCGGCCACGGGCAGCGCGGCCTGTGGGCGAACCAGCGATTTCGTCATGGCACTCACGGTCGCGCCCGAAGCTGCGGCCTCCCTGGACCCCGACTGACAGTTTCCTGTGAGCGTTGACCTCGAGGTTGGTTGAAACACGATCATGAACTGGTGCCACAGAATCACCGCCCCCGCCCCGCACGATCCGACGACCTGATCACGATCGGCGTCTTCGCGCGGTCCAGCGGCATCAGTCCCAGCGCCCTGCGGTTCTACGCCGACTCCGGACTGCTGCTGCCCGCCGCCGTCGACGAGACGTCCGGGTACCGCTACTACGCCCCCGATCAACTCGACCGCGCGGTGACGATCCGTCGGCTCCGCGAGATCGACATGCCGCTCGACCGGGTCTCGGAGGTGCTGGACGCGGACGCGGGTCGGGCCGCCGCGCTGATCGACGAGCACGTCGGCGGGCTCGACGCCCGGGTCCGGCAGGCGCGGGCGGCGGCCGCGGAGATCCGGGCCTCGTTGGACGTGCAGCCCGCGCAGCCCGCGGGCTCGGTTCGCGTGGCGACGATCCGCGGGCCGGTGCTCGCCTCGGCGATCGACCAGGTGCTCTCGGCGACCGCGCACGACGCCGAGCATCCGGTGCTGACCGGCGTGCACCTCGAGACCGTCGACGACTGTCTGGTCCTGACGGCCACGGACCGGTATCGGCTGGCGACGCGGACGGTGACGCTCGACCGTGGGGGCCGCGCCGGCTGGTCCGGGACGGCCGACGGGGACGATCTGCGGATGGCGGCGTCGTGGACGCGCCGACAGTCGGTCGTCGACCTGCGGACCGACCCGCACGGCCTGGTCGTGGACGCCGGCACGGGCGGCACCCGCGTGTGCCGGTTGCTGCCCGACCCCTTCCCCGATCACCGGGCCGTGTTCGACGCGCTCGCACCGGTCCGGACGCGGGTGGTGGTGGCCCGAAACCCCCTGGTGCGGGCCACCGAGGACCAACCGGACGACCGTGTCCTCGTGCGGGTGTCCGACGGGGCCGTGACGGTGTCCGCGCCCGGACCCGACGCCCGCCCGGTGACCATCCCCGCCGGCGTCCGCGGCCCCGACACCGCGCTCGCATTCGAGATCACCACCCTGTATCCCGCGATCGCCACGGCCGTCGGCCCCGACGTGATGCTCGACATCGCAGCACCCGACCAGCCCGTCGTGGTCCGCTCCGCCGACGACGGCGACCTCACGACACTCGCCATGCCCGTCCGTCACGAGCCGGTGACCCCCTGACCGGCCGACACGGCGACGCCCGTGACGGCACCGTGAGCAGCCGCGTACCGGGACGCGCATAATCGCAACCATGGCATCCGTTTTCAGCATGATCATCGCCGGCGATCTGCCGGGCCGGTTCGTCTGGGAGGACGACGACGTCGTCGCGTTCCTGACCATCAACCCGATCACCAAGGGCCACACCCTCGTGGTCCCGCGAGCCGAGATCGACCAGTGGCAGGACCTCGACGGCGAGGTGTTCGCGAAGGTCTCGCGGGTCGCGCAGATCCTCGGCCAGGCGGTCCGCAAGGGCTTCGACGCCCCACGCGCCGGTCTGCTGATCGCCGGTCTCGAGGTGCCGCACCTGCACCTGCACGTCTTCCCCGCCTACAGCCTCGGCGACTTCAACATCTCCGGCGCCGACCCCAACCCCTCCCCCGAGTCGCTCGACGAGGCGCAGACCACCATCAAGGCCGCGCTGCGCGAACTCGGTCACGGCGCGAACGTTCCGGCCTGATCGATCCGGTGACGGACAATCCCGGCGAGCGGGACTGCCGGTGCGGACGGGCGGGGAACCCGCTTGATTGAGGTTCCCCACCCGCCGCCCGAGGAGTTGTGACTGCCACCGTGACCGCCACCGATTCACCGCTGCTGCGTCCGCTTCGCATCCGCGGGCTCGACCTTCCCAACCGCGTCGTGATGTCGCCGATGACGCGGACCGCCTCCCCCGGCGGCGTGCCGACCGCCGAGGTCGCGCAGTACTACCGGCGTCGCGCGGAGGGCGGCACCGGCCTGATCGTCACCGAGGGTGTCGTCATCGACCATCCGAGCGCGATGGACCATCCCGACGTGCCCAACCTGCACGACCGCGCCGCCCGGGACGGGTGGCGCCGCGCGGTCGACGCCGTGCACGAGGCGGGCGGCCGCATCGCGCCGCAGCTGTGGCACGTCGGGCCGCTGTTCGGAGCGATGCGGCGGATCGACGACGTACGGCCGATGCGCCCCTCCGGTCTGTGGGGCGAGCCGGGCGTCACGTCCTACCCGCAGGAGTACGTCGACCGCGCCGTCACGCCCACCGCGTCGATGACGGACACCGACATCGCCGACGTGATCGTCGCGTACGCGGAGGCGGCGGGCACCGCCGCGAATCTGGGGTTCGACGCGATCGCGATCCACGGCGGCCACGGCTACCTGCTCGACTCGTTCCTGTGGGCCTCGACCAATCGCCGCGACGACGCGTGGGGCGGAGACCTGCAGCGCCGCACCGCCTTTCCCGCCGCCGTGGTCCGGGCGATCCGCGAGGCGGTCGGCGAGCAGATCCCGATCCTGTACCGGTTCTCCCAGCACAAGCAGCAGGACTACACCGCCCGGATCGCCGATACCCCGGAGGAACTCGGGGTCGTGCTCGGGGCACTGGTCGACGCCGGCGTGGACGTCCTCGATGCCAGTGCCCGCCGCTTCGACGCGCCCGCGTTCGAGGGCAGCGACCTGTCGCTGGCCGGGTGGGCGAAACGCACGACCGGCGCGATCACGATGGCCGTCGGCAGCGTCGGACTCGGCAAGTCGCTGCACGACGGGCGGCTCGCCGGGCCCACGGTGGAGTCGGTCGACAACATCGCCGAACTCGAACAACGCCTCGGTGCAGACGAATTCGATCTCGCGGCGATCGGCAGACTGCATCTGGCGGATCCCCGCATCACCGAGACGCTGCGGGAGCGGCGCCCGCTGCCCGAGTTCGACCGCCGCAAGCACGAGGCGGTGCTCACCTAGGGCAGCTGCGCTGCCGCAGGCGCACCGATCTCGATCTCGTTGTGCAGCAGGGTGAACGGCGCGGCGGCGACCTGCGGGGCGGTGCCCGGCGCCTCCGGATGCCACTGGACGCCCACGACGAACCGGCCCGGCGCCTCGAACGCCTCGATCACTCCGTCCGGGGCGTGTCCGGTCGCGACCAGTCCCACCCCGAGCGTGCGCACCGCCTGGTGGGGAACCACAGCTGCCGGCAGGCATCAGCAGCCGCACGTTCTTCCGCCACTTCCCGTCGAAGGCGGACGTCCTGTGGGTCGAAACCGAGGGCGAGATCGGCCGCCTGCGCGAACTGCTCGCGGCCGGCGACCCGTCGGAACCGTACGAGGACGTCATCGTTCGTGCCGTGGTCACGTCGCTGGCCACCTTCCCGGCGGACCAGGTCGACTGGGCGATGCACCGCGCCCACCTCGTCCAGACGGTCCCCGCGGTCCAGGCCCAGGCCATGCTGCGCCACAGGCGGTGGCGCGAAGCATCGGTGGAGTTCGCCGCGGCCCGCAGCGGCGAACCGACCGACGCCCTGTTCCCCATCGCCGTGGGGCACGCCGTCCTCGCCGCCACCATGGCCGCGCACGAACACTGGATCCTCCACCCCGACACGGACCTGGCCGCCGGACTCGAGCGCACGCTGCGCCTCCTGCTTCCCGACTTGTATATCGGAGCGGCGTCGTGTTCGAACCGACGGGTCGTAGCGTGCCGTAGGAGACCGTGGGGATGGCCCGAGGAGCTTCCTGCCACCCGACCGGCCGGGGGGTTGGCTCATAGAGGGTTCTGCCTCCCCACGGTCTCCGTTCGCTGCCTGGCTCAACACAGGAACGCCACCCGCGAGGGCGGCCGGAAGTCGGAATGCCGACAGCGGATACCCCCTGTCCACCGCATGGAAGGCGCCCGCCAGGTGATCGTGATCGGTATCGACCCGCACAAGTCCACCCACACGGCCACCGCGGTCGATCCGGCCACGAACCGGGATCTCGGATCGGTGCGCATTCAGTCGTCATTCGACGACTACGCCCACCTCATCACTTGGTCCAAGTCGTGGCCGGACCGGATCTGGGCGGTGGAGAACGCATCCGGGCTCGGTCACCACCTCACCCAGTGGCTGATCAGCCGCGGTGAGGCCGTCGTCGATATCCCGTCGACCGCGACTGCCCGAGTGCGGGAGCTTTCGCGTGGTGGCCGGCGCAAGAACGACCGCATCGATGCGGCCGCCGCGGCGTGTGTGGCGTTCAGTCAGGGCGACTTCCGGCCGGTCGCCCCCGAAGGCCACACCGATGTCCTGCGGATCCTCGACGAACGCCGCATCGACCTGGTCAAACACAATGGCCGGCTCGTCAACCAGCTCCACGCCCTACTGCGCGAACTGTTCCCCGGCGGGATGGAACGCGAATTCGACACCGAGGACGCCGCCCACCAACTCAAGTCGTTCCTGCCCGGGACCCCGGCGGACGCGATGCGCAAGAACGTCGCCCTCGACATCGTCGGTGACCTGCGGCGAATCCGGTTCCAGATCGAGGACATCACCGCCCGAATCAAGACCGAGCTTGCCGCCAGTGGCACGCGGCTGCTGAAGATCTCCGGCGTGGGGATCGTGACCGCGGCCCGGATCCTCGCCCGCACCGGTGATCCCACCCGGTTCGTCAGCGAGGCGGCGTTCGCGAACTACAGCGGCACCGCACCCGTCGAGGTCGCCAGCGCCGACAAGCAGCGACACCGACTGTCCCGATCCGGCGATCGCACACTGAACTCGGCGATCCACATCGTCGCCGTCACCCAGGCCCGAACACCGAGCAGCGACGGCTACGCGTACCACCAGCGGAAGATGGCCGAGGGCAAGACATCCCGTGAGGCCATGCGTTGTCTGAAACGACAAGTCGCGAAACGGTTGTGGCGGACGATGCACGAAGACCATCGAGGTGCTTCCTCGAGGCAACTCACCGCATGACCTGCTGCCTCGAACAATCCCGACACCGGCAGCCGTGTCGTGTTGGAATGTGGGCGACCCGAGCGAGACGGAAGGGACCACTGCATGAGCACGTCAGGGATTTCCGATCAGCTGGCCACGGACGCGTACCTGTACGCGTACTCGATGGACGAGGCCTACAAGTTTCTGTACGAGACCACCATCAAACCCCGCGTGCCGTTCAACGAATTCCAGACAATCCGCGACCTTGCCGACGACACGTACACGGCACACCCCACGATCAACAACGACACACTGCACCTGCAAGGTTGGTTCGACGTGGCAGCCGAACCGGTCGTGGTCACCGTCCCCGACTTCGACGAGGGCCGGTACTGGATCCTGCACACCATGGACCTCGGTCACTACACCACCGCGATGATCGGATCACGGACCCGCGGCACCAAGGGTGGCCGCTTCCTGTTCGCGGCCCGAGCCTGGTCCGGAAAGGAACCAGACGGGATCGACACCGTCATACGGTCGGACTCCGACCTCATCAAGGTCATGGGACGGATCATGACCATCGGCGGAGATGACCTCACCGCTGCTCGCCGCTACCAGGACCAGTGGACGATCAAGACGCTCTCGCAGTATCTGGGAGTGACCGGCCCGCCGCAGCCGGAGCGCGATTTCCCGGATCCGGATTCGACGAACTGGCTGCAGCGGGTCAACTTCGTGCTCGGCGACGGATCGATGGCGGCGGCCGACGCGGCGTGGCTCGAGAAGTACAGGGCCGTCGGGATCGGTCCGGGCGGAACCGGGTTCACTGACGAACAGCTCGACGCGATGACGCGGGGGCAGGAACTCGGTATGAAGCGGCTCGTCGATCTCGCACCGACGTTGACGAATGCCGGCGAACTGCTCGGTACCCGCGACGATCTGCAGACCGGACCGCGGGAACTGTTCGCGGCGGGGACGTACCTCGGACAGTGGGGACTGCCGCCGGTCGAGTCCGTGTACATGAAAGTCGAAACTGGCTCGGACGGGTCGCCGATCACCGGGGCGGGAGGGAGAAGGTACCGAGCCCGGTTCCGCGCTCCCGACGTCAGTGAGTTCTGGTCATTCACCGTCTACGGCACCGACGATCGGCTCATGGCGCACAACGCGATCAACCGGCACAGTCGCGGCGACCGCACACTTCTGCCCGACTCCGAGGGCTACTACACGATCGAGTTGAACGCCGACGTCGAGTCGAACAGGGACAGTCCGAACTTCCTGCCGATTCCAGAGAAGGATGTCTACCTGATCCTTCGCATGTACGGGCCCAGCAAGGCGATTCAGGACGGTCACTACACAATGCCCCGCATCGAAGCGGTCTCCTGAGGTCGACAGGATCCGCCCATGCCGGGCTCGATCCTCGACTTACCTGATCGCCAAGACGAAATTGGTGCGGGTCGACGCTTCCCTCGTCGACCCGCACCAAACCTCGGCCCGGCCGGTGTTCGAACGGTCCGGCGCTTGACAGAACACACAGGAACCCTCCGCCCCACGAAACCGACCCGCGCCGGCCCTTCCTTTTCGGGCGCCGCCACGCTAGTATTCGAACACATTTTCGAATTGGGGGATTCGACAGGGGGCCAGATGAGCGCGACGAGTACCGCGAACGATGCCGAGTACGTGGTCGATTTCGCAGACGGTGTCACCACCGTGAACGCCATACGCGCTCATGCCCGTGCCGAGAACAGCACCTGCGCCCGGAAGGTCCTGACCGTGGCCGCTTTCGCCCGACGTGGCTTCGAAGGCGATGCAGCACGGCTCGGCAAGGGCGCGCTCCGCCGCGCGGGCCGTGGCGCAGAGATGGAGATCGCGCTCGCGCTCGGAGTCAGCCACACCACCGCAGTCCGGATCGTTCGCACCGGGCAGGCGCTCGAAGCCCGCCTCCCGACGGTCCGCGCCGCGTTCCTCGCCGGACGCCTCGACTATCCCCGCGTCCAACGCATCGCGGAGGACACCGCCGACATCAGCGACACCACCCTGCACCGGATCGAGGGAAAGATCGCCGACGCCGCACTGCACCGCGCGCCCCGAGCCCTGTCGAACGAGATCATGCGGATCCTGATCGACGCCGATCCCGACGAGGCCGCCCGCGTCCGGCAGACCATTCGCACCCGGCAGCGCTACGTCAGCATCAGGCCTTCCATGCACGGCCTCACCACCCTGTACGCCAACCTCGACGCAGAGGAGGGGCAGGTTCTCGACTGGCTCATCCACGACATGTCTGCGACCGTCTGCACCGACGATCCCCGCACCCGCGACCACCTGCGAGTCGACGCCTTCATGGCCCTCGCCCGCGGCGAGAGGTACCTGCACTGCCGGTGCGGAACCGCCTCCTGCCCGACAGCGCACCTGCCTGCGCCCGAGCCACTGCGACCCGAGGTCCACATCCACGTGGACCTCGACACCCTCCTCGGTCTCGCCGACAACCCCGCCCACCTCGACGGACACGGGCCGATCGATCCCGAACTCGCCCGCAAGCTGGCCGGGGACGGCACCTGGCAGGCGATCATCACCGACGCCCGGCGCATCGCCGACGGAGCCCGGAACGCCGCGACCGAATCTCGGGAACCCTCCGACACCGTCCGGCCCGGTGGCGACCAGCGGTCGAAGGCGGCCCGATCGTCGGCAGCGAACGCCGGGCCGGCGGGTGGTGGCGACGGCACAGGGCAGCCCGACGAGACCGGCACGCCCGCCTGCAGTTCGCCGACCGGTCCCAGGCATCGCACCCGCCGCCGGGCGGGAGTGGTGCCGCCGCCTGTGTCTCCAGAATCCCTTGGGGACGAATCGAATCCGATGTCACCTCCGCGTGCGGACGTACCCGACGGCTGGCCGTACGTGCTGCCGCCGAACGAGTTGACGGTCACGGCGGTGCTGGAGGCGATCGACCACGATCCCGCGCTGCTCCTCGGTGAGTTCACCAACGGTCACGGCGGGCACACCGATCCACCGAAGGGTGCTCTGACCTACCGGCCGTCCCGCGATGTCCGTGACGCCGTGTTCGACACGTACCCGACGTGCGCCTTCCCCGGCTGCGAGATTCCGGCGGGCCGCTGCCAGTTCGATCACATCACCGAGTACGACCACGCCGACCCCTTCGCCGGGGGTTGGTCGATCGACACCAACGGCCAACCCGTGTGCGGAATTCATCATCAGGCCAAGACGGACGGGCTCTTCCGCGTCACGCGGCTGCCCGGCGACGTCCTCGTCTGGATCGGACGATCCGGCACCCTCGGGGTCACGTTGCCTCGCCCGCCCGCCGAACGCGGCACCCCACCGCGACGGGATCGAAAACGGACGAGCCTCTCCGAGCGAACTCGGGAGTGAGCACTCGGCTGCAGGCAGGAATGCCGGATCGTTGCACGAGTGCGGTGGACCCGAGCCCTCGATCGGTTCCGCCGTCCGAGGGTCGATACCATCCCATTAGCCTTGCACAGGACCTCGCCGGACCGACGTCGCCCGGTGGAGAACGGAAGGGATATCGAGCGTGGGATGGGTCGACAGATGACCGAGCGAAGGCCCGTCCCGTTACGTTCGACGTTGCGCAGTCTCGGACCTGCCTACACGGCACTGCAGCCTCGTGAAGTACTCCGCGCAGGAACCGGAACGGCTGTCGGCTTGGCACTGACCGGCTCGGCACTGGCCGTCCTGGTGCTGATTGCACCCGGTCTCGACCCGGTTCTCGGTCTGTACATGATCGCACCGTTCGGCGCCACGGCCGTGCTCGTCTTCGCCGCACCCAGCAGTCCTCTGGGGCAGCCGTGGCCGGCGATCGTGGGTAACACCCTCGCGGCGGTGGTCGGTGTTGCAGCGACGCTCCTCATCCCCGTCCTGACTGTCCGGATCGCGCTCGCGGTCGGCTTGTCGGTCGCGGTGATGCTGCTCTTCCGGGCAGTGCACCCTCCCGCAGGTGCGGTGGCAATGACTGCCGCGCTGTCACCAGAAGCGGTTCATCACCTCGGGTTTCGCTTCGTGCTCACCCCCGTCCTGCTCGGCACGTGCCTGGTCGTCGCATTCGCCGCCGTCTACGGCCGGTTGACCGGCAGGCACTATCCGTTGCGACAGTTGGACTCCTCACCCCCTCCTGTCGAGCGTCTCGGGCTCAGCGAGGACGAACTGACCAACATCCTTCAGCGCTACGAACAGTCGTTGAACCTCGGCGTCGCGGATCTTGCCCGCCTGGTCGGGGCCGCTGAACTGCAGGCCGCGGGTCATCGAACAGGCCCGTTGAACGCCGGCGACGTCATGTCCCGCGACCTCGTCACGATCGGTGCCGACGCCACCCTCGACCACGTCGCGGACCTGTTCCGGAAGCATGGATTCACCTCGTTGCCCGTCGTGGACGAGAACGGCAAGTATTCCGGTGTGGTGTTCCAGATCCATTTGATCCTCTGCCAACAGGATTCGTCGGCGATGGGCACGACGCCGTTGCAGAGACGAGGCAGCGAACACGCCGCACCCGGCATACGTGCCGGCGACATCATGGCGGTCGACACGGCGGCTACCACGATCGACACTCCCGTCGGAGCGCTCCTGCCGTTGTTGGCGGAAGGCGGTTGCGACGCGGTACCGGTACTGGAGGACGGCGTGATCGTCGGGATCGTCACCCAGACCGACCTGATCGCTGCGCTGGCCCGCCAGTCGCTCCGTGCTGACACACAACCGATCTGACTCTCCACGGCACGTCCGGCGGGACGGCCTGATCAGTCACCGTCCGTGCGCGGCAACAGCACCCGGAACACCGCTCCCCCACCGTCGGGCGAGTCGGCGGTCACCGTGCCCCCGTGCGCGGCCACGAGTGCGGCGACGATGGACAGTCCCAGTCCGCTGCCCCCGGACTGGCGTGTCCGCGACGAGTCGGCTCGGTAGAAGCGTTCGAAAACGCGTTCGCGCGCTTCGGCGTCGAGCCCCGGGCCGGTGTCGGCGACTTCGAACAGCGCGTACTCGCCGACGGTGCCGACCCGCACGGTGATCGCCGCATCGGCGGGTGTGTGGCCGAGTGCATTGCCGACGAGGTTGGTCAGGATCTGACGGATACGGGCGTCGTCGCCGAGCACCTCGGGCCGGCCCGGCCCGTCGACGACCTCCAGTGCGATGGCGCGTTCGGGTGCCATCGCGCGGGCGGCGTGCACGCCGTCGGACGCAACCGTCAGCAGGTCGACCGGCGACTGTTCCAGGGGTCGCTGCGCGTCGAGACGTGCCAGCATCAGCAGGTCCTCGACGAGCAGGCCCATCCGTGACGCCTCCGCCTCGATTCGCGACATGGCCTGCCCGGCGTCGGGAATCGCTCCCTGCCGGTACAGCTCCGCGAATCCGCGGATCGTCGTCAGCGGGGTGCGTAGTTCGTGGCTGGCGTCGGCGACGAAGCGACGCATCTTCTCCTCGGACCGGCGAGCGGACTCCTCGGACGCCGCGGTCGCCGAGAACGCCGCCTGGATCTGCTCCAGCATGCTGTTCAGGGCCACCGTCAGGCGACCGACCTCGGTGCGCTCGTCGCGCTCGGGGATTCGTTGGTGCAGGCGGCCTTCCGCGATCGCGGCGGCGGTCTCCTCGACTTCGACGAGTGGACGCAGGCTGCGCCGCACCACGAAGTACCCGATGACCCCGAGCGCGATCAGGACCGCGACGCCGATACCGACCTGCAGTCCGATGAGCCGCTCGACGGTGGCGTCGACGTCCCCGAGACGCACCGCCACGGTGACCGTTCCGTCGGCCGTGGTGGTGGTCAGGGCCCGCCAGTTCTTGCCGGGATTGCCGACGGAGCCGACGGTCACCGGCTTGTCGCCGAGGTCGTCGGGCAGGTCGGGTTCGACGGCGAGGTCGTTGATCACCATGCGGGTGGTGCCGTCGGAGGTTTCGCTGCGCACGTAGAACTGGCTCGGGGGCCGCGACGGCCCCACCTCGGCGGTGGGCGGCGGCAGCGGGTGAGTGCGGGGTTTCGCCCAGGTCAGCGACGCCTCCCGCAGCGAGGTGTCGACCCGGGAGATCAGGGAGTTCTTCATCGCCGAGGTCACCGCGACACCGGAGGCGAGCAGGCCGAGGGCGGCCAGCACCAGCAGCGCCGCGACCAGTGTGAAGCGCAGCGGCGCGCGGCGCAGTCGGTGCATGCCGCTACCTCGGCTCGCGCAGGACGTACCCGACGCCCCGCAGCGTGTGGATCAGACGCGGCTCGGTGGTGTCGACCTTGCGTCGCAGGTAGGACACGTAGGACTCGACGACGCCGACCTCACCGCCGAAGTCGTAGTGCCACACGTGATCGAGGATGCGCGGCTTGCTCAGCACCACACCGGCGTTGACCATGAAGTACCGCAGGAGGGTGAACTCGGTCGGCGACAGCGACACGGGTTTCCCCGCCTTCCACACCTCGTGGGTGTCGTCGTCGAGTTCGATGTCGGCGAAGGAGATCCGTGACGGTTCGACGACGTTCGGGTCGCGTGCGACGCGACGGAGGATGACCCGTAGCCGGGCGACGACTTCCTCGAGGCTGAACGGTTTGGTGACGTAGTCGTCGGCGCCGAGGGTCAGGCCGGTGACCTTGTCTTCGACGGCGTCCTTCGCGGTGAGGAACAGCACGGGCGCCTCGATGCCGTCGGCGCGCAGGCGGCGGAGCAGACCGAAGCCGTCCATTCCCGGCATCATCACGTCCAGGATCAGTGCGTCCGGCCGGAATGCCTTCGCCTTGTCGAGGCCTTCGGCGCCGGTGGACGCGGTTTCGACCTCGAAGCCCTGGAAGCGCAGACTCACGGACAACAGTTCGACGATGTTGGGTTCGTCGTCGACGATCAGGATCTTCGCATCGGTCTTCGTGCCAGTCACAGCACCATCATCACCCGGATCGCTGACCGAAGGCTGACCGCTGGCTGCGAGTTTCCTGTGAGCCGACGGTCAGGTCGCTCACATCCGTGCCCGACCGCCGGTGAGGCGTTGCTACGGTGGAGGCGTCGACGACGACACCCGGACGAGCGCACCGTACCCGGCCAGCGAAAAGACGGTGCCTGGGAGAGATTTCCATGGCCTGGCTCGTCCTCGTCGTTTCCGGTGTGCTCGAAGCCGTCTGGGCCACTGCGCTCGGCAGATCGGCCGGCTTCACCCGACTCGCTCCGTCCGCCCTGTTCGGTGTCGCCCTCGTCGCGAGCATGGCGGGGCTCGCGTACGCGATGCGCACGCTGCCGATCGGCACGGCCTACGCGGTGTGGGTCGGTGTCGGGGCCGCGCTGACTGTCGGCTGTGCGATGGTCACCGGCACCGAGTCGGCCTCGGTCGTGAAGGTCCTGCTGATCGCCGGCATCGTCGGCTGTGTGATCGGGCTGAAGGTGTTGCACTGACCCCCCGGCAGGATCCGACCGGTGCCCGTCGGCGGCGGGTTACAGTAATCGCATGAATCTGGTGGCGATGGTCACACTGCCGGCGCGGGCGACGCTGGCCGTCGCCGACTCGGCTCTCGCGGCCGCGGCGTCGGCGCTCGGCGCGGCCCGTGTCGTGGTGTCCTCTGCCGCCCCCGTCGGCGCCGGCACGCTGACCACGACGAACACGTCGAATCCACTGAAGTTGCTGCAGCAGGTGGCGGAGGTCGCTTCGGATCAGCGGCCGCTCGGGCGGGCTCTGCAGCCCGGCGGACCGCTGGACCGTCTGCTCGCCGAGGGCGGCGTCGTCGACCGTCTCACGTCGCCGGGTGGCACCCTCGACCGGTTGCTCGCGGAGGGCGGTGTGGTCGACCGGCTCACTTCGCACGACGGCACCCTCGAACGCATTCTCGAGCCCGGCGGCCCACTCGAGCGCGTCCTCGCGCCCGGCGGCCCGGTGGACCGCCTGCTCGAGGAGGACGGCCCCGTCGAACGTCTGCTTGCCCCGGGCGGCCTGCTGGACCGGCTGACGGCCGAGGACGGGCCACTCGAACGTCTGACCGCCACCGCGGGCCCACTCGAAACCCTCACCAGGGAGGGCGGGATCATCGATCGCGCGCTCGAGGAGGGTGGCGTCCTCGAGTCCCTGCTCGCAAAGGACGGGCAGCTGGAGCGGATCATCGCGGAGGGTGGGCCGCTCGATCAGATCGTCTCGCTGTCGGAGACACTGACCTCCCTCGCACCGAACCTCGAGCACCTGGGTGAGAGCGTCGAGTTGCTCCGGGAAACGGTCGGTGTGCTGTCCGCCGCCGTGGGCCCGCTCGGCGACCTCGCGGGGAAACTGCCCGGCCGCTGGCTCAAAGGTGGCCGGTACAGCACAACGGAACTCCCCCAGTGACGGCCTGCGCGTAATTCGCGGCCCGGGAGGTTGAGGACACCGGCGAGGAGTTCGCCGGTCGGGAATGCGGCCGGACGGGACGGGTGTGACGTCGAGCGGGTTTCGCCCGGCGCCCCGAAATGTTGCGAGGCACTCGCGGAGCACGTTTCATGTTCAGCATCACCCGTGTTGCGCTCTCACAGAGGTTCACTACGGTGCCGGGCGGTCACCGGTACCGCACCGCCCGAGCGACGCCGACGCGAACGGAGCCGACCATGCCGGAGTTCCCCGCCTTCGCCCCTCGCCCGCACCGGGCGTTCAGCGCTGGTTTCTACCCGAGTGCGGATTTCGATTTCTCGGTGCGGTACGTCCTCGGCGCCGCGCCCTTCGGCGGGGCGGACGTCGGCGAGGTCCTGTCGACGATCGACGGGGTCTCCAACAACGACCACGACCACTGGTTTCAGGCGTGGCACGACACCGGAAGCCGGATTCGGGCGGCCGCCGACGCGGAGGCCGCCGCGGGCCACAGGGTGAGCGCCTCCCTCGCTTATCTCAGGGCCGCAAACTATTTCGCCGTGGCGGTCAATTCGGTGAGCGGGCGCAAGTCCGACGACCTGCTGGTGCCGACGTTCCGCCTGCACCGGTCCAGCTGGGACGGTTTCGTCGACACCACCGACCGGATCGTCGAACGCGTCGCGATCCCGTACGAGCAGGACACGCTGCCCGGTTGGTTCTTCCGCCCGGACGCGGACGGCGCCGCCCGCCCGACGCTGGTGATGGTCAACGGCAGCGACGGCGCGGTCAGCGGGTTGTGGAGTTCCGGGGCGGCCGGAGCCCTCGCCCGCGGCTACAACGTGCTGGTCTTCGACGGTCCGGGGCAGCAGTCGATGCTCTTCGAGCGGGGCGTCGGATTCCGGCCCGACTGGGAGGTGGTCCTCACTCCGGTGGTCGACTTCGTGCTCGCGCGATCCGATGTCGACGCCGGTCGGCTCGCGTTGTACGGGATCAGTCAGGGCGGTTTCTGGATCGGGCGAGCGCTGGCGTACGAGAACCGCTTCGCGGCGGCGGTCGCGGACCCCGGTGTGGTGGACGTCGCCGCGTCGTGGAGCCTCAACATTCCGAGCAGCCTGATGAAGTTGTTCCGCGCGGGAAACAGGGACGCCTTCGACCGCGACATGGCACTGGGGTTGAAGTTCTCCCCCGAGGCCGCGCGGACGTGGAAGTTCCGCGCCCGACCGTACCTGCAGGACGGTTACTTCGACACGCTCACCGAGGTGCACCGGTACACCCTCACCGACGACGAAGCCGCGCAGATCACCACCCCACTGCTGGTCCTCGATCCGGAGGGTGAGCAGTTCTGGCCCGGCCAGTCGAAGGAACTCGCCGACCGCGCGGGTGGGCCGACCGTGCTGTCCCCGTTCACCGCGGCGGAGGGCGCGAACTTCCACTGCCAGCCGATGGCGCGGCTGCTGACCGACGAGCGCATGTTCGGCTGGCTCGAGGGCAGGCTCCGCCGCTGACGGAGCGGTCCTCTAGCGCGACCCGGACAGGTGCTCGCCGAGGAAGGCGTACACCCGACGCCACGCGTCACGGGACTGCTCCTCGCCGTAATGGAAGCCGACGACCCGCAGCAGGGGTGTCGCGGGCCCGGCAGGCAGATGGTTCGCGAAGCTGTGTCCGACTCCGGGGTAGGTCTTGACGTCGTGCGGGACTCCGTGCCGTTCCAGTGTCTCGGTGAGCCGACGGCCCGCGCGCGGCAGGATCGGGTCGCGTGCCCCGAAGCTCGCGACGATCGGGCAGGCCCCGGACAGTGCCTCGTCGAGATGGCGTGGCAGTACGCCGTAGAACGGTGCCGATGCATCGAAACCCATGGGCGACAAGGCCAATGCGAACCCTCCGCCCATGCAGAAGCCCACCACCGCCACCGCGCCGGTGCAGTCGGGACGCGCGATCAGATGATCACGCGCCGCGAGCAGGTCGGTCACCGCGCGACCCTGGCGTCCGACCAGCTCGCGGAACACCCGCGTGACGCACCGGGCGGCACCGCCCCGGGAGTACAGGTCCGGAGCCAGCGTCAGATATCCGTGGTCCGCGATGTCGCGGGTGATCGCGCGGATATCCGCACTGAGGCCGAGCGCGTCGTGGACGACGACCACTCCCGGATGCGGATCTGCGCCGCCGGGTTGCTCGAGGAGCGCGTCGATGGAGCCGTCGGGGGTGTCGAAGGTGATGTCGGGCATCCGGCGACCTCCAGGGTTCGACTGGCGTCAGGTTAGCCGACCATCGTCGATCCGGTGAGCTTCCGCGGCCCGCAGCCGGTCGAGTTCCTTCTCGACCTCGACGAGCCGCCGGTACAGCGCCTGGATGCTGGCCATGCAGACACCGTTGGCGTCGACCTGGGCGATGCTGCGCTGCGACGAACCGAGACCGAACACGGCGGCGAAGTCCTGTGCCATCGGCCCGAGGTGCCGCACCGACTCGTGGTCGAAGCGGTAGTTCCACACGCTCAGCGGGAGCGCCGCGAGACGTTCCAGTACCTCGTTGGCACCGTCCGGAATGTCGGCGCCGGTGTCCACGCCCCGTCTGCGACTCGCGTGGGACCGTATCCACGCGAGCGGGTGGTGCGCCGTCAGATGTGCTGCACTCACCGGATCACGGTCGCAGCGGGCGGATGTGACGCTTTGCTCCGATGTCACTGAGGAGGATCCCGACGCCGGCACCGAGCAACCCGAGTCCGAGTCCCACTGCCGCTCCACCGAGACCGATCGCGAGTCCGAGCATGATTCCTCCAACGCTTCTCGTGAAGTCGTGTGTCGGGGCGGCCTCGCGCGGGGCAGCCCCACGAAATGAACACCCTCAACGGTGGTCCTCCGGGGCGACGAATGCAACCGCCGGACCGATGCCCGGTTTTCCGCAACGGTCTGATACAGATACCGGTCATGAAACGCATCGTGTTCGCCGCACTCGCGGCCGCCTCCGTGTCCGCGCTCGCCGTCGGCTGTGGATCCGACGACTCGTCCGACACCTCGTCGGCGAGCGCCACGTCGGCCGCGCAGTCGACGTCGGACAGCCTGGCGGAGCCGGCCACGACCGGCGACGTCTATCTCGACACCTGTAACGGTGTGCTCGCCTACATCGAGACGATGAAGGAATCCGGGCTGGCCGCGGACGACGCCGCCGTGCAGGCGATCGGCGACGAGTTCCTCACCCTCGCGCAGGCGGAGCCGGACTGGGCGGGCAAGTCGGAGCAGGACAAGGCCGACTTCGAGCGTGGGATGAACGCGGCGGTCGCGGGAAGCTGCTGAGCCTTTCCTGCTGCACGCCCCCGCCGACGTTGCGGGGGCGTTGCTGCATTCAGGTCGCGGTGGAGCCCCCTGTCAGGATTGAACTGACGACCTTTCGCTTACAAGGCGAGTGCTCTACCACTGAGCTAAGGAGGCGGGTGAAGCGCGCCCATCATATCCAGGCGGCCGCGGCGGTTCACAAACCGGAGCCCCCGGTGCGCCACGTTCCCTGGACGACGTCCCCTCGCGCGACCGGAAAGGCGCAGTCCGGCAGCGATATTCTGGAACGATACGACCGCCCGAGTAGTGAGCATGTCGCCCCGACGTCGGGGGTCGCGGGGTGGCGGAGAGCATGTGCCTGATGACTGACAGCGATCCGCTGCGAACACAACGTGACGTGGCCACCGTGATCGGGGACGACCTCGGTGCGGCCGGGTTCGACGATCCGGAGGAGATCGGGCGCGGCGGTTTCGGTGTGGTGTATCGCTGTCACCAGCCCGCCCTGGAGCGGACGGTGGCGGTGAAGGTGCTCACCGCCGAGTGGGACGAGACGAACCGGGAGCGGTTCCTGCGTGAGCAGCGGGCGATGGGCCGGCTGACCGGGCATCCGAACATCGCCGCAGTGCTGCAGGTCGGGACCACCGACATCGGTCGGCCGTATCTGGTGATGCCGTATCACCGTCAGGGTTCGCTCGAGGCCCGGATCCGGCGGCACGGGCCGCTCACCACACCGGAGGTGCTGCGGCTCGGGGTGAAGACGGCCGCGGCACTCGAGACCGCGCACCGGGCCGGGATCCTGCACCGCGACGTCAAACCGGCGAACATCCTGCTCACCGACTACGGCGAACCGGCCCTGACGGATTTCGGTATCGCACACATCACCGGCGGGTTCGAGACCGCGACCGGCACGGTCACCGGGTCGCCGGCGTTCACCGCGCCCGAGGTGCTCGCCGGGGATCCGCCGACACCGGCCGCGGACGTGTACGGACTCGGCGCCACCCTGTTCGCGGCGCTGACCGGGCACGCCGCGTTCGAACGTCGCAGCGGCGAACAGGTGGTGGCGCAGTTCCTGCGGATCACCACCGCGCCGGTGCCGGACCTGCGCGAGGGCGGCGTCGACGCGGACGTGGCCGCGGTGATCGAGCACGCCATGTCCCGCGCACCGGAGTCCAGGCCCACCGCGGCGGCGCTGGGCGAACGGCTCCAGGAGTTGCAGGCCCGCAGCGGGTTCCCGGTCGACGGGATGGCATTACGCGGCGAACCGACCTCGGAGGAACCGACCGACGGCCCGGATCAGCCGCCGGTGCCGCTGACCACCGGCCGCACCCCCGTCCGCATGCCGCTCGGCGCGTCTGCGACGAGCGGAGGCAACATCCCGGTCGAGTTGTCCACGTTCGTCGGCCGCCGCGCCGAGTTGACGGAGGCGAAGCGGTTGCTGACGGTATCGCGGCTGGTGACGTTGACCGGGATCGGTGGCGTGGGCAAGACACGATTGGCGCTGCGCGTCGCGGCGAACTCCAGGCGGGTGTTCGCGGACGGGGTGTGGCTGGTCGAGCTGGGCGAGTTGCGGGACGGGGCGCTGCTCGAGGCGATGGTGGCCGCCGCGCTCGGGCTGCGCCCGCAGTCCACCAGGCCACTGACGCAGGTCCTGGTGGACTTCCTGGCCCAGCGGGAGCTTCTGCTGGTCCTCGACAACTGCGAACAGGTGGTCGACGCGGCGGCGACGCTGGCCGAGACGCTGCTGCGCGCCTGCCCGACGGTTCGGATTCTCGCCACCAGCCGCGAATCCATGGGCATCGGCGGTGAGGCGGTGCTGCGGGTGCCGCCGCTGACGGTCCCCGATCCCGGCCGTGAACCGTCGCCGCGAGAGGTGCGGGCCTGCGATGCGGTCGGCTTGTTCGTCGAGCGGGCGGCCGCCGCACTGCCGGGGTTCGAGCTCACCGCGGACAACGCGGCCACCGTGGCGCAGATCTGCGCGCAGCTCGAGGGGCTGCCGCTGGCCATCGAGCTCGCCGCGGCGCGGTTGCGGGTGCTCTCGCCCGAGCAGATCCTGCAGCGGCTCACGGACCGCTTCACACTGCTCGCGCTCGGCGGCCGCGGGGCGCCGACCCGTCAGCAGGCCCTGCGCCTGTGCATCGACTGGAGTCACGACCTGTGCACTCCGGCCGAACGACGACTCTGGGCACAGTTGTCGGTGTTCGCCGGCAGTGTCGAACTCGACGCCGCCGAGCAGGTGTGCCGGTGGGACGAGGGACCGGACGACCTGGTCGACCTACTGGTGTGCCTGGTCGACAAGTCCATCCTGATCCGGGAGCAGTCGGGCGCAGCGGTCCGGTTCCGGATGCTCGAGACCCTGCGCGACTACGGACGCGAACGGCTGCGCGAGTCCGACGAGCACCTCGACCTGCAGCGGCGGCACCTGCACTGGTACCGGCAACTCGCCCTCGATGCCGAGTCGCAGTGGATCAGTGACCGGCAGCTCGACTGGATCGACCGCCTCGACCGGGAACAGCCCAACCTCCGCGAGGCTCTCGAATTCGCCCTCACCGACGACGCGGGATCGGAGGACGTCCTGTCCTTCGCGTCGGCGCTGCACGCCTTCTGGTTCTCGTGCGGCCGGCTCGGTGAGGGACGGCATTGGCTCGACCGTGCCGTCGCAGCTGCCCCCGTCACCGCGTCCGTGGTCCGCGCGAGGGGCTTGTGCTGGACCTGTGCACTGGCCGATGTCCAGGGGGACATCGCCGCGTCCACCGCTCTGGTCGCCGAAGCCCGGGCCATCGCCGAACGATCCACGGACCCGGCTGTGCGCGCGTGGGTGGACCTCACCGAGGGGCGCCACGCGGTCTACACCGGCGACCTTGCCCCGGCGAGCGTGCTGTTGACGCGAGCGCACGACGCGTTCGTCACGCAGGGCGACCTCATTGCCCAGGTCTCGTCGCTCCACAACCTCGGATGGGCCGACGAGCTCCAACAGGACACCGCGGGGGCGCTCCGGTGTCGCGAGGAGTCCCTCGCGATCACCGAGCCCCGCGGCGAATCGGTGTGGCGGTCGTACGCACTGTGGGGTGCCGCGGTCGCGGTGTGGCGTCACGGTGATCGGGACCGCGCGCTGCGGCTGCTTCAGCAGGGGCTCGGACTGGTCCGACGGCGGGGAGACCCGTTCCTGGGCGCGGCGTGCCTCGAGGTAGTGGCCTGGATCGTGTCCACCGAGGGCAGCGCCCGACGCGCCGCCGTGCTGTTGGGTGCGGCGCAGGCCCTGGGCCGGACGACGGGCGCATACACCGTGCTGTACCCGGGCCTGCTCGTCCATCACGAGGCGAGCGAGCGGAGCGCGCGCCGGACGCTCGGCCAGCGGGCGTTCGAGACCGCACACCTCGAAGGCAGTGCGCTCGACCTCGACGAAGCCATCGCCTACGCGCTCGGTGTGGAACCCGCGACCGCGCGGCCCGCCTCGGTCGCGTCTGCCGAGCTGACCAAGAGGGAGCGGCAGGTCGCCGACCTCGTCGCCGAGGGCATGACCAACAAGGCCATCGCCTCCCGCCTGGTCATCTCCCCACGCACCGCCGACGGACACATCGAGCACATCCTGACCAAACTCGGCTTCACCTCGCGGGCACAGATCGCGGCCTGGGTCGTCGAGCAGCGACAACACTGACCACCGGGCAGCGACCCCACCCGTCAGGCGAGCCGAATACGTTGGTCGACAAGGGAATCGGGAGACTCGTTCACTCTAGTTGCCCGAGACGCCGCGGATCGCGTCGATCACCAGCCGCGGGGACTCGTGGTGGATGTCGTGGCCGCTGTCGGTGTGGGTGATGTGTTGCGAGCCGGGGAACAGGCGAGCCAGATCGTCCTGCGACGCCAGTTGGGCCGCCCAGAACGTCTGCGGGTAGTCGGCCGGGGCGTCGGCGGGCAGGCGCTCACGGAAGGCGTCCGCGTCGAAGGTGTCCCCGCTGAGGACGACGACGGGCATGGCGGGGACGGCCGGGGCGGCCCGCAGCTGCGCGAACACGGTGGCGGGGTCGACCTGCTCCACGTCGGCCCACTGCGCCCGCCGGGCCTCGTTGTCACGCTCGATCGTCGCCAGGAACACGGAGAAGTCGGCGGGGGTCAACTCGTTCTGCAGGAATTCGGACATGCCGTCGACGAGTACGAGACCGGACACCGCATGCGGGTGTGTGCCGGCGTACATCCGCGCGACCGGGCCGCCGTACGACCACCCGACGAGCACGTACGGTCCGGGCACGCCCGCCGCGGTCAGCAGGGCCGCCAGATCGGCCGCGTCCCGTTCCGGCGTCGTCGGCTGCGGCATCGGCGTCGACGACGTGAATTCGTCGTCCTCGCGGACGGTTCCGGCCCGGTCGTACGAGCAGACCCGCGTGAACGTGGCGACCTCGGGAAACACGGCGGACTGGCTCGGATGGACGGCGCCGGACGGATCCTCGACCTCGCTCCACGTCTGCGCCGCCGCGACGGCACCGGGGACGAGCACCACCGTCGGCGACCCGGTCCCGCTGCACTCGAGGTACATCTGCCTGCCGCCGCCGACGTCGAACGTCTGCGCGACGTCGGGTGCCGGCGCGACCATCGTGGTGGTCGTCTCCTCGGCCTGCTCCGCGCGGCCACCGCACGCGGCCACGAACGTCGGCAGCGTCGACAGGCAGGCCAGGACGGTGAGGGGTCTGGTGTGTTTCGCGATCATCGAATTGCCCCGTTCGACAACCTGGGCGTCTTCGCAGCATAGTTCGCGGACGGGGAACGCAACACGGACAGGGTCCGAGCGCGCGCCGGTCCGGCCGGAAACCGATAGCGTTACATCATGAGTACCTCCGAGATCGCCACGGTCCTCGCGTGGCACGACGCGCTGAACGAGTCCGACCTCGACACGCTGCTGGCACTGTCCAGCGACGACATCGAGATCGCCGGCCCCGCGGGCGCCGCACAGGGACTCGGCGCCCTGCGCGAATGGGCTTCGACCGCTGCGCTGACACTGAACCCGGGACGGATGTTCGTGCACTCCGGGGTGGTCGTGGTCGAGGAGGTGCCGGGGCCCGCGGACGCACCCGGTCAGGTCGCCGCCGGCGCGGCGGCGTTCCGCGTCGTGCACGACCAGGTGACCGCGATCTTCCGGCACCCCGATCTCGCGTCCGCCCTCGCGGCGACCGATCTCACCGAGCAGGACGTGGTGTCCTGACCCGGTGTCGGCACTTCGACCGGACACAGCACTACGACCGGACAAAGGGAACGCTCCGGTGCCCGATCCCGCGAGAAGTGCGGAACGGGCCCGGAGCGCGTCACCCGAGGTTCGGGCGTGAGGGTGGCTCAGCCGTTACCCGCGGCCTTGTCCTTCTCCATGGCCTCACGCAGGCTCTTCGGCCGCATGTCGGTCCAGTTCTGTTCGACGTACTCGACGCACGCCTGTCGGCTGTCCTCACCGAAGACCACACGCCACCCCTGCGGGACCTCGGAGAAGGTCGGCCACAGCGAGTGCTGCTCCTCGTCGTTCACGAGGACATAGAAACGGCCGTCTTCGTCGTCAAATGGATTCGTGCTCATCAGGCCTCGCTTGTCGCAAACTCGTTCGATGTGCTGTCCACCCCTGTGGAAGCCTCGACCCTACCAACATCATCTCTCGCTGACCGCCGTACCACGATCGAACCGAGAATCTCTCCCGCGCGCACCGCGACGTTCGACAGCAGCGACGCCGTCAGCCCGTGCGTCTTCTCGGTACCGCCCTGCAGGTAGATGCCTGCCCGGACATTCGGTGCGGTCGGCAGCCGGTAATCGCGCTCGACCTCCGTCACCACGTCACCTGCCGGTGCGAGGTCGCCGAGGATCTCACGCAACGGGGTGGGGGTGAATCCGGTCGCGAGGACCATGGCGTCGCAGGTGAGGATGTCGGTGAGACCGTCCAGGTTGCTGCGCACACTGACCTCGATGCCGTCGGGACC
Source organism: Rhodococcus sp. NPDC003318 (assembly GCF_042879035.1). Lineage (NCBI taxonomy): Bacteria > Bacillati > Actinomycetota > Actinomycetes > Mycobacteriales > Nocardiaceae > Rhodococcus > Rhodococcus sp. NPDC003318. The sequence continues at coordinate 229,682 of NZ_JBIAOU010000002.1, read as the reverse complement.
GTCGACGACCTTCGCGATGTCGGACGCCTTGCGCATGAACAGCCGCCGCCGGCCGCGAACGATCTCCTGGTACTCGATGGTGTAGAGCTCGTTGATCAACTCGATGTCGACGACGGAGTAGTTGGTGCCCTTGTGCATGGAGAGCAACCGCTCCCGCTCCTCGGGGGTGGTGCCGTGGAACTCGTCCACGGTGGCCGGGTCGAAGATCCGGTTGGCGTACGGGCTGTCGTCGGCCGGGCTGTAGCCGTAGCGGGAGAAGACGCTGTGCACCTCGGCCTCCGGGAAGTTCCGGTGCAGGTACTGCACTACCTCGGCGGCGCTCTGTCCGGCGCCGAGCACGACGAACCGCTGGTGGCGCAGCTCCGGCAGCTTCTCGAGATGGAACAGGAACCGATGGTTGTGGAAGCACCGCGGGGAAGGGGTCGCCCACTCGGGCAGCCGCTCGCGGAGTCCGGCGCCGACGACGACGTTGCGGGTGCGCAGGACCTCGCCGTCGGACACCTGCACGGTGAACTCGTCGACGGTGCCGTCCGCCGAGCCGGCGCCGGTGATCCCGGTGACCTCGACGCCGTACCGGACGTCGGCGTCGACTCGCCCGGCAGCCCACTGCAGGTAGTCGTTGAACTCGTGGCGACTGGGGAAGAAGGTCTGGTGGTTCACGAAGTCGACCAGCCGTCCCTTGTCGAACAGGTACGAGAAGAAGCTGTAGGTGCTCGCGGGATTCCGGAACGTCACCAGGTCCTTCGGGAACGCGATCTGCATCGTCGCGCCGTCGAGGAGCATTCCGGGATGCCAGGCGAAACGATCCTGGCGCTCGACGAAGCGGGCGTGGATCCGCTCGTTCGGATCGCAGGTGGCGTTGTGCTCCTCGATCGCGATGGCCAGCGCCAGATTCGAGGGTCCGAATCCGACCCCGACCACATCGAGCACGTCGGGCTCCGAACCCTCGTTCGTCCGAGTCGAAGTCATCGCAGTAGTCCATCCTCGCCGCACGACGCGGCAGTTCCGTCTTCCGGCAGTGGCCCGGGTTCGAGCCGACGCCGACTAATAGTGCAGCCTACCCTAATCACGGTCTTCTCTCGCATGCCCCCATCGGGAAATCCGCACGAACTCGTCCGCGCAGACCGTCACGAGGACGTCCCTTGTCCGGGCAGCGATCCCGGCGGCCACATCCGCACCGACCGCATCGGTCCGGTACGCCAGGTACGCGTGCACCGGACCGGGGCCGACCGGCTCGTGGAAGCTGAACGTCAGATCCGCGGCGGGCACCCCGACGGGCACCGGCACCAGCGCCCCGAACACCCCGTCGAGGGCCCCCAGTCGGGCCTGCTCGTGGTGCACGACAAGGATCCGGGGAGACCCGGCATCGAACCCGAGTTCCGTTGCCACGGTGTCGAATCCAATGTCCTGATGATCGAGCGCCGCCAGGTTCGACGACCGGACCCGGGCCAGCAGGTCGGCGAAGGTCGGGGCACCCGACGTGTCGGTACGCAACACGACGGTGTCGAAGAAGCACCCGATCAGCGGCGCGAGCGCCTCCTCCGGCCGGCCCGCGACCAGCGCACCGATCGGCAGGTCCGTCCCGGCCCCGGATTCGGTCAGCACCACCGCGAACGCCGCCTGCAGCACCATGAACATCGACGTCGAGGTGCGCCGCGCGAGCGCGTCGATCTCGGCGTGCAGCTCCGCGTCGATCGAAACCACGACCACGTCACCCCGCACGGGTTCGTCCGGTCGCCCGCCGGGCAGCGGCACCCGCTCCGGAAGGTCCGTCAATCGTTCGCTCCAGTAGCGCAATTGCCGGGCGTGACGACTCGACGGGTCGGACGGATGGCCGAGCAGCTCACCCTGCCACGCCACGTAATCCTCGTACCCGACCGGCAATTCGGGAAGGTCGGGCGCGTTCCCCGCGGACCGCGCGACGTAGGCGGACAGCAGTTCGCCGAGCAACGGCACCACCGACCATTCGTCCACGGCGAGGTAGTGCATCACCACCAGCAGCGCCTGCGCGCCGTCGTCCCCGTCGACCAGGTACACCCGCAGCGGCGCCTCGGCCGTCACGTCCATCGGACGCTGGGCGACGCCGAACACCGTGGCGCGCAGGTCGGTTCCGGTGGCGTCGACCCGCTCGACCGGCGGCGGGTCGACCGGCGTCCCGACGATCACACCGTCGCGGTCCTCGTACGCGGTGCGCAGCGGCGCGTGCCGAGCCGCCACATCGGTCACCGCGGCCGCGAGTGCCTCGGCGTCCAACGGTGCCGTGGGGTACAGCGACAGCGCATGGCTGGCCAGCGCACTTCGCCGCCGCCACTGACGCCGCTGGGGCGCCGACAGGGGAACGCCGTCACCGGGTTTCGTGGCCGGGACGAGGGCGGGCCGGTCGTCGCCCGCTCGCTCGGTGAGCATCGCCAGCTCCGCGACCGTCGGCGCGTCGAACACCTCGCGGATGCCGAGTTGCACACCGAGCCGCGACCGGACCCGGCCGACCAGCTGCATCGACGCCATCGAGTGGCCGCCGAGGTCGAAGAAGTTGTCGTGCACGCCCACCGACGGCAGGTGCAGGACCTCCGCGAACAGGTCGGCCAGGATCGCCTCCCGCTCGGTGCGCGGTGCGACGTCGCCGGTGAGTTCGCCCCAGTCGGGGGCCGGCAGCGCCTTGCGGTCGAGTTTGCCGTTGGGCGTGAGAGGCAGCGGCCCGGACAGGACGAGCACCAGGGACGGGACCATGTAGTCCGGCAGGGACGCCGCGACGTGCGCCCGCACGGCCGCCGGGTCCACGGTCTCCCCCGCCACCGGCACCACGTAGCCGATCAGCCGCGCGATGCCGCCCTCACGGTCCGCGATCACCGTGGCCTGGTTGACGTTCGGCGCGTCGGCGAGCGCGGCGACGACCTCGCCGAGCTCGATGCGGAAGCCACGGATCTTGACCTGGTCGTCCACCCGTCCCAGGAAGTCGACGTTCCCGTCGGCGCGCCACCGGGCGAGGTCGCCGGTCCGGTACATCCGCCCGGCGCCGAACGGGTTGGCGACGAACCGGCCCGCCGTCAGCGCCGGCTTGCCCAGATATCCGCGCGCCAGCCCGCGACCGGCGATGTACAGCTCGCCCGCCACCCCGACCGGGACCGGAAGCAGAGCCGAATCCAGCACATACGCCTGCTCGTTCGGGTCTGGGATGCCGATCGGTACGGCCTGGTTCCAGCCCGGTTGCGCCTGCCACAGCGTGTTGTTCACGGTGGCCTCGGTGAGGCCGTAGGCGGCGAGCAGATTCAGGCGCTGCGCCCACCGGCCGATCAGGTCCGGGGGCACAGTCTCGGTGCCCACGAGCACGGTGCACCCCTCGGGCACCAACGCCCCTTCGGGCAGCGCCGCCATCAGCGACGGCGGGATGATCGCGTGGGTCACCGCGTGCGCGTGCATGAAGTCGGTGAGCTCGGGGCCCGCCACCCGGGAACGGTCGGGGACGATCACCAGCCGTGATCCGGTGCACAGTGCCATCGACAGTTCGAACACCGCGACGTCGAATCCCGGTGATGCGAACTGCAGCACCACCGAGCCGGGCACCAGGCGCATCCGGTCCTCCGCGGTGGCGACCAGCGACGAGATGCCCTCGTGGGAGACGACGACACCCTTCGGCTTGCCCGTCGACCCCGAGGTGTAGATGACGTACGCGGCGTGGTCGATGCCGTCCGGCACCCGCCGCACCGCGGGCGCAGTCGCGGCGAGCGCGTCCACCGTCTCGGGGTCGTCGAGCAGGACCCGGGTCAGGCCGGGCGCCTCGATCCGGGTGGCCTCCGCGGCGGTGCTCACCAGCACGGCGGCCGCGGAGTCGGCGAGCATGTAGCTGATCCGGTCGGCGGGATGGCTCAGGTCGAGCGGCAGGTACGCCGCACCGAGTTTGAGCACACCGAGCACTGCGGCGACCATGTCGACCGACCGCGGAACGGCGAGGCCCACCACCGATTCCGCTCCGACACCGTGCGATGCCAGCACGGCGGCGATCCGGTCGGACCGTTCGTCGAGCGCGGCGTAGGTCGTGGTGGCGTGCTCGTCGACGACGGCCACGGCGTGCGGGGTCGCGGCGGCCCACCGTCCGAAGGCCTCGTCGAGCGTCTCGTCGTCGACCGGGCGGTCGGTGTCGTTGAACGCCACCAGGACCCGGTCCCGCTCGCCCGGCAGGAACACCTCGACCGAGCCGATCGGCCGGTCCGGCGCATGGGCGACGGTGCCCAGCAGGGCCAGTTGCCGGTGCGCGATCGCGTCCGCGGTGGACCGGTCGAACAGGTCGGCGCCGTACTCGAGCCGGAGCCGGACACGGCCGACGGGATCGTCTGCGCCGGGCAGGAACTCGGTGAAGTTGAACACCAGGTCGAACTTCGCGGTGCGTTCGGTCGTCGTCACCGGTTCCAGGGTGACCTCGCCGAGGTCGGTGACGTCGGGAGTACGGCTGTGGTAGCCGACCATCACCTGGAACAGCGGATTCCGGGCCAGAGTCCGCGCCGGGTTGACCCGCTCGACGACGGATTCGAACGGCACGTCGGCGTTCGCGAACGCCGCCAGGTCGACTTCCCGTACCCGCGTGAGCAGTTCGGTGAACGTCGGGTTGCCGGAGGTGTCGGTGCGCAGCACCAGGGTGTTGACGAAGAATCCGACGAGATCGTCGAGTCCCTGTTCGGTTCGTCCGGCGACGGGGGCACCGAGGGGCAGGTCCTCCCCCGCCCCGATCCGCGTGAGCAGGGCCGCGGTCGCGGCGTGCAGCACCATGAACATGCTCGTGCCGGTTGCGGCGGCGAGACCGCGCAGCGCCGCTGTGGTGTCGGCATCCAGGTCGAGTTCGATCGCACCGCCGGCGAAACTCGGGCGGGCGGGCCGGGCCCGGTCCGCGGGGAGCACCAGTTCTTCCGGCGCCCCGGACAACTGGCCTTCCCAGTAGTCGAGTTGCCTGCCCGCAACCGACACCCGATCGGCGGGATCGCCGAGGACGGCGTCCTGCCACAGCGTGTAGTCGGCGTACTGCACGGGCAGGGGTTCCCACCCGGGCGCTGCCCCGGCGCGGCGCGCCGCGTAGGCGAGCATCAGGTCGCGCAGGAACGGCCGGTCCGACCACTCGTCGGTGGCGATGTGGTGCAACACCAGCGCCAGCACCTGGTCGCCGCGCCCGTCCGCGTCGACACCGAGCCGGATCACGGTGCCCCGCACCGGGATGTCCCGGCTCAGGTCGAACGGCCTGAGCACCGCCTCCCGCACCTGGGCCGCCGCCGCGTCGATCGACGTGGCGTCGACGACGGCGAGTTCGGGGGTCGCCGCACCGAGGATGCGTTGCACGGGAACGCCGTCGACGGTGCCGAAGACGGTCCGCAGCGCCTCGTGCCGCGTCACGACGTCGCCGAGCGCTGCGACGAACGCGTCCGTGTCGAGCTCGCCGCGGAGCCGGAACACGATCGGAAAGTTGTACGCCGCCGAGTCGGGATCCATCTGCTGGATCAGCCAGAGCCGTTGCTGCGCCGCGGATGCCGGCAGCAGTTCGGGTCGTTCGACGGCCACCAGCGGCGGCCGCACCGCGTCGCTCCGTCCCCGGACCCGCTGCGCGAGGTCGGCGACGGTCGGCGCCTCGAACAGGTCCCGCATCGTCAGTTCGGTGGAGAGGGCGGCACGCGCCCGACTGATCACCCGGGTCGCGAGCAGCGAATGTCCGCCGAGGTCGAAGAAGTCGTCCTCGGCCCCGACGTCCGCGACACCGAGCACCTCGGCGAAGACCGCGCACAGCACCGTCTCGGTGTGGTCGGCCGGCGGCCGGGAGCCGGCGCCCACGGGGTCCGGCACCGGCGGCAGCGCCCGCACGTCGAGTTTGCCGTTGACGGTCATCGGGAGGGAGTCGGTGGCGACGAAGACGCTCGGCACCATGTACTCCGGCAGCCGGGCCCGCAGCGCCTGTGAGTACTTTCGGCTCTCCTGCGGACCGAAAGGACTCACGGGCGTGGTGGGCACCACGTAGGCGACGAGACGCTTGACGCCGCCGGGGCCGGGTGCCGCGATCACCGCGCACCGATGGACTCCGTCGAGGCCGGACAGCACCGACTCGACCTCGCCGAGTTCGATGCGGTGCCCCCGGATCTTCACCTGGTCGTCGGTGCGACCGAGGTAGTCGAGGTTGCCGTCGCGGCGGCGGCGCATCAGGTCGCCCGTGCGGTACATCCGCTGCCCCGGCTCGAAGGGGTTGGCCACGAACCGGTCCGCGGTCAACGCGGGCCGGCGGAGGTAGCCGCGGGCCAGCCCGACCCCGGAGATGTACAGCTCACCGGCGGTTCCGTCGGGGACCGGCCGCAGCCAGCCGTCGAGGAGGTAGGCGGCGGTGTTCCAGATCGGGGTGCCGACCGTCGGGGACGCCGAGTCGTCCGTGCCGGCACCGAGGGTGTTGATGGTGTACTCGGTGGGCCCGTACAGGTTGTACCCGTGGGTGCCGTCGGTGTCGCGCAGGCGATTCCACACGGTGTCCGGCACCGCCTCGCCGCCGAGCAGCACCAGCGGCGGCCGGTGCCGTCCGGGCCCGTCGTCGAGCAGGCCCGCGTCGAACAGGTGCTGCGCGTAGGTGGGGGTGACGTTGACGACGTCGATCGCGTTGCTGTCGCAGTAGGCGACGAGCGCGTCCGCGTCCCGGCGCAGGTCCTCGTTGCAGATGTGCACCTCGTGGCCCTCGACGAGCCACAGCAGCTCCTCCCACGACATGTCGAACGCGAACGACACGGTGTGCGCGATGCGCAGCAGGCGGCCACCGGTCGCCTGTACCGTCGGGTCGAAGATCGCCTCACGGTGGTTGAACTGCATGTTCGTCAGGCCGCGGTAGCCGGTGACGACGCCCTTCGGCCGGCCCGTCGATCCCGACGTGTAGATCACGTAGGCGGGGTGGTCGAGGCGCCCCGGCGTCCCGGGCGCGAACGCGCCGAGTTCCGCCGCGGCCAGCCGTGCGTCCGACCACGGCTGCGATGCGGGAACGTCGAGAAGCAGTGCGGCACCGTCCCACTCCGCGAGCGTGGCCCGCACCGCCGTGGTCGACACCAGCGTCACCGGCCGGGCGTCGTCGAGCATCCCGACGAGACGCTCGGCCGGGTGGTCCAGCTCGAGCGGCAGGTACGCGGCTCCCGTGCGCAGCACCGCGAACAGGGCGACGACCGTGTCCACCGATCTCGGCAGACCCAGAGCCACGACCCGTTCCGGGCCCGCCCCCACGGCGAGCAGCCGACGCGCGAGGGCGTTGATCCGCCCGTCGAGGTCGCGGTAGGTCACCCGTTCGTCCCCGAAGACGAGCGCCACCTGCTCGGGTGTCCGTGCGGCCGCCTCGGCGAACAGGTCCGCGATCGTCGCCTCCGGCACGTCGCGGGGAGCGGGGCGTGCGGTCAGCGCGGCCCGCTCGGCCGGGGTCTCCGGGTGCAGGGACCCGACCACGACGTCGCCGTCGGCGGCGATCGTGTCGAGCAGCCGGACGAACCACGCCAGCATCGCCGCGGCGACGTCGGAGTCGAGGAGTTCGGGGCGGTACTCGAACTTGACCCTCACCCGCGTGCCGGGCGTCACCACCACGGTCAGCGGGTAGTGGGTGTGGTCGATGCTGTCGCCGCCGCTGATGTCGTGCGCGGCGTTGAGGGCCGACACCTGGTTCTCGTCGACGAAGTTCTGCAGCACGTACAGCACGTCGAACAGCTGCCGGTGCTCGGATTCGCGGGCGATGGTGGCCAGCCCGAGGTAGTCGTGCGAGGTGAGGTCGAGCCGTTCGGACTGGCTGCGCCGCACCAGTTCCGAGACCGTCTCGCCCGGCCGCAGGGTGATCCGCACCGGCACGGTGTTGAGGAACAGGCCGGCGACGGTGTCGATTCCCTCGACCTCGGGCGGGCGGCCGGCGACGGTCGTGCCGAAGACGACGTCGTCGCGTCCGGTTGCCACCCCGAGCACCAGCGCGAGCGCGGCGGACAGGACGGCGTTGAGCGTCACGCCCGCCGCGGCGGCCCGCTCCCGCAGGCGCCGGCCGAGGTCCTCGGACAGCACCGTGTCGTGCCTGCCGGGCATCGCGGCCGGTCCGGGCATCGGTGCGCCGAGCAGCGTCGGCTCCGTGAGCCCGGAGAGCGCGGCGCGCCACCGCGCCCGTCCCTCGTCCGCGTCCCGGCCGGACAGCCAGCGCAGGTAGTCGGTGAAGCCGCCGGTGGGGGCGGGCAGTGCCGTGTCGTCGCCGGCCGAGTCGTACAGCGCGAGCAGCTGACTCACGACGATGCCGTTGGACCAGCCGTCCCAGAGGAGGAACTCCCGGTTCACCACGAGCCGGTCGCGGTCGTCACCGAGACGGACCACCATGACGCGCCACAGCGGCGGCGCGGTCAGGTCGAACGGGGTGAGCCGGTCGGCGGCCGCCAGTTCGGCGGCACGGGCCTCGCGGTCGCTGCCGGGAAGGTCGCGCAGGTCGTGCTCGACGATCGGCACGTCGCAGTCCGCGGTCACGAACTGCACCGGCGACCTCAGTCCCTCGCTGACGAAACCCGCACGCAGCGTGGGGTTCCGGCGTTGCAGGGTGCGCAGCGCCGCGGCGAGCCGGTCGAGGTCGAGGCGGTGCTCGAAGTCGAGGGTGAACTGCGCGGTGTAGATGTCCGCGATCGTGTCACCGGACGCGGTCCCGTCGAAGGTGGCCTGGAAGTACAGGCCCTCCTGCAGCGGCGACAGCGGCCACACCGTCTCGACACCGGACGGTGCCCGCGAGACGATCGAATCCAGCTCGGGCTGGGTGAGTTTCACCAGCGGGACGTCGGACGGGGTGAGCACGGCGGCGCCGTCGTGCGCGGCGGCGCCGTCGTGCGCGGCGGCGACGGCGACGAGTTCACGCAGCGCAGCCGCCCAGCCCGCGGCCAGGGCCGCGCCGTCCGCGTCGGTGAGGCCGAGTTCGGAGTGACCGAACACCGCGGTGAGCACCGGGCCTCCGGGGCCGTCCTCGCAGACCGCGTTCACGATCAGCCGGTACGGTCCGCCCATGTCGCTGTCGGGATCGGTTGCGAGCGCATCGGATTCCGGTGCGGGTGTCCACGGTACCGCGGCGGCGCCGTCGCCGGACGGCAGCCGTCCGAGATAGTTGAACAGCACCTGCGACGACTCCCCGGCCGCCAGCAGGCCGGCGGTGCGCGCGTTGGCGTACCGCAGCATGCCGTACCCGATGCCCCCGTCCGGAGCGGCACGCAGACGTTCCTTGACGTCGACGAGGACGGCCAGCGGTTCGTCTCCGGCGCGCAGGCGGACCGGACTGATGCTGGTGAACCAGCCGACGGTGCGGGACAGGTCGACGCCGTCGGCGAGTTCCTCGCGGCCGTGCCGTTCGAGGTCGACCAGCAGATCCCGGTCGGGCTGTCCGCTGCCTCGGTGCCAGCGGGTGACCGCGATCCGCAGCGCGGTCACCAGGACATCGGTGACGTCGGCGTGGGCGAGGGCGGGAACGGCGGTCAGCACGGCGGCGGTGTCCGCGACGTCGAGCGAGATCCGGTGCCGTGAACCGGTTCCGATCGTCGCGTCCCCCGTCGCGTCGGCGACCAGGGCGGCGCCGGGCGCGGTTGTCGCTGTCCAGTGGTCGAGTTCGGCGAGCCGGGCGCTGGTCTGGGCCTCGTCGGTGACGTGGGCGCCGTAGCGGCGCAGCGACGTGCCGACGGGGTCGAGTGCGGGCGGCTCCCCCGCCGTGGTCGCCACCACGGCCATCGCGAGGTCCTCGAGGAGGATCCGCCACGAGACCCCGTCGACGACGAGGTGGTGCGCGACGATCAGCAACCGGCCGGGGGCGGTGGGTCCGGCGTCGAAGTGCACGGCCTGCAGCATCACCCCGCCCTCGGGGTCGAGCCGGTCGGTGGCCGCGGACGACTCCTCGGTGACCTCGGCGCGGAACGAGTCCGCGTCCACGGCCACCGCCGTCACCAGGTCCGCCGCGACCACGGTGCCCGGCTCGGTGGTCCGCATCGACCACACACCCGGGCGGTGCCGGGTCAGGACCGCGCGCAGGCCGTCGTGGTGGTCGAGCACGGCCTGCACCGCGTCCGTCAGGGTCGGGGTGTCGACACCGGCCGGGGTGTGCACCAGTACGGCCTGGTTGAACCGGTTGGTGCCTCCGGACCACTCGGAGAGCCGGTGGATCACGGGCAGCGAGATCAGTTCGCCCACACCGTCATCGGTGTGTTCGGCGGTCGGACCACCGTCCGCGGACGTGTCCGCGGTCTCACCGAGCAACCGGGCGATCGCGGCGGGGGTGCGCAGTTCGAAGATCTGCCGCGGCGTCAGCGTCAGGCCTTCCTTGCGGACGACGTTGACGAGTCGGATCGCGAGGATGCTGTCGCCGCCGAGGGTGAAGAAGTCGTCGTCGGCGCCGACCCGGTCGAGGCCGAGGACGTCCGCGAACAGCTCGGTCAGCCGGTCCTCGGTGCCGGTGCGGGGCGCACGCTCGGACACCACCGCGGAGAAGTCCGGTGCGGGCAACGCGGCGCGGTCCAGCTTTCCGCTCGGCGTCAGCGGCAGGGCGGCGAGTTCGACGAACGCGGTCGGCACCATGTGCGGCGGGAGGGAGGCGCGCAGCGCCTGTGCGTGACTGTGGTGGCCCTGGCCGCCGAACTCGCGCACAGGCCCGGAGGGCACCACGTACGCGACCAGCTGCTGATGACCGGGCCGGTCCTCGCGCACGACGGCGGCGGCCTGCGCGACCTGCGGATCCCGCAGCAACGCGGCCTCGACCTCACCGAGCTCGATCCGGAAACCGTGCAACTTGACCTGATGGTCGGAACGTCCGACGTACTCGAGCTCGCCGTCCACGGACCGCACGACGTCACCGGTGCGGTACATCCGGTCGCCCGCGACGAATGGGTCGGCGACGAACCGGTCCGCGGTCAGCGCCGGACGGTCGAGGTAGCCGCGGGCCAGCTGCGGTCCCGCGAGGTACAGCTCGCCCTCGGAACCGGGCGGCACCAACCCCAGGTAGCGGTCGAGCACGTACAGCCGGGTGTTCGCGACCGGGACGCCGATCGGCACGGAGTTCGCCTGCTCGGACACGCGATCGGCGCCGAAGTGGTGACTCACCTCCACCGAGGCCTCGGTCGGGCCGTACAGGTTGTCCAGCCGCGTGCCGGGCAGGACCTGGGCGAACCGGCGGGCCGACGCGGCGGACAGCGCCTCGCCGGAGCAGGCCACGACCTCGAGCGAGGTGCACTGCGCCGCAGCGGGTTCGGCGAGGAAGAGGTCGAGCATCGACGGGACGAAGTGGGCCCGGCCGATGCCCCGCGCCGCGATCAGCTCGGCGAGATACGCCGGGTCGCGGTGGCCGCCCGGCCGCGCGAGGACGACCGTCGCCCCGGCGACGAGCGGCCCGAAGAACTCGGGCACCGACACGTCGAAGCTGGACGGCGTCTTCTGCAGCACCCGGTCGCCGACCGCCAGGGGATTCACTTCCTGCATCCACGTCAGCCGGTTCACCACGCCGCGGTGCGGCACGACGACACCCTTGGGCCTGCCGGTGGAGCCGGAGGTGTAGATGACGTACGCCGGATGGTCGGCACTGGCCCGCCCGCGAAGCGGCTCCGGATCACCGTGCGGCGCGGCCAGATCCACGACCACCTGCCGAGCGGCACCGAAGTCCGTTCCGGCGGCGGTGAGCACGCAGACCGGGTCCGCGTCGTCGACCATCAGGGCGAGCCGCGCCGCCGGGTAGTCCAGGTCGAGGGGCAGGTAGGCGCCGCCGGCCTTGCCGACGGCGAGCAGCGCGACCATCAGTTCCGGTGAGCGACCGAGCGCGACCGCGACGATCGACTCGGGGCCGACACCGAGGTCGACGAGCCGGTGCGCCAGCGCGTTCGCGTGGGCGTGCAGCTCCGCGTACGTCAGGGTCGCGCCCTCGAACTCGACGGCGACGGCGTCCGGGGTGGCCTCCGCCTGCGCGTCGAGCAGCTCGGTCAGCGTGGCCTCGCCACCGGCTCCCGCGAAGTCCGTCCACGCCCGTTCCAGCTCGGCGCGCTGGTCGGCCGACACCAGTTCGAGCGCGGAGATCGGCGTCTCCGGTGCCCGCACCACCTGGTCGAGCAGTGCCACCATGCCGTATGCGAACGACGACGCGGTCGCCGAATCCACCACCGCGGTCTGGAACTTCACCTCGAGCCGCAGCTCGTCTCCGGGTGCGACGAGCAGGGTGACGGGGTACGGCGGGTTCTCCTCGAACGTGACGCCGGTGACCGCGACGCGGCCCGCGCCGTCGGTCACCGGTCCGTGACCGATCGGGTAGTTCTCGAACACGACGAGGCTGTCGAACAGCTCCTGGAGTCCGGTCAGGCGACGCAGCTCGCTCAGACCGAGATACTGGTGGTCGAGCAACTCGGACTGTTCGCGCTGCCAGCGGGTCAGGGCCGCGGTGACGGATTCCTCTGCAAGCACGCGCATTCGGGCCGGGACTGTGTTGATGAACAGGCCGACCATCGTCTCGATGCCGGGCAGATCGCCGCCGCGACCGGACACGGTCGACCCGAACAGCACGTCCCGCCGCCCGGTCAGGCGGGCGAGGAGCACACCCCAGGTGCCGTGCACGAGCGTGCTCAGCGTCAGCCCGCGCGCGCGTCCGAAGGCGGCCAATGCCGCGGTGCGGTCGGACGGCAGCCGCACCTCGACCGACCCGACGCCGTCGGCGCCGCCCCGACCGGCGGCGGCGACACCGGTCGGCTCGTCGACGCCGGCGAGCGCGGCGCACCACAACTCCACCGACGCGTCGCGGTCGCGGCCGGCCAGCCAGCGCAGGTAGTTCCGGTACGGCGTCGGCTCCGGGAGCGCGGCCGCCGGCCCGTCGGGCGCGTACAGCGCCATCAGTTCCCGCAGCATCACCGGCACCGACCAGCCGTCGGCGACGAGGTGGTGGATCGACTGCAGCAGCAGCGCGGTGTCGTCCGACGTCCGGACCAGCATGTAGCGGACGAGCGGCGGTCTGCCGAGATCGAATCCGCGGACCCGGTCCTGCGCGAGCAGCGAGCGGACCGTGGCCTGCACGTCGCGCGCGGACTGCCCGGTCAGGTCCACGAAGCCCATCGGCACCGGCACCGCGGAGGCCACGACCTGGACGATGCGTCCGTCGGCCAACGCGTGCAGCCCGGTCCGCAGCGCGGCGTGCCGATCCACGAGGGCCTGCAGCGCCAGCGCGAACGCGGCGGGGTCGACGGGTCCGGTCAGCTCCACGACCTGTTGCACGACATAGGGATCGACGCGCTCGTCCTCGAAGGCGCTGTGGAAGTAGATGCCCTCCTGCAGCGGGGTCAGCGCGAGCACGTCGACCAACGCGGGCTCGGCCGCCTCGAGCTGGTCCACGTCCGCCTGAACCAACTGCGCGCCGGGGAAATCCGACGGGGTGCGTCCACCGAGGTCGGCGATCCCGGCGAGCTCGGTCAGCGCGGCGGTCCATTCCGCGGCGAGCGTCTCGACCCGCTCGCGGCTCACGGCACCGGGCGCGAAGGTGAGAGTGGTGTGCAGTTCCGGTCCGTGCGGGCCGTCGTGGGCGATCGCGTCGACGGTGACCACGTGCCCGATCGGGGCGTCGGGGTCGGCGGCACCGCCGAGGGCCGACGGCAGCCAGTCCCCGTCGGTCGCGGCCACCCGGCCCAGGTAGTTGAACAGCACCTGCGGCTCGCTCGCCGGCCGCAGATCCGCGCCGACGAGGTAACGCAGTGCGCCGTAACCGATTCCGTTTCCGGGGACCGAGCGCAGTTGCTCCTTGACGGCCTGGACGCCGCGCGCAAGTGCGGCCTGGTCGCCGGGCCCGACCGCACCCGCGTCGAGGCGGACGGGGTACAGGGAGGTGAACCACCCGACGGTGCGGCCGAGGTCCACGGGGCGCCGCGCCGCGTCCTCCTCACGGCCGTGGCCCTCGAGGTCGACCAGGACCCCGGTGCCCCCGTCGCCCCGCCGGCGTGCGAGCGCGACCGCGAGTCCGGTCAGCAGCACGTCCTGGACGTGGCCGCCGAATGCCGCGGGGACCGCGGACAGCAGCGGCGCCGTCAGTGCGGGATCGAGGACCGTCGTCACGGTGTCCGCGGTCGCCCACGTGTCGGCGACGGGGTCGATCCCCCGGGTGCCGAACACCGGATCCGCCGCCGAGGAGACGGCACGCCAGTGGTCGAGTTCGCCGTCGAACGCGCCGCCCTCGGCCTGCTCGACGAGCAGCTGCGCCCACCGCCGCAGCGACGTTGCACCCACGACCGGCGCGAGGGTGTCGGGGGCGGACGCCGCCCGTGCCAGATCCTCGATCAGGATCCGCCAGGACACGCCGTCGACGACGAGGTGGTTGGCGACCAGCAGCAGCCGGCCCGGCGCCGCGCCGCCGTCGAACCACACCGCCTGCAGCATGAGGCCGGTGTCCGGGTCGAGTCGTGCAGCCGCCGAGGCTGTTTCGCGTGAAAAAGCGTCGTCGAGCACGTCCGGGAGCTCCGCGACACGCAGGACGTCCGTGAGGTCCGGGACTGCCGATTCGGGAACGTCGAGCGTCCACCGCTCGCCCCGGACGAGCCGGGCCCGCAGCGCCGGATGCCGGTCGAGGACCACCCGCAGTGCGGCGCCGAGCGTGTCGGCGGTGAGTCCGGCGGGGGTGCGCAGCAGCACCGACTGGTGGAAACGCGACACCGCGTCGCCCGCGTCCCGGGTCCGGGCCAGGATCGGGGTCGTGGGGATCTCCCCCAGCGGATCGTCGGCGACGTCGACCTCCGCGGCGACGCGGCCGTCGACTTCCCGGGCCAGCGCGGCAACTGTCCGCAGCGCGAACACCTCCCGCGCGCTGAGCGCGAGTCCCGCCGCCCGCGCCTGGTTGACGACCTGGATCGCGACGATGCTGTCGCCGCCGAGCGCGAAGAAGTCGTCGGTGACGCCGACGGAGTCGAGGCCGAGGACCCCGGCGACGATCTGCGCCAGAGTGCGTTCGACGTCGGTGCGCGCCGCCACGCCTTCCAGGCCCGCCCGCAGGTCCGGCTCGGGCAGCGCCCGCCGGTCCAGTTTGCCGTTCGCGGTCAGCGGGAACCGGTCGAGGACCACGACCGCCGTCGGCACCATGTACTCCGGCAGCTGCGTCGCCACCCAGTCCCGCACCGCCGCCCCGTCGAGCGCCGTGTGCCGGGCAACGACGTAGGCGGCAAGGTATCTGGTCCCGCCGCTGTCCCGGACCAGCACCGCGCACTGGCCCACCCCGGGACACCGCGAGACCGCGGACTCGACGTCCTCGAGTTCGAGTCGCATACCGCGGATCTTCACCTGATTGTCGGCGCGGCCGACGAAGTCGAGGGTGCCGTCGTCCGACCACCGCGCGAGGTCTCCGGTTCGGTAGAGCCGGGAACCGGTGTCCCCGAACGGGTTGGCGACGAAGCGACCGGCGGTCAGTGCCGGCGCGCCGACGTAGCCGCGGCCGAGGAGGTAGCCGCCCGCGTACAGTTCTCCCGCGACCCCGACGGGCACCGGCTGCAGGCGGGCGTCGAGGACGTACAGCTGCGTGTTCGGGTTGGGGCGGCCGATCGACGTCGCGATCCGCGCGGCCTGGTCGCGGTAGATCACGTGGGAGACACCGATGGTCGCCTCGGCCGGGCCGTACCCGTGGTAGAGCGTCGTGCCGAGCTGCCTGCGGAAGCGGTCGAACAGGTCGGGGGTGAGCACCTCCCCGCCGCACCACACGTGCCGCAGTCCGGTCAGCTTCGCGGTCCCGTCGGCCAGGTCGAGCAGCACCGCGAGCATCGACGACACCAGGTAGACGAACGTGACCCGTTCCCGCTCGATCAGGTCGAGCAGGTAGTGCGGGTCCCGCTCGCCGCCGGCCTCCGCGACGATCAGCCGACCACCCGAGACCAGGGGCAGCAGGATCTCGTTGACCGAGATGTCGAACGCCAACGGCGCCTTGAACAGGGAGGCGTCGCCCGGACCGAACCCGAGGACCTCCTCGACCTGCCAGCTCAGCCGCGCGCAGATGGCCTCGTGCCGGATCATCGCCCCCTTGGGCCTGCCCGTCGACCCGGAGGTGAAGATGACGTAGGCCAGCGACGGCCCGCGCACCGGCGCCGCGACGGGGGTGTCGGGCAGGTCCGCGTAGGACCAGTTCGCCAAGTCGACGACCACCGCGGAGTCGGGATCGGCGGTGACACCGCCGGGTCCGGTCAGCACCAGCCGGGCTCCGGCGTCCGCGAGCACCTGCGCGCGCCGGTCCGCGGGCCATTCCGGGTCGAGCGGGACGAACGCGCCCCCGGCGGCCATCACCGCCAGCAGCCCGACCACCATCTCCGCCGACCGCGGGAGGCCGACCGCGACAACGTCTTCCGCCTCGAGACCACGCCCGGTCAGGTGCCGCGCGAGCTGATCGACGCGCGCGCCGAGGTCCCGGTACGTCAGCCGGGTGTCACCGGCGACGAGGGCTTCGGCGTCCGGCCGCGCGGCCACCTGCGCGGCCACCAGCTCGGGGACCGTCCGGCTCGGTTGCTCCCGCGCGGTGTCGTTGAACCCCAGCAGGATCCGGTCGCGCTGCGCGGCCGGCATCACGTCCAGCCGCGCCACCGGTGTCCGCGGCGCGTCCGCGAGGTGCTCCAGGAAGTGCGTCAACTGGGTGCGGTGCCGGTCGAGGTGGTCCTCGAGCCCGGCACCGACGCGGATGTCGATGCGCAGCGATTCGCCGTCCTGCCCGCCCTGGACGGTGAAGTCGAGGTCGCCGATCGCGCCGGTGACCATGTTCTGCACGAACGCGGGATGCCCGCCGAACGTGAGGGTGTGCTCGAACATCACGATGTTGACGCCCGGGCCGAACACCCGCCGGGACGGGTCGAGCGCCCGCAGCTCCCGGGCCAGGTCCTCGCCGCGGAAGCGACCGTGTCGGAGCATCGCGATCAGCTCGCGGTCGATCCGCACGACGAGGTCAGCCAGCGTCGCGCCGTCGTCGATCCGCAGCCGCATCGGCAGGATGGTCGACGCCATCGACGGCAGGTACCGCATCGCCCTGCCCGCCCGGCCGGTGAGCGGCACCGACAGCATCAGGTCGGACACGCCGGTGAGCCGGTGCAGGTAGGCGGCGATCATCGCGAACGGGAGCCGGGTGCGGCGGATGCCCTCGGCGTCGGCGAAGCGCAGCAGGCCGGCGACGACGTCCGGGTCCAGTTCGATCGTGGTCGTGACTGGCGGTGCCGTCGGATCCGGTGCCGGCGGCAGCAGCACCGCGGGCTCGGGCGCCCCGGTCATCGCATCCAGCCAGTACTCGCGATCGGCGGCGTACCGCGCCGAACCGCGATACGCGGCGTCCACGTCCACCGCGGTCTGCAGCGACCAGTCCTTCTCCTCGAAGCGGAGGTCGGGGGCGTCCTGACGCCCGACGACCTCGTCGACCAGCTGGATGATCCCGTAGCCGTCGATGATGCTGTGGTGATAGCGCTGGAACCACCAGGTGCGTTCGTCACCGATCCGCAGGATCGCCTGCGTGAACAGCGCGTCCTCGCTCCCAAGCCGGGAGACGCTGCGCAGGTCGCGATCCACCCAGTCGTGGGCGGCGGCCTCCGGGTCGGGCAGGCCCCGCAGGTCGACCACGTGCAGCGTCCACGCGTCCGGATCGAGACGCTGCTGATGCAGGACGTCGTCCGCCCCGACCGCGAACCGCACGTGCAGCGCCTCGGCACGGCGGATCGTCAGGTACACCGCCTCGACGGCCCGTCCGACCTGGAGCGGGCCGCCGACCTCGACCGTCAGCGCGATGTTGTACGCGGGACTGTCCGGCGCGAGCCGCTGCGCGACCCACACCTCCGACTGGGCCGCGGTGACCGGAAGCCAGGAGCCGATCAGGTGTTCGTGCTCCGTCGAGTCCGAGAGCGAGGTCATGCAGGTCCGATCATTGGGCGCTGGTTCGATGGCAGCCGACGCGTACCCGGACGTCGACAACGGTCCGCCGGTACGGCCGCGGGCGCCGGTCGGTCACCGCGCGCGGGACCATCCTGACCGACGAATACTTAGGGGACGCTGAGTAGCGCCTCGGCCGACGGGGTCAGCCCTTCAGGAAGTCGAGGATCGCGGAGTTCACCGCGTCGGGACGTTCCAGGTAACCGTAGTGCCCGCAGTCCTCGAGTTCGACGTACCGCGCGCCGGGGATCGCCTTGGCGACCTCCTGCGCCAGCGTCGGCGGGACGAGGCGGTCGTCCGCGAAGCCCACCGCGGCACACGGCACCGTGATCCGTGCGTACGCCGCGAGCCGGTCCCCGAAGTCGTCCAGGTTCAGCTGGGCCCGCATGCCGGGAGTGTTCTCGCCCTTCGAGAAGGCGAAGATGTCGAGCCAGTCCTGGGCGGCCATCGGGTCCACCAGCGACGCCGGCGACAGGTTCAGCACCGCCGTGACCGCGGCCCGATACGAGTCGGGCAGCGTGATGCCCTGGCGGTCCAGCTCGCGCTCGCCCTCGGACAGGGTCTTCTGCAGCGTGTCGCGCCGACCGTGCGCGGCGAGGAACACCGCCTTGCGCACCAGGTCGGGGCGGGTGAGCGCCAACTCCTGCGCGATCCGCGCCCCGAGCGAGGTGCCGACGACGTGCGCCGGGCCGCCCAGGTGTTCGATCAGCGCGGCGGTGTCGGCGACCATGTCCTCGATCGTGAACCCGTCCGCGCACTCGTCGGTCGGCGCGATCCCGCGGTTGTCGAAGGTGCACACGCGGTACCCGGCGTCGACCAACGCGGGCACCTGGTGCAACTCCCACACGCGACCGGGACTGCCCGTGCCCATGATCAGCACGACCAGATCTCCGGAGCCCTTGACCTGGTAATTCAGCGCAATCCCGTTGATCGTGGCGAGCGGCATGAACAGGACCTCTTTCGGCGGTTGGGGGTCACCGGCCCTCGTCCGCGGCGTGTCACTGGCCTAGGCTGTCGCATCGTCTACCCGTGACCGGCGCTCGAGGCGCCTGCCCAGGAGGAAGCCGTGAAGGTCGCTACGCTCGGATATCAGACCTGGGGTCACCGTACCCTGCAGGCGCTCGTCGACTCCACGCACGAGGTCGTCCTCGCGGTCACCCATCCGAAGAGCGATCACGCCTACGAGAAGATGTGGGCCGACTCGGTCGCCGACCTCGCCGCCGCGCACGAGATCCCCGTGCACATCGCGACCAAGCCCGACGAGGCGTTCCGGGCCGCCCTCGCCGACGCGCAGCCGGACATCATCGTCGCCAACAACTGGCGGACCTGGCTGCCGCAGGAGGTCTTCGGCCGCCCGAAGTACGGCACCCTCAACATCCACGATTCGCTGCTGCCCAAGTACACCGGCTTCTCGCCGCTGATCTGGGCACTGATCAACGGCGAATCCGAGGTCGGGGTGACGGCGCACCTGATGGACGAGGAACTCGACGCCGGCGACATCGTGCTGCAACGCGCCACCCCGGTCGGACCGAAGGACACCGTCACCGACCTGTTCCACCGCACCGTCGACATGATCGGCCCGATCACCGTCGACGCCCTCGCACTGATCGAGTCCGGCCGCACCGACTGGACGCCGCAGGACCGCTCGCAGGCCACGTTCTTCCACAAGCGCGCCCCCGAGGACAGCCGCATCGACTGGACCTGGCCGGCCGAGGTCATCGAACGCCTCGTCCGCGCCCAGTCCGACCCGTACCCCAACGCGTTCACCACGTTCAAGGGGCAGCGCATCCGGGTGCTGGCGTCGTCGGTGTCGACGGGGCACTACGGCGGCACCCCCGGCCGGGTGTTCATCCACGAGGGCGACGGCATGGTCATCGTCGCCGGCCCCGACGCCTGGTCGGGACGCAATCACGGTCTGTCCATCGAGCGGGTGCGCCTCGACGACGGTACCGAGATGACCGGTCGCGAGTTCTTCCCCCACGGCGGCGGCTACCTGGGCACCTAGCTGGGCCGTGTCGCCTCGCCGCGTGTTCCCCGGGTCCCGGTCAGGTCCTGACCGCGAAGCCCATGTAGGAGATCGCGGTCGACCGCGTCCGCCCGAAGTCGAGGCGCCGGCTCACCTCACCCCAGGGCAGCCGGCCCCGCGCCGCGCGCGCCATGTCGAGGATCCGCAACGGGTTTCGCGATCGTGGACCGAGACCGACGACGGCGCCGGGGCGCAGGCCCCGCCGTCCCATGACGTCGATCAGCTCGTCGGGTCTGATGCACATCGACCAGTCGTGGACGTCGGTGTCGAACAGCCGGGTCCATCGCCACTCCTGCATGATCTTGATGGCCACGAGCCTGCTGGTGCGGGTCCGGTTGATGGTGTCGAACAGGAACAGCCCACCGGGTCGCAGCACCCGTGCGGTCTCGCCGATGACCGCCTCGAGATCGGACACGTGCTCGAGCACGTCACAGCAGTACGCGACGTCGAACTCCTTGTCCTGCACGGGAAGTCGTTCACCACTGCCGAGCCGGTAGTCGATGTCGAGGCCACCCTCGGCGGCGTGGGTGCGTGCGGCGGCCACCGACACCGCGGACGGGTCGATCCCGACCACGCGGAACCCGACCTTCGCGAACTCCTCGGCGAGGAATCCGCCACCCGAACCGATGTCGAGGGCCCGCATCCCGGTGTAGTCGCCACCGACCCGCGCGGCGAGCACCTCCCGGAAGTACTCGAAACGGCCCGGTGTCAGGCTCCCGTGCAGCATGTTGAGCGGGTTGTCCTCGTCCCACCAGCTCTCGCCCACGCGGTTGTACACGTCGTTGTCGATCGGCACCGGATCACCTGCGCATCCCGGGGAAGGCTGTCCCGTCCGGTCACCCTTGCACGTTCTCCGATGTCATGCCACCGTTTCCGCCGCCCGATCTCAGCGTCCCGACCACGCCTGCCACAGCCGGGCGTAGCGTCCGCCGGCCGCGACCAGCGCGTCGTGGCTGCCCTCCTCGACGACGGCGCCGTGCTCGAGGACCAGCACGCGGTCCGCGGCGGCCGCCTGGGTGAGCCGGTGCGCGACGACCAGGGTGGTGCGTCCCCGGGTCGCGGCCTCGGCGGCGGCCTCGAGGTCCCGGGCACCGGCGCTGCCCGCTTCGGCGGTCGCCTCGTCCAGTACCGCGACGGGCGGATCGGCGAGGACGAGCCGGGCCAGGGCCAGCTGCTGCGCCTGCGCGGCGGTCAGCGGATGCCCGCCCTCCCCGACGACGGTCCCGAGCCCGGACTCGAGCGCCCGCGCCCAGCCCAGCGCACCGACCGTCTCCAGGGCCTCCTCGATCTCCGGGTCGGTCGCGGCCGGTCGGGCGAGCCGCAGATCGTCGCCGAGCGGGCCCGCGAAGACGTGCACCTCCTGGCTGACGATCACCACGTGCTCGCGCAACCGGTCGGTCAGGTCCGTCAGCGCCACCCCGCCGATCGTGACGGTGCCCGCGGTCGGGGTCAGCGCGCCGGACGCGATCGCCGCGACGGTGGTCTTGCCCGCGCCGGTCGATCCGACCAGCGCGACCCGTTCGCCCGGCGCGATGCGGATGTCGACGTCTCGGAGCACGTCCCGCGCTCCGTCGTAGCTGTGCCGGACACCGGTCAACCTCACCTCCGACGACCCCGGTTCGGCCGTGGACGGCTCGGCGGGCGGTTCCGGCATGGTCACCACCCCGACCAGCCTGGCCAGGCTCGCCCCGGCGGACTGCAGATCATTGAAGGTGAACAGCAGCATGCCGATCGGGTTGAACAAGCGGTGGAACAGAAGGGCCGCGGCGGTGGCCTGACCGACGGTGACGGCGTCCTCGCGGACCAGCAGGAAGCCGGCCACCAGGATGGTCGAGAGCCCGACGAACTCGGCGCGGTTGCCGCGGCCCGCGAACCGGGTGAACAGGGTGAACACGCCAACGGCGAGGTCGCGGGCCCGCCCGGACGCGCGGTCGATGTCGGCGAGATGCTGTTCCTCGAGCCCGTACGCCCGCACGGTGCGCACCCCCGTCATGCTCGCGATCAGCGCCTGCGAGCGGTCCCCCATCGCGACGCGCTCGGCGGCGAAGACCGGACCCGAGCGCGGCAGGTACCAGCGCAGCGCGAGCAGGTACATCGGCAGTGCGACGGCTCCCGCGAGCCCCAGACGCCAGTCGATGCCGAGCATCGTGACCAGGCTCAGGGCCACCAGCAGGACGGCGGACACCAGGTTCGGCAGTACGTCGGCGACGGCCTTGCCGATCACCGCGACGTCGTCGCCGACCCGGGACAGCAGGTCGCCCTTCCCGACGCGTTCGACCGTCGCGATCGGCAGCGCGAGCGCCCGTGCCACGGTCCGCTCCCGCAGCCGCGCGAGGACGGTCTCGGCGAGTCGCGCGATGAGCACCGACGCCCATCCCACGAACACCCCACCGACGACGGCGGCGACGGCGATCACCGCGACTACGCCGGCGATGGTCGAGACCGGCGCCTGTTCGCGAACCTTGTCGACGAGGACCCCGAACACCTGGATCGGTATCAACGCCATCGCCGCCCCGACGGACGCCACGGCGACGGTCGCGGCGGCCAGCGCTCGCCTGCGGCCGAGTTCGCCGCGCAGCCACCGCCAACTCTGTCGGGCGGTGGCGATCGGCAGCCGCGGGGCCGTGTCCGTCTCCGTGGTCATCGCAGCACGATCCTTCGGTAGTTCTCGTCCACGGCGGCGAGATCGCCGTGTGTGCCCTCCGCGACGACCCGGCCCTCGTCCAGCACGACCACCCGGTCCGCGACGGCGAGCAGTGCGGGGCTACTGGTGATCAGCACGGTGGTGTGGGCGCGACCGTTCGCTCCGGAGTGACGCAGGTCGGCGATGCCGTCGGCGATGGACTGTTCGGTGACCGCGTCCACCGCGGTGGTCGGATCGTGCAGCACCAGGACCGGCGCCCGGGTTGCGAGGGCCCGGGCCAGCGCGACCCGCTGCCGTTGGCCGCCCGACAGGTTCGCGCCGCGGTCGGCGACCTCGAGGTCGACCCCGTGCGGTGCGCGTCGACGACCTCGGCGGCCGCCGAGGCGGTCAGCGCGGACCGCAGGGTGTCGGGGGCGGCGCGACCGACGTCGACGTTGGAGCCGACCGTCCCGGCGAACAGGTCGGTGTGGTGGGGTTCGACGTGCAGGCCCCGACGGGCCTCGGTGTGCGTGATCTCCGCGAGCGGGACACCACCGACGGTGACCGATCCGCCGTGGTCGCCCGGTGGCACGTGCCCCGACAGCAGCACCGCCAGCGCCTCCCCGTCCTGCGGGCGGTGAGCCAGCACCCCCACCAGCTCCCCCGGGCGGGCGTGCAGCGTCAACCCGTGCAGCGACCGGTACGTCACATCGCGCAGGTCGAGGTCGACGGTCCCCGGCAGCGCGCGGGTGCCTTCGGGCACCATCGGTTCGGCGTCGAGGACGATCGCGAGCCGCTCGGCGGACGCCCGCGCCGTCGCGAGGTCGGCCGGGGTGCGCGACAGCATCCCCAGCGGTTCGATGACGAACTGCGAGAGGCCGACGACGGTGATCAGTTCCCCGACGGTGATCCTGCCCTCGAGGGCGAACCATCCGGCCAGGCCCGCGACCCCGACCGCGAGCAGCGCGCTGACCGTCACCGACGCACCGAGGAAGGTGCCGCGGGCCCGGGCGGCGCGCAGCGTCGCGGACAGCGCCTCCGCACTCGCGGCGCGGTACCGCTGCGCGGCCGCCGCCTCGGCGCCGACGCCGCGCAGCGGCCGCAGACCGCCGACGAGATCGGTGGCCATCGCCGACGCGCGGGCGATCGCCTCCTGCTGTGCGGTGGCGCGCCGCATGATCACCGGCGCCGCGAGCTGCATCGCACCCAGGATGACGGGGGTGCCGACGAGCACCGCCAGGCCGAGTGGGACGTCGATCACCAGCAGCGCGATCGCGGATGTGACCGCCGCGACCAGTGCCGCGACCACCCGGGGGATGACGTCGAGGATCCACGCCTCCTTCTCGGCGTCCGAGGTCGCGACGGTGAGCAGCTCACCCGACCGCAGTTCGGTCCGCACTCCGCGGGGATGCAGGATCCGACCCGCGACCTCGACCCGCAGCAGGTGCGCTTCGCCCTGCATGGCCCGCACGATCAGCCGGGCACCGGACCGCCACGCGGCCGTGAGCACGAGAAACAGCACCGCGAGGGCCGCGATCGACCACAGCATCGCCGACGTGGAGCCGGGCGCGATCGCCCGTCCGACGATGACACCGATGGCGATCGGGACCATCGTCTCGGCGAGTTGGTGCACTCCGAGGAGGGCTGTGCCACCGGCAAGCGGACCGCGGTGCCGACGGATGGTGCGACGCAGGATTCCGCCTCCACCCGGCCGCTTGGATGCGTTGGACATCGTTCTCCCGTCGCGAATCGAGTGAGTGAACCCTAAACCAGGTGGAACTGGCGCCGGGCGGCCCGGTTCTCCTAGAGTCGCGGGCAGAAATCACGGCTGCGCCCCACGCAGCTTCCGCCTGGGAGGAACCGGCACCATGTCCACCACCAAGACCACCACCGAGAACGACCTCGTCGACGAGGAACTCGAGCCCCTCACCGACGAAACCGCCCGGAAGGCGCAGCGGGTTGTCGCGGCCTATGCCGAAGATGCCGACGAATGTCGCATGTTGCTGGCTATGCTCGGAATCGGCCCCTCGGCCAAGATCGACTAGTTCGCCGACGCTGACGCGACGTCAACGCGGCTGGGAGGAACAGGACCACAGTGGGCTCAGCCGCCTCGGAATTCGTCGTCGTCGCCAACCGGCTCCCCGTCGACCTGGAGCGGCTGCCGGACGGGACAACCCGGTGGAAACGAAGCCCAGGCGGACTCGTCACCGCACTCGAACCCATCCTCCGCGGGAACAGCGGAGCCTGGGTCGGGTGGCCCGGTGTCCCCGACACCGAACTCGAGCCGATCACCGAGGACGGCATCGAGATGCATCCGGTCGCGCTCAGCGCCCAGGACGTCGCCGACTACTACGAGGGTTTCTCCAACGCCACCCTGTGGCCGCTGTACCACGACGTGATCGTCCGACCGGAGTACCGCCGGGAGTGGTGGAACACCTACGTCGACGTCAACCGCCGCTTCGCCGAGGCCACCGCGAAAGCCGCGGCCGAGGGCGCGACGGTCTGGATCCAGGACTACCAACTCCAGTTGGTGCCGAAGATGCTGCGTATGCTGCGCCCCGACCTGACCATCGGGTTCTTCCTGCACATCCCCTTCCCGCCGGTCGAGCTGTTCATGCAGATGCCGTGGCGGACGGAGATCGTCGAAGGTCTGCTCGGCGCCGACCTGATCGGTTTCCATCTGCCCGGCGGCGCGGAGAACTTCTTGTTCCTGGCCCGCAGGCTGCTCGGCCACCAGACGTCCCGCGGCACGGTCGGGGTGCGGTCGAGGCTCGGCGTGGTCCAGGTCGGCTTCCGCACCGTCCGGGTCGGCGCGTTCCCCATCTCCATCGCGTCCGGTGCCCTCGACGAGCAGTCCCGCACCAAGTCGATCCGCGATCGTGCCAAGAAGATCCGCAAGGAGCTGGGCAACCCGAAGAAGATCATGCTCGGTGTCGACCGCCTCGACTACACCAAGGGGATCGACGTACGCCTGGACGCGTTGCACGAGCTGATCGCCGAGAGCCGGGTCGACCCGTCCGAGACGGTGATGGTGCAGCTGGCGACGCCGAGCCGCGAGCGCGTCGAGTCGTACGTGCAGATGCGCGGCGAGATCGAGATGACCGTCAGCCGCATCAACGGCGAGTACGCGGAAGTCGGCCGGCCCGTCGTGCACTACATCCATCGCCCGATTCCGCGTGACGAACTGATCGCCTTCTTCGTCGCCGCGGACGTCATGCTGGTGACGCCGCTGCGCGACGGCATGAACCTGGTCGCCAAGGAGTACATCGCCTGCCGCAGCGACCTCGGCGGCGCACTGGTGCTGAGCGAGTTCACCGGCGCCGCAGCCGAACTCCGGCAGGCGTTCCTGTGCAACCCGCACGACCTCGAGGACGTCAAGGACAAGATGGAGGCGGCACTGACGCAGCCTCCGGAGGACGGCCGCAGGCACATGCGCGCGCTGCGCCGCCAGGTCCTCGCCCACGACGTCGACCGCTGGGCCCGCGCGTTCCTCACCGCACTGGCCCGCGAGTCGGTCGCCGGTGCGGCCCTCATGCCGGCCGAGGAACCGGCGGAGGAACCGGCGGACTGAGGGCCGGCTAGACCGGGGTGAGACGGCCGGTCAGCCACCGGTCGCCGTCCTTGTGCATCTCCATGCGGACCCGGCTGCCGGTGGTGGCGGCGTCGGGCGCGTCGGCGCTGGTGGTGATCTGGTTGACGAAGAGCAGCACCACGGCGTCGTCGGTCGTGGCGGACACGATCGACCCGGCCTGTACGGTGGCCTGCACGGTCAGCTTCTTCTCCTTGGCGCCGGGAGCGATGGTCTCCTCCACCAGCGTGGTGTAGTCGGCCTTGAAGTCACCGGTCAGTCCGTCGGCCGCCGCGGCCAGCTGCTGGTCGACCTCGTTGTAGTTGTACGACAACATCGCGGCGGCCTGCTGACTCGCCGCCGCGACCGCGTCGATCCGGGCCTGTTCGGTCGCCCGGTCCTCCAGGTACCCCTTGGCGAGGATCCCGACGAACACGGCGAGCGCGACCACCACCACGCCCGTGACCACGGCGAGCACCCTGGGCAGTACCGTCGAGTTCGCAGTCACTGCAGCACTTTCCACGGTAACCGCGTCCTCACTCGACTCCGTGTGCTCCGGCTGCCTGTCCACATCGCTCATGGCACGAACTCCACCTTCGAGGCCGTCATGGTGCCCCCGTCGTCGGTCACGGTCACGCGCATCCGGAAGTCCCGCGGACCGTTCTGGGTGCCGTCGGGGGTGCTGACGTCGGCGCGCGCGGCGACGAGCACCTTCGCCGTGTTCCCGTCCTCACTCTCGAGGCCCGACTCGAGGATCTTGCCGACCGTGGTCACCCCGGCCTCCTGCACGACGCTGACGAAGGGGTCCTCGCGGCCGTCGAACTCGGACCGGAACTCCCCGCTCGCGCCGGCCAGGATGCGGTCGACGTCCTCCTTCGCGGTCTCCGGCTTGATCGTGGTCAGGTTGAGCACCGTCTGACGGGCGGTCTGCACGAACGCGTTCCGTTGCGCGTCCCGCTCGTGGGCCGCGTTCCGCTCGATCAGCAGCCACACCGACGCGGCGACCAGGGCCACGATCAGCACGGCCGCGCCGGTCCATGCGGCCAGGCGCTTCCGCGAGCGGGCGGAGGGGACGGGTTCTTCGACGCCCCGACCCTCCTCGGCCGGTTCGACATTCCCTTCGGATCCGGCGTCGACCGATTGCACCACAAGGGAATCCGCCTTCTCTGCATCGACCTCCGGGGCGTTCGACGATCCCGGCTCCCGTGCCGGCACGGCCGTGTCCGGCCGGTCCACGACGGTTGCCGCCGCCGGGGACTTCTCCGCGGCCGGTGTCGCCGGAGACTGCTGTTCCTTCGGCGGTCCCGCGCTGCGACTGGCCCGCCGCCGCGCGGGCGGCCTGGTGCCGGTTGTCAGCCCTGCTGACGTGTCATCATCGTCTGCCACGTCGTGTCCTCCCTTGCTTTTCCGCCCGGCGCCAGCGCTGGCTGGGCGTACAGGCGGCCGTCGGGCCCGACGTACTTACCGGTCGTCGGGTCGTACGGACGCGCCGTCGCGGGCACCCCCACGGCTCCGTCGTAGGACGCCGGAGCCGTCGTGTACGAGGGTACAGACGGATCCTGGACGGGCCCGTTCGGCGGATTGTTGCCCTGCGCAACGTATCCGGCCTCGCTCCGGCACACCTCGGGTGACGGGCCGCGCAGTCCCGGGTACTCCATGCACGGGTAGTTCCGCGCACCCCGGACGGCGCTCGGATCGTCCGGCGCCACCTTGCAGAACAGGTCCGGCGGGGTGTCCGGAACGGACACGTCGTCGCCCGGTCGCCACTGGTCGGCCGGGACGAATCCGGTGGTGCACGGGGGTGGGTCGTTGGCCTCGAGGTTGAAGTTGACGATCGCGCCGTCCTCGCGGGGCCCGGTCAGGGCCGCGGTCATCAGTCCGGCGACCAGCGGCGGGTAGATCACCATCACCTGTTCGATGCTCTTGTTGTAGATGACACCGACCTCGCCGACACTGACCAGGTTCGCCAGCAGCACCGGCAGCGTCGGCTGCAACTGCTGGAACAGCTCGGTCGCCTCCGCCGCCGCCGACGGTCCCCGCTCGAGCAGGGACCGGATCTGCGGATCACTGGCGCGCAGCCGGTTGCTGAAGGTCACCAGATCCGCTGTCCACGAACGGATCGCGTCGCTGGTCACCACCTGGGTGTCGAGCAGTGCACCCGCCTGGTCGATCAGCGTCTTCGTGGCGTCGACGTTCTCGTCGGCCTCCTGCACGAACAGCCGGGCCGAGTCGATCAGTTGCTGCAGGTCGGGCCCGGCACCGTTGAACGCCTTGAACGACTCGTCGACCACGGTCCGCAACCGCGTGTTCGAGATGCTCGCGACGAGTTCGTCGGCCTGGTCGAGCATCGCCCCGACGTCCTGGGGCACCGTCGTCCGGTCGATCGGTATCACGTCGCCGTCGGACAGGTACGGCCCGGAATCGGTTCGCGGGATCAGATCCACGTACTGCTCACCGATCGCCGACACACTCTTGACCGCGGCATCGAGATCCGCGGGGATGTCGTACCCGCTGCCGATCGACAGGGTCGCGTCGACCCCGTCCGTGGTCAGCACCACGTCCTCGACCTTGCCGATGTTGGTGCCGCGGAACGCGACGTTCGCGTGCGGGTACAGCCCACCGGTCGAGGGGAGCTGCACCGTGACCGCGATCTGCCCGACACCGAACAGCGCGGGCAGTCGCACGTACTGGGTGGCCATCACCACCAGCCCGATCACCGTCAGGATCGAGAAGATCACCAACTGGACGCGGACGAACTTCGTGAGCATCATGGCGTCTGGCCTCCCAGCTGAGGCAGTCCGGGTATCTGGATCTGCGGCAGTCCCGGAATCACCGGCGCGGGGGCGGGTGTGGGCTCGGACTGGATGACGTCGGGTGCGCGCGGCGCGGGGATCTGCAGTGGGTCGGTCGCCTGACCGGCGACGCCGGCCAGGGTGCCCAGTGCGCCCTCGACTCCGCCGAGCCGGCCCGCCAGACCGGTCCCGGTCAGGAAGTTCGCATCGAGCCGCGTGTTGGTGAGGTCGATCATCATCATCAGGTTGGCGTAGTCACCGCGGAACACCTGGTCCATGTTCTTCATCGCGAACGGGAAGGTCAGCAGCAGCGAGAGCACGTCGGTGAGTGCGTTGCCGGTGCTGGCCAACTGGTCGAGCAGCGGTGCGAGCGAAGCCAGGTTCGCCTCCAGATCGGATCCGCTCTCGTTGATGACGCGCGTCGCCGTCGTGCTGAGGTTTCCGAGCGCGACGAGTGCGGTGGTGAGGTTCTGCCGCTGCGCGACGAGGACCTCGAGCGCGGGCGGGATCCCGTCGAGGGCCGCGGTCAGCGTCTCGGTCTGCTGGTTCACCGTGCTCGCCAGCCGGTCGATGCCCTCCATCGCCGAGATGATCTCGCCGCGTTGTGCATCCAGGCTCCCGACGAGCTGGTCGAGCTGCGGCAGCAGGTCCCGGATCGACTCCTCCCGGCCACCCAGCGCCGCGTTCAGCTCACGGGTGATGTCGTTGATCTGCGCCAGCCCACCGCCGTTGAGCACCACCGACAGTGACGACAGCGTCTGCTCGGTCGTGGGGTAGGCGCCCGCCCGCTCGAGCGGGATGACGTCGCCGTCCTCGAGGGTGCCCTCCGGGGCGATGCCCGGCGGCGGCGCGAGCTCCAGGTGCTGCGACCCGAGCAGGCTGGTCTGCCCGATTCTCGCGACCGCGTTGGCAGGCAGCTCCACATCCTGGTTCAACGAGACGGTGACCTCCGCGTGCCAGCCCTGCACCTCGATGCCGGTGACGGTTCCGACCGTCACGTCGTTCACGCGCACCGGCGAATTCTCCGACAGGGTGGTCACGTTCGGCATCTCGATCGTGACCGTGTACGCGCCCTCCCCACCGCCCTCGGTGCCGGGCAGCGGCACCGAGTTGAGGCCCTCCCATTCGCACGCGCTCAGGGTCAGCGTCAGCACCGTCGCGACCGCGACCGCGGCCGCACCGGCGCGGCGCCGTCCCCGCCGGATCATCGCCCACCTCCCGGGTTGAGCAGGGCCCCGAGATCGGCCGGCACGTTCACCGTCGGCATGGCGGCGAGGGGGCCCGCGATGGAGGTGGCCTCCTGCCGCGGCGCGACCTGACCGGCCAGGCTCGGCGGTGAGTAGGCGATCTGGTCGGGCCGGGCGTTCGCCGCGATCGCCGGATTGGTCAGGAAGCCCGGGTAGTTCATCGCGACCGAGTTCAGCACCGGGCCGAGGTACTGCGCGCACAGGTCCGCGCTGCGGTCGGAGTCGTTCGCCTCCAGCCCGGAGATCAGACCGCACACCATGTTGATCGGGTTGCCCGCGTTGCTCAGTGCGATCGCGCCGTTCAACGACCCCTGCGCGGGGCTGTAGATGTTGTTGAAGTTGGCCAGCGCATTCGGGGCCACGTGCAGGACCTGCTCGAGCTGGGGGCGTTTCTGGGCCAGCACCGTGGTGGCGTCGGCGAGGCGGCCGACCTGTTCGCTGAGCGAGTCCCGGTTCTCCGCGACGAAGCGCTGCACGTCGCCCAACGCGACGTCGAGATCGCCCAGTGCGGTGCCCAGTTCGTCACTGGTGTCGGCCAGCAGCGACGACACCGACGCGAGCCGTCCGCCGAACTGCACGATCTGCTCGTTGCTCGCCGCCAGCGCGGACACGAACGCCTGCAGGTTCCGGACGGTGCCGAACAGGTCGGTCCGTCCGTCCGAGAGCAGCTTCATGGTGTCCGACAGCTCGCGCAGGGTGGACCGCAGCGCCTCCCCGTTGCCGTCGAGGTTCGCGGCGGCGGTGTCGACGAACCGTCCGAGCGAACCCTGGTCGGCGGCGCCCTGCGGCCCGAGGGCCTCGGACAGCTTCGCCAGCTCCGTCTTGATCTCGTCCCATTCGACGGGAACCGCGGTGCGCTCCACCGGGATCCGCGCGCCGTCGCTCATCGTCTCGCCTCCGGTGTAGACCGGTGTGAGCTGGACGAAGCGCGCGGCGACCAGGCTGGGCGCGACGATCACGGCGGCGGCGTCGGCAGGGATCTCCACCGAACGATCTACGTGCATCACGACCGTCGCACCGGTTCCGTTCGGATCGATGCTCTCGATGGTGCCGACCTTGACGCCCAGCACCCGGACGTCGTCGCCCGCGTACAGCCCTGTGGTGGTCGGGAACTCGGCGGTGATCGTGTTCTTCCCCAGGCCGGGGACGAAGAACAGGATCGCGGCGGCGGCGACCGCGGCGACGACGAGGGCGACCCCTCCGCCGACCAGCCACCGCTTCGCGGACGTACTCTGCACGCTCATCGGTTCGGGTCCTTGAGCTCGGTCTTCAGCGGCGGGAACTGCTGGAGGTCCTGCGGCACGTGCTCCGGCCACACCAGCGAGTCGACGAACGTCTGGGTCATCGCGCCGACGCTGAAGTTCGCCACGTACGCCATGAAGAACGGTCCGCTGCTGACGGCCTCGCCGAGCGCGGTCGCGTACGGACCGAGCCCGTCGAGCGCCCGGCTGATGTTGTCCCGGTTGCGCTGCAGGATGTCCACCGTCGCGTTGAGCTTGTCCAGCGTCGGCTTCAACTGCTGCTCGTTGTCCTGGACGAGGCCGGTGAGCTGACGCGAGACGGACGAGACGTTGCTGATCAGCTCGCTGATCGCGGCACGGCGCCGATCCAGTTCGCCGAGCAGATCGTTGCCGTCCACGATGAGGGCGTTGATCTGGTCGCTGCGGGCGGCGAGGATGCCCGTCACGCTCTCGGCGCGGGCCAGCAGGTCCTCGAGCGCCTCGTCGCGCGAGTTGAGGCTGGCGGACAGACGCGAGACGCCGTCGAGCGCGGTCCGCAGTTCCGGCGGGGTGTCGGCCAGCGCGTCCGACGTCGCGTTCAGGGCGTCGTTGAGCTGGTCGGTGTCCAGTTCCGACACGGTCGTCGTCAGATCGCCGAGGGCGTCATTGAGCGAGTACGGAGAGTTGGTGCGCTCCAGCGGGATCGCGCCACCGACCGGCATCGTCTCGGCTCCCTCCGGGGTCACCTCGAGGGACTTGCGCCCCAGAATGGTGTTGGTCTTGATGTCGGCGCGGGTGCTGTCTCCGAGTCGGATGCCCTCGTCCACCGAGAACCGCACGAGCACGTCGGTGCCGTCCAGTTCGACCTTCTCGACCTTGCCGACGTTCACCCCGGCAACCGTCACGTAGTCGCCGGTGAGCAGGCCGCCCGCGTCCGCGAAGTACGCGTCGTAGCGGACACCGCCCGCGATGAACGGCAGCCGGTCGTACTGCAGGCCGGCCAACACCAGGGCGGCCGCGACGACGATGCCGATGACGCCGATCTGGACGGGGTTTCGTTCGCGTGTGGTCATCGGAACGCGCACCTCCCGGTCGTCTGCGTCGGAGTGGTCGGCAGCTCGACGTGCAACTCCTGACCGTCCGGTCCGGAGAACTTGAACTTGACCGAGCACGTGTAGAACTGGAAGAAGCTTCCGTAGGCGCCGGTGCGGATCAGCTTCCGGTAGGCGTCCGGAAGTCGCTCGAGCACCCAGTCGACCTGGTCCTGCCCGGCGACCAGCTGGGTGGCCACCTGGTTCGCTCCCGCGATCGTCGCCTGCAGATCGGGCCGTGCACCCTCGAGCAGATCCGCGAGATCCCCTGTTGCGGTGGCGATCTCGGGGATCGCGGCGCCGATCGGATCGCGATCCTGCGCCAGGCCGCTGACCAGCTGCTGCAGTTGATCGACGGTCGACGAGAACTGGTCGCCGCGGTCGTTGATCGTCTCCAGAGTGGTGTTCAGGTTGGTGATCACGTCACCGATCAGCTGGTCCCGGTCCGCGAGCGTGGCGGTGAACGAACTGGTGCTGCCGAGCAGCGAGACCAGCGTCCCGCCCTGCCCCTGCAGCACCTGCAGCAGCGCGCCGGTCAGGTCGTTCACCTGGTCCGCGTTCAGACCCCGCAGCAGCGGCTTGAACCCGCCGAGCAGCAGGTCGAGGTCCAGCGCGGGCGACGTCTGCGACTCGGGAATCGTGCCGCCGTCGACGAGGATCGCCGACGACCCGGCGCCCTCGAGGAGCTCGAGGTAGCGGTCACCGACGAGGTTCTCGTACCGGACGGTGGCGCGGGTGCTCTCGAACAGCGGGTACTCGCTGTCCACGTCGAACGCGACCTGTGCCTGGTTCTCGGGGCCGACCTCGACCTTCGTCACCGACCCGACCGGGACGCCTGCGATCCGCACCTTGTCCCCGGCCGCGAGCCCCGAGGCGCTGGTGAACTCGGCGTGGTACCCGTTGCTGGTACTGAAGCGGAACTGGCTGAAGACGACGGCGAGGCCGGCGAAGATCAGCACCATCACGGTGGTGAAGACGAGCAGCTTGATCGCGGTCGGGCGCATCAGTTCTGCCCTCCCTGCGGCGCGACACCCGCGTACAGCCACTGGAACATCTTGGGCACGTTCAGCGACGCCGTCGTGGACGGGACGTACGGCACCGTGCCGGTGTCGGCGACGACGAACTTCGCGTTGCCGTCCCGATTCGGGTCGAAGTTGGGCAGACCCCAGCAGTTCGGGCCGCCGGACGCGTTCACCTTGGGCAGGTCCGTCGGGTAGGTGTAGGGCGCCTCACCGGGGATGAAGCTGGCGCTCAACGCGAAACCGGGCTGGTTGCCCCCCTCGAGTTCCTCGGCGATCGGGCGGACGTTGTTCAGTCCGACGATCAGGCAGGCGAGGCTCGGGGAGTACTCGGCGGCGAGCGCGGTCGTCGGTTCGAGCAGCGCGAGCGACTGCGTGAGATCCGCCTCGTTGTCCGTGAGCACCTGGTTCGCGGTGTTCGCCAGTCCGGTGACGTTCATCAGCAGCAGGTTCAGGTTGGCCTGCTCCGCGACGATGCTGCCGCTCGTCACGGTCGCGTTGGCCAACAACGTCATCAGGTCGGGGGTGACGTCGGCGTAGGTGTCGGCGACCGTGGCCGCGGCGGCCAGGTCCTGCTGCAGCTGCGGCAGTGAGGGATTGAGCTCCTTCAGGTACGAGTGGGTGTCGGCGAGCAGCTGACCGAGTTCGTCGCCGCGGCCGTTCAGCGCGTCGGAGACGGCACCCAGGGTGGCGTTGAGTTTCTCCGGCTCGATCTGCTGCAACAGCTCCGACAGGTGCTGGAACAGGGTGTTGAATTCGACGGTGACCGAGGTGGCGGCGACGTTCGTGCCCGGTGCCAGCGACTGCGACGACGGGTGTTCGGGCACCACGAAGTTGACGTACTTGGCACCGAACACCGTGGTGGACTTGATCTCCACCGTCGAGTTCGACGGAATCAGTTCCAGTTGATCGGGATCCATGTCGAGGTGGAGCACGGCCTGGCCGTCCACCTCGTCGATGGACCCGACCCGGCCGACCTCCACGCCACGCATCTTCACCTTCGCCTGCGGATCCATGACCAGGCCGGCCCGATCGGCGGTCACGGTCACCGGTTCGGTGCTGGTGAATCCGCCGGAGAACATGGTCAGCGCGACGGCGACGACAGCGACGAGGCCGCCGACCAGGATCAGCGCGGCGAGCTTCTTCTTCCACGAGGAGTCGGTCATGCGCGCTATCCCGAGAGGTTGAAGTTGCCGGACCCGCCGTAGATGGCGAGTGAGAGCAGCAGGGTCACGGTGACGACCGCGATCAGCGACATCCGCACCGCGTTGCCGACGGCGACGCCGACACCGACCGGTCCGCCACTGGCGTTGAAGCCGTAGTAGGTGTGGATCAGCATGACGGCCAGTGCCATCACGATCGCCTGGGCGAACGACCACAGGATGTCGGTGGGGATCAGGAACGTCGAGAAGTAGTGGTCGTAGACACCGGACGACTGCCCGTACAGCACCACGGTCGCGAAGCGGCTCGCCACGAACGACGCGACGACCGCCAGGGAGTAGAGGGGGACGATCGCGATCATTCCGGCCATCACCCGGGTGCTGACGAGGTAGGGGATCGACGGGATCGCCATCACCTCGAGCGCGTCGATCTCCTCGGAGACCCGCATCGCCCCGAGTTGGGCCGTGGACCCGGCGCCGATCGTGGCGGCCAGGCCGATGCCGGCGATCACCGGTGCCGCGATCCGCACGTTGATGAAGGCGGCGAAGAAGCCGGTGAGTGCCTCGACGCCGATGTTGCCGAGCGAACTGTAACCCTGGACGGCGATGGTGCCGCCGGCGAACAGGGTGAGAAAACCGACGATGACGACGGTGCCGCCGATGACGGCGAGAGCACCGGTCCCCATGCTGATCTCGGCGATCAGCCGGATCGTCTCCTTCCGGTAGTGCACGAGCGCACGGGGTGCCCAGACGAGTGCACGCCAGAAGAAGATCGCCTGCTCGCCGACGGTGTCGACGGCGACGGACATTCTGCGGATCCGCCGGCGGGTGCCCTGGAACTTGCCGGTCAACGCGAAGGCCATGCCGTCACCCCGCCGTCAGCTTGATGCCGATGGCCGTGACGAGGACGTTGACGACGAACAGCGCCATGAACGCGAACACGACGGTCTGGTTGACGGCGTCGCCCACACTCTTGGCTCCGCCCTTCACACCCAGCCCGAGGTAGCAGGCGACCAACCCCGCGATCATGCCGAACAGCCCGGCCTTGAGCTGCGAGATCATCAGTTCGCCGAATCCGGTCAGCAGCGTGATCCCGTTGACGAACGCGCCCGGGTTCACGCCCTGCAGCAGCACCGAGAAGGCGAATCCACCGACGATGCCGATGGTGCTGACGAGTCCGTTGAGCAGGAGGGCGACCACGGTGGAGGCCAGCACCCGGGGCACCACCAGCCGCTGGACCGGGTCGATGCCGAGCACCCGCATCGCGTCGATCTCCTCGCGGATGGTCCGGGCGGCGAGGTCCGCGCAGATGGCGGTGGCGCCGGCGCCGGCGACGATCAGCACCGTCACGATCGGTCCGACCTGGGTGACGGCACCGAGCGCGGCACCGGCGCCGGACAGGTCGGCGGCGCCGATCTCCCGGAGCAGGATGTTGATCGTGAAACTCACCAGGACGGTGAACGGGATCGCCACGAGCACGGTCGGCACCATCGACACCCGGGCGACGAACCAGGCCTGGTCCACGAATTCGCGGCCCTGCAGTGGCGGGCGAACCATCGCCCGGAAGGTCTCCGCGGTCATCTGGAAGAAGCCGCCGACCGCTCGCAGCGGCACGGCGAGGAGGTCGTTCACAACTCCTCCTCCTGTGGTGTCGCGCGTGTGGCGCGCGGGACGACTGCGGCGCGTCGAGCGACGCCCCGACTCCCCCCGACATCTGTGACGCGGGTCATATTAATTAGAACGTGTTCAGGTGTCAAAGCTGCTCACTGGAATCACTGTTTTCCCAGCTCGTTCGGGATAAATGAAAGGAATCACGAGGCCGCGACTCGGACGCGTTCACCACGTCTACACCGATGTCGAACGCTCGGTCCTCGACTCGAATCAGGCCGAGCACCGCACCCAGGTACTCCACCCTTCGAACCATCCTCGACCGCGCCACTCCGCCCACCCCACTTCCGCCCGAAGACCTCACGCGACAACCGCCCGGACGACAACGCGAAAGGCGATACGACGAGGGCGGAGAAGCGCTCTCGCCGCTCCCCCGCCCTTCGCCGCGCACCCCGCCGGCGCCGTCGGACGACAGCCCCCCACACCGGATGCCGGAGGCTGCTCGAACCTGCGTCACACCGAGGTCGTCGATGGTGTCCACTCGGCACAATCATGTCCGGTCACACCGGCCTCGCGTGGCGAAATCGAGCAACTACTTCTCAGTGCAAACAAACCCTCGGTGCGGGAACGAAACCCGGCGCGAACACTGCGCCCAACCGACTGCCGCGATCGGCACTCCGGCGGCCTCGTTCCTCAGCCCAGCGACTTCACGGCGTCCGTCGCCGCGAACATCCGGGCCGGATCGCGCCCGTCGAAGTACCCGCCGAGCGACTCGGCGAGCGACGCCGGATCCCACTGCGTTCCGGGAGCGTCGAAACGCTGCTCGACGACCGGTGCCGCCATCAGCGCGACCATGGGTCCGTACACGACGAAGACCTGACCGTTGATCGCGTCCGCGGCCGGCGAGGCCAGGAACGACACCAGGTTGACCACATGGTCCGGCGACAGCGGGTCCACGCCGTCCGCCGGCGGGTCACCGAAGACGTTCTCGGTCATCGCGGTCCGAGCGCGGGGGCAGATGGCATTGGCGCGCACGCCGTACCGTTCGAGCCCGCGCGCCGCGGACAGGGTCAGGGCCGTGATGCCCGCCTTGGCGGCGCCGTAGTTCGGCTGTCCGGCGGGTCCGAGCAGACCGGCCTCCGACGAGGTGTTGATCAGCCGGCCGTACACCGGCGCCCCGACCGCCTTGGATTCCGCGCGCCAGTACACGGCGGCGTTGCGGCACAACAGGAAATGGCCACGAAGGTGAACCCTGAGCACCATGTCCCACTCGTCGTCGGACATCGAGAACAGCATCCGGTCGCGCACGATGCCGGCGTTGTTGACGACGATGTCGACACCACCCATCTCCTGCGCGGCCACCATGAGCGCGTCCGCGGTGGACCGTTCACCGATGTCGCCGGGAACGAACGCGGCCTTGCCTCCGAGTGCGTGGACCTCGTCCAGCAGTGTGTCCGACTGCTCACCCGCGGCCAGGTCGTTGACGACCACGGTCGCACCCGCCCGCACCAGGCCGAGCACCTCCGCCCGGCCGAGGCCCGCGCCACCACCGGTGACAATCGCAACCTTGCCGTCCAGACCTACCTCGCGACCAGCCAATCTCACCACTGCCTTCGTGAATCGGTTACGGATTCGTCAGTGGTGGCCGCCCGCGAGCAGCCACCCGTTCGTGACGGCTGTCACTCTAGAACGTGTTCTCGTTTGCGGCAAGGAGGGCACGACTACCTCTCCAGCGTCAGTGCCGCACGGGGGCACTGCGAGACGGCCTCCTCCATCAGCGCGACGGTCGCCTGGTCGTCGCCGACGGGCTGCGTGACGATCAGGTTCTCGCCGTCGTCGAGCTCGAAGACGTCGGGGGCGATTCCGACGCACACCCCGTTCGCCTCGCACCGGTCGAAATCGACCTTGACCTCCATTGACGCACCTCTTCTCTGCTGGATTCCGGTCGGCGACAACGCGACCCCCGACCCGGGCGCCCGGCCCGATTCACCATAAGACTAGAACCCGTTCCACTGGTGTGCAATGATGCGGAAAACCCATGGGGACGGAACGGGGAACAGGCCGCCGCCCGATGCGGCACCGCCCGGCGCCGAGCTCCGCCGCCAACTGTGAGAACCTGTGTCAGACCGGAGAGGGATCGATGCACATCACCTACACGGCGGAGCAGCAGATGCTGCGGGAGGAGCTGCGCTCGTACTTCGCCACGCTCATCACTCCCGAGCGCCGCGAAGCGCTGGCCGCCCAGACCGGCGAGTACGGCTCGGGCACCGTCTACCGCGACGTCGTCCGGGAGATGGGCCGCGACGGGTGGCTCACCCTGGGCTGGCCGAAGGAGTACGGCGGACAGGAACGCTCCGCCATGGACCAGTTGATCTTCACCGACGAGGCCGCCATCGCGGGCGCACCGGTCCCGTTCCTGACCATCAACTCGGTCGCGCCGACCATCATGCACTTCGGCACCGAGGAACAGAAGAAGTTCTTCCTGCCGAAGATCTCCTCCGGGGAACTGCACTTCTCGATCGGCTACTCCGAGCCCGGCGCGGGGACGGACCTGGCGAGCCTGCGCACCACCGCGGTCCGGGACGGCGCCGACTACATCGTCAACGGCCAGAAGATGTGGACGTCGCTGATCGCCTACGCCGACTACGTGTGGCTGGCCTGCCGTACCGACCCGAATGCCAAGAAGCACAAGGGCATCAGCATGCTCATCGTGCCGACCACGGCGACGGGCTTCTCCTACACCCCGGTGCACACGATGGCCGGACCGGACACCAGCGCCACCTACTACCAGGACGTACGGGTGCCCGCCGCGAACCTCGTCGGCGAGGAGAACGGCGGCTGGGCGCTGATGACCAACCAGCTCAACCACGAGCGCGTCGCCCTGGTCTCCGCCGCCCCGATCCAGGGTGCGTTGCGCGACACCCTCGAATGGGCGCAGAACACCAAGACGGCCGACGGTCGCCGCGTGATCGACCAGGAGTGGGTGCAGATCAACCTCGCCCGCGTCCACGCCAAGGTCGAATACCTCAAACTGATGAACTGGGAGGTCGCCTGGAACGCCGAGCACGCCCCGAGCAAGGGCGACGCCTCCGCGTGCAAGGTCTTCGGTACCGAGTTCGCCACCGAGGCATACCGACTGCTGATGGAGGTCCTGGGGCCGCTGGCCTACCTGCGTCAGGACTCGACGGGCTCCGTCCTGCGCGGCCGGGTCGAGCGCATGCACCGGTCCTCGCTGATTCTCACCTTCGGCGGCGGCACCAACGAGGTGCAGCGCGACATCCTCGCGATGACCGCACTCGGGCAGCCACCGGCACGGCGCTGATGTCGGCCACCGGCCGAGCGCTGCCCCTCCCCGACAACCAGGACGCCATCCGAAGGAATCATCGTGGACTTCACACCCACCGAGGCCCAGCAGGACCTCGAGAACCTCACCCGGAGCATCGCCGAGAAGCTCACCACCAACGACCGTCTGCGGGAACTGGACTCGGCCGAGGACCGCTTCGACGACAAGCTGTGGCACGCGCTCGCCGATGCCGGTGTCCTCGCCGCGGCGCTGCCGGAATCGGTCGGCGGCGGCGGATTCGGGATTCTCGAGCAGTGCACCGTGCTGCGCGAGATCGGTCGAACCGTCTCCCCGGTGCCGTACCTCGGCTCGATCGTGCTCGCGGCGTCGGCGCTCGCCGAGTTCGGTGACGAGACGCAGCGGCAACTGGCCCGGCGGGCAGGCGACGGCACCGCGATCCTGACTGTCGCCCTCGCCGAGGAACTGAACCTCGACCCGGCACAGCCGGTCACCCGCGCCGACCGACGCGGTGACGGCTGGGTGATCACCGGCACCAAGATCACCGTTCCCGCGGCCGCCTTCGCGGACGCGATACTCGTGCCGGCCACCACCGTCGAGGGGGTCGCGGTGTTCGTCGTCGACCCGTCCGCGGCGGGCGTGCAGATCGAGCGGCAGTCCACCACCGACTTCAGCGCCGAGTCGATCGTCGACCTGTCCGGCGTCGTCGCCACCGGGGTGCTCGGCGGTGTGGAGCGCGGCCCCGAGATCGTGCGATGGATCCTCGATCGCGCGTCGGTCGGCCTGTCCGCCCAGCAGCTCGGCACGCTCGAGCGGGCGTTGGAACTCGTGGCGGAGTACGCCCGCGAACGCGTGCAGTTCGACCGCCCGATCGGCAGCTTCCAGGCGGTGGCGCAGCGTCTCGCGGACGCGTTCATCGACGTCAGGGGTGTGCGCTCGACGCTGTGGCAGGCCGCCTGGCGCCTGAGCGAGAACCTGCCCGCGGAAACCGAGATCCGGACCGCGAAGTTCTGGGCCGCCGACGCCGGGCACCGCGTCGCGCACACGGTGATCCACGTGCACGGCGGAGTCGGGCTCGACCGGGACCACCCGGTGCACCGGTACTTCCTGGCCGCCAAGCACAACGAGTTCGCGCTCGGCTCGGCCACCGAACAACTCCGGAGACTGGGACAGGCCCTGGCCGACGTCCCGGCCTGATCCCTACACTGCGCGCCATGACGTCAGCCGCCCCCACCGTCGCCGACCTGCTCCTGGCACGTCGCGACGACAGCGACCACGGAGTTCTCTTCGAGGAACGGCGTATTCCGTGGTCCGAGCACGTCCGTTCCGGTGTCGACCTGGCCGCGGCCCTGGCCTCCCTGGTGGACCCGGCGGCACCCCCGCACGTCGGGGTGCTGCTCGACAACGTCCCCGAGTTCTCCCTCCTGCTCACCGCCACCGCGATCGGCGGCACCGTCCTGGCCGGGCTGAATCCGACCCGGCGCGGCGCCGCCCTCGCCGGTGACATCACGCGCGCGGACTGCCAGGTCGTCGTCACCGATTCCGAGAAGGCCCGACTGCTCGACGGTCTCGACCTCGGTGGCGTTCGCGTGCTGCTCGTGGACGACGCCGAATGGGACGACCTGCTCGCCGCGCACCGCGGCAGTCCCGTACCCGAGTCGGGGCCGGCGCACGACGATCTGTTCATGCTGATCTTCACCTCCGGGACCAGCGGCGACCCGAAGGCGGTCCGCGTCACCCACGGGATGGTCGCCGGGCCGGGGGTGATGCTCGCCGAGCGATTCGGACTCTCGGGCGCCGACACCGCGTACGCCTCGATGCCGATGTTCCACTCCGGTGCCGTGATGGCCTGCTGGTCCGTGGCGCTCGCCGCCGGCGCGAACCTCGCACTGCGGCGCAGGTTCTCGGCGTCGGGGTTCCTCCCCGACGTCCGCCGATTCGGCGCCACCTACGCCCACTACGTCGGCAAACCGCTCTCCTACGTGCTCGCCACCCCCGAACGGGACGACGACGCCGACAACCCGCTGAGTGTCCTGTACGGCAACGAGGGTTCGCCGTCCGTGATCGCCGGGTTCGCTCGGCGCTTCGACGTCCGGGTGATCGACGGATTCGGTTCCACCGAGGGTGGTGTCCTGATCTCCCGTACGCCGGATACGCCGCATGGCGCCCTCGGCCCGCTTCCCGCGGGCGTCGAGGTCCTCGACCCCGAGACCGGGGTTGCCTGCCCGACAGCCGAGTTCGACGGGGCCGGCCACGTCCTCAACGCCGACGAGGCCACCGGCGAGCTGGTGAACACGGCGGGTACCGGGAACTTCTCGGGCTACTACAAGAATCCCGAAGCCGAGGCGGAGCGCGTCCGCGACGGCCGGTACTGGAGCGGCGACCTCGCCTACGTCGACGGCGACGGCTACGTGTACTTCGCCGGGCGCAGTTCGGGCTGGATGCGGGTGGACGGCGAGAACCTCGGCACCGCACCGATCGAGAACGTCGTCGCCCGGCATCCGCGGGTCGTCGAGGTCGCCGCGTACGCGGTCCCCGATCCGCACGCCGGCGACCGGGTGGCGGTCGCGATCGTTGCGTCCGGGGGCTTCGACATCGACGAGTTCGCCGGGTTCCTCCGCCAGGCATCGGATCTCGGACCCAAGCAGGTACCCAGCTTCGTCCGGGTCACCGAGGACCTGCCCAAGACCGCGACCTACAAGGTGCTGGGCCGCTCCCTGAGCGGGCAGCGCTGGAACTCCCCCGATCCCACCTGGTTCCGCGGCGCGGGATCGACGACCTTCGTTCCCGTGACCGCCGAACTCGCGGCGAAACTCGACGCCGAACTCGACCACTGACCCGCGCCGCGCCTACCCGGCGCCGGCGTCGGCCAGCAGGGACATCAGCCCGGCGACCCCGGGCCGCACGCACTCGGCGAAGCGTCCCAACGCCTCTCGGACCTCGGCGTCGTCGCGGCGTCCCCGCACTCCGCGTTGGATGTTCAGGCGAGACCCTTCGAGCCAGTCCGCGATGTCGGGTTCCTTCGACCAGGACCGGTCGGCCGCCATCTCGGTGAGCTTCCCGCGGACCCAGTCGAGCGGCACGTCCGGGAGCCGGTTGGTCGGGCAGAGCCGGTTCTTCTCCGCGATGTCCCGCCCCGACGCCTCCACGTAGCCGACGACGGCCGCGTTGAACGAGATCACTCCGGAACGGACAGGCTGCAACGTGATTCGGCCCGGCGCGAAGATCGGGATGTCCGGCGCCGGGTTCAGTCCCGCCGCGGCGCAGTGCACGTACAGGTCGCCCGGTTCCGCCGGGACGGTGCCCCCGTCGAGGACGACGGCGTGCGCGTCGACCCGTCGCACGTGACCGAGGCGGACGACGGACTCGATGCGGCGGAGTTCGTCGACCTCGGCAGTGCTGCTGGTCGGCATCTTGAACATTGTCGGCGTCACCTCCTCGTCGACGCGCAGCAGGAACTCGCGGTCCTCGAGCCGGGCGAACAGGTCCTCCAGCGACGTCGCGTTCGCGGCGGCCTGCATCTGACGGGCGCCGCCCTCGACGACTCGTGCGATCAGGTCACCGTTCTGCACGAAGTACCGGTTCAGGAGCCACGGTTCGCGCGGTTTGACCCACCGGATCGCGTCCGGCGCGACCCCGACGCCGAGCAGCCACACACACGCGTCCATCGCCGTCTTGCCCGCACCGACGATCACGTACCGCGACGGCGGCCCCGGCGTCGACGCCAGGTCGCCCACGGGAATGCAGCGCACCCCCGGCTCGACGTCGAACGGCGGCGGGGAGGTGGCCGGCACCGACGGCGAGAGATACCTGGCGTCGACCACGGCCTCGCGGACCACCACCTCGTACCGTTCCCCCGTCACGAGGGAGACGAATCCGTGGTCGCCGTCGTACTCACACATCGGGTGGTAGCGGACGGCACCGGACGGCAGCAGGTGCGAGTGCATGACCCGGTCGAAGTAGCCGCAGATCTCGGGGCCGGTCGCGCGCTCGTACATGCCCGCGTTCAGGCCGTCGGTGTCGATGGTGTCGGCGCCGAGCGACAGCGAGTTCACCCCGTAGTACGACGACGGCTGGTGCAGCCGCACGAACGGGTAGGCGTCGTTCCAGTGGCCGCCGGGAGCGTGCCGTTGGTCCACCACGATCACGTCGGCGGAGCTGTCCGCGATCAGGGCATCCGTGAAGGCCATGCCTGCCGCGCCGGCTCCGATGACGAGGTAGTCGGTGTCGAGGGTGTGCGTCGCCATGGTGCTCGCCTCCGGTGAAAACCATCCCACCGGCTCACCGCCGTGTCCATCACCGGGTTGTCCGGCTCAGCCTTCCAGCTCGGTCAACCGCGCGACCGTCGCCTCGAACTCGGCGACCAGGTCCGCCATCGAATCCGCCACCGGCCGGATCTCGTTCATCCGCCCGACGATCTGACCGGCGGGCATCGCGACGACCTCCGGGTTCTCCGCCGCCACGATCCGCTGGTGCGCCTCCGCGACGAGCAGGTTCTGCAGCGGCATCGGCAGCGCCTCCGGAGCACCGGGCTTCGACCACGCCTCGGTCCACTTGGTCTTGAGCAACCGGGCCGGTTTGCCGGAGTAGATCCGCGAGCGGACGGTGTCGCTGGA
Organism: Rhodococcus sp. NPDC003318; assembly: GCF_042879035.1. NCBI lineage: Bacteria > Bacillati > Actinomycetota > Actinomycetes > Mycobacteriales > Nocardiaceae > Rhodococcus > Rhodococcus sp. NPDC003318. The sequence continues at coordinate 185,531 of NZ_JBIAOU010000002.1, read as the reverse complement.
CGTCGCGGCGAGGAGTGCACGCTGCGTCGCCGAGGTTCCGCCGGCGGCACTGCCGAGCTTGTACTCGGCCGCGGTGAGCCAGTAGGACCCCATCCAGACGCCCTGCGCGCCGAGGGCGAACGCCGCCGCGATCTGACGTCCGCTGCCGATCCCTCCGGCCGCGAGTACCGTCGCGGAATCGCCTACGGCGTCGACGATCTCGGGCACCAGGACCATCGAGGCGATCTCGCCGGTGTGACCGCCGGCCTCGTACCCCTGGGCGATGACGATGTCCACACCGTTGTCGACGTGGCTGCGGGCGTGCGGGACCGCACCGGCGAGGGCGGCGACCGGCACCCCGTGTTCGTGCGCCTCGTCGATGACGTCCTTCGGCGGCGAGCCGAGTGCGTTCGCGATCAGCGCCGGACGATGCTCGAACGCGACATCGAGCTGTGCGCGAGCCACCGAGTGCAGCCACCCCAGGACACCGGTGGCGTGCTCGACGTCGTCGGACAGCGGCGGCACCCCGAGTTCGTCCAGGGTGCGGTTGACGAAGGCCCGGTGTGCGGCCGGAATGAGCTTGTCGAGGTCGACGGCGGCGCCCTCGGTGGGGATCTTCGCCGGCATCACCACGTCGACGCCGTACGGTCTGCCGTCGGTGTTCTCGTCCATCCAGTTCAGGGTGGTGTCGAGGTCCTGCGGGTCGTTGAACCGGACGCACCCGAGCACGCCCAGTCCGCCGGCCCGCGACACCGCCGCGGCGACGTGTTCGGAGGGCGTGAACGCGAAGATCGGGTACCGGATGCCGAACTTCTCGGCGAGGGCGTTGTGCATCAGGAGTGTCCGTTGCCGTTCGTGTAGTGGTCGTCCGCCTCACGCGCCTCGGTCTGCTGCTTGGCCCACTTGTAGTCGGGCTTGCCCGCGGGCGAGCGTTTGATCTCGTCGACGAACCAGATGCTGCGCGGCACCTTGTAGCCGGCGATCTCCTTGCGCGCCGCGGCGACGATGTCGGCGAGGCCGGGACGCGCGCCGCCGCGCGTGGCGACGACGGCGGCGACGCGGTGGCCGAACCGCTCGTCCGGGACACCGACGACGAGTACGTCGAAGACGTCGGGGTGCGTCTTGATGGCGCCCTCGACCTCCTCCGGGTAGACCTTCTCGCCGCCGCTGTTGATCGACACCGAGCCCCGGCCGAGCATGGTGACGGTGCCGTCCTCCTCGACGGTGGCGTAGTCGCCGGGGATCGAGTACCGCACGCCGTTGTAGACCTTGAAGGTCGCGGCGGTCTTCGCCTCGTCCTTGTAGTAGCCGAGCGGGATGTGCCCGTGGCGGGCGAGCAGGCCCACTTTGCCGGATCCGGGCGCGATTTCGTTGCCGTCGTCGTCGAGCACGACGGTGGCGGCGTCGATCTTCACCCGAGGTCCCCCGGTGTGGGTGGCGCCCTTGGTCACGGTGCTCAGGCCACCGAATCCGGTCTCGGAGGATCCGATCGAGTCGGTGATGTACCGGTTGGGGAGCAGGTCGAGGAACTCGTCCTTGAGGGCCGGCGAGAACAGTGCAGCGCTCGACGCCATGACGTACAGGCTCGACAGGTCGTAGGGCTCACCGGTTTCCGGATTGCCCTCCTTGAGGGCGTCGAGCATCGGCCGGGCCATCGCGTCGCCGGTGATGAAGATCAGGTTGACCTTGTGCCGGTCGATGACCTGCCACACCTCGTGACCGTCGAACTCGGGGTGCATCACCAGGGTGCCGCCGCCGAACAGGCTGTGGAACACCGCGGACTGCGAGCCGCCGTGGATCATCGGCGGGATCGGGAACCGCACCATCGCCGGGCTCGCGGCGCCGATCTTCGCCAGTTCCCACTCGTCCTCGACGCGCTCACCGGTGACGAAGTTGACGCCGCCGCCGAGCACCCGCCACCAGTCCTCGTGGCGCCACATGACGCCCTTGGGCATTCCGGTGGTGCCGCCGGTGTACAGCATGAAGATGTCGTCGGGGCTGCGTTCGCCGAAGTCGCGTTCCGGGGAGGACTCGGACAGTGCCTGTTCGTACTCGACACCGACGGCCGAGTAGTCGGAATCCGTCCCGTCCTCGATGACGACGACGGTGTGCAGGAGCGGCGTGTTCGGCGCGACATTCGCGACCCTGTCGACGTAACGACGTTCGACGACGAGAGCGACCATGTCCGAATTCTCGAAGATGTACTGCAACTCGTTCTCGACGTACCGGTAGTTCACGTTGACCATCACGGCGCGCGCCTTGAAGATCGCCACCATGGCCTCGATCGCCTCGATGGTGTTGCGTGAGTGGATGCCCACCTTGTCACCCGGCTTCACACCGCGACTCTGCAGGTAGTGGGCCAGACGGTTGGTCCGCTCCTCCAGCTGCGCGTAGGTGAACTCGCGGCGTCCGTCCAGGATCGCCACACGCTCCGGATTCAGGTCGATCGAATGTTCGACGAAGTCTGCGATATGAAGGGCCACGACGATCAAAGTAGAACGTGTTACCGTTTCTGGCAAGAGCGAATTCGAGACCCAGTTCACACGTCGATCGGGAGCAACAAGTGTCCTCCACCACAGCCGAGATTTCCGGCGTTTCGGACAAGTCAGCGCACTGCCTCGTGGAGAAGCGCGGCCACGTCCTCATCGTCACGATGAACCGGCCGCAGGCCCGCAACGCCCTGTCCGGCGAGATGATGGCGATCATGACGCGGGCCTGGGACCAGGTCGACTCCGATCCCGACATCCGGGTCGCGATCCTCACCGGCGCAGGCGGAACATTCTGCGCCGGAATGGATCTCAAGGCCATGAACGACAACGCCCCCGGCGACGCGTTCGCCAGAGGCAGCCTCGACCCGGTCCGGCTGCCCGCCCTGCTCAAGGGCCGCCGGCTGACCAAGCCCCTGATCGCCGCGGTCGAGGGCGCGGCCATCGCGGGGGGCACCGAGATCCTGCAGGGCACCGACATTCGCGTCGCCGCCGAGACCGCCCGGTTCGGCGTCTCCGAGGCGAAGCTGGGTCTGTTCCCCCTCGGCGGATCCGCGGTCCGCCTGGTCCGCCAGATCCCGTACACCGTCGCCGCGGACATCCTGCTGACCGGGCGGACCGTTCCCGCGCCGGAGGCCAAGGAACTCGGCCTCGTCGGCTACGTCGTCCCCGAGGGACAGGCCCTGACGAAGGCGCTCGAGATCGCCGAGCGGATCGCCGCCAACGGCCCGATCGCCGTCCAGGCCATCCTGAAGACGATCCGCGTCACCGAGGGCATGCACGAGGAGGAGGCCTTCGAACTCGAGGCGAAGATCGGCGCCGAGGTCTTCAAGAGCGAGGACGCGAAGGAGGGGCCGCGGTCGTTCGCCGAGAAGCGCCCGCCGAAGTTCCAGGGCCGCTGACCGTCACCGAGGAACAATCGTCGACGGCTCGCGGTTGCCGTGAACCATGAGCCTCGACACCGACTCGCGCCTGCTCGCCCTCGTCGCCTCGCACACGCACGGCGTGCTGACGACGATCAAACGCGACGGCCGACCGCAGCTGTCCAACGTCGTCTACACGTGGAATCCGAGCACCCGCACGGCGCGCATGTCCGTCACCGCGCCGCGGGCGAAGACGCGCAACGCGGCCCGTGATCCGCGGGTGTCCCTGCACGTGAGCGCCGACGACTTCTGGTCCTACGCGGTCGTGGAGGGCGACGCCGACCTGAGCCCGGTCGCCGCCGACCCGCACGACGCGACAGTCGACGAGCTCGTCGACGTCTACCGGGCCGCGCTCGGTGCGGAACATCCCGACTGGGAAGACTTCCGGCGGGCGATGGTCACCGAGCAGCGGCTCGTCCTGCGTGTCCACGCGACCCGCGTCTACGGGATGGCGGAACTGCCTCCACCGTCCGCCTGAGGCCGCGCGTCAGAACTCCTCGTCGACACAGGCGAGGCGCGCGCCCGCCATGCCGGCCTGACCGGGGCCGGTCATGGTGTGTTGCGCATGGAGCACAAGGGAATTGGCCTCACCGTCGCGGAACTCCCACTCGACGGCGGTCGACGCCTGCGCGTGCCCGCTCGCGTCGGTGGTGACGTCGAGCCAGACCTCGTTCTGCGGATTCGCGTACGCGGGATCCGACGACGGCGCCTCCGGGGTGGCCGCCGGGTCCACGACGTTCTGGTAGTGCGGCCCCGAGTCCGACGGCTGGGGCCCGCAGGGCCGGGTGTGGACGTGGACACCGAAGTCCCGGTTCGGTGCCAGACCCTGCGCACTGAACGTGACGGTGGTACGGCCGTTCTCCACCGCCGAGTCGACGTTGACGACGGCCCCGACGGGAACCGCCGCCTCGTCGTAGGTGAAGGCGTCCTCGTCCCCGGTTCCCTCTCCCGGCCCTCGGAAGACGTAGCCGCTGCCGCCCGGGATCTCGGGTGGGACGAGCGTGGTTGTCTCGTCGGACACCGACGTCGGTGGCGCCTCCACGGTTTCCGGGCCGTTGGTGGAATCGTCGTCGCCGCACCCCGCGGCGACGACGAGCGCCACGGAGGCGCCGACGATCAGGGCTGTGCGTCGTGTGGTCATGACGGCCCGGGTGCCCGTGATCGGGGATCTGGAAACCGCGTCGACCGAGGGGCGGGTCAGGGCGGCGCGAGGGCCGCGGCGAGTTCCCGCATCTGCTCCACGTCGCGACAGGTGACGAGCAGCATCGTGACCCCGGCGTCCTCCCACACCTTCACCTGCTCGCGGACCTCGGCGCGGTTTCCGATGATCATGGTGTCGGTGACCATCGCGTCCGGCACCGTCGCGACGGCCTCCTCCTTCCGCCCCGACAGGAACAGCGCCTGGATCTCCTTCACCTCGTCGCCGTAGCCCATCCGCGTGTACACCTGCGCGTGGAAGTTCAGCTCGGCGGCTCCCATGCCGCCGACGTACAGCGCGGTGATCGGCTTGAGCCGGGCGATCTCGGCGGCGCGGTCGTCGGTGACGACCACCTGGCAGGTCGCGGCGATCTCGAAGTCCGCGCGACCGCGGCGCGCGCCGGGCCGCGCGAATCCCTCGTCCAGCCACTCGTTGTACATGTCCGCGAGCCGTGGCGTGTAGTAGATCGCCAGCCACCCGTCCGCGATCTCGGCGGTCAGCGCGACGTTCCTGGGCCCCTCCGCGCCGAGCCAGATCGGCAGGTCCGCGCGCAGCGGATGGGTGATCGGCTTGAGCGGCTTGCCGAGCCCCATCGCTCCCTCACCGGTGTACGGCAGCGGGTAGTGCGGGCCGTCGTTCGTCACCGGCGCCTCGCGCGCGAGCACCTTGCGGATGACCGACACGTATTCGCGCGTGCGGGCGAGCGGCTTGGCGAACGGCTCGCCGTACCAGCCCTCGACGACCTGCGGGCCGGACACCCCGAGCCCGAGTATCGCTCGGCCGCCGGACAGGTGGTCGAGGGTCAGCGCGTGCATGGCGGCGTTGGTCGGGGTCCGCCCGGACAACTGCGCGACCGAGGTTCCGAGGCGGATCCGATCTGTGCTCGCGCCCCACCAGGCCAGCGGTGTGAACGCGTCGTTACCCCACGATTCGGCGGAGAACACGGCGTCGAAACCGGAGCGGTCCGCCTCTGTAACGAGTTCCTGCGCATTCGCCGGCGGCTGCGCGCCCCAGTATCCAAGTTGCAACCCGAGCTTCACTGGTGCCCTCCAGTTCACGACAACCTATTGCAGGCTTCTTTAGAACCTGTTCTACTCGATTCCGTGACCCAGGGAAAGACAGCGAGCAAGAGCGGAGTGGCCGAGCAGCCACTGAGAGCACCACTCGATCTGAAATTCGACTACACCCGATCGGTGGGGCCGACCATCGGAGCGTTCGTGACGGCCCTCCGGGACGGCAAGGTCATCGGCGCCCGCGGCTCCGACGGCCGAGTGCACGTGCCGCCACCGGAATTCGATCCCGTGACCCACGAACCGATGACCGACTTCGTCGACGTCTCGAGCACCGGCACCGTCGTCAGCTGGTCGTGGATGCCCGAACCCATCGAGGGGCAACCCCTCCCCCACCCGTTCGCGTGGGCCCTGGTGCAGCTCGACGGCGCCGACACCTCGATCCTGCACGCCGTCGACGCCGGTTCCCCGGACGCGATGAGCACCGGGATGCGCGTGCACGTGCGGTGGGCCGACGAACGCACCGGGCGGATCAGGGACATCGCGTGCTTCGAGCCCGGCGAGAACGATTCCGGTTCGACCGCAAGCGTTTCCGGTGGCGATCCGGTCACCGAGATCCTCACCCCCGTCGACCTGCACTACACGCACACCGCGTCGTTCGAGGAGAGCTACTACCTCCGCGGTCTGGTGGAGGGCAAGGTCATCGGTGGCCGGACGGGCCCCGGCGGCAAGGTCTACGTCCCGCCCCGCGGCGCGAACCCCACCGACGGCATGCCGACGAAGGAACAGGTCGAGGTGTCCGACAGGGGCACGATCACGACCTTCTGCATCGTCAACGTCCCCTTCCTGGGCCAGCAGATCAAGCCCCCGTACGTCGCGGCCTACGTGCTGCTCGACGGCGCAGACATCCCCTTCCTGCACCTGATCCTCGACGTCGACGCGTCCGAGGTCCGGATGGGCATGCGTGTCGAGGCAGTGTGGCGACCGAAGGAGGAGTGGGAGTACTCGCTGCGCAACATCTCCCACTTCCGCCCCAGCGGTGAGCCCGACGCGGACTACGACACCTACAAGCACCACCTCTAGGAGCCTCGCGAACATGACAGACATTGCCGTCGTCGGCTTCGCACATGCCCCGCATGTGCGCGAGACCACCGGCACCACCAACGGTGTCGAGATGCTCGCCCCCTGTTTCCAGGAGCTGTACTCCACCCTCGGGATCACCAAGTCCGACATCGGGTTCTGGTGCTCCGGGTCGTCCGACTACCTGGCCGGACGCGCCTTCTCGTTCATCTCCGCGATCGACTCGATCGGCGCCGTGCCGCCGATCAACGAGTCGCACGTCGAGATGGACGCGGCCTGGGCTCTGTACGAGGCGTGGGTCAAACTGCTCACCGGCGAGGTCGACACCGCACTCGTGTACGGCTTCGGGAAGTCCTCCGCCGGCAACCTCCGCCAGATCCTCGCCATGCAGATGGATCCGTACCTCGTCGCCCCTCTGTGGCCGGACTCGGTGTCCGTCGCGGGCATCCAGGCACGCCTGGGCCTCGACGCGGGCAAGTGGACGGCCGAGGACATGGCCGCGATTGCCCAGCGCAGCCGAGCCGCCGCGAAGTCGAACCCCGCCGCCCAGATCTCCGGGGACGTCGACATCGAGACACTGCTCGCGTCCGAGTACGTCGCCGATCCGCTCCGCGCACACGACTGCGCGCCGATCACCGACGGCGCCGCGGCGATCATCCTCGCGCGCGGCGACCGCGCCCGAGAGCTGTGCGAGCGTCCCGCCTGGATCACCGGATTCGAACACCGCATCGACTCCCCGAACATCGGCTCGCGTGACCTGACGACGTCGCCGTCGACGGCGGAGGCCGCCCGCGCCGCGACGGGCGGTGACGTGTCGAACATCGACGTCGCCGAACTCCACGCCCCGTTCACCCACCAGGAGATCATCCTGCGCGAGGCCATCGGTCTCACCGCCGCCACCACGATCAACCCGTCGGGCGGACCGCTCACCGGCAACCCGATGTTCTCCGGTGGCCTCGAACGCATCGGCTACGCGGCCCGTTCGATCTTCAGCGGCGACGCACAGCGCGCGCTCGCACATGCCACCAGCGGCCCGGTGTTGCAGCAGAACCTGGTCGCAGTCATGGAAGGACGCAACAACTGATGGCGAGCACCGACACCTCCCGAGGCAAGCGGAAAGCGGCGGTCCTCGGCACCGGCCAGACGTACTACGTCGCCAAACGCCACGACGTCACGATGGCCGGTCTGGTCCGCGAGGCCGTCGACCGGGCCATGGCCGACGCCCACGTCGGCTGGGACGACATCGACGCGATCATCATCGGCAAGGCCCCCGACCTGTTCGAGGGCTCGATGATGCCCGAGCTCGCGATGTCGGATGCTCTGGGCGCCAACGGGAAACCGCTGCTGCGCGTGCACACCGCGGGATCGGTGGGCGGTTCGACCGGCAACGTCGCGGCCAGCATGGTGCAGTCCGGCGTGCACAGGCGCGTGCTCGCCGTCTCGTGGGAGAAGCAGTCCGAGTCCAACGCTATGTGGGCGCTGTCCACCCCGGTGCCGTTCACGATGCCGGTCGGTGCGGGTGCGGGCGGCTACTTCGCACCGCACGTACGCTCCTACATCCGGCGTTCGGGCGCCCCGGACCACATCGGCGCGATGGTGGCCGTCAAGGACCGCCTCAACGGCGTGAAGAACCCCTACGCCCACCTCAAGCAGCCCGACATCACCCTCGAATCGGTTCAGGCGTCCCAGATGCTGTGGGACCCCATCCGGTACGACGAGACCTGCCCCTCGTCCGACGGCGCCTGCGCGATCGTCATCGGCGACGAGGACGCCGCGCGGGTGGTCGAGGCGGACGGACGCCGGGTCGCCTGGATCCACGCCACCGCGATGCGCACCGAACCGCTCACCTACGCCGGGCGCGACCAGGTCAACCCCCAGGCCGGACGGGTCGCCGCGGCCGCCCTGTGGAAGGCCGCGGGCATCACCGACCCCCTCGAGGAGATCGACGCGGCCGAGATCTACGTGCCGTTCTCGTGGTTCGAGCCGATGTGGCTCGAGAACCTCGGATTCGTCGCGGAGGGCACCGGCTGGAAGCTCACCGAGTCCGGCGAGACCGCGATCGGCGGCCGACTCCCCGTCAACCCGTCCGGTGGAGTGCTCTCCTCCAACCCGATCGGCGCGTCCGGCATGATCCGGTACGCCGAGGCCGCGATGCAGGTGATGGGGCGAGCCGGCGAACATCAGGTCGACGGTGCCCGCAAGGCACTCGGCCACGCGTACGGCGGTGGGTCGCAGTACTTCTCGATGTGGGTCGTCGGTAGCGACGAGCCCGAGTAGGAGGTGGCGCAGTGAAGTTCACCGTCGGCATTGCGATGAGTCCGCTCGAGCAGCTCGTTCCGCTCGCGCAGACCGCCGAGGAGTGCGGGTTCGCAAACATCGCGCTCCCGGACTCGCTGTTCTTCATGGAGACGGCCTCCGCCGACTACCCGTACACACCGGACGGGTCCCGGATGTGGAACGCCGAGACGCCGTGGGTGGACCCGCTGATCGCGGCCGCCGCGATGGGCACCGCGACCTCGACCATCGGCTTCTACACCAACGTCCTCAAACTCGGCTCCCGCAACCCGCTGCTGCTGGCCCGTCAGGTCGGGTCGGTGGCGAACCTGACCGGAAACCGGTTCGGATTCGGCGTCGGGATCGGCTGGGCGCCTGAGGAGTTCGAGTGGTGCGGCGTCCCCTACGCGAAGCGGGGGGCCAGGGTCGACGAGATGATCGAGGTCATCAAGCTGGTGCTCGGCGGTGGCATGGTCGAATACCACGGCAGGTTCTTCGACTTCGACCGCCTGCAGATGAGCCCGAAACCGAGCCGGCCCGTGCCGTTCTACGTCGGCGGCCACACCCAGGTCGCGCTCGAGCGCGCGGCCAGGGTCGGCGACGGGTGGACGTCGGCGATGATGAAGTTCAAGGATCTCGTCGAGACGAAGCGCAGGCTCGACGAACTGCGCGCCGAATACGGTCGGGACACCGAACCGTTCGAGATCCAGGCCGTCTGCATCGACCGGTTCGGCCGGGACGGGTACGCGGAGCTGGCGGCGGCAGGCATCACGGACGCCATCGTCGTGCCGTGGATCTTCGACGGCGTGCCGTTCGACGGCCCGCTCGAGGCCAAGCAGGAGTCGCTGCGCAAGTTCGCCGCCGAGAACATGGGAGCGTCATGACCGACACCGCGGAAACCCGGACCGACACCGCCGAGAACCGGGTCGACACCGCCGAGAACCGGGTCGACACCGCCGAGAACCGGGTCGGCACCGCCGACGGCGGCGGCGAACATCCGGCCCGGATCGCCTCGCGTGCCTCGCAATCCGCCGCGAGCGGCAAACGCAAGGAGGAGTGGCTGGACCTGTTCGCCGAGGACGGCTGGGTCGAGGACCCGGTCGGCCGTTCGGGATTCGACCCCGAGGGCACGGGCCACCACGGCCGCGAGGCGATCTCGAAGTTCTACGACATGACCATCGCGAACACCGACTCGCTCGAGTTCATCATCGACGACTCGCTGCTGTGCGGGAACGAGGTGGTCAACATCGGCCGGATCCGCACCGCGATGGCAGGCGCGCAGATCGACGCCGAAGGCGTGTTCGTCTACCGCGTGAACGAGGCCGGGAAGCTGCAGTCGCTGCGGGCGTTCTGGGAGGTCGACCGCGCGATGAAGACACTGAAGAAGCTCTGACTCAGGGCGCTCCGCGCCCGTGAGTCCTTTCGGCCCGCACCCGGACCGAAAGGACTCACGGGCGGCCGTTTTGGTCGACAGTGCCCCAGCACGGCAACGCCGGCGGGACCGTGACGGTCCCGCCGGCGTTGCTCCCGCACCCGGAGGCTCCCCCTCAGCGAGCTCCCTGGTGCGTGACCGGGCAGCCCCCACTGCCGCCCTGGGTCCGGTAGTCCACCTGGTACTCCTTGAGGCCGTTGAGCCATCCGGAGCGCAGCCGGCGCGGGCTGGAGACCTCGACGAGGTCGGGAACGAAATCGGCGATGGCGTTGAAGATCAGGTCGATCTCCATGCGGGCCAGGTTCGCGCCGAGACAGTAGTGCGCACCGGTGCCGCCGAAGGACAGGTGCGGGTTCGGGTTCCGGAGGATGTCGAACCTGTGCGGTTCGTCGAAGACCTCCTCGTCGAAGTTCGCCGAGACGTAGTTCATCACGACGCGCTGCCCCTTCTTGATCTGCACGCCGCCGATCTCGGTGTCCTCGAGCGCCGTCCGCTGGAACGCCGCGACCGGCGTGGCCCAGCGGATGATCTCGTCCGCCGCGGTCGCCGGGCGTTCCTTCTTGAACAACTCCCACTGTTCGGGATTGTCCATGAAGGCCTTCATGCCGTGCGTGGTTGCATTGCGCGTGGTTTCGTTGCCCGCGACCGCGAGCACGATCACGAAGAACCCGAACTCCTCTGCGGTGAGCGCCTCGCCGTCGACGTCGGCCTCGATCAGCGTGGTGACGATGTCGTCACCGGGGTTCTCCTTACGGGCCTCGGCGAGCTGGTAGGCGTAGCCGAGGATCTCCATCGACGCGGCCGCCGGGTCGATGTCGCTGTCCGGATCGTCGTAGGAGGTCATCTGGTTGGACCAGTCGAACAGCTTGCCGCGATCCTCCTGCGGCACACCGATCAACTCGGCGATGGCCTGCAGCGGCAGCTCCGCCGAGATCTGGGTGACGAAGTCGCCGCTGCCCTCCGCGGCAGCGGCCTTGACGATCTTCTCGGCCCGGTCGGTGAGCTCGTCCCTGAGCCCGTTGATGGCGCGGGGGGTGAAACCGCGGGAGACCAGCTTTCGCAGCTTCGTGTGCTCCGGGGCGTCCTTGTTCAGCAGCACGAAACGCTGCAGCTCGATCGCCTCGCGCGGGATGTCGTCCTGAAAGCGGGGAATCGCGGTGTTCTGCCAGGTGGAGAACACGTCACTGCGCATCGAGACGTCCCGGATGTCCTCGTGTCGGGTGACCAACCAGTAGCCACCGTCGTTGAACCCACCGACACCGTCGGGCTGCTCGACCCAGAACACCGGCTGGGTGCGGCGAACCTCGGCGAGCTCCTCCACCGGAAGCCGGTGTGCGTAGATGTCGGGGTCCGTAAAGTCGAATCCCGCGGGGATGTTGGGCTGTGCCACTACCGTCTCCTGCCCTCGCGAACCATGTCGCGCAGTGATCTGTAACACGTTCTATCGATATTGAATCACAGCCCCGAGATCAACGGAAGATCTCCCGCAAGAGTCCTTGCCGCACTGGGGAACGTGTTCTATTTTTTGAAGAAATACGGAAAGGAGCCCGCAGTGGGCACACCAGTAATCGTCGAGGCCGTCCGCACCCCGATCGGGAAGCGCGGCGGCTGGCTGGCCGGTCTCCACGCTGCCGAGATCCTCGGCGCCGTCCAGACCGGACTGCTCGAGCGGACCGGACTCGATCCCCTCCTCGTCGAGCAGGTCATCGGCGGCTGTGTGACCCAGGCCGGCGCACAGTCGAACAACGTCACCCGCACCGCCTGGCTGGCCGCCGGGCTCCCGTGGCAGGTCGGCGCGACCACCATCGACTGCCAGTGCGGCTCCGCCCAGCAGGCCAACCACCTCGTCGCCGGTCTCATCGCCACCGGCGCCGTCGACATCGGCATCGCCTGCGGCATCGAGGCCATGACCCAGGTGCCGCTCGGCGCGAACGTCGGCACGGAGGCAGGCCCCCGCCGCCCCGACTCGTGGAACATCGACATGCCCAACCAGTTCGAGGCGGCCGAACGAATTGCCAAGCGCCGCGGGCTGTCCCGTGACGACATCGAGGTGCTCGGTGTGCGTTCGCAGGCACTGGCGAAGCAGGCCTGGGACGAGGGCCGGTTCGACCGCGAGGTCCTGCCGGTGACCGCGCCCGTCGTCGACAAGGAGGGCAACAAGACGGGCGAGAGCCGCGTCGTCACCCGGGACCAGGGCCTGCGGGACACCACCGCCGAGTCGCTGGCCGGGTTGAAGCCCGTGCTCGAGGGCGGCATCCACACCGCGGGTACCGCATCGCAGATCTCCGACGGTGCGGCCGCGGTGCTGCTGATGGACTCGGACCGCGCGCTGGCCCTCGGTCTGAAGCCGCGCGCCCGCATCGTCTCCCAGGTTCTCGTCGGCGCCGAGCCGGAGTACCACCTCGACGGTCCCGTGCAGGCCACCGCGAAGGTACTCGAGAAGGCCGGCATGAAGATCGGCGACCTGGACCTGTTCGAGGTCAACGAGGCGTTCGCGTCGGTCGCACTGTCGTGGGCGCAGGTGCACGGCCCCGACATGGACAAGGTCAACGTCAACGGCGGCGCCCTCGCGCTCGGCCACCCCGTCGGCAGCACCGGGTCACGCCTGATCACCACCGCCCTGCACGAACTCGAACGGCGCGACGGATCGACCGCCCTGATCTCCATGTGTGCGGGCGGAGCCCTCGCGACCGGGACGATCATCGAAAGGATCTGACCCAGATGGACCGCCCACCGATGCTCGACACGCAGTTCACCCGCACCCTCATCAAGTGGATGTCGAAGGCGAACGTGGTCGCGTACCGGCTGACCGGTGGGCGTGTCGGCGGCAAGTGGCGCGTCGGCAGCGCCGCCAGGAAGGGGCTGCCGATCTGCCTGCTCACCACCACGGGACGCAAGACCGGCGAGCCGCGGGTGAGCCCGCTGCTGTTCCTCGAGGACGGCAGTCAGGTCGTGCTCGTCGCCTCCCAGGGCGGGCAGCCGAAGAACCCGCTGTGGTACCTGAATCTGCGGGCGGACCCGAACGTGACGGTCCAGATCCGTTCGGAGGTACGCACTCTCGTGGCCCGTGTCGCCGACGACGAGGAACGTGCGCGGCTGTGGCCGAGGCTGGTGGCGATGTATCCCGAGTTCGACGACTACCAGTCCTGGACCGACCGGCAGATCCCCGTCGTCGTCTGTTCCTAGATGTCGCGTCCGTGGAAATTCCGTTCGAGGTGGCCGACAATGCGAGGTGATCGCACGCTCACTGCACTCGACACGGATAGGGAGATTCGTCATGACGGCCGGCCCCCAAGATCAGATCCTCGACCGACGTGAGCTCGCCTCTGCGCTGCTGAAGGCGCTCGAGTTGCGGCACGAAGTGCTCGACGCGATCGTCGACAGCGACGACCACGAGGGCGCGGTGCGCGCCGTGAGCGGCCTGCTCGGAACCAGCTCGGCAAACGCCGAGGTCGTGTTGGCGCTGCAGCTCGGTCGACTGACGCGGCTCGAACGGGACCGGCTCAGCGACGAGGTCAGGAACCTGGACGCCACGCTCAAGTGGCTGCCGGACCAGCGTCCCGCCGCGACCGGGGCCGGCGTGCGGCTGCGCCCGTTCAGCGCCAGCGACAGCGATGCCGAACTGTTCCGCGTGCGCTCCGCCGAGCAGGTCGGCGACGACGGCAAACCGTGGCCCGCGGACCGGGTGGAGACCGAGCGCGCCGAGGGCCTGCGCCGAGTCGAGGACGAGTCCGCCGCCTGGTTCGTGTGCGAGGACGTCAGCGGCGACGAGCCGCGCAGCGTCGGCCTGGTGTTCGGTGAACTGGCCGGGCAGGAGGTCGACATCGCCGTCTGGGTGGCGCCCGACTGCCGCAAGCACGGCTACGGCACCGCGGCGCTCAAGCAGTCGCGCACGGAACTGGCCGCGTACTTCCCCGGCACCGTCGTCGTGGTCCGCACTCCCGCCGGGGCCTGACGGCCAGTGGTGGGGGGTGGGGGGGCGGGGGGGGGGGGGGGGGCCCACCCCCCCCCCCCCCCGGGGCGGGGGGCACCCCCGCACGCCAGGCGGGGGGCCGCGCCAGGCGGGCG
>NZ_JBIAOU010000002.1:62732-171071 GCF_042879035.1 Rhodococcus sp. NPDC003318 | reverse complement strand
TCCGCTGCCGCCTCGGCTGTGGCGCTTCTCGCCCGGCCACGTTTTCGCGCCCCCCCCGCCCCCGGGGGGGGGGGGGCGGGGGTGGGGGGGCGGGGGGGGGGGGCCCCCCCCCCCCCCCACCACTGCGCTACGCGCCGTAGACGGGCGTGGGGGGCTCCGCCTTGGCCAGCAGATCGGCGACCACGGGGCCGATCTCCTTCGGATCCCAGCGCTCGCCCTTGTCCTGGGTGGGTCCGTGCCGCCAGCCCTCGGCGACGGTGATCCGACCGCCCTCGACCTCGAACACCCGGCCCGTGACGTCCTTCGACTCCGCCGATCCGAGCCACACCACCAGCGGCGAGATGTTCTCCGGAGCCATCGCGTCGAAACCACTGTCGGGCGCGGCCATGTTCTCGGCCATCGCACCGCCCGCGCCGAGCGTCATGCGGGTGCGTGCGGCGGGGGCGATGGCGTTGACGGTGACCCCGTAGTTCTTCAGCTCTGCCGCCGCCTGGATGGTCATCTCCGCGATACCGGCCTTCGCCGCGGCGTAGTTGCCCTGGCCGATGCTGCCCATCAGGCCCGCACCCGAACTGGTGTTCACGATCCGGGCATCGACCCGGCGTCCGGCCTTCGACTCGGCCCGCCAGTACGCGGCGGCGTGACGCAGCGGGGCGAAGTGACCCTTGAGGTGCACGCGGATCACCGCGTCCCACTCCTGCTCGCTCATCCCGACGAGCATCCGGTCCCGCAGGAAGCCCGCGTTGTTGACCAGGACGTCGAGGCCGCCGAAATTGTCGACGGCGGTCCTCACCAGGTTCTGTGCACCGTCCCAGTCCGCGACGTCGTCGCCGTTGACGACGGCGGTTCCGCCGGCCGCGACGATCTCGGCGACGACCTGCTCGCCGGGGCTCTCGCCGGTGGCGGAGCCGTCGCTACCCACACCGACGGCGGTGCCGTCCTTTGCGACACCGATGTCGTTGACGACGACCTTGGCGCCCTGCGCCGCGAACGCCAGCGCGTGCGCCCGTCCGATGCCGCGGCCCGCGCCCGTCACGATGACGACGCGGCCGTCCACCAATCCGCTCACTTGCTCTCCTCCGTTGTTGCCGCCGCCAGGAAGGCGGGACGTTCGCCGCCGCCGTGGGCGGTCAGGGTGGATCCGCTGACGTACGACGACAGCGGCGATGCCAGGAATACTGCACAGTTCCCGATCTCCTCGGGACGGGCGAGTCTGCCCAGTGGGACGGTGTCGCCGACCGCGGCGACACCGTCGGCTCCGCCGTAGTGGAGGTGGCTCAGCTCGGTCTCCACCATGCCGACGACGACCGAGTTGACCCGGACCTTCGGCGCCCACTCGACGGCGAGACTGCGGGTGAGGCTGTCGACGCCGGCCTTCGCGGCGCCGTAGGCCGCGGTGCCGGGTGACGGCCGGGCGCCGCTGACGCTCGAGATCATCACGATCGAGCCACCCGAGTCCTGTTGCTGCATCACCGCGTTCGCGGCCTGCGAGACATGCAGCGGCGCAAGAAGGTTCAGTTCGATGATCTTCGAGTGATAGCGCGGGCTCGCGTCGGCGGCGAGCGCGAAGGGCGCACCGCCCGCGTTGTTGACGACGGTGTCGAGCCGGCCGTGCCGTGCGACGATCCGCTCCACCATCTCGTGTATCTGTTCGGCGTCGCGCACGTCGCACGCGAGGAAGTCGACACCGCGACCGGCCTCCTCGATCGGCTCGTCCGCGGGACGCCGCGCGCAGGTCACCACCGTCGCGCCCGCCCGCAGGAACGCGCGGCTGATGCCCGCCCCCACGCCGCGAACTCCGCCGGTCACGAGCACGACGCTTCCGTCCAGACCCAGATCCACCACGTACCTCCGATGTGAGCCACCCGTCCGGGTGCCCGAGTTCCACTGCGGTCCGGGCGACGGACTCCAGCTCGACCCGCAGATGTGCTAACTTACCAAGCAATCGCTTGGTTTGGCGACCTACCTAAGGAAACACCATGGGAATCACCTCCACTTCCGACGGGGCCGGCATCACCACGGTCACCGTCGACTACCCGCCCGTGAACGCGATCCCTGCGCGCGGCTGGTTCGAACTGGCCGACGCAATCCGCGAGGCAGGCAGGGATCCGAGCACCCACGTGGTGATCCTGCGAGCCGAGGGGCGCGGCTTCAACGCCGGCGTGGACATCAAGGAGATGCAGGCCACCGAGGGACACGGCGCCCTGATCGAGGCCAACCACGGCTGCGCGGCCGCGTTCTCAGCCGTGTACGACTGCGAGGTCCCGGTCGTCGTCGCCGTGGGCGGCTTCTGCGTCGGCGGCGGCATCGGCCTGGTCGGCAACGCCGACGTCATCGTCGCGTCCGACGACGCGGTCTTCGGGCTGCCCGAGGTCGATCGCGGGGCACTCGGCGCCGCGACCCACCTGGCCCGCCTCGTCCCGCAGCACATGTTGCGGACGCTGTACTACACCGCCCGCAACGTCGACGCCCAGACGCTCAAGCAGTTCGGTTCCGTCTGGGACGTCGTCCCGCGCGGCGAACTCGACGCCGCGGCGATCAAGATCGCCGGCGAGATCGCCGCCAAGGACACTCGGGTGATCCGGCGCGCGAAGGAGGCGATCAACCGGATCGACGTCCAGGACGTGCACACCAGCTACCGACTCGAGCAGGGCTTCACGTTCGAGTTGAACCTCGCCGGCGTCGCCGACGAGCACCGCGACGAGTTCGTCGCCACCGGCAAGCCGCGTGCGAACAAGGGAGTGAAAGACAGTGCGTGACAAGAGGATGACGCTCGACGAGGCGGTCGGCGAGCTGCGCAGCGGCATGACGATCGGCCTCGGCGGCTGGGGTTCGCGGCGCAAGCCGATGGCGTTCGTGCGGGCGATCCTGCGCTCGGACGTCAAGGATCTGACCGTCGTCACCTACGGCGGACCGGACCTCGGACTGCTGTGCTCGGCGGGCAAGGTCCGCAAGGCGTACTACGGGTTCGTGTCGCTGGACTCGGCGCCGTTCTACGATCCGTGGTTCGCCAAGGCCCGCACCTCCGGTGAACTCGTCGCCCGCGAGATGGACGAGGGCATGGTCAAGTGCGGGCTCGAAGCCGCGGCCGCGCGCCTGCCGTTCCTCCCGATCCGCGCCGGCCTCGGCTCGGACGTGCAGAACTTCTGGGGCGACGAACTGAAGACCGTCACGTCGCCCTACCCCGACGAGTCCGGACGGCCCGAGACGCTGATCGCGATTCCGGCGCTGAACCTCGACGCGGCGTTCGTGCACCTGAACATCGGCGACGCGCACGGCAACGCCGGTTACCAGGGAGTCGACCCGTACTTCGACGATCTCTACTGCCTGGCGGCCGAGAAGCGGTACCTGTCGGTGGAGAAGATCGTCGACACCGAACAGCTCGTCAAGGAGGTTCCGCTGCAGCAGCTGATCCTCAACCGCATGATGGTCGACGGTGTCGTGGAGGCCCCGAACGGCGCGCACTTCACCGTCGCCGGCGACTCGTACGGCCGCGACGAGAAGTTCCAGCGGCACTACGCCGAGGCCGCGAAGACCCCCGAATCGTGGCAGGCGTTCGTCGACCGGTTCCTGTCCGGGTCCGAGGAGGACTACCAGGCCGCCGTCACACAGTTCCACGCCGATGCCGAGAAGACCGGGGAGCAGGCATGACCGCCACCGAGACCGTCACGCGCGCCGAGTACTGCGCGATCGCCTGCGCCGAGATCTTCTCCGGCGCAGGAGAAATCATGGCCAGCCCGATGTCGACGATGTCGCAGCTCGGTGCCCGGCTCGCCCGGCTGACCACCGAACCGGACCTGCTGATCACCGACGGCGAGGCACTGATTCTCGCGGACACCCCCGCCCTCGGCGGGACGGGTGCCGTCGAGGGGTGGATGCCGTTCCGGAAGGTGTTCGACGTCGTCGCGTCCGGTCGCCGGCACGTGGTCATGGGCGCCAACCAGATCGACCGGCACGGCAACCAGAACCTCTCCGCGTTCGGTCCCCTGCAGCAGCCGAAGCGGCAGATGTTCGGGGTCCGCGGCGCGCCGGGCAACACGATCAACCACGCCACCAGCTACTGGGTCGGCAAGCACAGCACCCGGGTTTTCTGCGACGGGGTCGACGTCGTCTCCGGAGTCGGCTACGACAAGGTCGACCCGCAGAACCCGGCGTTCAAGTACCTGAACGTGTATCGCGTCGTCACCAACCTCGGATCGTTCGACTTCGGCGGCCCCGACCGCACGTTCCGCGCCCTGAGCCTGCACCCCGGCGTCACCGCCGACGAGGTCACCGAGAACACCTCGTTCGAGGTCGCCGGACTCGCCGACGCCGGCGTCACCCGCGAGCCGACGAGCGAGGAACTGCGGCTGATCCGTGAGGTTCTCGATCCGAAGGGGCTGCGCAACCTCGAGGTTCCGGCATGACCGGTCGGCTGCGCACCCCGCTGACCGAACTGGTCGGCATCGATCACCCGATCGTGCAGACCGGAATGGGCTGGGTGTCGGGTCCGCGCCTGACCGCGGCCACCTGCAACGCCGGCGGTCTCGGCATCCTCGCGTCCGCGACGATGACCTACGACGAGCTCGAGGCGGCGGTCGCGAAGACGAAGTCGTTGACGGACAAGCCCTTCGGGGTCAACATCCGCGCCGACGCGTCCGACGCACCGCAGCGCATCGACCTGCTGATCCGCGAGCAGGTCAAGGTCGCGTCGTTCGCACTCGCGCCGAAGAAGGACCTGATCGCCAAGCTCAAGGACAACGGCGTCGTCGTGGTCCCGTCGATCGGGGCCGCCAAGCACGCCGTGAAGGTGGCGTCGTGGGGCGCCGACGCGGTGATCGTGCAGGGCGGTGAGGGCGGCGGCCACACCGGCGGTGTCGCGACGACGCTGCTGCTGCCGAGCGTCCTGGACGCCGTGGACATCCCGGTGATCGCCGGTGGCGGATTCTTCGACGGTCGCGGCCTGGCCGCGGCACTGTCCTACGGCGCCGCCGGTGTCGCGATGGGCACCCGCTTCCTGCTCACCAGCGACTCCGCGGTGCCGGATTCGGTGAAGCAGGAGTACCTGAAACGGGGCCTGACCGACACCACGGTGTCCGTGAAGGTCGACGGCATGCCGCATCGCGTCCTCAACACCGACCTGGTCAACAGCCTCGAGAAGTCCAGCTACGCAAAGGGACTCGTCGCCGCGACGAGGAACGCCATGAAGTTCAGGTCGATGACCGGCATGAAGTGGTCGACGCTGGTCCGGGACGGCCTGGCGATGAAGAAGTCCGGCGACCGCACCTGGCAGCAGATCATCATGGCCGCCAACACCCCGATGCTGCTCAAGGCCGGCCTGGTCGAGGGCAACACCGAGGCCGGCGTACTCGCGTCCGGTCAGGTGGTCGGCATGATCGACGACCTGCCCAGCTGCCGGGAACTGATCGAGCGCATCGTCGCCGACGCCGTCACCCGCATCGACGCCCTCGGCGCACTGAAGGCCTGACCTCCCCGCGGCCGAAGGCGGCCTTCGTTCGGATCAACCGGACGAAGGCCGCCTTCAGCCGTTCGCGGCGGCGGCTTCGATGCGGGCGCGGACTTCGGGGCGGCGCAGCGGCGGCACGGTCTGCGGCGGCTGGCGACGCTCGGGCAACTCCGCGAGCAATCGCGCGGTGACCGCGGCGACCTCGGCCACCGCCCGCTCGAACGGCTCCCTGGTGTTGTCGGACAGTTTGTGCAGTCCACTGACCTTCCGGACGTACTGGACCGCGGCGGCCTCGATCTCCTCCGCGGTCGCGGCAGGTTCCAGCCCGCGCAGCTCGGTGATGTTTCGGCACATGCCCCGAGCGTAGCCCCGGGCCTGGAGGGAACGCCCAGCTTCTCGGGTATTGTCCCGCCCTGTGAATGGGTCACAGGATCGTCGTGTGGAGACCGCGGGGCCGGGTCGTCCGCGGGACCCGCAGGTCGATCGCGCGGTACTCCAGGCGACGGTGGAGTTGCTCGTCGAAACCGGATACCAGAAGACGACCATCCAGGCCATCGCCCGCCGCGCCCAGGTCAGCGCCCCGGCGATCTACCGACGTTGGGCGACCCGCGAGATGATCATCGAGGACGCGATCTTCGGTCTCCAGGAGGGCGACCAGGTGCCGCTGCCGCCGCCGACCGACGACCTCCGCGCCGATCTGCTCGCCTGGACCCGAACCTTCCTGGATCGCACGGCTCATCCGGCGGCACGGTCCGCGATACCCGGGCTGTTGTCGGCCTACCACCACCACGCCGGCGTCCACGAGCGGCTCGTGCAGCGGGCCGAGGTGCCGACCCGCGCCGCGCTGGTCGAACGCGTACTCGCCGCGGTACCGAATCCCGACGCGCAGGCGGAGGCCACCGCGGCCGTCGTGTTCGACATGCTGGTGGCGTCGACGATGATCCGCGGGGTGTCCCTCGGCTACGACGGCGCCGACGAGTGGTGCGAACACATCGCCGACGCCCTCCACGCCCTGATCGGCACCCTGGGCCGCTGATCCACCCGGCGCCGGACGCTCACTCTCCGATGCGCTCGACGATCGTGACGTTGGCGGTGCCACCGCCCTCGCAGATGGTGAGCAGGCCGTAGCGTCCGCCGGTCCGTTCGAGCTCACCCAGCAGGGTCGCCATCAGCTTGGTGCCGGTGGCACCGAGGGGATGCCCCAGCGCGATGGCGCCGCCGTTGACGTTGACCTTCGCCGGGTCCGCGCCGATCTCCTTGATCCACGCCAGCACGACCGGCGCGAAGGCCTCGTTGATCTCGATCACGTCGATGTCGTCGACGGTAAGGCCGGTCTTCGCGAGGGCGTGCCGGGTGGCCGGAATCGGGGCGGACAGCATGAAGATCGGGTCGTCGCCGCGGGCACTCATGTGGTGGATGCGGGCGCGGGGCTTCAGCCCGTGCTTCGCGACGGCGTCCTCCGACGCGAGCAGCAGGGCGCTGGCACCGTCGGAGATCTGGCTCGCGACAGCGGCGGTCATCTTGCCGCCCTCGACGAGGACGTTGAGCCCGGCCATCTTCTCGAGGCTGGTCTCGCGCGGTCCCTCGTCGACGGTCGCGTCGCCGAGCGGGACGATCTCGTTGTCGAAACGCCCCTCCGCGATCGCGGCGCGGGCCCGCTCGTGGCTCTGCAGCGCCCACTTCTCGAGGTCCTCGCGGCTGATGTCCCACTTGTCGGCGATCATCTCGGCGCCCTTGAACTGGGACACATCCTGGTCGCCGTAGCGCTCGGTCCAGCCCGTCGACTCCGCGGTCGGCGTGGTGAACCCGTACTGCTGGCCGACGAGCATCGCGGCCGAGATCGGGATCTGGCTCATGTTCTGCACGCCGCCGGCGATGACCAGGTCGGCGGTGCCCGACAGGATCGCCTGCGCACCGAACTGGATGGCCTGCTGACTCGACCCGCACTGGCGGTCGACGGTCACACCGGGGACGTGCTGCGGCAGACCGGCCGCGAGCCAGGACATCCGGGCGATGTTGCCCGCCTGGCCGCCGATCGCGTCGACGCAGCCGAACACGACGTCGTCGATGTCGGACGGGTCGATACCGGTGCGGTCGACGAGGGCCTTGACGATGTGCGCGCCGAGGTCGATCGGGTGCACGGCGGACAGTGCGCCGCCGCGCTTGCCGATCGGGGTGCGGATGGCGTCGATGATGTATGCCTCGGGCATGGAGGTACTCCCTGGAGGGTCAGGATCGGGACTCCGGGCTGGTCAGCCCGTCGAGAACGATGGCGAGGTACTGCTTGGCGACGGCTTCTGCGGTCATCGGTCCGCCGGGCCGGTACCACCGGACCGCGACCCAGACCGTGTCCCGCATGAACCGGAAAACGAGCTCGATGTCGATGTCGGGGCGGAAACTGCCGTCCGCGATGCCGGATTCGAGGACGTTCACCCACAGCGCCCGGAACTCGCGGTTGAGCTCGTCGATGTAGGAGAACCGCTCGTTGCCGACGAGGTGCTTGGCCTCGTCCTGGTAGATCGCGACGGCGGAGTGCGAGCGATCGATCGCCTCGAACGAGGCGACGACGAGTGCTTCGAGGGTGGCGCGGGCCCCGAGGCCGGCGTCGGTGATGGCCCGGTACCGTCCGAAGAGGTCGTCCAGGAAGCCGCGGAGGATCTCGTCGACCATCGACTCCTTGGAGTCGAAGTGGTGGTAGAGGCTGCCGGAGAGAATTCCGGCGGCATCGGCGATGTCGCGGACGGTGGTCGCCCGCATGCCCCGCTCGGCGAACAACGACGCAGCAAGGTCGAGCAGTTCGGCGCGGCGGCCGGTCTTGGTGGCAGTGTCGTCGGCGGCGCGGGGCGGTGGGGTCACGGGTGTCAGCATACCAACCAAGCAATTGCTAGGGTCAATGGATGGTCGAGTCAACACGCTGCGCCGTCGTCACCGGCGGGACCGGCGGCATCGGATCCGAGATCGTCCGACGCCTCGCGGCCGACGGACACGCCGTCGCCCTCGCCTACCGCGCCAACACCGGACACGCCGACGCGCTCGTCGGCGAGACGCTCGGGGCGGGCGGCCGGGCCCGCGCCGACCGCGTCGAGCTGACCGACACCGGCGCCGTCGCCCACTGGGCGGACCTCGTGCGCTCCGAGTTCGGCGACCCCGCCGTCCTCGTGCACGCCGCCGGGCCCCACGTCCCGATGGTGCACCTGTCGAAGGTCTCCCCCGGCGACTACGCGCAACAGTTGAACGCCGAGGCGACGGCGTTCTTCACCGTCGTGCACGCCTTCCTGCCCGCGCTCCGCGCCACGGCGGGGTCGGTGGTCGCGGTGACCACCGCCGCGACCGACCGCTTCCCGGTCCGCGACGGTCTGTCGTCCGGCACCAAGGGCGCGGTCGAGGCGCTCGTGCGGGCGTTCGCGGTCGAGGAGGGCCGCTTCGGCGTCCGCTTCAACGCCGTCGGTCCCGGCATGCTCACCGACGGCATGGCGGAGCGGCTGATCGGCAGCGACGACCTCGACGAGCGCGCGCTGTCGGTCGCGCGCAGCCGGATCCCGTTGAACCGCTTCGGCTCCGCCGTCGACATCGCGGAGGCGGTGTGCTTCCTCTCGAGCAGCAGGGCCGGCTTCGTCACCGGTCAGAAGCTCAACGTCGACGGTGGCTACACGGCGTAGGCGGCTCCTCCCGTGAGTCCTTTCGGCCCCCAGGCGGACCGAAAGGACTCACAGGCGGGGCATGGGTTCTCCTCCCGCCTCACCCAGCCCTCTCGCCGCAACACGGCCTCGACCTCCCGAGCCACGGCACACGAATCGCCCTCGACCTCCTCGAACCCGTACACCAGCCGCGGTCGGTCCTCGAGCTCCGCGGCGTTGTCCCGTCGGCGGTCCCGGAATGCCACCTCCCTCGACGAGTGCGTGGCACGGCCGTCCAGTCGAACGATCAGCGGGACTCCGCTCGCGGAGTAGTCGCAGTCTTCCCACAGGGTGCGGCCGTCGACGACGACGGGGCTCTGCCTGTCCGCCGAGGGAAGACGATGTGCCGCCTCCACGTCGACGGCGTAGCGGTACTCGAGTACCGACTGGACACCGTCCGCGAGAAGCCGAACCGCGGACTGGAGCGCCGCCGCGTATCGATACGGCCTGCGTTCGCCGAGGCGCCGATGCACGTCCGCGAGTCTGATCCGCCGATTCGTGACGGATGCGACGAGGCTGACGTAGGCCTCGTGCGCATCCGGCTTCCCGACCGCGAGGTCTACGGCCGTGTCGGCGAGCCCGGTTCGCGGGAACGCCCCGTCCACACCGATGTACTCGTGTGCGCGCGAGCGGTGCACCACAACCCCGGGATGCAGGACCGTTCCCGCGAACGGCTTGGGACACCCGGGTGTTCCCGCGCGAATCCGCGTCGCGGACTGCCCCTTCGCGGACAGGCGGTAGGGCACCGTGACGTGCACCGGTGCGGTCGGATCGACAGGCAGGATTCCCCACTCCTCGGCGGCGGTGCGATGGCTGAGCATCGCGGATCCGCCGCCGTAGACCAGTGCGGCCATGAGGGTCATCGGGCGGTCGAGGGGACCCGTCGTCACGCAGTACACACCTCTGAGCACCCGCTGCCAGTGTCCCGAGTCGAGGCGGTTGCGCACACGGGTGCGCGGAAAGCCCACGGCCGTCAGTTGGCTCTGAGTGACCATCCCGTGCTGAGAGTCGATCAGGGTTCGCAGTTCGCGTGGCTCCGATGTCGAGGGCACCACTCCAGCGTGGCCCTACGCGACGGCGCCGTACCGACCGGAATACGAACTGTGGATCGTCGGCGAAACCATCCACAGCGCCCGTGAGTCCTTGTGGCCCGCGTGCGGACCGAAAGGACTCACGGGCGGCGGAGCCGCCTACGCCCGCTGGCTGGAGACGGAGACGATCTCGCCGGTCAGGTAGGTGGTGTAGTCGCTGGCGAGCATCGCTATGGTCGCGGCGATCTCCCACACCTCGGCGGCGCGGCCGTACGCCTCCCGGGAGGCGAGGGTGTCGAGCAGTTCGTCGCTGGTGACCTTCGCGAGGAAGGGGTGCTTGGCGATGGACGGGGCGACCGCGTTGATCCGAACGCCGTACTCGGCGGCCTCGATCGCCGAGCAGCGCGTCAACGCCATGACGCCGGCTTTCGCGGCGGCGTAGTGCGACTGCGAGTGCTGGGCACGCCAGCCGAGGACGGACGCGTTGTTGACCAGGACACCGCCGTGGTCGGCGGTCTTGAAGTACCGCAGTGCCGCTCGGGTCGCCCGGAAGGTGCTCGTGAGGGTGATGTCGACGACGCGGTCCCACTGCTCGTCGGTCATGTCGACGATCGGCGTCTCGCCGCCGAGGCCCGCGTTGTTGACGAGAACGTCGATGCGGCCGAGTTTCTCGACCGCGCCGGAGATCAACGCGTCGACCTGCTCGGTGCTCGAGACGTCGCACACGAACGACTCGACCTGCTGTGCCCCGAACTCGGCGGACAGCTTCTCCACGGTCTCGCCGAGGCGCCGCTCGTGGAAGTCGGAGACCAGGACGTCGGCGCCTTCGAGCAGTGCGCGCCGGGCGGTGGCGAAGCCGATGCCGGTGCCCGCGGCCGCGGTGACGACGACCTTCTTGCCCTTCAGCAGGTTGTGACCTTCGATCTCCGCGGGGGCTACGGACAGTGGGGACGCGGTGGAAGTGGTCACGGACGTGCCTCTCGGGGTAGGCCGAGCACGCGCTCGGCGATGATGTTGCGCTGGATCTCGTTGGATCCGCCGTAGATGGTGTCGGCGCGGCTGAACAGGAACAGTCGTTGCTCGTCGCTGAGGTGGGCGTCGGCACCGAAGGGTCCGTCGCCGGCGAGCAGGCCGTCGGCGCCCGCGACCTCCATCGCGAGTTCACCGAGTCCGCGATGCCAGTTGGCCCACAACAGCTTTGCGACGGACGCCTCGCCGCCGTTCCCGGTGGCGTCGACCGACGACAGGGTGCGCATGGCGTGGGCGCGCATCACCTGCAGGCCCATCCAGGCGCGGGTGAGCTTGTCCTTGACGACGGGATCCTGTGCGGCACCGTTGCGTTCGGCGTGTTCGACGATCGCGGCGAGTTCCTTCGCGAAACCGACCTGCTGGCTGAGGGTGGAGATGCCGCGCTCGAAGGTGAGGGTGCCCATCGCGACCGCCCAGCCCTGCCCGGGCTCGCCGACGACGAGGTCGGCGTCGGTGCGGGCGTCGTCGAAGAACACCTCGTTGAACTCGGACGTCCCGGTCAGCTGCAGGATCGGCCGGATCTCGATCCCCGGCTGATCCATCGGCACCAGCAGGTAGGACAGGCCCTTGTGGCGCTGCGATCCGGGTTCGGTGCGGGCGACGACGAAGCACCACTGCGCGACGTGCGCCAGCGACGTCCACACCTTCTGCCCGTTGATCCGCCACTGGTCGCCGTCGAGCCGCGCGGAGGTGGTGACGCCCGCGAGGTCGGAGCCGGCGTTCGGCTCCGAGTAGCCCTGGCACCACAGTTCGGTGACGGTGTTGATGCCGGGCAGGAAGCGCCGCTTCTGCTCCTCGGTGCCGAACGCGATGAGCGTGGGACCGAGCAGCTCCTCACCGAGGTGACTGACCCGGGCGGGCGCCCCGGCGCGGGCGTACTCCTCGTGGAAGATCACCTGCTGGCTGATCGTGGCTTCCTTGCCGCCGTACTCCTTCGGCCAGCCGAGGCAGGTCCACCCCGCGGCGGCGAGGTGACGGTCCCAGGCGAGCCGCTCCTCGAATGCCTCGTGCTCGCGTCCCGGTCCGCCCAGTCCGCGAAGTCCGGCGAATTCGCCGGTCAGATTGTCGGTGAGCCACTCCCGAACGGTGGCGGCGAACGTCTCGTCGTCTACTGCTGTTGCCAGCCCCTGGATTGCATCCACATCGGTAGAGTAACCTACCAAGCACTTGCTAGGTAGAGGAGTCCAGTGACCACTGATGTGCAGACAACCCCCGCGGCGCTCGCGCGGGCCGCTCGTGAATTCGGTGACAACGAGGCCATCGCCGACGGCGACGTCCGGATCGACTACCGGGACCTCCTCGACCGGGTGCGCACCACGGCGCGTGCCCTGATCGCCCGCGGTGTCGAGGCCGGCGACCGGGTCGCCGTCTGGGCACCGAACACCCACCACTGGGTGGTCGCCGCGCTCGGTGCGCAGTACGCGGGCGCGGTCATCGTGCCGATCAACACCCGGTACACCGGCGCCGAGGCGCTCGACCTGGTCCGGCGCACCCGGGCCACCGCACTGTTCGTCGTCGGGCCGTTCCTCAAGTCGGACCGGTACGCCGACCTCGTGCGCGCCGCCTCCCCCGGCGACCTCGACAGCCTGCACACCGTCGTCCGGATTCCGTTCGACGAGGGCGAACCCGTAGAGGGCGTGATCGACTGGTCCGAACTCGACGCGCTCGCCGAATCGGTGCCCGCCGAGGTCGCCGACGCCCGCGCGCAGGCCGTGCGGCCGGACGATCTCGCCGACATCCTGTTCACCTCCGGGACCACCGGCAGGAGCAAGGGCGTGATGACCGCCCACCGGCAGACGATCGGCGTAGCGCAGTCGTGGGCGGAGTGCGCCGAGGTGACCGCGACGGACCGTTACCTGATCATCAACCCCTTCTTCCACACCTTCGGATACAAGGCCGGCTTCGTGGTGTGCGTGCTGCGCGGCGCGACGATCGTGCCGATGGCGATCTTCGACGTCCCGAAGGTCGCGGCCAGGATCGCCGACGAGAAGATCAGCATCCTGCCCGGCGCCCCGACGATCCATCAGTCGATACTCGACCTCCCGGGCCGCGACGGCCACGACCTGTCGAGCCTGCGTGTCGCGGTCACCGGCGCCGCCGCGGTGCCGGTGACGCTGGTCGAGCGACTGCAGAGCGAGCTGTCGTACCGGGCCGTGCTCACCGCGTACGGCCAGACCGAGGCGGTCGTGGTCACGATGTGCCGCACCGACGACGACCCGGTCACCGTGTCGACGACGTCGGGGCGTGCGGTCCCCGGCATGGAGGTCCGGATCGGCGAGCAGGGCGAGATCCTGGTCCGCGGCGACAACGTGATGCTCGGCTATCTCGACGACCCGGAGGCCACCGCGAAGACGATCGACGCCGACGGCTGGCTGCACACCGGCGACGTCGGGGTCATGGACGAGCGCGGCTACATCGACATCACCGACCGGCTCAAGGACATGTACATCTCCGGCGGGTTCAACGTGTACCCCGCGGAGATCGAGAACGCCCTCGCCCGGATCGACTCGGTCGCCGAGTCCGCGGTGATCGGTGTTCCGGACACCCGGATGGGCGAGGTGGGCCGGGCCTACGTGGTCGCGAAGCCCGGGCGCACCGTCTTTCCCGACGAGGTCGTCGCCTTCTGCAAGGACAACCTGGCGAATTTCAAGGTGCCGCGGGAGATCCGCGTCGTCGATTCCCTGCCGCGCAATCCGTCCGGCAAGGTGCTCAAGAACGAACTGCGAGAGGACAAGTCGTGACCGCATCCCCCGATCACGCCACGGACGCCACCGTCCCCGACGATGCCAATGCATCGGTTCCCGACGAGGGCGAGGTCGTCACCTACGAGGTGCGCGGACGCGTCGCGATCGTGACGATGAACCGCCCGGCGTACCGCAACGCCCAGAACTCCGTGATGACATACGCGCTGGACGCCGCGTTCACCCGGGCCGTCGAGGACCCCGACGTCGGCGCGATCGTGCTGGCGGGCAACGGGGCCCACTTCAGCGCCGGGCACGACATCGGCACGGTCGGCCGTGACCACCACGTCTCGTACGAGAACAAGGCCGTGGTGTGGTGGGACCACGTGGACCGGCCGGGCGGCGACCAGCGGTTCGCCCGCGAGATGGAGGTCTACCTGGGGATGTGCCGGCGGTGGCGCGAGCTACCGAAGCCGATGATCGCGATGGTGCAGGGTGCGTGCATCGCGGGCGGTCTCATGCTCTCGTGGGTGTGCGACCTGATCGTCGCGTCCGACGACGCATTCTTCGCCGATCCCGTTGTCCGGATGGGCATTCCGGGTGTGGAGTACTTCGCGCATCCGTGGGTGCTCGGTACCCGCGCGGCGAAGGAGATCCTGTACACCGGGGACCGGTTCTCCGCGCAGCGTGCCTACGAGTGGGGCATGGTCAGCCGGGTGGTGCCGCGCGCCGAACTGGAGGCCACCACGATGGACCTGGCCGATCGCATCGCGACGATGCCGCAGTTCGGGCTGGCGCTGACGAAGAAGGCCGTCAACCAGTGCGAGGACCTGATGGGCATCCGCGCCGGCATGGACTCGGTGTTCGGACTGCACCACTTCGCGCACGCACACAACGCCGAGATCGGCACGGGCCCCCTCGGCGGCATGGACGCCGCGGCGATGAAACGCAGCTCGGCCGCGGCCACACCGACAGAGCACGGCTCGGCCGTGGCGACGAAGGCTGGAGAGAAGTAGTGGATCTCGAATTCGACGAGGGCACGGTCGCGTTCCGCGACGAGGTGCGCGCCTTTCTCGCGGCGAACGTGCCGGCGCAACCGTTGCCGCACATGGACACCGCGGAGGGCTTCGAAGCTCATCGGCAGTGGGAGCACACGCTCGCCGACGCGCGTCTGTCGGTGGTGTCGTGGCCGGTGGAGTACGGCGGACGCGACGCGACTCTCGAGCAGTGGGTGATCTTCGAGGAGGAGTACTACCGGTCCGGGGCGCCGGCCCGGGTGAGCCAGAACGGTATCTTCCTGCTGGCGCCCACCCTGTTCGAGCACGCGACGCCGCAGCAGCTGGCCCGGATCATGCCGCGGATGGCACGCGCGGACGACATCTGGGCGCAGGCCTGGTCCGAGCCCGAGTCCGGCTCCGACCTGGCCAGCCTGCGCGCCACCGCCACCAGGGTGGACGGCGGCTGGCTCCTCAACGGTCAGAAGACCTGGAGCTCGCGAGCCGCGTTCGCCGACTGGGGTTTCGGCCTGTTCCGGTCCGATCCGGATGCACAGCGCCACAAGGGCATCACCTACTACATGTTCGACCTGCGGTCGAAGGGCGTCACCGTCCGGCCGATCGACCAGCTCGACGGCCTGCCCGGGTTCGCCGAGGTCTTCCTCGAGGACGTCTTCGTCCCCGACGACCCGGCCAACCCCGGTGAGTCCGGCGTGATCGGCGCCGTGAACGAGGGCTGGCGGGTCGCGATGAGCACCGCCAGCAACGAACGCGGACTGTCGCTGCGCTCCCCGGGACGTTTCCTCGCCGCCACCGACCGGCTCGTCCGGCTGTGGAAGGACCGCGCGGACCCGTCCGACACCGCGTTGCGCGATCGGGTGGTCGACGCCTGGATCGGTTCCCGCGCCTACGAACTGAGCACGTGGGGCACCGTGACCCGATTGAACGACGGCGGTCAGCTCGGCGCGGAGTCGTCGATCAACAAGGTCTTCTGGTCCGAATGGGACGTCGCCGCCCACGAGACGGCACTCGACATCCTCGGCCCCGAGTCCGAGCTCGCCGACAGCGCCTGGATGGACGGGTACCTGTTCTCCCTCTCCGGCCCGATCTACGCCGGTACCAACGAGATCCAGAAGAACGTCATCGCCGAGCGCCTGCTCGGCCTACCGAAGGCAGACCGTTGAGATTCGCACTCGATTCCTCGCACACCGACTTCGCAGACAGCATCGACTCCCTGCTGACCAAGTCCGACCTGCCTGCCGTGATCCGGGCCTGGAACACCGGGGACACCGAGCCCGGGACGAAGGTGTGGCAGCGCCTCGCCGAGACCGGGGTGAACGCCCTTCTCGTCGGCGAGGAGCACGGCGGTATCGGTGCGGACGCGATCGACCTGGTGGTCGCGGTCGAGCAGCTGGGCCGCCACGCGGTGCCCGGGCCGGTGGCGGAAACGGTCGCGGTCGCACCGATTCTGCTGGCCGGCGCGGCGCCGGATCGCCTGCCCGCACTGGCCGAGGGCGCGCTGGCCACCGTCGCCGCGCCGCCACGGGTGCCGTTCGCCGTCGACGCGCACTGCGCCGACCTGGTGCTGGTCGCCGACGGGACCACGGTGTCCACCGCCACGGTCGGCGACGCCCGGACGTCCGTCGACCGGTCCCGGACGCTGTACACCGCGTCCGCCGCCGAGACGCTCGGCACCGCCGACACCGAACACGCCTTCGACCTCGGCGCGCTCGCCACCGCGGCCCAGCTGCTCGGGCTGGGTACGGCGATGCTCGAGATGACCACCGAGTACGCCAAGCAGCGCAAGCAGTTCGGGAAGGCGATCGGCAGCCAGCAGTCGATCAAGCACCACCTGGCGGGTGTCGCGGTGGGGCTGGAGATGGCCCGACCCCTGCTCCACGGTGCCGCCATGTCGGTGCGTGAGGCATCCCCGACGGCCCGCCGCGACGTCTCGGCGGCCAAGGTCGCGTGTGGCGACGCCGCGTACCGGGCGTCGCGCGTCGCCCTCCAGGTGCACGGCGCGATCGGCTACACCCAGGAACACGATCTGTCGCTGTGGCTGACCAGGACCCGCGCCCTGCGGTCGGCGTGGGGCACGCCAGCCGAGCACCGCGGTCGAGTGATGGAGGCGCTGTGAGTGTCACGGCGGTCGGTGCGTTCACCGACGAACAGCTCGAGCTCCGCAAGACGGTCCGCGCGCTGCTGGCGAAGCACGCCGACCCCGCCGCGGTGCGCAAGGCCACCGAGTCCGAGCACGGCTTCGACTCGGCGCTGTGGTACCTGCTGTGCCAGCAGGTCGGCGTCGCGGCGCTGGCCATCCCCGAGGAGTTCGGCGGCATCGGTGCCACCGTCGTCGAGACCCACCTCGTGCTCGAGGAACTCGGCCGCACCCTCGCCCCGACACCCATGCTCGGATCGGTTGTCCTTGCCGCTCAATCGATCCTGGCGTCCGGCGACGGCGAAGCCGGCGAGCGGTTGCTGCCCGGTATCGCCGAGGGCACCTCGATCGCGGCGCTGTGCTGGACCGGCGCCGACGGCAGCTGGGACACCACCCGTGTCGGCGTCACCGCGACCGGTGACGCACTGACCGGCAGCAGCCATTTTGTGCTCGACGGCTCGTACGCCGACGTGCTGATCGTGGCCGCCGACGTCGACGGCGCCGTTGCGCTGTTCGAGGTCGACCCCGCGCAGCCGGGGGTGACCCGGCGCCGGGTGCCGACCATGGACCCGACCCGCAGCCTCGCGGTCGTCGAGTTCGACGGGGCGACGGGTCGCCTGCTCACCACCGACGGCACCGCGGCACTCGACCGGGTGCGCGAGATCGCGTGTGTCGCACTGTCCGCCGAGCAGGTCGGCGCGGCCGAGCAGTCGTTGGCGAGCACGGTGGAGTACAGCAAGTCGCGGGTGCAGTTCGGGCGGGCGATCGGCAGCTTCCAGGCCCTCAAGCACCGGATGGCCGACCTGTACTTCCTGGTCGAGACGGCACGGTCGGCGTCCTACGCGGCGGTCGCCGCACTGGCCGAGGGGTCGGCGACCGCGGCGTCGGACGCCACCGTCGCCAAGGTGTACTGCTCCGAAGCGCTGCAGGCGGTCACCGCGGATGCCATCCAGCTGCACGGTGGTATCGCGATCACGTGGGAGCACGACGCCCAGCTGTTCTTCAAGCGGGCGCACGGCAGTGCTCAGCTGTTCGGGCAGCCGCGCGCACACCTTCGGGCACTGGCGGCGGATGCCGGACTGGGCGAGTGACCGGGCCGGGCTCGCGGACCACGATCCGCGAGCCCGGACCCCTCGTCGGCGTCGGTGGAATCGGCGAAACCACCACGCGCCGAGCGCCCGGGCTGCCATGCTCCGCGGATGGACCTGGCAGCGCTCGAGGAGATCCGTCAGCTCAAGTACCGGTACTTCCGGACGCTCGACCTCAAGCAGTGGGACGCGTTCGCGGACACCCTCGCCCACGACGTCGTCGCCGAGTACGGCACCCACGCGCTCACCGACCCGCTGGTGTTCGAGGGTCGCGAGGCACTGGCCGGGTTCATGGGCTCGACCCTCGGCCCCGGCATCACCACGGTGCACGTCGCCAGCCACCCGGAGATCGCCGTGGACGGGGACATCGCGACCGGCTCGTGGTGTTTCGAGGACACCGTCATCGTCCCGGAAGGCAAGAGCCTGATCCGCGGCGCCGGGTACTACAACGATGCCTACCGCCGCGACGAGGACGGTCGCTGGCGGATCACCCGCACCTCGTACCAGCGCATCTACGAGTCGATGATCTCGCTCGACGACGTCCCGAGCCACCGGTTCCTCTCCCACATGTGGGCGTCGCGCCCCGCCGGTGACGCGTGACCGCTCACCGTCCGGCGATCTCCTCGAGGTAGGCGGCCACACCGTCGTCGTCGTTGGACGGCAGCGTCCGGTGCGCGATTGCGAGCACCTCCGGCACCGCGTTGGCGGGGGCCAGCGCGGTACCCGCCCAGAGCAGCATCGGCACGTCGTTGATCGCGTCACCGACGACCGCCACCTCGTCCGCGCCGAGACCCCGCGCCGCGCAGAGCCGTTCGAGTGCGCTGGCCTTCGACACACCCGACGCCGCCATCTCCACGTACGGGGCACCCGAGTGCGTGAGTTCGACGCCGTCCACGCCGGCCCCGACCGCGAGCCGGTACAGGTCGCCGCTCGCCAGCTCGGGGTGACGGGCGACGATCTTGACCATTCGCTCCCCGACGAGCGGTAGCCGCTCCGCGAGTTCCATCTCGTGGGGATGCCGGTGGTGGTCGGCGTAGTCGCACAACGCGGCGTACTCGGGTTCGGCCACGAACGTCGTCGCCCCGACGTTGGCGAACACCACTCCCGGAGCCAGGCACCGGAACCGGTCCATCGCGGCGAGCGCTTCCGCGACCTCGATGGCCACCGTCCCGGTGATCACGGGCGTGCCGTCGGCCAGGTCGAGGGTGACGGCACCGTTCGCACAGATCGCCTCTCCGCGGAACCCACAGGACCGGGCCAGTTCGTCCACCGAGTGCCGGGCCCGGGCGGTCGCCCACACCACCTCGACACCCGCGTCGCGGGCCGCGGCCATCGCCCGCGCGGTGCGCGCGGAGACGGTCCGGTCCGATCGGAGGAGGGTGCCGTCGAGGTCGGACGCCAGGAGTTTGATGCGGGGCACCCGTCGATGATCCCAGCGCACCCTCGCGCAGGGATCGTCAGGTGTCGGCGAGGTTGTCCCGTGCCCAGGTCGCGATGGCGTCGAGGGCCGGAATCAGCGCCTCGCCCGCGGCGGTGACGCGGTAGACGACGGCGACCGGCGGGCCCTCGTCGACCGTGCGCTGGACGAGTCCGGCGGCGGTCAGTTCGGTCAGCCGCTCCGACAGCACGGAGTCGCTGATGCCGGCGACCGCCCGCTTGAGCTCGGAGAAGCCGGAAGGGCCCTGCACCAGGGTGGCGATGAGGACACCGTTCCAGCGCTTGCCGAGGAACTGGAAGGCGCGACTGAGCCCCGCGTCGCACGCCCGGGGTTCGTGGTGGTCGGCGTCCCTGCTCATGAGCCCAGACTACCAACTGCTCCAGTGGAGATAGTTGCTAGCAATTTCGAAGTGAACTACATTCTTCGTTGCTACTTGCTTTTTCGAAGCCGCTACTGAATTGCGGCCACACCGAGGAGTCCGTCATGTTCATCGCCGCCGCAGTCGTCTCCGTGCTGCTCGCCCTCGTCCTGCTCGCCTCCGCGGCAGGGAAGCTCAGCAAGAATCCTCAGCAGGTCGAGAACATGAGGAAGCTGAACTTCCCGGCCGACAAGGTCTGGCTGCTCGCGGCCGCCGAGATCGCCGGAGCCGTCGGTCTCGTCGTGGGCCTGTTCTGGTGGCCGATCGGTGTCGCCGCCGCCATCGGCGTCATCGCCTACTTCGTCGGCGCCGTCGTCGTGCACCTGCGGGCCAACGACAAGGAGATCGCGCCCGCAAGCGTCCTGCTGCTCGTTGCGGCGGCCGCAGCCGTCCTGGTGCCGCTCGCCGCCTAGGTCGTCGAGGACCGGCACCGAGGACCCGCCCGTCACCAGCGGACTGGCATCTCCTCGATCCCGGTGACGAAGTTCGCCGGCCGGCGCGGCAACGGCGCGTCGGTGGCAAGTTCCATCCCCGGAAGCCGCTCGAGCAGACGCTCGAACATCAGTCTGCCCTCGAGCCTGGCCAGCTGGTTGCCGAGGCAGAAGTGGGATCCGAACCCGAACGCGATGTGCGGGTTCGGGTTTCGGGTGATGTCGAAGACCTCGGGATTGCCGAACACCGCCTCGTCGAAGTTGGCGGCCTCGAACAGCAACATCACCTTCTCCCCCTCACGGAGCGCGGCGCCCTGGAATTCGGCGTCCCTGGTCAGCGTGCGGCACATGTTCTTCACCGGCGACGCCCACCGCAGCATCTCCTCGAGCGCCTGCGGAACCAGCGCCGGTTCGGCCGCCAACTTGTCGCGCTGCTCCGGGTGACGCAGCAGCTGCTCCATGCCACCGCTGAGGACGTGCCGCGTGGTCTCGTCTCCGCCGATCAGGATGAGCAACGTCTCGGCCACGATGTCCTCGTCGGTGAGCCGGTGACCGTCGATCTCGGCGTGCACGAGAACGCTGGTGAGGTCCCCGGTCGGGTTCCGGCGCCGCTCCGCGATCGTGCGCATGGTGAAGTCGACGAACGAGACGTAGGCCGACATCATCGTGGCGATCATGCCCTCGGTTGCGTTGCTGCCCTGCGCCTTCACCAGGTCGTCGCTCCACTGCAGGAACATCTCACGCTCCTCGGGGCGGACACCGAGCATGTCGCCGATGACGGCCATCGGCAGCGGTGCCGCGAGGTCGCGGACGAAATCGCACTCGCCCCGATCGGCAACCGCGTCGATGAGGTCGTCACAGATCCGGCCGATGTCGTCGGTCTTCGCCTCCACCCGCTTGCGGGTGAAACCGATGTTCACGAGCTTGCGCCGGTGCAGGTGTTCGGGGTCGTCCATGTCGATCATGTGCGGCAACGGGCCGACGTCGGGACGGATCCCACCGGTGTTGGAGAACAGCCCCGGATCCCGTTCGGCTTCGACCACGGCGGCGTGACTCGCCACACCGACCATGCCTTCCCGGTCCCGGAACACCGGTTCGTTCGCCCGCATCCATGCGTACGCCGCACGCACGTCGCCGAGCTCGCCGGCGTGGAACCGTCCGTCCACCAGGTCGACATCGGGTCGCATCCACCCGCTCCTCACTCTGACACACGTTCGGGACAGGGATCGATCCGAGACTATGCCTTTTCACTGCATTGCATAACCAAATGCAACCCGCAATGGTAGAACAAGTTCCACAACCGGAGGGAGTGTGCGGGTGAACACCAACGGGTCGGGAACCTTCACGGGCAAGTCGATACCGGTGACCGGGGGCAGCTGCGGGATCGGCGTCGCCGATCTGCCCGTCCGATCGGGCGCCCACGGCACGATCATCGGACGCACCGCGGGACTGCGCGGGGTGGTCGCGCCGTGACCTCCCACGTCGTTCTCGGACAGCGCGTCGAGACGCCGGTACAGATCCGGCAGGCGACCGCGTTCATGGCGATGTACTCCGTCCCGGCCGACACGGCGCAGCGGTTGATCGACGACACCGGACTCGCGATCCTGCGGTACCGACCCGGTCGCGGCCTGTGCGGACTGGTCTTCGTCGACTACGTGGACGGAGATCTCGGTCCGTACAACGAGTTCGGCGTGGTGTTCCTGGTTCGCAACCACCGCACTCGCGGCGGCTCCGTGCTCGGCGACCTGCGTGCGCTGG
The DNA here is from genome assembly GCF_042879035.1 of Rhodococcus sp. NPDC003318. Taxonomy (NCBI): domain Bacteria; kingdom Bacillati; phylum Actinomycetota; class Actinomycetes; order Mycobacteriales; family Nocardiaceae; genus Rhodococcus; species Rhodococcus sp. NPDC003318. The sequence continues at coordinate 148,921 of NZ_JBIAOU010000002.1, read as the reverse complement.
CCACGGGCCGCTCCGGCGCACTGATCCGCCACCTCCCCGTGGACGGAGACTTCACCCTCGCCGCGGGCCGCGGAATATGGGGATTCCCCAAAGTCCTGGCGGACTTCACCGCAGACCACGTCTCCGACGTCAAGCATGCCTCGGTGAGTCAGAACGGGCGGCTGATCGTCGATCTGACCGTCCAGAAGGGCCTGGCACTTCCGGGCGGTGCGGCGAGCACCACGATGCAGGCGTACTCGTGCCTCGACGGCGTCACCCGCGTCACCTCGTGGGACTGGAACCCCGACGGGGCGCGGACCCGCCTCGGCGGCGCCGAACTGACCCTCGGATCGCACCCGATCGCCGACGAACTCCGCTCACTGGGGTTACCCCGCGGCGCCCTGATGACCACCTCCATCCCCGACCTGGGGATGACGTTCGGCGACGCGACGGCCCTGTGACGTCGACACCCCCAGCGGCGTCGACACCCCCAGCGACGTCGACACCCCCAGTGACGCCGACATCCCCTGCCCTGCTCAGGATTCGAGGATCGTCTTGGCGTTCTCGAGGTTGCCTCGGACATCGTGCGCGTACAGCCGCGCCACGATGGGGTCGGCGAATTTGAACAGCCCGGTTCCCGCCTCCGACTCCTGGCGGTACTCCACACGAGTGCCCGCACCGTCCGCGGAGAAGTCGAGGTCGCGCCGGTAACCGATCTTGGAGTCCTTCGAACGGAAGCCGATGTGTTTGTTCGGCTCGAAGTCGACGATCTCCTCCGACGCCTCGAGTCGCAGTCCGGCGACCTTGACGGCAAACGAGATCACCGCGCCCACCTCGTCCGGCTTCCCGGAATCCACCGAGTAGTCGACGAGGTTGCTGTTCCACGCCGGTGCGTTCTCCGGATTCGACAAGAACTCGAAAACTTCGGCGACCGGGCGTGCGATAACGACTGATTCGTCCGTCTTCATTGTCTTGGCCATGACAGTTCCTGCCTCGCGATGTGATTCGAAGGACGGCCGGGCCACGCGTACCGGCACGTCGGAGATCGAGGGAACCCGATGGCGGACACCGGAAGTCGCGTCCTCGGCGCGGCACGACACCCGTGACCCCAGCACGGCGCACACCCGACGGTTCCTTCGACCACGGACATTCCTGGCAGCCCCATGGTAGTCCCGACCACGCCGTGACGGAAATGCCCGACACCCGCCTCAGCTCGGGTCGCCGGCGAGAACTCGGCTCTGCTTGAGGGTTTCGAGGATGAGGCAGCTCTCCATGCTGTCGACGTGCTCGAGCCACCGCGCGTCGAGCATCAGTGACCGAAGCGCCTCCTTCGACGGAGCCGGAAGTCGGCGACCGAGTCGCTTTCGGCCCCAAGCGTCGACCCACGGTGAGGCTTTTCGCGGCGGTGATCGAGATCGTCGCGGACGACGCCCCGACGGCGGAGAGGCCGCACGGCAGGGCGACGAGTCCCGGCCGCCGATCGCAGCGCCCGTGGCGGCGTCACCTTCATTTACTCGGCACTGCTCGGGCTGTGCATCCCGTCCGGCGATGGGAAGTGGATCATCGAGGCCCCGTGCGTGATGCAGGCGTCCAACGAACTGCGGCACACGTCGGCTGGACCGGCCAGATCTGCAACGCCGCCGAGGCACTGCCCAACCTGATCAACCCGTCTGGACGCTGCCGCTCCTCGGAATCCTCGGCCTGCGGGCCTCTAGAGCCAGGTGTCCTCGGTGGTCGCGGTGAGGAACGCCTCGAGGTCGTCACGCCACGGCGCGGGCACCGTCTTCTCCGGTTCGATGGCGGTGTACTGGCCTCGGTAGAACAGCAGTGGCCGTTCGGTTCTCACCTCGCTCATCGACGACACCCGACCGAACACCACGTAGTGGTCGCCGCCGTCGTGCACGGTCTCCACGGTGCAGTCGATGTGCGCGAGGGACTCGTCGATGATCGGCGACCCGAGCGGCGACGGGGTCCACCCGATCCCGGCGAACTTGTCGGGTTCACGTGATCCGAACCGGGCGCACACCGCCTGCTGGTCCTCGGCGAGGACGTTCACGCAGAACCGCCCCGTCCGCTCGATCGCCGCCCAGGACCGCGACTCCTTCGTGGGGCAGAAGAGCACCAGAGGAGGGTCCAGCGAGAGCGCGGCGAACGACTGACAGGCGAACCCGACCGGTACCCCGTCGTCACGGGTCGTGATGATGGTGACGCCGGTGCAGAACTGCCCCAGCACGGTCCGGAACTGTCTCGGATCGACGTGCACACCGGCAGCCGTGTCGTCGGAGGACATCGTCACTTCATTCCGACGGTGAAGTCGTGACCCCACAGGCTCACGGCGGTGCTCTCCCGGGCGATCCAGCTACTGTCCTCGACTTCCCTTCCTTCGCAACCGAACTCGACATCGAATCCGCCCGGCGTCTTCATGTAGAAGGACAGCATCAGGTCGTTGACGTGCCTGCCGAGGCTGGCGGACATCCTGACGTTCCTGCGCAACGCGCGATCCAGGCACAGACCGACGTCGTCGGAGTTCTCCACCTCGACCATCAGGTGCACGATGCCGGTCGGGTTCGGCAGCGGCAGGAAGGCGAGGCTGTGGTGGCGCGGGTTGCAGCCGAGGAATCGCAGCCACGCCGGCTCGCCGTCGGCGGGTCGTCCCACCATCTGCGGAGGCAGCCGCATCGAGTCGCGCAGCCTGAATCCGAGCACGTCGCGGTAGAACCGCAGTGACGCCTCGTCGTCGTCGGTGGTCAGCACCACGTGTCCGAGGCCCTGCTCGCCGGTGACGAACCTGTGCCCGTAGGGGCTGACGACGCGACGGTGCTCGAGCGCGAGACCGTGGAACACCTCGAGGGTGTTGCCGGAGACGTCGTCGAAGGTGATCAGCTCGACGACGCGGCGATCGGCCAACTGCTCGGCAGTGCCCTCCTTGAAGGGGACTCCCGCCGCGGACAGCCGATCCCGGACGTCCTGCAGTTCCGCGGCATCGGCGGTCTCCCACCCGCAGACCTGCAGCCGGTCCTTCTCCCCCGGCACGATCACCAGGCGGGCCGGGAAGTCGTCCATCCGCAGGTACAGGGCCTCGGGGTCGGCGCCCTTGCCTTCGATCATGCCGAGCACCTTGAGGCCGTAGTCGCGCCAGGCTTCCATGTCGGTGGCCTCGATGCGCATGTACGCCAGCGAACGGATGCCCATCAGTTGTCCCCCTCCAGAAGGAAGTCGGCGGCGAGCCGGTTGAACTCGTCGAACTTCTCGAGCTGCGCCCAGTGGCCACAGCCGCCGAACACGTGCAGCTGCACTCGCGGAATCATCTTGAGCGCCACCAGCGCTCCGTCGAGCGGGTTGACGCGGTCCTCGCGGCCCCAGATCAGCAGCACCCGCTGACGCAGCCGGTAGGCCTCCCGCCAGAGCATCCCCTTCTCGAACTCGCCGCTGGAGAACGACCTTCCCATCGCCTTCGCGGCGGCGAGCGACTCCGGTGTGCTCGCGGCGGCGAACCGCTCCTCCACCAGTTCCGGGGTGATCAGCGACTGGTCGAAGACCATGATCCGCAGGAACGCCTCGAGGTTCTCGCGGGTCGGCTGGTAGCTGAATCTGCCGAGGTTCTTCACGCCCTCCGTCGGGTCGGGGGCGAACAGGTTGACGCTCAGGCCACCGGGTCCCATCAGCACGAGTCGGCCGGCGCGGTCCGGGTGGTCGAGCGCGAACCGGACGGCGGCGCCGCCGCCGAGCGAATTGCCCAGCAGGTGGACACGATCGGTGATCCCGAGAGTGTCGAGCAGATCCTTCAGCGCGGACGCACTGTGCACGAAGTACTGCGGATGCTCGGTCGGCTTGTCCGACTTGCCGTAGCCGGGCTGGTCGACCGCGAGCACGTGGAACCGCTCGGCCAGCACCGGAATGTTCTTGGCGAAGTTCGACCAGGAGGACGCCCCGGGCCCGCCGCCGTGCAGCAGCACGATCGTCGGGCCGTTGCCGACACCGGCCTCGTGGTAGTGCAGTGTCAGACCCGGCCGGACCTCGGCGTGGCGGGAGGTCGACTCGTAGGTGTACTCGCTCCGTTCGGTCGTCGTCACGGTGCCCCCTCAGACCATCGTGTCGCCGAGCGGCAACCCGAACTCGGCGCCACCGAACATCACGTAGGCGCGCTCCGGATCGTTGGCGGCGTGCACGCGGCCGGCGTGGGCGTCACGCCAGAAACGTTGGATGGGCGTGCCGTTCTGCAGCGCCGTGGCACCGGAGTTCTCGAAGAGCAGGTCGATCGACGCGATGGCGCGTCCGGTGGCCCGCACCTGGTCGCGGCGGGCCCGCAGCCGCAGCTCCATCGGAACCTCCTCACCCGCAACGAGGTACGCGTACTCGTCGGCGACATTGCCCGACAGCTGCCGCCAGGCGGCGTCGATGTCGCTGGACGCCTGGGCGATCCGGATCTTCGCGAACGGATCGTCCTTGGCCTTCTCCCCCGCGTAGGCGGCGCGCACCCGCTTGCCCTGATGTTCGACGTGGGCCTCGTACGCTCCGTATGCCATTCCCACGATCGGGGTGGAGATCGTCGTGGGATGAATTGTGCCCCACGGCATCCTGTAGACCGGTGCGGTGTTCTGCCCGAGGCCGGGAGCGGCCAGGTCGCTCATCGCCTTGAAGCTGAGGAAGCGGTGGCGCGGCACGAACACGTCCTTGACGACGACGGTGTTCGAACCGGTGCCGCGCAGACCGACCACGTTCCACACGTCGTCGATCTCGTAGTCCTGCCGTGGAATCAGGAAGCTGCCGAAGTCCACCGGTCGGCCGTCCTTGATCACCGGGCCGCCGACGACGACCCAGGTCGCATGATCACAACCCGACGACCAGGCCCAGGCACCGTTGACCCGGTACCCGCCGTCGACCACCTCGCCGGCACCCATCGGCGCGTACGACGACGAGATGCGGACGTCGGTGTCCTGCCCCCACACGTCGTCCTGCGCCTGCTGGTCGAACAGCGCCAGGTGCCAGTTGTGCACGCCGATGATGCCGGACACCCACCCGGTGGAACCACAGGCACCGGCGATGTTGCGGACCGCGGTGTAGAAGGTGACCGGATCCGCCTCGTAACCGCCCCACTGCTTCGGCTGGAGCAGACGGAAGAATCCGGCTTCCTGCAACGACTTGATCGACTCGTCCGGGATGCGGCGCAGATCCTCGGTTTCCTGTGCACGCTCGCGGAAGGTCGGCAGTAGCTCGGTCAGCTTCTCGATCACCACGTGACTGTCGTGCTCACCCACTGGTCGCTCCCTTGTTGTCGATCGGGCTGTGCCGATCGGTGTTTCACGGTCCACTCGTTCCTGAGACTAGAACAGGTTCCCATTTGTGTCGAGAGTCGACCCGACAGGCAGGTCAGAGGCTCGATTCAGCAACAACCCGCCCGTGGATCTGGCAGAATTCCGTCAACTTCTATAACGTGTTCTAGCAATAGGGCAATGAAGGGATGTGAGGGCACAGATGACGCAGACGAGCGGCGCATCCGGCAACCGCAAGGTCCGCGAGATCGACGTGGGCACCACGCCGACACGGTTCGCGCGCGGGTGGCACTGCATCGGTCTCGAGCGGGAATTCGCCGACGGCACGCCGCACGCGGTCGAGGCATTCGGCACCAAGCTCGTCGTCTTCGCCGACAGCGAGGGCAAGCTCAACGTCCTCGACGCCTACTGCAGGCACATGGGCGGCGACCTGAGCCAGGGCTCGGTCAAGGGCGACTCGGTCGCATGTCCGTTCCACGACTGGCGCTGGGGTGGCAACGGCAAGTGCACCGGCATACCCTACGCCCGCCGGGTTCCGCCGCTGGCACGCACCCACGCGTGGACCACCATGCAGCGCAACGGACAGTTGTTCGTCTGGAACGACCCCGAGGGCAATCCCCCTCCCGACGACGTCACGATCCCGGAGCTGCCCGACGTCCTCACCGACGCGTGGACCGACTGGGAGTGGCACCGCCTCGAGGTCAAGGGATCCAACTGCCGCGAGATCATCGACAACGTCGTCGACATGGCGCACTTCTTCTACGTGCACTTCGGGTTTCCGAAGTACTTCAAGAACGTCTTCGAGGGGCACATCGCGACCCAGTACCTGCAGAACCACGGCCGCCCCGACGTCGGGAACATGGGAACGCAGTACGGCCGGTCGATCCTCGACTCGGAGGCCTCGTACTTCGGGCCGTCGTACATGATCAACTGGCTGCACAACGACTACAGCGGCTACAAGGTCGAGAGCATCCTGATCAACTGCCACTATCCGATCACGCACGATTCGTTCATGTTGATGTACGGCGTGAGCGTCGAGAAGCCGAAGGGCCTCGACGAGGCGACCACCGACAAGCTGGCACGCAAGTTCACCCAGGGCGTCACGATGGGCTTCGAGCAGGACGTCGAGATCTGGAAGAACAAGACGAAGATCGAGAACCCGCTGCTGTGCGAGGAGGACGGCCCGGTCTACCAGCTGCGCCGCTGGTATCAGCAGTTCTACGTCGACGTCGCCGACATCGACCCGAAGATGACGCAGCGCTTCGAGTTCGAGATCGACACCGGCAAGGCGATCGAGGCCTGGCAGCGGGAAGTCGACGAGAACCTCGCACGCCAGGCCGCGGAGAAGGCCGCAGCCGAGGCGAACGAGAGCTCCGGCAGCAGGACGGGCGTGTAGCCATGACCTCGACCTGGTCCAAGGCACCGGATTTCGCCGACAGCCCGGCCCGGGTCGAGGCCGTTCGCGCGCAGACCGAGGTCGACCTGCAGACCTACCTCGAGGGCGGGCTGCAGAGGGTGGAGTGCCGCTCGTGCCACGCCTGTGTGCTGGTCCGCAAGAACAGCTACAAGCACACCAGCATCCAGTGGCAGGCCGATCCCGCCGCGGTGTGCCCGGAGTTCTCCGACGCCACGCCGGCATCGCGTCGGAGCTGTTCGCGACTCGCTGCGTCCATCGACCACGCCGTGCTGGAGGGCATCGTCGAGGTCCGCGACACCGAGTCGTAGAGCCCCTCACCACCCTGGCTGAAGGTCACCTTCACTCGGTTGAACCGAGTGAAGGTGACCTTCAGCCGTTTCGGGGATGCTGAACGTGTTGCCATTCGGGGCCGAGCAGTTCACTGACGCTGCCGGTACTTCCTGGCAGAAAGCATGGACCTGAAGCCGCCTAGTTCTATAACGTGTTCTACATGAGCAAGCAGGAATACGACGTCGTCGTCGTCGGCAGCGGCGCCGCAGGCATGACCGCCGCCCTCACCGCCGCCCACCAGGGGCTCAGCGTGGTCCTCGTCGAGAAGGCCCCCCACTACGGCGGTTCCACCGCCCGGTCCGGCGGTGGCGTCTGGATTCCGGGCAACAAGGCACTTCGGGCGGCGGGGCGGCCGGACGACCGCGAAGCGGCACGGACGTACCTGCACTCGATCATCGGCACAGCCGCGCCGAAGGAGAAGATCGACACGTACATCGACCGCGGCGCCGAGGCGTTCGACTTCATCCTCGACCACAGCGCGCTGAAGATGAAGTGGGTTCCCGGCTATTCCGACTACTACCCCGAGGCGCCGGGCGGGCTGGCCGCGGGGCGTTCCTGCGAGCCGGCGCCGTTCAACGCCAAGATCCTCGGCGAGGAGCGCTTCAAGCTCGAACCTCCGTACAGCAAGGCTCCGCTGAACGTCGTCGTCACGCAGGCGGACTTCAAGCAGCTCAACCTGATCAAGCGGCACCCGCGCGGCATGCTCCGGGCGATGCGGGTCGGCGCGCGCACCACGTGGGCGCGACTGACCGGCAAGCACCTCCTCGGCATGGGACAGGCGCTGATCGCGGGGGTTCGGAAGGGACTGCTGGACGCCGACGTGCCCCTGCTGCTCGACACCCCGCTCACCCGACTGATCGTGGAGGACGACCGGGTCGTCGGAATCGTGGCCGAGCACAAGGGCGAACAGGTCGAGTTCCGCGCCCGGTACGGGGTGGTCCTCGGCACCGGCGGTTTCGAGCACAACGCCGAGATGCGGCGGCAGTACCAGCGCCAGCCGATCGGCACCGAGTGGACCACCGGCGCACCGGCCAACACCGGCGACGGCATCCGCGCCGGACGCGATCTCGGTGCGGCACTGGACATCATGGCCGACGCGTGGTGGGGACCGACGATCTTCAAGAACGGCAAGCCGTGGTTCTGCCTCGCCGAGCGGAACCTGCCCGGCTGCATCATCGTCAACACCGACGGCAAGCGGTTCGGCAACGAGTCCGCGCCGTACGTGGAGGCCGTGCACACGATGTACGGCGGGGAGAACGGCCAGGGCGAGGGCCCCGGCGAGAACGTGCCGGCGTGGCTGGTGTTCGACCAGCGTTACCGGGACCGCTACCTGTTCGCGGGCCTGCAGCCCGGTCAGAAGTTCCCGTCCCGGTGGATGGAGAACGGTCTGATCGTCTCGGCTCCGACCCTTGCCGATCTCGCGGCGAAGATCGGTGTGCCGGAGAAGAATCTGGCGTCGAGCGTGGAACGGTTCAACGGCTTCGCGGCGAGCGGCGTGGACGAGGACTTCCACCGCGGCGACAGCGCGTACGACAGGTACTACGGCGACCCGACCGTCAAGCCGAACCCGTGCCTGGCGGGCCTGGTGCAGGGTCCCTACCACGCGGCGAAGCTCGTCCCCGGCGACCTCGGCACCAAGGGCGGCCTCGTCACCGACGTCGCGGGCCGCGTCCTGCGCGAGGACGGGACCGTGATCGAGGGTCTCTACGCGGCCGGCAACACCAGCGCTCCGGTCATGGGCCACACGTACGCGGGACCCGGCGCGACCATCGGACCGGCGATCACGTTCGGCTACCTGGCCGCGCTCGACATCGCCGATCGGGCAGAGAACACCGAAACCGATTCCGCCGCAGCAACATCGAACTGAGAAGGAACCGACCTTGCCCATCGATCCCGCGATCGCGATCGGCGCAGAACTGCCGGCCGTCAACTTCACCTGGACCGCCTCGGACGTTCAGCTCTACCACCTCGGTGTCGGTGCGGGCGCCCGCCCGCTCGAGCCGCGGGAACTGCGCTACCTGGACGACGCCACGCCGCAGGTGCTCCCCACGTTCGCCACCGTCGTCGCGAGCATCCACGCCACCGAAGCCCCCCGGGTCTCGTTCCCCGGAGTTGAGATCGACCTGGCGAAGGTCGTCCACGGAAGCCAGGAAGTCGCCGTGCACCAACCGATTCCGGCGCAGGGTAGCGGAACGACCATCACCCGGATCGCCGAGGTGTGGGACAAGGGCAAGGCCGCGGTGATCGTGCAGGAGTCGGTGACCACCGACTCCGACGGAGCTCCGCTGTGGACGGCGCGCTCGTCGATCTTCGCTCGCGGCGAGGGTGGTTTCGGCGGTGAGCGTGGGCCGTCCGCGTCGATTCCGCTCCCGGACCGCGCACCGGACCACGAGGTCGACGTTCCGACGCTGCCGCAGCAGGCCCTGCTGTACCGGATGTGCGGGGACCGCAATCCCCTGCACTCCGATCCCGAGTTCGCCTCCGCGGCGGGATTCCGGGCGCCGATCCTGCACGGACTGTGCACCTACGGCATCGTCTGCAAGGCAGCGGTCGACGCCGCCCTCGACGGGGACGCCACCCGGGTCGGGCGGTTCGGGGCACGATTCGCCGGCATCGTCCAGCCCGGCGAGACGCTGCGCGTCCTGATCTGGGAAGACGAAGGGCGCCTGCTGATTTCGGCATCCGTTCCGGCACGCGACGATTCGCCCGCTTTGGCTGACGTGGTGCTCACCCTCGCCTAACCTTTCCGGACATTCGTTCAATTCGGCTGCACACTGCGGCCGACTCCCTCCCCGACACCTCTGTCTCCCCGACACATCTGGAGTACACGCATGCCCTCATCGGTTGGTTCGGCAGCATTCTCACGACGCGGGTTCCTCGCGGCAGGGGCCGGCACTCTCGCCGTCACCGCGGTCGGCGGATGGACGCCCGTCCACGCTCTGCCCCTCGGATCCTCGGACTCCGGATCCCTCGGTGGCGGCGCCACACTTCCCGCGCCGCCGGACTTCCCCTCGGACATCGATCTCGCCCAGCAGGCGTACCAGAACTGGTCCAAGGAGATCATGCTGGACTCCACCTGGACCGCCACCCCGAAGAACTCCGGTGACGTGGTCCGGCTGACCAACTGGGCGCACGCCCAGGGATACACGCTGCGCCCGCGCGGCGCGATGCACGGCTGGACTCCGCTGACCGTGGTCAACGGTGCGTCCGTGGACAAGGTCATCCTGGTCGACACCACGAAGTACCTCAACGGCGTCGTGGTCGATGCGGGCGGATCCCCCGCCACCGTGACGGCCGGTCCCGGGGCGACGCTCGACGCCATCACCTCCGCGCTGCAGGAGCAGGGCCTCGGCTGGGCGAACCTGCCTGCGCCCGGTGTGCTCACGATCGCGGGCACCCTGGCCGTCGACGCACACGGGGCCGCGCTTCCCGCCGACGGCGGGTCCGCGCTGCCGGGCCACACCTACGGGTCGCTGTCGAATCTCGTCACCTCCCTGACGGCGGTCGTGTGGAACGGCACCGAGTACGCCGAGCGGACCTTCTCGCGCAACGATCCGAAGATCAAGCCCCTCCTGACGAACCTCGGCCGCACCTTCGTCACCTCGGTGACGATGCAGGCCGGACCGAACTTCCGGATGCGGTGCCAGAGCTACACCGACATCGACTGGCAGGAGTTGTTCGGTCCGGGCGGAGCCTCCGGACGCACGTTCGAGAGTTACGTCGCGGCCAACGGCGGCGTGGAGGCGATCTGGTACCCCTTCACCGACAAGCCCTGGCTGAAGGTGTGGTCGATCGCGCCGACGAAGCCCGCGGGGGCACGGGAGGTCACCGGCCCGTACAACTACCCCTTCTCCGACAACGTCCCCGAACCGGTCACCGACCTGCTCGGGCAGATGAACGCAGGCAACCCAGGCATCGCGCCGCTGTTCGGCCAGACGATGTACTCGGTGACCAAGGCCGGTCTCACCGCCACCGGTTCGTCCGACATCTGGGGCTGGTCGAAGGACGTCCAGTTCTACATCAAGGCGACGACGCTCCGGCTGACCGAGGGCGGGGGTGCGGTCATCACCAGCCGGGCCAACATCGGCCGAGTGATCCACGACTTCGCGGTCTGGTTCGACGAGCGCATCGAGTTCTACCGCGCGAAGGGGCAGTACCCGCTCAACGGCCCGGTCGAGATCCGCTGCTGCGGCCTCGACGAGGTGGCGGACGTGGCGGTCCCGTCGGCGGGCGCCCCGACGATCTCGGCGATGCGCCCGCGTCCCGACCACCCCGACTGGGACACCGCCATCTGGCTGAACGTGCTCGGCGTCCCGGGCACTCCGGGCATGTTCGCCTTCTACCGCGAGATGGAGCAGTGGATGCGCTCGCACTACACCGGGGCCGACTACACGTTCCGACCCGAGTGGTCGAAGGGCTGGGCGTTCGGACCGGACCAGCCGTACACCGACGGGGCGATCATCACCGGCGCGCTGCCGCAGAGCTACCGCGTCGGGCTCCCGTCGAACGACAACTGGGACACGGCGGTGGCCACGTTCAACGAGTTCGATCCGCACAAGGTCTACAGCAACACCTTCATGGATCAACTCCTGCCCTGACGATCGACAAGCGAGGAAGGTCCGGTTCCCCTCCGGGGCGCCGGACCTTCCTCGTTTTCCGTTCCGCGGACGCCGGCGTCCCGGCCGGGTCCGCGACACCGACGGCGACGGACCGCCCCGGACGGCGCATTTGCCGAGATCGGCTCGGCTGCGGCCACTCGCGGACTCAGCCCGGCTTGACACACTGCACCGTTCGATGTGATCCTGCTAACAGCAACGTTAAACAGTGCACTTAGTTAGGGAGGATCGGGGCAGCCCGAACTAAGTCGCACACGGCAATCCGGTCGTTCAGAAGCAAACAGTGCCCCCATTGGAAGGCGGTAGTCGGGATGAGCGTCGACGTAGCCCCGGCGGACACGTACATCGAGTCACTGATCGAGACGGTGGAGCCGACCTTCGATGCATCCCCCAGCTCGCGAGGTCGGCGTTCCGGCTCCGAGCGAACCGTCCTCGGCCGCGCCGCGGTGATCATGGACGCCTTCAACAGCACGCACCGGGTCCTGAGCCTGATCGAACTCAGCCACCGCACCGGGCTCCCGAAGTCGACCCTGCACCGGCTCGCGGAGCAGCTCTGCCAGGTCGGTTGGATCAGGAGGGTTCCGGGCGGCTACCGCATCGGCATGCGCATGTTCGAGCTCGGCAGTCTCGCACTCGAAGCCGACCGCCTGCAGGAAGCGGCCTACCCCCACCTACGCTCACTCGCCGCCCGGACCGGGATGTATGTGCACCTCTCGATCCCCAACGAGGCCGAGGTCGTGCACCTCGAACGTATCGCCGCGGGCCCCCTGCGGTTGGCAACCCGCCGTGGGGAGCGCGCCCCCGCCTACTGCACGGCGCTGGGCAAGGCGATGGCCGCGTCCGACGACGACCTCACGCAGGCGGTACTCGACGCCCCGATGCCCCGCCGGACCGACAACACGATCACGGACGAGCGCGCACTGCTCGACGAGTTCCGAAGGGTTCGCCACTCCGGGATCGCCGTCGACCGGTCCGAGTACTGCCCGCAGATCGTGTGTGTGGCGGCACCGATCCGACAGGGCCACACGGTGGTCGGGGCGATCTCGGTGACGGGGACGGCCGGGCAGATCCGCGGCGACGTGGCTTCGGCCTCCGTGCTCGATACCGCCGCCTCGATCATGAACTCCATCTCGACTCACGGCAAGAAGCCCCGCCGGCTCTAGACCGCGCCCTTTCGATTCCACTCGCGTTCGTGTGCGGGGGTCGCCGACACCGGCGGCCCCCTACGCGGTTGTGAGGCGGAACCGACCCCACAACCGCGTCACTGTCAGCGGTGGACCCAGCCGGCGTCGTGCCAGTAGGTCTCGAGCTTCTCCATCGGCTCGGGCCAGGTCTCCATGTAGGTGACGCCCTCCGGACCGGCGGTCATCAGGTAGGGCGTTCCCGCCTTGCTGATCCAGAACTCACCGGGGCCGATCGTGCGACTTCCCTCCTCCTCCCCGTCCAGACCCCACGTCACGTGGAACTCGCCTTCGAACACGACGATCAGCTCGTCCAGGTTGTGGTGGTGCCGCGGCACGGAGAAGTTCGGTGCACAGCGCAGCCCGTTCAGATTGAACGAGCGGTCGATTCTGGATGCGACCCACATGTTTCCGTCGAAGGTCTTGGCCATGTCGACAGGAGCGTCGGCGAGGGGACCACCCTCAGCCCAGAAGTAGGTGGGGAAGGCCTGATCGACGGTCATGTCCCGCCAACCATCCTCGGACAGAAGTTCAATCAATTCGGTTGCCACCATCTGATGATGCAACGCCGACCATCGATCAGCCACCGGATGGTTCCATCCAACGGAACCGAAGTCACTGCCCCGCACTACATTCCATCGAGCGGAACCGACTCGAGACATGCCACGACACCTCTACTACGCTGAGGTGATGACACTCGTATTCGGCGATCTTCTCGACGACTTCGATTGGGCACCAATGAGTCTCGACCAGCAGACCAACCCGAGCTATTACTGGAACGAAGGCGGACTGCTCGCGGATGCGCCGGTGGACTTCCGCGCAACCTTCGACGGCCACATGTTCGTCACCACCAAGCCCATCGACATGCCTCGCTTCAACCGCAATCCGCTGCGCGTGACTCCGGGATTCACGGTTCCTCGCCATCATCACAACGTGGACGAGATGTTGTTCGTGCTCGAGGGCGAGTACCACATCGAGCACTACGACAACGAGGAGCCCGAGACGGTCGTCGTGCGTGCCGGCCAGGTCTTCGTGAGCCGGGCCGGAACTGCGTACACCATGACCGCGGGCAGCGAGGGCGTCACCTACATCGAAACGTGGCCGAGGCCGGTGACCGAGCTGGAAACCTACTGGCACAACTACGGCTGGGCCGAACGCAACGGAGACGACCAGTGACCACGACGCTGCAGGACTGACCCACGACGGAACCCGGCGCACCCTCGAGACGGAAAAGGTGTGCTGCACTACCACGAGGCGAGAGACGGTCCCCTGCTCCTCCTCGACGGTCTTTACCGGACCGCGTTCCGGTCGTCGGAAACTCCCTGGGCGGCAACATCGCTGCCCGCCTCGTGACCGGACACCCCGGAGCGGGTCAGTCGGTTGGTCACGATCGGCGGCATCGGCACCCCGGTGTACAGACCGTCGCCTCCCGAGGGACCGGCATGCAGGTGCGCCACGGTGCCGCGGCGGCAACATGATCGAGCGCAAGAACGAGTTCGAGAACATCGTCCTGGCATACCTGCTCCGCGACGTGGAGCACCGACACCACGAGCCACTGTGCCCAGTGAGCGCCTGCGAGAGAATGGGACTCACCGGGCACAGTCGTTTCGTGGTGGCGGGTGGATCCTCGGTCAGGTCCCGGTGGCGCCCTCGGCGCGGTCGCGCCTCCACTGCTGTGCGCGCCGTTCGAACTCCTGGAAGGCGGACAGTGCGTCGCCGACGACGGCCTCGACCTTGACGGGTTCGCGGTCCAGATACAGCTGCATGGCCACGTGGTACGGCCCTTCGGCAGGCATCAGTGCCGACGCGAGTTCCGCGTCGATGAGACCGAATTCTACCGCAGCCTCACATGATTCGGCGAAGGTCTCCGGTGCGGTACCGGACATCGCCCGGGAGACGTGACAGTTGATGTCGAACGCCATGTCCCCGAGATTGGCGAGCACTCGCTCGATCACCAGGCCGGCGGTCGGGTTCACCTCGAGAAGCTCGAGGTCCACCGGCCCGATGCCCTCCAACTGTGCGAGGGTTCGACGCATCGTGATCAGGATGTGGTCGATGCGCTCGGCGTCCGACCGCGGTGTCGTCGCTCGCGGGGCAGCCCCGAAGTCGGTATAACCCGCACCGGTATCCGGCCGTCCGGCCGACATGGCCTCCGGAGTGTTCATGCCACCATCGTGTCGCCATCGCGCAGGGCAAGTCAACACACGGCCGTCGGTCGCGACAGACAGGGGCCGGGGAGGGTCCGCCGGGTTTGTCGCGGAATCTCGAACCAGGTTCCGTCTGACGGTATGAGCAGTGGACGGGGGCGATCGACGAAGCAACAGTGAAACAGGATGTGGACATCGGCGACCTACTCACGCGTCGGCGAGGGATCCACTTGATGCCACGAAGTCGAAATCGAAGCGAGGATTCGAAATGAAGTCGTTGAGTGACCTGATGCGGAACTGCATTCAGCTGGGGTACGTGGCCGGCGACATCGACACCGCGGCGAATTTCCTGGAGTCGACGCTCGGGACCGTCCAGTGCGTCAGGCACTACCGGTCGACGCTGGGCCGTACGCTCCACGAGAGCACCCGCACATCGCTCACGAATCCTGCCGATCTCGAGGGTCCGTTCGTCGTCGTCGACGGAGCGGTGGCCGACGAGTGGGTGATCGACGTGGCGCTGGTCAACGCCGGCCCCACCAACATCGAGATCATCCGACCGGTGAGCGGTTCGGTGGACCTCTATCGCCGTGCGGTGCGTGACGACGCTCCGGCAACGTTCCACCACGCCGGGTTCCGAATCGACGACTTCGACGAGGCCACGGCGCTCGTCGAGGCGAGCGGACGCACGTGGGCGCAGTACGGCGTGACCGGTGGCATCCGGTTCGGATACCTGGATCTGACTGCGGAACTCGGACACTTCATCGAGGTGATGGAGCTCGACGAGGCGAGCGCAGAGACGTTCACGAAGCTGGAAGCGGCTTCCAACGCGGTCAACTGAGGCCGTCGACAGATCGTGACGTGTTTTCCGGGACGCACTGAAAGGGTTGAAATTGCAGACTAATGAGGCAGGCGACGTCTACGACGTCATCGTCGTCGGTTCGGGCGCGGGGCTGGTGGGTGCACTCGCCGCCGCGTCACGCGGTCTCCGGACGCTGGTCATCGAGAAGACCGAGTTCATCGGCGGCACAACCGCCTACTCGGGTTCGGGACTGTGGTTGCCGGGCAACGCCGCCGAACTCCGTGCCGGGGTGGACTCGGGACCGGACGAGGCCCGGCCGTACCTCGACGCCATCGTCGGCGACGACGCACCGTCGGCGCTGCGGGAGATCTTCCTGCAGACCGGTGCCCCGATGATCGACGAGCTCGAGAGCCACTCGTGGCTCGGGCAGTTCTACTGGCAGGGCGTGCCGGACTACTTCGAGAACGCCCCGAACAGCCTGCCCGGTGGGCGCACGATCTTCCCGCAGCCCCTGGATCGATCGGAGCTCGGGAACCTCGAACCGCTGGTGCGTCGCCCGCAGTGGGCGGAGAGGTCCGGTGCGCATCCGGGCGATGTGATGACCGGTGGGCAGGCGCTGATCGCGCGGCTGCTGCTCGCGTTCGTCGAGACCGGCAACGGCGAGATTCGGACGAACACGCCGTTGACGCGGCTCGCCGTCGAGGACGGTCGGGTCGCGGGGGTCGAGGCGACGTCGGAGGGCGAGTCGATCGTGCTGCGGGCACGTCGCGGTGTGCTGCTCGCGGCCGGTGGCTACGAGCGCAACCTCGAACTGCGCCAGAAGTACCAGCCGGAGGTGACCGGCGAATGGTCGCAGGGTGCGCCCGGCAACACCGGTGACGCCCTGGTCGCCGGCATGGATATCGGTGCCGCGACGGATCTGCTCGAGGAGGCGTGGTTCGCTCCGGGTCTCGTGATTCCCGACGAGCGTCCGGTGTTCTACACCTCGGTGTGGAGCGGGATCTGGGTGAACGACGCCGGCGAGCGGTTCATGAACGAGCGGTTGCCGTACGACCGGTCCGGTCACGAAATCCTTCGTGCCCAGCAGAACTCGGACGTCTCGCACATCCCGGTCCACTGGGTGTTCGACCAGAAGCAGTTCGACAACGAGCGGGCGTTCGCCTCGCCGCCGGTGGCCCCGCAGTCCCCGGGCTGGTTCGATGCCGACAGGTTCCTCGCAGCCGGCCTCCTGCAGAAGGCCGACACCCTCGAGGAACTCGCCGAGAAGATCGGCGTCCCCGCCGAGGCGCTCGTCGCGAGCATCGAGAAGTTCAACGAGTACGCGCTCAGCGGCAAGGACGAGGAGTTCGGCCGCGGCGACGCACCGTGGGACAAGATCATCGTTCCCATGTGTGGAGCCCACGAGGACGGACCTAACCCGTGCCTCGGCGTGATCAGCAAGCCGCCGTACTACGCCGCGCAGATCGTGCTGTCGGACCTCGGGACGAAGGGCGGTCTCAAGACCGACGACCACTCCCGTGTTCTGAAGGAGGACGGCTCGGTCATCGCCGGCCTCTACGCCTCGGGTAACACGATGGCGCCGATGACCGGTCGGATCTACCCCGGTGCGGGTGGCCCGGTCGGATCGTCGATGGTCTTCTCGTACCTGGCCGCGCTGGACATGGCGGACCAGAACGCCTGATCCGACAGCTCGTCCCCGAAAATGCCGGGCTCCCCGTAGATTTCAATCCACGGGGAGTCTCGGCGTATTTCGTCGAATCACGGGCGGGATGCGACGAGAAGCCCGTTCCGACCAGCGGAATCGACAAGCATTGCACGACATGTGACCCGAATAGCATCAACCGGCATGGAGACGAAGATGGACAACCTCGAGGACCTGTCACGCTACAAGCTCTCCGAGAGCGAGCGCGAGAGACTGTTCGAACTGCAGGACGAGTGCACGATCTCATGGACGAACAAGGCCGGATGGCCGGTGGCGATGCCGCATTCGTTCGTGTGGTCGGGAGGCAAGTTCTGGGTACATGCCACGACCAACCGAAAGCGGGTCCAGGCCTTTCGGACCCGTCCACAGACCTGCGTCACCGTGTCCGGTTTCGGAACCGAGATGTACGGGTGCATGGTCACGACCAAGACGTTGGCGACCGTTCACGACGGCGATCGGGATCTGGTCCGTTGGCTTCTCCCGCTGTTCCTGAAGCGGGTCGGCAAGGGCACCGACGAAGAAGCTCTGAACCAGCAGTTGGCACTGCT
The DNA here is from genome assembly GCF_042879035.1 of Rhodococcus sp. NPDC003318. Taxonomy (NCBI): domain Bacteria; kingdom Bacillati; phylum Actinomycetota; class Actinomycetes; order Mycobacteriales; family Nocardiaceae; genus Rhodococcus; species Rhodococcus sp. NPDC003318. Next base: position 130,929 of record NZ_JBIAOU010000002.1, on the reverse strand, counting down.
CGATTCGCCCGGTCGCGTGGTGATCGAGTTCGATCCCGTCGAGTCGTTCACCTACAACTCGCAGGCCCTGCGAAAGGCCATCGCGGAGAACGGCTACAACCGCTGGGACGCGTCAGCGAACTCGTGATCCGCCGGCGCCCGCGCGCGACGATGCCCCCGAAGGCCTGGCCTTCGGGGGCATCGGTGTCTTCACGGACGGCGCGCCGTCAGTTGCCGAGAACCTGGTAGCTCAGGTCCTCGGTGTCCCGGCGCCCCCACGTCTCGGGCCCCGCCGGATTCGACGTCTCGTGCATCAGGTCACCGACGTAGATCCGGTGGTCGATCGCCCACCGGTCGTCGCGGAAGGACCACCTGTCGAGGTATCGACCCCGGTGGTGCTTGTCGATGACCGTGCCGTTCGAGGGTGCCGACCTCAGCCACACCGAGACGTACGTTTCACTCGTCGCGGTACCAGCGCTCACGTCGACCGAGATGATCGTGTTGCTCACCATGTGCGAGTGCTTCTCCAGCTTCAGGTGGAAGTCCCACACGAAATCGAGGAACCCGGAGCCGGTTCCCCGGTATCCGGGGCCGTAGTCGGCCGTTCCGTCGGAGTGCCACACACGATCGGCCAACGGTCGATCCATTCGATCGAGTCCACGGCAGTACGAGTGGAGGACCTCGGTGATCTGCTGTCGGGCCACCAGCTCGGCGACGACACGCGATTCGGTGTTCATTGTGTCAGCTCTCATTCTGTCGGACGGAAAGCAAGGAAGCGCAGGTGAAGATCAGGCAGCGTCGGTCGAGTGTCCGGGGAAGAGCGAGAGCTCGGGGTCCAGGGCGACGGCCGCGTTGTTGACGGCAGTGGCGACCTCACCGAAGCCGACGGACATGAGCCGGACCTTCCCGGTGTACGAGGTGATGTCGCCGGCGGCGTAGACGTGTGCGGCAGTGGTCTGCATGCGGCTGTCGACGACGATGGTGCGGCGGTCGAGCTCCATGCCCCATTCGGTCAGCGGTCCGAGGTTGCTGATGAACCCGAGCGCGGCGACCACTGCATCGACCGCGATGATCCGTGGTTCCTCCTGGCCGTCGATCACGATGTGGGCCTTCTCGACGGTCTCGCCACCGTGCAGCGAGTCGACCTGAGCATCGGTGATGATCTCGATACCGCTGTCGTGCAGTTCCTGAACGCTCGCGGCGTGGGCGCGGAACGCACTGCGCCGATGGACCAGCGTCACCGAACGAGCGATCTTCCGTAGCGCGAGCGCCCAGTCCACGGCACTGTCGCCGCCACCCACGACCAGAACGTCGCGGTCGAAGTGCTCCTGCGGATCCGGGACGAAGTAGCTCAGACCGCGATCGAGGAACTCCTCGCCGGCCGGGAGCGTGCGGGGGGTGAAGGTGCCGATTCCGGCGGTGACGATCACAGCCCCGGCGTCGACGACCGTACCGTCGGAGAGGGTGACCACCGGTCGACCCTCGGACGAGTACTCCAGGGTGACCGCCTGGCGTCCCAGCAGGTAGGTCGGGTCGAACGCGTCTGCCTGCGCCTTCAGCGCGGCGACCACCTCCCTGCCGAGCGCGCCCGGCACGGCCGCGATGTCGCGGATCTCCTTCTCCGGGTACAGCGCCGCGATCTGTCCGCCGCACTGCGGCAGCGCGTCGACGAGCACGGTGGACAGGCCGCGGAAGCCCGCGGTGTACGCACCGAACAGTCCGACAGGACCTGCGCCGACGATGAGGATGTCTGTGGTAACGGTCTCGGCCATGCCGACCTCCTGAGTGTGTCAAACGATGCGCGGGGCACCGACCGATCGACCGGCACACCCGCAGGTGGAAATTCCGAGCTTGTCGTTCTGCAGTCCGGCTACACGCGGCACGACTTCGGTCGACGAGCGCCACTGTGCACAGTGCGGCCGAGGCAGGGCTCTCCGCCGGACGTCGACGCGGGAAGTGACATTGTGTCCTTTCCGAAGGCCGACAAACCGGTGACTGCCATCAGCCTAAATCGCGGCCCAGCCGGATTCGCAGCGCCGATCCCGTTTGATGGAATGCGAGATGGACAATGTGAAACCACTGATGGAGAGTGGTTTTCACACAGGATCGCGGACACCGCCGGATCGCAGCATGGCGGTGACTCACAGCGCCCGACAGGGGTTTCCGGGACCGCTCAGCCGTTGCGCTTCGCACGCCGTAGAGCACCGTCCGGTCAACGAAGTCCATCACGTTCGTGGACAAGAAAGGCAGTTCTCATGAGTGACGAAGTCAAGGTGTGGATCGAACACGATCTTTGCACGGGAGACGGCCTCTGCGTCCAGTACGCGCCCGACATCTTCGAGTTCGACGACGCCGGCGTCGCGCACGTCAAGAACGACCCGGCCGGTCCGCTGCTGACCGCGGAAGGGGCGTCCGCCAACGTGCCGGAGAGCCTGCGCATCGATGTCATCGACGCCGCCGACGGATGCCCCGGAAACTGCATCCACGTCGCCCGGGTCTCCGACGGCGTCGAGATTGCCGGTCCGAACGCCAGCTAGTTTTCGCGTGCACAACGCACGATTGAGCGCCAGTTACAGGAGTGTGGTTTGCAATGACAGCCGTTGAAGATCCGCGGATCAACAGGCCCATCTGGTTCGAAGGCGACATCCCTCCGGAGCAGGTACCCGAGAAGTACCGTCTGGAACGGGCTTTCATCCCGAAGGGTCGCTTCCTCGACCAGGAGTTCCTGGACCTCGAACTCGGCAAGATGTTCACGAAGACCTGGCAGATCGCCTGCCGGGTCGAGGAGCTTCCCGACGTCGGCTGCTTCGTCGAGTACGAGGTCGGCAAGTACTCGATCCTGGTCGTCCGCGAGTCGAAGACGGAGATCCGGGCCTACCACAACGCCTGCCGCCACCGGGGCACGCGCCTGGCGCGCGGTCGCGGTCGCGTCGGGTCGCTGATCTGCCCGTTCCACGGCTGGCGCTGGAACCTGGACGGCTCGATCCGTCTGGTGCTCGATCGTGAGGAGTTCGTTCCCCGCTCGGACGACGACCTGGGTCTGGTCCGGGTTCGCACCGAGGAGTGGGCCGGGTTCGTCTTCATCAACATGGACCCCAACGCCCAGCCGCTGCTCGAGTACCTCGACCCGATCGCGCGGATCTTCGCCCCGTTCCAGCTCCAGAACTACCGGTTCCGTTGGGGCAAGGGCGTCGTCGTGCCGTGCAACTGGAAGACGGCACTGGACGCCTTCCTCGAGGCCTACCACGTCGCCGGCACCCACCCCCAGCTCTTCCGCCTCGAGCGCACCAACGACAAGATCGCCTCGCTGCGGGAACTCGACCTTCGCCCGTGGGCACCGACGACGGTGTACGAACGGCACGCTCACTACTCCGCGCTCGGCCCCAAGTCGACGGCCTCGAAGGACGCCGGCAAGGATCCGTCGAGGCGCAGCACCGACGGCAAGTCCGACGAGCGACTGACCGTCGCGAATGCGGTGCAGTACCTCCACGAGGACATGCGCGGCCTGGAGAACGAGCGCAGCTGGCGCGTGGCCGAGAAGCTGAAGACGGCCGAGGTTCCCGACGGCATGTCGGCGGGCAAGTACTTCCTGCAGATGTACCGGGAGCAGTCCCTCGCCGAGGGCTACGACTGGCCGGTCATCACCCCCGAGCAGTGGACCGAAGCCGGCAGCGCGTGGAACGTGTTCCCGAACAGCATCATCCTGCCCGGCCAGGGTTCGGTGTTCTGGTACCGCTCGCGGCCGATCGACAACGACCCGAACAAGGCCCTGTTCGAGGTCTTCAGCCTCGATCAGATCCCGGTCGCCGACTACGACAAGAAGCGCGAGTTCGAGCCGCAGTACTTCGACGACTACCGCGATGCCGACATGGGCCAGGTCTTCTCCCAGGACTTCGCGAACATGAAGGAAGTCACCGTCGGCATGCACTCGCCGAGCTTCGACGGTCACCGGCTCAGCGAAGAGCAGGAAATGACGATCTGGAACCACCACCGGGTCGCCGACCGGTACATCTGGGGCGACTGAACCGGATTCCTGCGGTCCGGTAGCGGATTCGTGAGGACGACTGTGCTCACAGCACTCGATTGGAGTTGACCATGGGGGTTCATTCCCTTGGCTATGTCAGGCTGAACTCGTCGGACATCGACGCGTGGAGGCGGTTCGGCGAGGAGTTCGCCGGCCTCATGCGCGTCGACGGCGCCGACCCGGACTCCCTGTACTTCCGCATGGACCACTACCCCGCCCGCCTGGTGGTGACTCCCGCCGAGGAGTCGTCCTGTGGGGCGGTCGGGTTCGAGGTGATGAACCGGCGTGAGCTCGACCAGCTCGTGCGCGCCGTCACGGCGGAAGGCATCGAGGTGTCCGCCGGCTCCGCGGAGGAGTGCAAGGAACGACGGGTGACCGGATTCGTCCGCTTCGCCGATCCCGGCGGAAACCCGGTCGAGCTGTTCTACGGACCGATCCTCGATCACGTGCCGGTGCGCACACCGCTGGTGTCGAAGTTCGTCACCGGCGACATGGGGCTGGGTCACGTGATCGTCACCGCCGAGGACGTCGAGAAAACCTTCGACTTCTACAACCGGATTCTCGGATTCGTCGAGCGGAACACGGCCGGACCGACCTATTTCATGGGCTGCAACGCGCGGCACCACAGTTTCGGCATCGCACCGAGGCCGGGCCCGGGTCGGCTCGTCCACCTCATGGTCGAGGCGGCGACCCTCGACGACGTCGGGCTCGCACTCGACCGCGCGTACAACATGGAACTGCCCATGATGCACACCCTGGGCAAGCACACCAACGACAAGATGGTGTCGTTCTACGTGTACTCCCCGGACACGTACGCGTTCGAGTTCGGTTGGGACGGATTGCAGGTCACCGAAGAGGTGCCGACCTACAACATCACCGACGGCGCCCTGTGGGGCCACCGCTTCACCCCGCCGCCGCAGTGAGCACCAGCTGCCCCCGACGACTGCACGTCGGGGGCAGCTCCCGCTCGCCGGGGAATACCCATTCTCCGGCGAGTACGAGTAAGCTACGCGCGTGCAAATCCGCTTCGAGCGGCGCGGGCCCTGTCATCGAACCGCGCGACGTACACGCTCGAATCCACGGAGGATAGGAGTTCCTGGCAGATGCGACTTCTGGACGGGGACCCGACCGCGGTTGCACCCGAAAAGCTCGCCGTCCAGGTTGCGCGGCGCATCGAACACGAGATCATCGAGCGACACTGGCCGATCGGTGAGGTCCTCGGCTCCGAAACGGCGCTACGCGAGCAGTTCGGGGTGTCCCGGTCGATCCTGCGTGAAGCGGTCCGCCTACTCGAACTGCATCGAGTGGCGCACATGCGCCAGGGTCCCGGCGGTGGACTCGTCGTCTCGTCACCCGACCCGAGGTCGGCCATTCGCGCTCTCGTCATCTACCTGGAGTACATCGGCGTCAGCGTGGAGCAACTCGTCCGCGCCCGTTCGATCGTGGAACCAACCGCCGTCTCCACGGTTTCGGATTCGCTGACCGAACGCGGAATTCGCGAGCTGAGATCGGTGGCGTCGAAGCCGCACCGCGGCCATCTCGACACCTTTCACCTCGAGATGGGCCGTCTCACCGGGAACCCCGCGCTCGAGCTGTTCGTCGAGATCCTGACCAGGTTGACCGCGACATACACCCACCGTGCCCTCCAGCTTTCCCCCGACGCCGACCGGGCGCACCTCGAGGAGCCGCAGAGACGACACCAGGCGATCACCGACGCCGTGGTTGCCGGCGACGTCAGCCGAGCACAGAACGAACTGTCCGAGGACCTGGGCGAGATCGCCGCGTGGTTGAGCCGGTTCGTCGACCCCGTTCCGGGAGACCGGACGGCGACCAGGCCGACGGACCCCGACCCCGACGAGAGGCCGAGCGGGAAGCTGGCCGAATCCCTGGCAGGCCGCATCCACGACGACATCGTCGCCGAGAGCAGGAACGTCGGCGAGGTCCTGGGGACGGAAGCCGACTTCGTTACGCGGTACGGAGTGAGCCGCTCCATCTTCCGCGAGGCGGTTCGCATTCTCGAGCACTACAGCGTGGCTCGCATGCGCCGCGGCCAGGGCGGCGGACTCGTCGTCCTCGAGCCCGACCCGACATCGAGTATCCGAATGGTCGTGCTGTACCTGGGATTCCGCGGAGTGACGGCCGAGCACCTGCGTGCTGTGCGCGACGTGATCGAACTGGGTTGCCTCACGGTGGTCATGCGGGCCGGCACCGTCGACCGGGCAGATCTGACGACCGATCGACCGGGCGGCGGTTCTGCGACGCTGTGCCGGTGCAGCGTCGGCCTTCGCGATCGAATCGAGATGCTGACCGGCGACGGTGTCCTGATGCTGCTGCGGTCCATCCTCGCCGTACTGTGGGACGAGTTCGGTAGCGAGCCAAGCCATGTCGAATCCTGCCGTCCGGAAGCAGGGGAACCCGACGTGCAGAAGGAGCTCGACGCGATCGTCGACGCGATGGTCGCCGGCGACGAGGTGCTCGCCCGTCATCGCATGCGGCGACACCTCCGCGCCCATGTGGGCTTGTGACCCTCGCTGAAATATTGCCGCACAACAGGATTCCTTCGACATCCTGAGTGCGCCCGAGTCGACGGCAGGGTCACCCCGTCACACGGGCGGCGTTCCCGGCGTCGATCGGCAACACGGTCCCGCTGATGTGCGCACTCGCCTCCGCGGCGAGGAACAGTACCGCTCGCGTGATCTCCGCCGGCTCGAGCCACGGCACCGGCTGCGCGTGCAACGACGCGAACACCGGTGCGACATCCTCGGCGGTCGGCGCGTCCAGGTCGGGTCGCATCATGGAGTACAGCGCGTCGTTGTGAATCATCGGCGTCGAGATGTTGCCCGGCGCAATGGCGTTGACCGTGATTCCGTGGTCCGCGAGGTCGAGCGCGGCGCTCTTCGTCAAGCCGATAACACCCCACTTCGACGCGGCGTAGGCGGCCATGTTGGTGTTGCCGGCCCGACCGAGCATCGACGAGATCGTCACGATCCGGCCGTATCCTCGCTCGATCATGCCGGGCGCGACGGCACCGACGGTGTTGAAGACTCCGGTCAGATTGCTGGCGATGGCCTCGTCCCACTGCCCCGGCGTCATCGACTGCACCGGCGCGGCCACCGAGACCCCGGCGTTGGCGACGGCAATGTCGACGCGACCGAAGTCCGCTTCCGCGCGAGCGACGAGGGCATCCATCGCGTCCCGGTCGGCGGTGTCGGCCCGGACCGCGATGCAGCGGCGGCCGGTTGCCTCGACCAGCCGCGCGGTCTCGGCGAGATCGTCCTCGGTGGCGAGCGGGTAGAACACTGCCGGGGAGTCCGCGCACCGGTCACAGATCACCACGTCGGCACCCTGCTCCGCGAACGCGACCGCATGGGAACGTCCCTGTCCGCGCGCCCCACCGGTGACCAGCGCGACCTTGCCGTCGAATTCACCCATGCAGTCCTCCATGCCTCGTCGTCATTCCCGCCATCCCTACCGGTTCCGCGCACTCGACGGTCGCCGCGTCCCGATCAGCGGTACCCGCGGCCTACTCACCGGCGTCGTCACCTCTCGTGCGCCTGCGGTACGTCGTCGGGGTGAAACCGAGCACGGACCGGAAGTCGGCACACAGATGGGCCTGGTCCGAGTAGCCCATCTCGACCGCGACTGCGCCGACGGTGACCGCGGGATCCTCACGCAGCCGCTGCGCGGTCTCCTGGAGCCGGTACCGCCGGATCATCGCGTGCGGCGTGACCCCGACGTAGCGCCGGGCGAGCCGCTGTACACCCCGCACGGAGACGCCCAGGTGCCTCGCGACGTGTTCGACGCGGGTGACGGATCGGTCGGCGGCGACGAGGTCCTCCATGTCGTTCGCCAACGCACCGTCCGGGTCCGGCGGATCGATGTGTTCGGCGATCCACGCCGCGTACCCCTCGGTGGCCCGCTGCCTGCGGGTCACCGGATCGCCCTCCGTCATCGCCGCACGGACGAGGTCGAGCAGTCCCCTTGCCTCGACATCGATCTCGCGGTCCCGAACGCTCCGCGGGTCGGTCGTCAACGACGCGACCGCTGCGGGTCGCAGCAGCGCTCCGACCGCCCATCCGCGTCCGGTGAGGTCGCGGTGCGACCGTGTGGTCGTCGGCCCCGACAGGGTGATCCCGGCCGGCTGGACGACGAGATTCGACGCGGGGAACGCCAGCACCTCCTGGCGCGACGTCCGGCCGGCCCCCAGATCCCACTCCGGGATCCAGAACCAGCGGACGAGGCCGGCGAGGTCGGGCGGCGCCGGCTCGCGATGGAACGTGGGAAGGCGCACCGGGTAGAGCACCCCGCGCCGGTCGCCGTCCGTCATCGCTCCCGCCCGCCTCCTCGTCGTCGACCTCCTGTCGCGAATCTACAAGCGATCACCGACGCCGCGGGCCTAGCGTCGTCGTCATGAGCGACGACACGACCACCGCACACGGCGTCACCGGAGCCCACACGACCGCGGGCATTCCCCACGGTGCCACCAGCCTGACGCCGTTCCTCGCCGTCCCGAACGCACGAGAGGCCATCGAGTTCTACCGCGACGTGTTCGGCGCCCGCGTTGTCGACGTCACCGACATCGGCGGCACCGTGGTGCACGCAGACCTGGACTTCGGGCACGGACGGCTCCAGCTCGGTGAACCGAACCCCGACTACGGCCTCGTCGCCGCCCCTGCGGGCGACGCGGACTGCTACTCGATGGGCCTGTACTGCGCCGACGCCGACGAGGTTGTCGCACGCGCCGAACAGGCGGGGGCCACCGTCCGCGAGCCCCTCGCCACCTTCGTCTCCGGCGACCGGTTCGCCTCGATCCGCGACCCCTTCGGCGTGCGCTGGACGGTGATGACCCGCGTCGAGGACCTGTCCGAGGAGGACAGCGCCCGCCGCGTCGCGGAATGGGCTGCGACACAGGCTCCGCCCGCCGGGGAGTGACATCAACTCACCGACGCGAGCAAGGACAGGCGACTCGCAGCCCTGCGGACGTCCGGTACGCCCAACCGGCTGCCGGTCCTCCAGTCCGCGCCGATGACGGTGAGCGGGACGTCGCGATCGTGAAGTACGTCGACGAGGGTGCAGAAACGCTGCACACCGAATTCCGACGCGTCCTCGATGGCGGGCAGACCACTGACGATCCAGCATCGCCGGTCGGCGGCGAGTGCCAAGTAGTCGGCAGCACCGCTGGGGACCTCGCAGAGGTCCGCGAAGTCGAACCAGACCGTGCCGCCCTGATCTGCCAGCGCCCGCAGCGGTCGACCACAGGGTGACAGCGTCACCGCAGCTGCGCCGTCCGGCAGCTCGTACGGGCCGGTTCGGTACTCACCGGACGCGAATCCCGCCCCACCGGAGAGTGTTCCGAGGCGGTGGTCCCGCGCACCGGTCAGGTTGAGGACCGCCAGTCGGCGCTCCAGGCGAGCGATCGTGGGTAGGAATCCGTCGTGGTACAAGGGATTCGGCATGAGGCCGTGCGGCGGATAGTTCGAGGTCACGACCAGTGTCACGCCACGGGTGTCGAGGGCGTCGAGCAGCCGGGCGAGGAGTCTGCCGTCCGCGACGTCGTGCACGTGGAACTCGTCGAAGAACAGGACGTCACAGTCCTCGAGCATCCGGTCCAGTGCCCCGGTGACGCCGTCCGTGTGCGCGAGCGTGTGCAGTCGGCGGAAGAACTCGTGGAAGTGAACTCGGCGGGTTCGCACCTCCGGCAGGGCGCCGCGCAGGGTGTCGACCATCCAGGTCTTGCCCCGACCGACCCGACCCCACAGGTAGATCCCGCGCCCGCCGCGCGGGTCCAGTTCGGCGAGAACCCCTGCGGCGGTCCGCTGGTCGGCGTCCAGGGTGAACCCGGCGCGCCGGGCAGCGGTGTCGAAGACGTCCGGGGTGAGCACGGATCGACTCTACAAATGTAGAGTCGATCCGAACAAGGCCGGAGGTATCGATGAGGAGACAACGTGACCGTGGCGGCCGACCGTCGGGAGCTGATCGCGGACACCGCACTCGACGTCATTGCGTCCGACGGCATCCGTGCCCTGACTCACCGAGCCGTGGACCGACGGCTCGACCTCCCCCTGGGATCGACGTCGTACTACTTCCGCACCAGGAGGGACCTCCTCACAGCCGCGGTCACACACCTCACTGCGTGCTCCCGCACCCGTTTCGACAGCATGGGCAGCGGCCCGGTAGTGGAACCATCCGCAGCCGCTCGTTCGATCGCCCATTACCTGGACCGGCTGATCGCGGAACGCGAACGAGACGTACGAGCCCGGCTCGCCCTCGCCACCGAGTTCACCCACGACGACGAAATGCGTACCGCGCTCGCGTCGAGCCTCTTCTCACACACCGACGCACTCTCGCTGATGCGCACGCTGGCCACGGACGATCCCGAACGAAACGCCGCCGGCCTGGTGATGCTGTGCGAGGGCGTGGTCTTCGACCGCACAGTGGGCGCCCGCACCGGTCCACCGCCAGGCACACCGGCCAGCGTGGCGACACTGTCGGCGACGATCGAGACCTTCCTGCGAGGCGCTGCGCGCCTGTGAGCGAGTTTGATTGCCCTGCCTACCAAAACCGCTCACGGGCGGCGACGCCGCTCTACCCTCGACGTGTGGACTCCGCCACGACGTCGATTGTCGAGGTCGACCGACTCACCCGCCGCTTCGGGCCGCGGCGGGGCGTCACCGACGTCTCGTTCACGATCTCGCCCGGCGAGGTGTTCGGATTCCTCGGCCCCAACGGCGCCGGCAAGTCCACGACGATCCGCCTGCTCCTCGGGCTGTACCGGCCCACATCCGGACGGATGCGGGTGTTCGACCGGGATCCCACCCGCGACGGGGTCGAGATCAACCGCCGCATCGGATACCTGCCCGGTGAGCTGGCGCTCTACCCCAAACTGACCGGCGCCCAGCACCTCGACCGGTTCGCCCGGATCCGCGGGCTCTCCGACCGGTCCTACCGCGGCGAGCTCGTACGACGGTTCGGCGCCGAGCTCGACCAGCCCGTCCGGACGCTGTCGAAGGGCAACCGGCAGAAGCTCGGGATCGTGCTCGCCTTCATGCACCGCCCCGAACTGCTCGTCCTGGACGAGCCGACGTCGGGACTCGATCCGCTGATGCAGGACGAGTTCGCCCGGCTCGTCCGCGACACCGTCGACGAGGGGCGCACGGTTCTGCTGTCCTCACACGATCTCGACGAGGTGCAGCGCCTCGCCGATCGAGTCGCGATCATCAAGGAGGGCCGGATCATCGTCACCGACACCGTCGACGGCCTGCGGCGCAGTGCACCCCGGACGGTGGAGCTGTGGTTCGACCGGCCCGTCGACCTGACGGATTTCGACCGGCTCGACGGGGTCGCGGTGCGGGGCCGTGAGGACGGCCATCTGACGCTGTCCGTGACCGGCCCTGTCAGCGAACTGCTCTCGACCGCGGGGCGTCTCGGCGCCGTCGACGTCTCGGCCAGACGGGCGGATCTCGACGAACTGTTCCTCGGTTTCTATCGCGACGACCACGTCCCCGACCAGGCGGCGCCGACCGATGCGCGCTGACCTCGCGACGACCGGATCACTGCAGGTGGCCGGGATCGACCTGCTGCTGCGACGACGGTCCCTGGTCTGGTACACGGTCGGGATGGGCCTGTACGCACTGGTCGTGATCGCCCTCTACCCCACGTTCAAGGACGACACGGGCCTCGACGACTTCGCCTCGAGCAGCGAGACGATGGCCGCGCTGTTCGGGATCAGCGGTTCCCTCACGTCACCGGTCGGATGGTTGAACGCGAACATCTACAGCAACTTCCTGCCCCTGGTCGTGCTGTTGGTGACGGTCGGCTACGGCGGCGCGAGCCTGGCCGGGCAGAACGAGGACGGCACCCTCGGTCTGCTCGCCGCCGCGCCGCTGTCCCGCCGCTCCGTCGTCCTGCAGAAGTTCACGGCGATGGCCGCGCTCGCCGTCCCGGTCTGTGTGGTGACCGCACTGTGTGCTCTCGTCGGACGTCGGTTCGAGCTGACGGTGGGCCTCGGCGCACTCACCGGAACCACGATCGGTGTGATCCTGCTCGGGGTGGTGTTCGGCGCGCTCGCGATGGCGATCGGCGCCGCGACCGGAAGCCGCGGCGCGGCAGTCGGGATCACCGCGGCGGTCGCCGCCGCGATGTATCTGCTCAACTCCCTCGCGCCGGTGGTGAACTGGTTGCATCCGTTCCGGTTCGCCTCCCCGTTCTTCTACGCCATCGGCGACAACCAGCTCGAGGACGGACTGCGGATCGGGTGGGCCGCCGTCCTCCTCGGCATGGCCCTGGTCCTGCTCGCCGCCGCCGTCGCCGCGTTCCGGCGTCTGGACGTGCACTGAGGCTGGACGGGCGCCGCCTCGGGGCTCCCGCCGCCTCGGGCTTCCCACCCCGGTCGCCCGCATCGGCTGAAGGCCACCTTCATGTCCTTGAACCGCACGAAGGCGGCCTTCAGCCGAAGGGAGGAAGGGCGGAGGCGGGGCGGGCGGGGCGGGTGGGGAGAGGCAGGGTGGAGCGGGCGGGGGCCTCAGGCCGTGAGCACCAGCCCCGAGGTGGGGACGCCGGTGCCCGCGGTGACGAGGACGTTGCTCACGTCGGGCACCTGGTTCACGGAAGTGCCGCGGATCTGGCGCACGCCCTCGGCGATGCCGTTCATGCCGTGGATGTAGCCCTCACCGAGCTGACCGCCGTGCGTGTTCAGCGGCAGCCGCCCACCGAGTTCGATCGCACCGCCGGCGATGAAGTCCTTCGCCTCACCGCGTCCGCAGAAGCCGAGTTCCTCGAGCTGCATCAACACGTACGGGGTGAAGTGGTCGTAGAGGACTGCGGTCTGCATGTCCTCCGGCCGCAACCCCGACTGCGCCCACAACTGGTCGCCGACCAGACCCATCTCCGGCAGACCGCTCAGGCCGTCCCGGTAGTAGCTGGTCATGATGTACTGGTCCGCCCCGCTGCCCTGCGCGGCGGCCGCGATGATCGCCGGCGTGTTCGGCAGGTCCTTCGCGCGCTCCGGGGATGTCACCACGATCGCGATGCCGCCGTCGGTCTCCTGGCAGCAGTCGAGCAGGTGCAGCGGCTCCGCGATCCACCGCGAGTTCTGGTGGTCCTCGAGGGTGATCGGCTTGCCGAAGAAGAAGGCGTTCGGGTTGGTCGCGGCGTGCGTGCGGTCGGCGACGGCGACCGCACCGAAGTCGGCGCTGGTGGCCCCGTACACGTGCATGTACCGCTGCGCGATCATCGCGACGAACGACGCCGGGGTGCTCAGCCCATGCGGGTACGAGAAGGCGTTGTCCGTGCCCGACGAGTTCACCTGCTGCACCAGCGCCGAATTGACCTGTCCGAAGCGCATTCCCGACCGTTCGTTGAACGCCCGGTACGCGACGACGACGTCGGCGACGCCGGTGGCCACGGCCATCGCGGCCTGCTGGATGGTCGCGCAGGCCGCACCACCGCCGTAGTGGATGCGGGAGAAGAACTTCAGGCTCGGGATCCCCACCGAACGGGCCACGGCCACTTCGGTGTTGGTGTCCATCGTGAACGACGTGAGCCCGTCGACGTCGGAGGGCGTCAGGCCCGCGTCGTCGAGCGCGGCCCGGACCGCCTCGGCCGCCAGGCGCAGTTCGCTGCGGCCCGAGTCCTTGGAGAAGTCGGTGGCACCGATGCCGACGATCGCGGCCTTGCCGGACAATTCACTCATGCCGAGGTTCCGTCCATCACGAGGGTGACCGTCGACGTGATGTGGTCACCGAGGCTGTTCTTGCCGACGACGGCGAGGGTGACGAGGCCGTCCTCGACGGAGGTGACCGAGCCGGTGAGCGTGAGGGTGTCGTAGGCGTACCACGGCACACCGAGGCGCAGCGCGATCGACTTGATCACCGCGCGCGGTCCCGCCCAGTCGGTCACGAACCGCTGCACCAGCCCGGTGTCGGTGAGGATGTTGACGAAGATGTCCTTCGATCCGCGCTGCTGTGCCCTGTCCCGGTCGTGGTGGACGTCCTGGAAGTCCCTGGTGGCCAACGCCGCCGACACGATGAACGTCGGGTCGCCGTGGATGGACAGGCTCGGCAGGCTCTCCCCCACCGTCGCCTCGAGGGTGCTGGTCATGCGGGCTCCGTCACGGGACGCCACGCGTACAGCGTCCACGACTGCTGGTCGGTCTCGTCGTCGCCGGGCAGGTCGAGGAACTCCACCTGCACCCGCTGCCCGATCGACACCTCGGACGGATCGATGCCGCGCAGCTCACCGAGCATGCGGACGCCCTCGTCGAGTTCGACGAGCGCGACCACGAACGGCAGCGAACGTCCCGGCACCTTCGGGGCGTGGTGCACGACGTAGCTGAACACCGTGCCCCGCCCCGAAGCCACGACGTAGTCGGCGGTCTCGGCCTTGTCCTTCCAGATCGCGGGCACCGGCGGGTGCTGGAGCGACCCGTCCGGACGCTGCTGGATGCGCAACTCGTGCGCGGCCACTCCCTCCCAGAAGAAGTCGGTGTCCCGCGAGACGGACGGGCGCAGCATCCGGGTGGAGTCGAGGTCGTCGAGCGACCCACCGAGGCTCGACGACGCCGCGGCGGGCTCGGCCTTGGCGGGCGGCGCGAACTTGAGGATCCGGAACAGCATCTCGGCGACGACCTCCGCTTCGCCGTCCTCCCGGGCCACCTTCCACACGCTCCGGGTGGTGAAGAACCAGCCCTCGCCCAGGCCCGTCTTCTTCGGTCCCACAACGTCTTCGAGGACCGACTCGATCGTCACCTCCTCGCCGGGACGCACGTACCGGTGGTAGGTCTGGTCGCAGTTGGTCGCGACCACGGAGGTGTACCCGGCCTCGTCGAGGATGTCGGTCATCCGGGCGAGCGGATCGTCCGCCTCGCGCACCGCGCCGAGCCCGCGCATCGTCCACACCTGCGCCATCGCGGGCGGCGCAACGATGCCGCCGTGGCCCGCGGCGACGGCGGCGTCCTCGTCGACGTAGATGGGGTTCTCGTCTCCGATCGCCTCGACCCAGTTGCGGATCATCGGCATGTTGACCGGGTCCCGTCCCTTGCGCGGCTTGCTGGCACCACCGTCGCGAACCCGCTGCGCCGCAGCGAGGATCGACGCTTCCTTGTCGCTCACAGCGTTCTCCGTCACGGTCATCGGGGCACCTTCGGCAGTCCGAGCCCGGCCATGGCGATCAGCTCCCGCATGACCTCGTTGACGCCGCCGCCGAAGGTGATGACGACGTTGCGTTTGACCTGCACGTCCAGCCACCGCATCAGGTGGGCGGTCTCGGGATCACCGGGATCGCCGTGCGCACCGACGATCTCGTCGGCGATCCGTCCGACCCTCTGAATCCTCTCGGTGGCGAACACCTTCGTCGCGGACGCATCGGCGACGTCGACGTCCCCGGTCGCGGCGGCGACCTGCCAGTTGAGCAATTCGTTGAGTCGATAGGTCGCGTGGATCTCGCCGAGCCCACGCCGAACATCCGGTTCCGACAGCAGGTCCCGCTTCGCCGCCCAGTCGTGCACCTTCTCGTACAGGCCCGCGACGCGGCCGGCCGGTCCGAGCATGACGCGCTCGTGGTTGAGCTGGGTGGTGATCAGCTTCCAACCCTTGTTCTCCTCGCCGACCAGCATGCTCGCGGGTACGCGGATGTCGGAGTAGTAGGTGGCGTTGACGTGATGGGCGCCGTCGGCGGTGATGATCGGGGTCCACGTGAAACCGGGATCCTTGGTGTCCACGATCAGGATCGAGATGCCGCGGTGCCGGGAGTCGGCGGCGCCGGTGCGAACGGCGAGCCAGATGTAGTCGGCGTCGTGGCCGCCGGTCGTGAAGATCTTCTGCCCGTTGATCACGTAGTCGTCGCCGTCGCGAACGGCAGTGGTGCGCAGCGCCGCCAGGTCGGTGCCGGCCTCCGGCTCGGAGTAGCCGATCGCGAAGTGCACCTCGCCGGCGAGGATGGCGGGCAGGAACTTTCGCTTCTGCTCCTCGGTGCCGTACACCTGCAGGGTCGGACCGACGGTCTGCAGCGTCACCGACGGCAGCGGCACGTCCGCCCGCACGGCCTCGTTGACGAAGATCTGCTGTTCGATCTCACCGAAACCGCGGCCACCGAACTCGGTCGGCCAACCGACGCCGAGCCACCCGTCCTTGCCCATCCGCCGGATCACCTCGCGGTAGGTGGGGCCGTGCCGCTCGGTGAGCATGATCTCGGCCTCCTCCGGCGAGATCAGGTTGGCGAAGTAGCGGCGCAGTTCCGCCTGCAGCTCACGCTGCTGCGGTGTCAGATCGATGAACACCGGGCCCCCACGAGGTCGAGTCGGGACGAGGCGCCGCCGACGAGGCGGGCCAGGTCTTTGGCAATCGAGAAGTAGCGGTGCATCGGGTAGGTGACGTCGACACCCAGACCGCCGTGCAGGTGGTGCAGGGTACGCATCGCCGCGGGGACCTCGGCGGCGAGCCAGTAGGACAGCACCTCGAGATCAGCGTCCGCCGAGTCGAGGGCGATGCCGCTGTCGGGATCGAGGCCTTCGGCGACCCGCCACACCGAGGCGAGGGCGGCGACGTGCAGGGTCCGTGAGGTGACGTAGGCGTCGGCGATCTGCTGCGCGACGGCCTGGAAGGTCGCCAGGGGCTTGCCGAACTGCTCACGGGTGCGCAGGTGTTCGGCCGTGAGCGCGGTCGCACCGGCGAGCAGGCCGTCCGCGTAGGCACCGATCGACGCCAGCGCGATCCGGTTCAGGGTCGCGACCGCGTCCACCCCGCCGGGCAGCACCTCCGCGGCCGGTACCTGGACGCCGTCGAGGTGCACGGAGAACTCGGGGCCGTGCGACGAGGTCGAGATCCGCGCGAGGGTCACACCGTCCGCGTTCGGGTCGACGAGCACCACACCGCGGTCGGTCGGCACCAGGATCCGATGTGCGGTGTCCGCGAACGGGACCGCCACCTTCAGCCCGGTGACGACGACGTGACCGCCGTCGGGAACGGCGGTGGTCGCCGGTGATCCCGGGAACGCCGCGCCCGGTTCGCACAGGGCGGCGGTGAGCACCCGGCCGGCCCCGACCTCGCCGAGCAGCGCGTCCTGCTGTTCGGCGGTGCCGAGTGCCCGCACCGGCAGGAGCCCGAATCCGAGGGTGGCGAGCGCGGGCACCGGTGCGGCGCCGCGTCCGATCTCGGTGAGCACCGTCGCGACCTCCGGAAGGCCGAGGCCGGCGCCGCCGAGCCGCTCCGGCACGGCGAGCGAGAGCAGGTCCGCCTTCGCCATCGCGTCCCACAGTTCCGGGTCGACGCCGCTGGGGTCGGCGGGATCGCCGGCCGCGCGCGCGAGCAGCCCGACGACGATCTCCGCCACCGTTTCCTGAGTCTGATCGAGAGAGAAATCCACGCTGACATCCCGCCTACGAGTTAGAACGTGTTCTAAGTTGTATCAGGTTCGTCGAGGCCCGACCAGGTTTCGCTCAGGACCGCGGCAACCCGAGGAGTTGCTCGGCGGCGAGGGTCAGCAGAATCTGCTCGGTGCCGCCCGCGATGGTCAGGCAGCGGGTGTTCAGGAACTGCTTCGACAGCGGACCCTCGACGGCGCCGCCGACACCCGCCAGCTCGAGCCCGAACTCCGCGACGGCCTGCCGATGTCGCACACCCACGAGCTTGCGCACGCTCGACTCGGGGCCGGGGTCCTGCCCGTCCAGCTGCCGCAGGGTCGTGCGGTGCTCGAGCAACGACCCGACCATCGCGTCGCCGACGAGGAAACCGATCCGGTCCTCGGTCACCGGGTCGGCGCCGCCGGCGGCGAGGTCGAGCAGATCCTCCATCGCCCTGCCGAGCGACGACCCTCCGCTCATCGCGACCCGCTCGTTCGCCAGGGTGGTGCGGGCCAGCTTCCAGCCGCCGTTCACCTGCCCGACCACGCAGTCGTCGGGAACGAAGACGCCGTCGAGAAACACCTCGTTGAACAGGGCGTCGCCGGTGATCTCCCGCAGCGGGGAGACGCGGATCCCGGCGCTGCGCATGTCGACGAGGAAGTAGGTGATGCCCCGGTGTTTCGGCGCGTCCCGGTCGGTTCGGGCCAGGCAGATCGCCCAGTCCGCCTCCGCCGCAAGCGAAGTCCACACCTTCTGTCCGTTCAGGGTCCAGCCGCCGTCGACCTTCTCGGCGGCGGTGCGCAGTGCGGCGAGGTCGGACCCGGCGCCCGGCTCCGAGAACAGCTGGCACCAGACCACGTCACCGCGCAGCGTCGGCATCACGAAACGTTCGATCTGGTCGGGGGTGCCGTGTTCGAGGATCGTCGGCACCGCCCACCAGCCGATCACCAGGTTCGGGGCCTCGAGACCGGCCCGAGCGAGCTCCTCCCCGATCAGGATCTGCTCGGCAGCCTTCGCGGACCGGCCGTAGGGGGCGGGCCAGTGGGGCGCCAGGTATCCCGACTCGGCGAACGCGACCCGCCGCTGCGCCTCCGGCAGGGCGACGATCGCGTCGATCTCGGCGCGCACCGACGCCCGCTGCGCCTCGAGCTCCCCGAGATCGACGGTCAGGTGCCGACGTTCGCCTGCGCGGGTCAGTTCCGCGACCCTGGCCCGCCACCCGGCACTGCCCCCGAGCAGCTGCCGAAGCGAGAGCACCCGCCGCAGGTAGAAGTGCGCGTCGTGCTCCCACGTGAAGCCGACGCCACCGAGCACCTGGATGCAGTCCTTCGCGGTGTCGACCGCGGCGTCGAACGCCACCGCGGCCGCCACCGCCGCGGCGATCGGCAGTTCGTCGCCGGTTTCGGCGGCCATCGCAGCGTCCCACGCCACCGCACGGATCTTCTCGACCCGGCACAGCATCTCGGCGCACAGGTGTTTGACAGCCTGGAACGAGCCGATCGGCTTGCCGAACTGCTCGCGGATCTTCGCGTACTCGACCGCCGTGGTCAGGCACCAGCCCGCGACACCGGCGGCCTCCGCGGCGGCCAGCGTCGCGGCGAGATCGCGGACCAGGCCGGGGCGGACACCGGACAGCACCCGGTCGCCCGGGACCCGGACACCGTCGCAGCGCACTGTCGCGAGGGGCACGGTCACGTCGACGTTCTCGACGGCCTCGACCGTCAGGCCTGCGGCGCCGGCCTCGACCAGGCACCAGACCGTCTCGCCGCCGAGAGTGGCGGGCAGCAGAGCTCCTAGGCCGGGTGCGCCGCCGAGCGTGAATCCGGCGGTCCCGCTCAGCACGAGCGTGCCGTCGGCGCCGTCCGTCGCGGTCGTCTCACCGTCCAACGCGACACCCACCGGAAGCCCGCCCTCGGCGAGTTCGGGACCCCACTGCTTGGCCGCGGCCTCACCGCTGCGGCCGACCACCAGCGCGGCGAGCGCGGTCGACAGCACCGGACCGGCGGCCAACGCCGCGGCGGCCTGCTCGAGCATCACCGCGAGATCCACGACCTCGCCGTCGGCGCCGCCGACTTCCTCGCCCTGGGCGACCATGAACAGGCCGAGGTCGGCGAGCGCCGGCCAGTGTGCCCGCCACGAATCCTCCGGGCCGTGACGCAGCGTCTCGATCGGATTCGCCGAGCGCGCCCAGGAGCGGATCGACTCCTGGACCGAACGCTGCTCGTCTGTCGTGGCAATTGTCACAAGCCTGGCCGCCCTCTCCGTGCTGACAAAACCGTCTAGAACGTGTTCTAATCTCTTGGACGGCTCTCAGTCAAGACCGGGCTCCGATCGCACGTGGATCCTCTAACCGATTCAAGGAAGTTCGTTTGATGACGTCCTCATCCCGTACTCGTTCCGCCGCCAAGGCAGGCACCGCCAACGCCGCGGTGACGACCCTGTCGGACGACGACCTCAGTTCCAACGCGCAGCGCGAACGCCGCAAGCGGATCCTCGACGCAACGCTCGCGCTGGCGTCCAAGGGTGGGTACGAGGCCGTCCAGATGCGGGCCGTCGCCGAGCGCGCCGACGTCGCCGTCGGAACCCTCTACCGGTACTTTCCGTCGAAGGTCCACCTGCTGGTCTCGGCACTCGGCCGCGAGTTCGAGAAGATCGACTCCCGCAAGAAGATGCCGCCCGGCGACAGCCCGATGGAGCGGATGCACCTGATTCTCGGCCAGATCACCCGGGCCATGCAGCGCGACCCCCTGCTCACCGAGGCGATGACCCGCGCGTTCATGTTCGCGGACGCCTCCGCGGCCGCCGAGGTCGACCACGTCGGCCGGTTGATGGACTCCCTCTTCGCCCGCGCGATGAGCGACGGCGAACCCACCGAGGAGCAGTTGCAGATCGCCCGCGTCGTGTCCGACGTGTGGCTGTCCAACCTCGTAGCGTGGCTCACCCGGCGCTCGTCGGCAACCGATGTGGCCAAGCGACTGGAACTGACTGTCGAACTGTTGCTCGGAGGCTACAAGGATCGGGCGAATTCCTAAGTAGACTCTGCGCGGTGAGTGCGCAGGACCTACCAGTCGAGCTCAGACGGCGTCTCGTTTCGATCGCGAGGACGCCGCGCCTACTCGTGGCCTCCGACTACGACGGCACGATGGCGCCGATCGTGTCGGACCCATCGAAGGCGTTCCCCCATGCGGACGCGGTGCGTGCCCTGCGCGCACTCGCGATCCTCCCCGGAACCACGTCGGCGGTGATCTCCGGGCGCGCGCTGCGCGACCTGGCGATGCTGTCGCGGCTACCGGTCGAGGTGCAGCTCGTCGGCAGCCACGGCTCCGAGTTCGACGTCGGGTTCGTCCACGAGATCAACGACGACGCCCAGCGCCTGCTCCGCGAGCTGACGGCCGACCTGCAGAACGTCGCGGCGAACAGTCCCGGCGTCACCGTCGAGGTGAAACCGGCGAGCGCCGCGCTGCACGTGCGCAACGCTGCCGACGACGTCGCCGCGGACGCCCTCGAACGCGTCCGTCAGGGCCCGGCGAAGTGGAACGGCGTGCAGGTCACCGAGGGCAAGTCGGTCATCGAACTCGCCGTCATCGTCACCGACAAGGGTGAGGCCCTCGACATCCTCCGGCACCGCGAGGGGGCCTCCGCCACCGTCTTCTTCGGCGACGACGTCACCGACGAGAAGGCGTTCACCCGCCTGCACGGCCCCGACATCGGCATCAAGGTCGGCGACGGCGACTCCCTCGCCGAATTCCGCATCCCGAGCACCGAGGACGTCGGCGCCGCCCTGGCCTTCCTGCTCGAGGAACGCCGCACCTGGCTGCACGGCGAGAGCGCCCCGCCGATCGAACGGCTCACCATGCTCGCGAACCCGCGGACCGTGGCGCTGCTGACCCCGGACGCGACCGTGACCTGGCTCTGTCACCCGGAGCCCGACTCGGCCGCGGTGTTCGCCCACCTGCTCGGCGGGGTCGGCGCCGGCCACTTCACCATCGAACCGGTCCGCGCCGGCCTGCCACTGAGCCAGAGCTACGTCGACGGGACGATGACCGTCCAGACCCGCTGGGCGAGCCTGCAGGTCACCGACTACCTGCCGCACGACGTGCCGGCCGGCCGTACCGAACTGACCCGGGTGGTCACCGGGCAGGCCAAGGCCCGCGTCACGTTCGCCCCGCGCCCCGAGTTCGGTCAGGTTCAGGTTCACCTCGAGCAGGAGGAGAACGGGCTGCGGGTGTACGGCACCAACGACCCGCTGGTGCTGCGCTCACCGGGGATCGAATGGGAGATCACCAGCGACGGCGTCCAGCAGACCGCGCACGCCGTCGTCGATCCGTCCGTCGCTCCCGTCGTGCTCGAACTGCGCTGTGGCACCACCGACCTGACCCCGTCGATAGTCCACGAATCGGACCGCCGCGCGGAGAGCGAGGCGTACTGGCGGGACTGGGTGGAGGACCTCGAGCTGCCGTCCCGCAAGACCGGACTGATGAAGCGGTCCGCGCTGACGCTGCGCGGGCTGGTCCATGCCGACTCGGGGTCGATCCTGGCGGCCGCCACCACCTCCCTGCCCGAGGACCTCGGCGGCGTGCGCAACTGGGACTACCGGTACTGCTGGCTGCGGGACGCGGCGATGACCGCCTCCGCACTGGTGACCCTCGGCTCACTCGGTGAGGCCGAGGCGTTCCTGGGCTGGGTGCACCGCGTGCTCGCGACCCTCCCCGGTCCGGAACGCCTGCATCCGCTGTACACGATCCAGGGCACCAATCTGCCGCCGGAGGCCGTGATCGACTCGCTGCCCGGATACGGCGGCTCGCGGCCCGTTCGCGTCGGCAACGCCGCGAACTCCCAGGTCCAACTTGACGTGTTCGGCCCGATCGTCGAACTGATCGCCGACCTCGCCCAGGCCCGCAAGAAGCAGGGTGTCGCGCAGCCGCTGACCGACCCGGACTGGAACCTCGTGCTGGCGATGGTGTCCGCGGTCCAGCGTCGCTGGGCCGAACCGGACAACGGCATCTGGGAGATCCGCGGCAATCCCCGTCATCACGTCTATTCGAAGGTGATGTGCTGGGTGACCGTGGATCGGGCGCTGACGCTCGCCGCCGAATTCGGTCGCGACGCGGGCGTGGGCTGGGACGCACTGCGCCGGGAGATCGCCGACGAGGTGAAGGACCGCGGGTGGAGCGACCGCGCGAATTCGTACACCGCCGCGTACGACGGCACCGACCTCGACGCCGCGACGCTGCACATCGGGCTGTCCGGGCTGATCGATCCGTCGGATCCGAAGTTCGCGGCGACCGTCACCGCGACGGAGACCGAACTGCGCAGCGGGTCGACCGTGTACCGCTACCACCACGACGACGGACTGCCCGGCGGCGAGGGCGGGTTCCACCTGTGTGCTGCGTGGCTGGTGGAGGCGTACCTGCTGATCGGACAGCGCGCGGACGCGGAGGCGCTGTTCGCGCAGCTGGTGGCCGCCGCCGGACCCACCGGGCTGCTGGCCGAGGAGTACGACCCCGTCGCGGAGCGCTCACTGGGCAACCACCCACAGGCGTACAGCCACATCGGCCTGCTGCGCTGCGCCGCGCTGCTCAGCTAGCCTGCGGCGCCTGTGCGCGAGTTCGGTGGCCGGAGCTGCCGGACTCGCGCACAGGTTCAGCGCCCGACCGGCGGCGCGGCGGTCCGGCCGGGGACGAGTTCGGTGGGGAGCATCTCGACGCTCGAGACACCCGAATGCGACTCCCGAAGCAGCAGCGCCCCGGCCCGGCGGCCCTTCTCCTCGGCGGGTTGCCGCACGGTGGTCAGGCCGGCCCGCAACGCTTCGGTGACGCCGTCGAACCCGGTGACCGACAACGCACCCGGCACGTCGACACCGGTGCGGGTGGCGTGGTCGAGTGCGCCCAGCGCCAGCACGTCCGTGGTGCACACCAGAGCGGTGATCCGCGGGTTGAGCCCCAGGAGCCGCGCCGCCGCGGCACTTCCGGCGGGAACGGTGTGTTCGGCGCACTCGTACACCGTGAGCGCCGACGGGCCCAGTCCGGCCGCGGCCATCGCGTCCTGCACGCCGGCGATTCGTTCGCGCTGGACGTGGAAGTTCGGGGTCTGCAACCGCTCGGCGTCGGCGGGGCCGTCGCGGCGGTCGCGACCGAGACGCATGCAGAGCACGCCGATCTCGTTGTGCCCCATGGCGAGAAGGTGATCCGCCAGCTCCCGCATCGCACCCCGGTCGTCGATGCCCACCAGTGCCGCGCCCGCGATCTCGCGAGGCTGATCGCACACGACCATGGGGAGCCGACGTTCGAGCACCGCGGCAAGATAGGGGTCGTCGTCGGCGACGGAGTAGACGACGAACCCGTCGACCCCGGCCTGCTGCACCACGGCGGCGGCCTCGACGTCGTCGCGGCCGGGGCCCGCGGGGATCAGGAGCAGGCCCTCACCGGCCTCCTCACAGGACTCGCTCAGCCCCGCCAGGAAGCTCATCGCGGCGGGATCCCGGAAGGAGTAGCTCAGCGCCTCGGTCAGCAGCAGCCCCACCGCGCCCGCCTTGCGCGTGCGCAGGGACCGCGCGACCGGGTCCGGACCGGGGTAGCCCCGACGCTTGGCCGCTTCGAGCACGCGCTCGCGGAGCTCCGCGGAGAGTTGGTCGGGGCGGTTGTACGCGTTCGAGACGGTGGTGCGGGACACCTTGAGCTCCGCCGCGAGCGACGCCAGGGTGGCCTGACGGTGCGGATGACGGGAGCGGGGCATAACGGGACGGTACTGGGTGGTGCGGGTGACCGAAAGCACGACCCCGCCAATGTACAACGGAAACGGTTTCCATTAAGATTTACGTCATGCTTCCCCTGCCTCAGCCGCTCCGCCGTGCCCGCTCCCAGAAACGTGGACGTCGTGCGCTCGGAACCGGGGCGGCAACCGCCCTGGTCGCAGTCGGCGCACTCGGCCTGAGCGCCTGCGGCACGGCGACCTCCGACACCGCGGACGGGCGCATCTCGGTCGTCGCCTCCACCAACGTGTGGGGTTCGGTCGCGGCGGCCGTCGCCGGGGAGCACGCGGACGTCACGTCGATCATCAGCGAACCGTCCGCCGATCCGCACTCGTACGAGGCCAGCCCCCGCGACGCCGCGGCCCTCACCGACGCCGACCTGATCGTCTACAACGGCGGCGGCTACGACGAGTTCGTCGACGACATCCTCGCCAGCGGTGCGGACAGGCCGACCGTCAACGCGTACGAGTTGCTCGGCGCCGAGAACGACCTGCACACCGACCACGCCGAGTCGGAGGCCGCGCCGACGAGCACGGACGCCGACGCCGACGGCCACGATCACGATCACGGCGCCGTCAACGAGCACGTCTGGTACGACATCGCGACCGTCGACTCCGTCGCCCACCGGATCGCCTCGGAACTCGCCGAACTCGACCCCGCCAACGCCGGCGCCTACACCGCGAACGCGGAGGCGTTCCACGAGAAACTGCACGGCATCTCCGCCGTCACCGCGGACATCGCGGCGAAGTACCCGCACACCGCCATCGCGCAGACCGAACCGATCGCGTACCACCTGATCGCGGCCGCCGACCTCGAGGACCGGACCCCGGCCGACTTCACCACCGCCATCGAAGAGGGCAACGACCCCCCGCCGGCCGCGATCGCCGCGACCCGGGACCTGCTCAGAGGCAAGCAGGTTGCGCTTCTCGTCTACAACAGCCAGACCGAGGACAAGGTGACACGCGACATCCGCGCGGTCGCCGAGTCCGCGGGCATCCCGGTCGTCGAGGTCACCGAGACACTTCCCGAGGGCGTCGACTACGTGCAGTGGCAGCTGTCGACCGCGGAGCAGCTCGCCGCAGCGCTCGACGCGGCCGCCGCCAGGCCGGCGGCATGAACGCCGGAACCCTTCCGCCCGCAATCGAACTGACCGGTGCAGGGCTCTCGTACGGGGACCGCACCCTGTGGTCCGGGCTGGACCTCGAGGTCGCGCCCGGTGAGTTCGTCGCCGTCCTCGGCCCGAACGGCTCAGGCAAGACGTCGCTGCTGAAGATGCTGCTCGGGCAGGTCCCGCTGACCGCGGGAAGCGCCCGGATCGCCGGCGACCCGATCCGGACCGGCAACCCGCACGTCGGGTACATCCCGCAGCAGAAGACGATGGACGAGGGCCTGCCGCTGCGGGGCCGCGACCTCGTCGGCCTCGGCGTCGACGGGCACCGCTGGGGCACCGGCTTCCGCAGTCGGCGCATCCGCCGTGCCGCCGTCGACGCCGCCATCGCCGAGGTCGGCGCCCAGTCCTACGCCAACGCCCCGGTGGGCTCACTGTCGGGCGGTGAACAGCAGCGACTGCGGGTCGCGCAGGCACTGGTCGGCGATCCGCAGGTGCTGCTCTGCGACGAGCCACTGCTCAGCCTCGACCTGGCGAACCAGCACCGCGTCTCGGACCTGATCAACCAGCGCAGGCTCGCCCACGACACCGCGGTCCTGTTCGTCACCCACGAGATCAACCCGATCCTGCCGCTCGTCGACCGCGTCCTGTACCTCGTCGACGGCCGGTTCCGCATCGGCACCGCCGCCGAGGTGATGACCTCCGAGGTGCTCTCCGCGCTGTACCGCACCGAGGTCGAGGTCCTCCATGTCCGCGGCCGACTCGTCGTCGTCGGCACCGGTGACGCGATCGACGCGCTCGGCGGCGCCGGGGAACTGAGCACCGACTGCGCCCATCACGAGGATCACGAGTGAACGAGGAACTCGCATGAACGACAAGCTGTCCGGGGCGCTGTCGAGCATGCTCGACTGGCAGACCACGATCGACCTGCTGCAGTACGACTTCGTGCAGCAGGCCCTCCTCGCCGCCGCGATCCTCGGCCTGCTCGCCGGCGCGATCGGCCCGCTGATCATCAGCAGGCAGATGTCGTTCGCGGTGCACGGCACCAGCGAGCTGTCACTGACCGGCGCGTCCGCCGCCCTGCTCGCCGGGATCAGCGTCGGGGTCGGCGCCATCGTCGGCTCCGTGATCGCGGCCGTCCTGTTCGCCCTGCTCGGTAGCAAAGCGCGCGAACGGGATTCGGTGATCGGCGTGATCATGTCGTTCGGCCTCGGCCTGTCGGTGCTGTTCATGTGGCTCTACCCCGGCCGCACGGGCACCAGCTTCTCGCTGCTCGTCGGCCAGATCGTCGGCGTCGGCAACGAGGGCCTGCAGTTGCTGCTGGTGTGCGCCGTCGTCGTGCTGGCCGTGCTGCTCGTGGTGTACCGGCCGCTGCTGTTCGCCAGCACCGACCCCGACGTGGCGCGGGCACGCGGCGTCCCGATCCGTGGACTGTCGCTGGTGTTCGCCGTTCTCGTCGGTGTCGCCGCCGCCCTCGGCGTGCAGATCGTCGGCGCACTGCTCGTGCTGTCGCTGCTCATCACCCCCGCCGCCGCGGCCGCCCGTGTCACGTCCAGCCCCCTGAAGACGACGCTGCTGGCGATCCTGTTCGCCGAACTCGCCGCGGTGGGCGGCATCCTGCTCTCGCTCGCTCCGGGCGTGCCCGTCTCCACGTTCGTCACCACGATCTCGTTCGTGATCTACCTGATCTGCCGGGCGATCGGCTCGCGGCGGCGCGCGAACTCGGGGCGGGTCGCGGTCGCGGCCTAGGCTGGTGTCGTGGCAATCGACCTGAACAGCGACCTCGGCGAGAGCTTCGGCGCCTGGCGCCTCGGCGACGACGAGGCGATGCTCGCCCTGGTGACAAGCGCCAACGTCGCCTGCGGATTCCACGCGGGCGATCCTGCTGCTCTCCTGGCCACCTGCCGCGCCGCAGCCAGCCGCGCCGTCCGCATCGGCGCCCAGGTCGGCTACCGCGACCTCGCCGGGTTCGGACGCCGCTTCATCGACATCTCCCCCAGCGACCTCACCGCCGAAGTCATCTACCAGATCGGCGCCCTCGACGGGCTCGCGCAGGCCAGCGGCTCCGCCGTCGGCTACGTCAAACCGCACGGCGCGCTGTACAACGCCGTCGTCCACCACCACGAGCAGGCTCGCGCCGTGGTCGCAGCCGTCGTCGCCTACGACCCCACCCTGCCCGTGCTCGGACTGCCCGGGTCGGTGTTCCTCGCCGAAGCCGAAGCCGCCGGGCTCCGGACGGTCACGGAGGCGTTCGCCGACCGCGGCTATCTGCCGACCGGTGAACTGGTCCCCCGCTCACAGCCCGGCGCGGTGCTGTCCGACCCGGACCTCGTCGCGGCACGTGTGCTCCGGATGGTCGAGGCCGGTGAGGTCGTGGCCGTCGACGGCACCGTCGTCCGTACCCGCCCCGCCTCGGTGTGCGTGCACGGCGATTCTCCCGCCGCGGTCGCGATGGCCGTGGCCATCCGGGACCGACTGGGCGCGGCGGGCGTCGCCATCGCGGCGTTCGTGTGATTCGCAAGCCCGTCCGCGCCCGACCTCTCGCCGAGGAACGAGCGCGCTGACGAGCTCGGCCGCCACCGTCTCCCCCACCCTGCCGACACCGGTCACGTCCGACGGCGGTGCCGTGACGAGGCGATTTCGTCGACTCCGAGTCCGGGTTGTTGCGGTGACTCCGGTCACAGAGTAAGACTAGTGAACCAAGTTCGATGAACGTGATTCGGTCCGGGCAGGCGTGTCCGGCGCCGCCCACCCGTGGCGCGGCACGCCCGACCCACCGACGGACGTCGAACTCGATCTCGAAATCGGCGATGACCCAGGAAAGGGAGCTGTACACATGTCAGGACTCGAAGGGAAAGTCGCCTTCATCACCGGTGTTGCGCGCGGGCAGGGCCGGTCGCACGCCGTGCGGCTGGCCCGCGAAGGCGTCGACATCATCGGCGTCGACATCTGCGCCGACATCCCGTCGATGTCGTACCCGAACGCGTCGGAAGCCGATCTGGAGGAGACCGTCCGCCTGGTGGAGAAGGAAGGCCAGCGGATCGTCGCCCGCAAGGCGGACGTCCGGAACTTCGAGGAACTCAGTGCCGCTTTCCAGGAGGGCTACAAGGAATTCGGCCGCGTCGACATCATCCTCGCCAACGCGGGCGTCGTCCGACTGGGACCCGAGACGGACAACTTCCTGGACGAGTGGAAGGACACCATCGACATCAACCTGACCGGCGCCTACCACACGGTCAGGGCGGCGCTCCCCGCGATGCGTGAGGCCGGTGTCGGCGGATCGATCGTTCTGACCAGCTCCACCGCGGGCCTCAAGGCCAGCCCCTCGCGCGATGCCAGCGGCACCGCCTACACCGCGGCCAAGACCGGACTGGTCGGATTGATGAAGTCCCTGGCGGGAAATCTCGCGCCGGAATGGATTCGCGTCAACACGATTCACCCCACCGGTGTCATCAGCGGAATGACGCAGAACGCCGCGATGGCCGCCCTCATGGAGGAAGCGAAGCGCGGGGGTAAGAACGCGGTCCAGGGCATGCAGAACGCGTTGCCCGTCGAGATCCTCGAACCCGAGGTCATCTCCAACGCCATCGCCTTCCTGGTGTCCGACGAAGCAAAGTACATCACGGGCGTGGCCATGCCCGTCGATGCCGGTTTCGCGATCGTCTGAGTTCCGGGCACCCACACCAGGGACCCCCGGCTCGGACACCCGGGACACCGGGACCGCTTCCACAGCTCGACAGACGAATCACCGCTCTCGATGTCACCCTTCGGGGCCTCGGGACGAACCCAGAGAAAGGTGTTCCAATGGCGCGAGGAATCATCTACGTCGAATCGGGTCCGATCTCGCCGGAGCGCGAAGAGGAATACAACAAGTGGTACGACGAGATCCACCTTCCCGACGTCGTCGCCACCGAGGGGTACGTCTCTGCCCGCAGGTTCGCGCCGGTCGCCGACGGCGGGCCGTACATCGCGATCTACGAGATCGAAGGTGACGACCTGCAGGCGATCTACGACCGCATGTACGAGGCGTACAACGCGGGCAAGTTCCGCATGTCGGACTCGCTGAAGACCCCTGAGCCGCCGGTCGTTCGGCTGCTGGCGCAGATCACGGAGTACGCACCGGAATCGGTGTGACGGCACGGATCGGGGGCGCGGGAGGCACCCTGCCACCCGCGCCCCCGATCCGTCCATCCGGTGGTTTCGAACCGTGAGTCCTTTCGGCCCGCGAGCGGACCGACAGGACTCACGGGCGCGTCAGCGCCGCTGGCGGGCGATGTCGGCGAGCACTACACCGGCGGCCACGGAGGCGTTCAGCGACTCCACGGGACCGGCCATCGGAATACTCAGGATCGTGTCGCACGTTTCGCGGACGAGCCGCGACAGGCCCTTGCCCTCGGACCCCACCACGACCACGACCGGACCGGTGCCGTCGTACTCGTCGAGGGTGGTGTCGCCGCCGGCGTCGAGGCCGACGACCTGCACACCCTTGGCCGCCCAGTCCTTGAGGGTGCGGGTGAGGTTGGTGGCCTGCGCGATCGGCAGGCGGGCCGCGGCACCGGCACTGGTCCGCCAGGCGACG
Organism: Rhodococcus sp. NPDC003318; assembly: GCF_042879035.1. NCBI lineage: Bacteria > Bacillati > Actinomycetota > Actinomycetes > Mycobacteriales > Nocardiaceae > Rhodococcus > Rhodococcus sp. NPDC003318. The sequence goes on along the minus strand of NZ_JBIAOU010000002.1, from coordinate 101,152 downwards.
GCCGTGACCGACGCGCTGCGCCGCTGCGGGATCACGACGCCGTGCCCGCCGAAGGCGGCGACCGACCGGACCACCGCGCCGAGGTTGCGGGGGTCGGTGATGTTGTCGAGCGCCACCAGCAGCGGCGCCTCCTGCTGGGTGCGCGCGTTGGCGATCAGGTCGTCCGGGTGCGCGTACCGGAACGGCGGCACCTGCAGCGCCACACCCTGGTGCAGGCCGTTGGCGCTCATCCGGTCCAGGTCGGTGCGGGGCACCTCGAGGATCGAGATGCCCGCCTCGGCGGCGAGCTGGACGCTCTCCGACAGCCGGTCGTCGTTCTCGGTGCCGACCGCAACGTACAGGGCGGTCGCGGGCACGCCGGCCCGCAGGCACTCCAGGACCGGATTACGGCCGAGCACGTTCTCGGGTCCGTCGCCGCCCTTGCGGGGTGATCCGCCACGGCCGCCGGAACCGCCGCCCGGGCGACCGGTGTTCGCGGCCTTGGCCGCCGCGCGAGCCCGCTTGGCCGCGGGATGCTTGGTGCGCTCGACGGCGGGCGGGGTCGCGCCGCGCCCCTCGAGCCCTCGGCGGCGCTGGCCGCCCGAGCCGACGACCTGGCCCTTCTTGGTGCCGGACTTGCGGATCGCGCCGCGCCTGCTCGAATTGCCTGCCATCACTGCCCTGCTTCGTCGTGGTTCTTCTCGAGGGACCACTCGGGTCCGTTGGGGGTGTCGGTGACCGCGATGCCCGCGGCCGCCAACCGGTCGCGGATCGCGTCCGCGGTGGCCCAGTCCTTGTCGGCCTTGGCCTGCTGTCGGGCGTCGAGGCTGGCGCGGACCAGCACGTCGAGCGCGGCGTGCGCGGCGGTCGCGTCACCCGACTCGCTCGCCCAGTGCGGGTCGAGCGGATCGACACCGAGGATGCCCATCATCGCCCGCACCTGCCCGGCGACGAAGACGGCACCGTCGAGATCGCCCGCCGCCAGCGCCTTGTTGCCCTCCCGCTGCCGGCCGTGGATCTCCGCGAGCGCCTTCGGCACACCGAGGTCGTCGTTCAGCGCCGCCGCGAACCCGTCCGTCCAGGTGCCGAGCGGGACGTTACCGGCCCGCTCGAGGGTCTTGAGCACGAACGCCTCGATGCCGCGGTAGGTCTCGGCCGCGACGTCGAGCGCGTGGTCGGAGTACTCCAGCATCGAGCGGTAGTGCGCACCACCCAGGTAGAACCGAAGCTCTTGCGGCCGAACCCTTTTCAGGACGTTGGGCACCGACAGGACGTTGCCGAGCGACTTCGACATCTTCTCGCCGCCCATGGTCACCCAGCCGTTGTGCAGCCAGTAGCGGGCGAAGCCGTCACCGGCGGCCCGCGACTGCGCGAGCTCGTTCTCGTGGTGCGGGAACACCAGGTCGAGTCCACCGCAGTGGATGTCGAACTCGGGACCCAGGTAGGCACCGGCCATCGCGGAGCACTCGAGGTGCCAACCCGGCCGACCGCGACCCCACGGCGTCGGCCACGACGGCTCGCCCGGCTTCTCGGCCTTCCACAGGGTGAAGTCGCGGGGATCACGCTTGCCCTCCGCGGCGCTCTCCCCCTGGTGCACGTCGTCGAGCTTGTGCCCCGACAGCGCGCCGTACTTCTGCCAGCTCAGCACGTCGAAGTAGACGTCACCGGCCGCGGCGTAGGCGTGGCCCGCGTCGATCAGCCGCTGCATCAACTCGACCATCTGCGTGACGTGACCGGTCGCTCGCGGCTCCACCGACGGCGGCAGGACGCCGAGCTGGTCGTACGCCCAGCCGAAGGACCGCTCGTACGTCGCGGCCCACTCCCACCACGGGCGGCCGGCGTCCGCGGCCTTGTTCAGGATCTTGTCGTCGATGTCGGTGACGTTGCGCACGAACGCGACCTCGTAGTCGTGCGCAAGCAGCCACCGGCGGAGGACGTCGAAGGCGACACCGCTGCGAACGTGGCCGATGTGCGGCTCGCCCTGCACGGTGGCCCCACAGAGATAGATCGACGCGTGTCCGGGAGCCAGCGGAACGAAGTCACGCAGGGCCCGCGTCTCGGTGTCGAAAAGTCGCAGGGTCACGACGTGCGATCCTACCGGTCCGACCCGGCCGTGATGAGCAGCGCCGTCGCGACTGCCGCGATCCCCTCGCCACGGCCCGTCAACCCCAGACCGTCGGTGGTCGTCGCGGACACCGACACGGGTGCGCCGAGCACCGCGGACAGCGCGTCCTGGGCCTCGATCCGCCGCGGCCCGATCTTCGGCCGGTTGCCGATCACCTGCACCGCGGCGTTCCCGACGGCGAGCCCCTCCTCGTCGAGCATCCGCCGCACCTCGGTGAGCAGCGCCGCGCCGCTCGCACCCGACCACTCGGGGCGACCGGTGCCGAACACCGACCCGAGGTCGCCGAGACCCGCCGCGGACAGCAGCGCGTCACACAGGGCGTGCGCGGCCACGTCTCCGTCGGAATGGCCGGCGCATCCGTCCTCCCCCTCGAACAGCAGGCCTGCGATCCAGCACGGCCGTCCCGCCTCGATCGGATGAACGTCCGTACCGATGCCCACTCGCACTGCCTGCGACTCCTATTCGTTCGTGTCCGGGTCCGTCAACGCCCGCGCCAGCGCGAGGTCGAGCGGCGTGGTGATCTTGAAGGCGAGCGGCTCCCCGGCGATCGTGCGGACGCGCGCCCCGATGCGCTCCACAAGCCCCGCGTCGTCGGTGGTCACGACGTCTGAACTCTCGTACGCCCGGCGCAGCAGATCCGCGGCGAATCCCTGCGGCGTCTGGACCGCCCGCAGTTCCGAGCGTTCGAGCGTCCCGGTGACGACGCCGAGCAAATCGACGCACTTGACCGTGTCGGCGACCGGCAGCGCGGGCACGACCGCCTCGCGGCCCGCCCGCAGCTCCGCGACCACCCGTGCGATCAGCGTGGGCGGGGTCAGGGCCCGAGCCGCGTCGTGCACGAGCACGAGTTCCGCATCGCCGGCCGCCGCGAGGCCCGCACGCACCGAGTCGGTCCGTTCCGCGCCGCCCGGCACGACGTCGACACCGTCCGGCAGGTCCGCCCGGACCGCGTCGACACGATCCGGCGGCACGACGACGACGACGCGATCCACCACGCCCGAGTCGAGCAGCCCGGCCACCGCCCGCTGCAGCAGCGTCTGCCCACGCAGCGTCACGAAGGCCTTCGGCACACCCTCACCGAGCCGGGTGCCCTGTCCCGCGGCGGGAACCAACGCAACGACCCGGCCTCCGCTGCGCGCGTCGGCCGGGTCGGTCACGGTGTTCATCTGTTCAGGTCCGCGTGGACGTCAGGACGCCGCCGCGAGGACCTCGTCGAGGATCGTCTCGGCCTTCTCGTCGTCCGTGCCCTCGGCGAGGGCGAGCTCACCGACGAGAATCTGCCGTGCCTTGGCAAGCATCCGCTTCTCCCCGGCGGACAGTCCTCGATCCTGCTCGCGACGCCACAGGTCGCGAACGACCTCGGCGACCTTGTTCACGTCACCGGAGGCCAACTTCTCCAGATTCGCCTTGTAACGCCGAGACCAGTTGGTCGGCTCCTCCGTGTGCGGTGCACGCAGCACCTGGAAGACCTTGTCCAGTCCTTCCTGACCCACTACATCACGAACGCCGACGTACTCGGCGTTCTCTGCGGGGACTCGGACGGTGAGGTCGCCCTGGGCGACCTTCAGTACCAGATATTCCTTTTGTTCACCCTTGATGGTGCGTGTTTCGATCGCTTCGATCAACGCCGCGCCGTGATGGGGGTATACGACGGTGTCTCCGACCTTGAAAATCATCTGTCCCGTGCCCCTTTCGATCTGCCCAGTTTATCACGGCTCCCCGCCGGGACGGTTCCAACGTCGCTGGTCAGACGCACGACGGGGAGATAACAACGCTTGACACCAGGTCACGAACGTGCATCGACACGGCACCGAACCTCCCGCCGGACACCGGATTTCGCCGAGCAGCGACAGACTCGGGGCAGCCCGGGAACGACCCGGACTCAACCGCGCGAGAGACAACTACTACTCTGCCTAGTTGAGTTACGACCCGACGCCGTGGAGGACACCCCCGTGACAGCACTGAATGCGTCGACTCGCCGAGTCGCCACCGCCGTTGCCCTGGCCGCAGCCGCTGCCATCTCGCTGTCCGCCTGCGGCGCGGGCCAGGTCGCCCAGACGTCGACGCAGGTCGCCGCGGTCAACGGCAACTACGCGAACCAGGGCGACATCTCGCTGCGCAACGTGCACATCGTGTACCCGAACAGCGAGGAGTACAGCCTCGAGCCGGGCGGCACCGTGGCACTCGCGTTCACCGCGATCAACGAGAGCGAGTCCAAGCCCGAGCGACTGGAGAAGATCACCACCGATCTCGCCAAGTCCGTCACCATCGCCGGCGAGGTCGGCGGCCGGGTGATCGAACCGCAGACCGCGCTGAGCGCCGGAACCGTCAACGCCACGGTGACCGACGACGGCGAGGAGATCGAGACCGACCTGATCCTGGTCACGCTGAACGGGGTCGCCGAGCACGTCTACCCGGGTCTGACCGCGCCGATCACCTTCACCTTCGCCAACGCCGGTGACATCACCGTCGACGTGCCGGTCGACGCGGGCCCGGTCCTCGAGCGTCACGAGTCCGCGCTCTCCGGCAACGCCGGTGCGGGCACCCTGGCCGAGCACGCCGGCGGCCACTGACCACCGCGGAAAGCAACACGAGAGCGACCCCCGGCCGATCGGCCGGGGGTCGCCGTCGTCTCAGCCGGCGACGCCCCGCAGGGTCGCCGAGGGTGCGACCCCGTACTTACGGCGGTACGAGGCGGCGAAGCGTCCGGTGTGGGTGATACCCCAGCGCATCGCGACGTCGGTCACGGACGTCTCGGACGGCACGCCGCCGATCAGCTCCGCGTGGATCCGGCCGAGGCGCACGTCGAGCACGTAGTCGCGGGGCGACATGCCGACGTACACGCGGAACCCCTCCTGCAGTCGTCGCACGCTCACCCCCGCCACCTCGGCCATGTCCGCCGCCGTCCAGGCCTGGGCGGGGTCTTCGTGGATGCGGTCGATGACGCGCTTGACGATGCGCGGACGGACCGCGGCCCCGCTCTCCTCCGGCATGACCGCCAGCACGAACGCCGAGGCGAGAGCCCCGGACAGCTGCTCGGCCACCACGGGTTGCTGCCAGAGCGTCTCCCCCTCGCGCACCTGCTCGACGACGGACCGCAGCAGCGCCATCCAGCTCGCCCCCTCGGCGGTCGACAGGTCCACCTGGGCCGGCAGCCGCCGATCCGGGCGACCGAGCACCCGGTCCAACTCCCGGTGCAGGTAGTCCCGGTCCAGTTTCACTCCGACGATCTCGCACCCCTCGGTCCACCGGGTGATGGCCGCGGTGGTGTCCGGCCGGAACACCGACGCCTGCCCCGGGAGCGACACGACGTCGTGACCGCCGCTGACGGATTCGATCCGCCCCGAGAGGGGAATGTTGACCGCGTAGGCCCCGGGATGCTCGGTCCGCACCGCAACCTCGGCTCCCCATCCGATCCGCGTGAGCCGCAGCGCGCCGAGCGGCAGGGCCCGCACCTGCAGGTGCGGCTCCGACCCGGCCGTCAACGGCGTCAACACGTGGGGAAAGTAGGCATCGGACACCACGTGTTCCGCCTCGTGCCAGTCGCCGGTGCCAGTGACCACCATTTCCGTGTTACCTCCCGTCCGAGCTGTGCACACAAGTGTGATGTGCAGCACTCTCCCTGGCAAATGTGACCCATCCCGCAGTCGTCGCGCGTTCCGGATCGCGGCGTCGCTTCGCGGATGGAAGCGGACACCGGACGGGCATATGTTCTGGATCACACCAGAAAGCCACCCGAAAAGGAGCACCGACGATGGACTCGCGCAGACTCCGAAACATCTTCGGACAGTTCGCAAGTGGCGTCACCGTCATCACCTGCGCGAAGGAGGACGGCTCCGCGCACGGTGCGACGGTGACCGCATTCACCGCCGTCTCGGTCGAGCCGCGACTGTGCCAGGTGACCTTGACCCGAACCTCGAAGGCCTGCAGCTTCCTGTCGGGAGCGCCGTTCGCGGTGAACATCCTCGCCGCCGACCAGACCGACGTCGCCCTGCACTTCGCCGGACGCCCCCAGTCGCCCGAACCGGTGTGGAAGCAGGGACCGACCGCCCCCGTCCTCGCCGGCACCGCGGCCACCCTGTCGTGCATGCCGTGGGCCGAGTACGACGGCGGCGACCACATCATCTTCATCGGCGAGATCGTCGACGCCGAGAGCCGCGAGACCTCACCATTGCTGTTCTACCGCAGCACCTTCCACGATCTCGGTGCACCGAGCGCCTCGGCCGCCTGGAACGGGTCGATGGACGACCCGAACAACGGCTGGTTCGACGCCGCCACCAGCTTCACCCCCTTCCACCTCTCCACCGCAGCCAACTGACACCCGATCCACCGAGCTCGTACCCGCCCGAGTTCCCTCCCCCAAGGAGTTGCCATGACCACCACCGAGAACCGCCCCGACGAAGCCACCGTCGACCGGTCGAAGTTCAACCCGGCCGCGAACTCACCCGCGAACACGCAGGCCAACTTCGCGACCCGCCCGATGACCGGCGACGAGTACATCGAGTCCATCAAGGACGGCCGCGAGATCTACCTGCACGGCGAGAAGGTCAAGGAGTTCTGGAACCACCCCGCGTTCCGCAACTCGATCCGGATGACCGCCCGGCTGTACGACTCCCTGCACACCGGCGAGCACGTCGACACCCTCACCTGCCCCACCGACACCGGCAACGGCGGCGTGACGATGCCGTTCTTCAAGACCCCGACCAGCTCCGACGACCTGCTCGCGGAACGCGACGCGATCGCCACCTGGGCGCGGATGACGTACGGCTGGATGGGCCGGTCCCCCGACTACAAGGCCAGCTTCCTCGGCACCCTCAACGCCAACAGCGAGCTGTACGCCCCGTTCCAGGACAACGCCAAGCGCTGGTACCGCGAATCGCAGGAGAAGGTCCTGTACTGGAACCACGCGATCATCAACCCGCCGGTGGACCGGCAGCTGCCCCCGGACCAGGTCGGCGACGTGTTCATGAAGGTCGAGAAGGAGACCGACGCGGGCCTGATCGTCTCCGGCGCGAAGGTCGTCGCGACCGGATCGGCGATCACCAACTACAACTTCATCGCCCACTACGGCCTGCCGATCAAGAAGAAGGAGTACGCGCTGATCTGTACGGTGCCGATGGACGCACCGGGCATCAAGCTGATCTCGCGCGCCTCGTACTCGCAGAACGCCGCGGTCGTCGGCTCCCCGTTCGACTACCCGCTGTCGTCGCGGATGGACGAGAACGACGCCATCTTCATCTTCGACAAGGTGCTGGTGCCGTGGGAGAACGTCTTCATGTACGGCGACGTCGAGAAGATCAACGCCTTCTTCCCGCAGTCCGGGTTCCTTCCCCGCTTCACCTTCCAGGGTTGCACCCGACTGGCCGTCAAGCTCGACTTCATCGCCGGCCTGCTGATGAAGGCCCTCGACGCCACCGGCGCCGGCGGCTTCCGCGGCGTGCAGACCCGCGTCGGCGAGGTCATCGGATGGCGAAACCTGTTCTGGTCCTTGACCGAATCGATGGCCCGAGACCCCGAACCGTGGATCGGCGACACCGTGATCCCGAAGCTCGAGTACGGCCTGACGTACCGCATGTTCATGATCCAGGGCTACCCGCGGATCAAGGAGATCATCGAGCAGGACGTCGCGTCCGGCCTGATCTACCTGCCCTCGTCGGCCGCCGACTTCAAGAACCCCGACGTGCGTCCCTACCTGGACAAGTACGTCCGCGGCAGCGACGGCATCACCGCCGTCGACCGGGTCAAGGTGATGAAGGCACTGTGGGACTCGATCGGATCCGAGTTCGGTGGCCGCCACGAGCTGTACGAGCGCAACTACTCCGGCAACCACGAGAACGTCAAGGCCGAGCTGCTGTTCGCCGCCGAGAACCGCGGCATCGTCTCCGGCATGAAGGGACTCGCCGAGCAGTTCATGAGCGAGTACGACCTCGACGGCTGGACGGTGCCCGACCTCATCGGCAACGACGACGTCAGCGCGTTCTACAAGAAGTGACGATTCACGAGAAGTAACCGAGCTGCCGCGCTCGGGTGGTGCCCCCCTCCCCCACCCGAGCGCGGCTCTTCAACGTCCCGGCACCACCGTCCGCGTGGTTGCCGGGACTCACGAACGAACGAGCTCCGCCGGGGTGACGCCGTAGCGACTCCGGAACGCCGCGGCGAACCGGCCGGGATGGCCGAAGCCCCACCGGAAGGCGACATCGGCGACGGTGACCGCACCCGACGTGAGATCGCGCCGGGCGCGGTCGAGCCTGATGTCGAGCAGGCACGCGAAGGGTGCGGCACCGACGTGCTGCGCGAACGTCTCCTGCATGCGGCGCACGCTGGTTCCCGCCACCTCCGCCATGTCGGCCGCCGTCCACGGACGCGCCGGATCGTCGTTCAGTGCGTCCAGGACCCGGCGCACCACTCCCGGACGCGGCGCGGGCGCCATCCTGTCGTCGGGCGCGACGGCGAGCACGAACGCGGTCACCACCGATCCGGCAAGCTGCTGCGCCACAACAGGATTCGCCACAACTCCGTCCGGCACCGAAATCTGCTCGTACAGCGCGTGGACGAGACCGCGCCACGGGCCGGCGCGCCCCGCGAAGTCCAGCTGATCCGGCAACACGAGCGCCGGCCGGAGCGGACCGCCCAGGATCCGGTCCGCCTCGCGGTGGAGGAGCTCCCGGTCCAGCTTCACACCGAGAACGGTTGCGTTCCAATGGGTGATCATGCATGGAGAGTCCGCGCGGTACAGGGCGGCCTGCCCGGGCAGCGTCACGCCGGTACCGTCGTGACCACGAGATTCCAGACGACCGGTGAGTGGAATGTCGATCTCGTACGCACCGGGGCAGTCACTCTCGATCGCGACATCGGCGCCCCAGCTGACCCGGCCGAGGGTGACGCCACCGAGATCCTTCGCCACCATGTTCAGGTCGCACGTTCCCCCGCCGGACAAGTTCGTCAGGGCAAGAGGGAAGTACGCGTCGGCGACCCTGCGCGACGCCTCCTCCCAGTCCTCTTGCGGCACACGGACGACACTACTCGTCGCGCATCGACGCGCGGGTGGGACAGTGGTTCCGACCGACGACAGTTCTCGTGTGAACCAGGAGTGACCATGACCGGACCCACCGTGGTGTCCTTCGACGACGCCGCCCCGATCCTCGCCGACTCGGCGTGGCTGGCACCGACCGCCACCGTCATCGGCGACGTGACACTGGGCGCGAACGCCAGCATCTGGTACGGCGCCGTGGCGCGTGCCGACGTCGCACCCATCGAGATCGGCGCGGGCACCAACATCCAGGACAACGTGACCCTGCACGCCGACCCCGGATTCCCCCTGTCCGTGGGCGCGAACGTCAGCGTCGGCCACAACGCGGTCCTGCACGGCTGCACCATCGGTGACGACAGCCTGATCGGTATGGGAGCGGTGGTCCTCAACGGTGCCCGGCTCGGTGCACACTGCCTCGTCGCGGCCGGCGCCGTCGTCCTCGAGGGCACCGAGATCCCACCGCGCTCGCTGGTCGCGGGCGTGCCCGCGAAGGTGCGGCGTGAACTGACCGACGACGAGATCGCGCACATCGGACACAACGGCGCCGCCTACCGCGCCCTCGCGGACAAGCATCGGGGAGGCCGCACCGCCTGACGTCGCCGAACACCCGCCGGTGTGCCGGTGCGGTGCGGTGTCGGTGCCCGACCCTAGGCTCGGGCCGTGGCGAAACCGAAGACCAGCTACCGATGCAGCGCCTGTCAGTACACCGTGGCCAAGTGGGTCGGCCGGTGCCCCGAGTGCGGCGAGTGGGGATCGGTCGAGGAGGCGGCACCGGTGCTCGCCGCGGTCGCCAACCGACCCGGGGCGAGCACCGCCCGCGCCGGTGCGGGACTGGTGCCCGCTTCGCCCGCGACACCGCTGTCCCAGGTCAGTGCCACCATCAGCCGGGCCAAGCCGACCGGGGTCCCGGAACTCGACCGCGTCCTCGGCGGCGGCATCGTCCCCGGGTCGGTGGTCCTGCTCGCCGGCGAACCGGGCGTCGGCAAGTCGACGCTGCTGCTCGAGGTCGTGCATCGGTGGGCCCGCCGCGACACCGACGAGCGGTCCCTCTACGTCACCGGCGAGGAGTCCGCCGGCCAGGTGCGGCTTCGAGCCGACCGCACCGGCGCCGTGCACGACCGCGTGTACCTGGCCGCCGAATCGGACCTGGCGACGGTGTTCGGGCACGTCGAGCAGGTGAAGCCGACCCTGCTCATCGTCGACTCGGTGCAGACGATGCTCGCCGCCGACGTCGAAGGCGTCACCGGCGGCGTCACGCAGGTGCGGGCGATCACCGCCGCACTGACCACCCTCGCGAAGACCAGCGGCATCCCGGTGCTGCTGATCGGCCACGTCACGAAGGACGGTGCGGTCGCCGGGCCGCGATCGCTGGAACACCTCGTCGACGTCGTCCTGCACTTCGAGGGCGACAAGCACTCGACGCTGCGCATGCTGCGGGGCGTGAAGAACCGGTTCGGCTCCGCCGACGAGGTGGGTTGTTTCGAACTGCACGAGGACGGCATCGAGTGCGTCACCGACCCGTCCGGCCTGTTCCTGCACCACCGCGACGACAGCGTCCCGGGTTCGGCGGTCACCGTCACGATGGACGGCAAGCGCGCCCTCCTCGGCGAGGTGCAGGGTCTGGTGGTCCCGACCCAGAACCCGTCACCCCGGCGCGCGGTGAGCGGGATGGACGCGGCCCGGGTGGCGATGGTGCTCGCGGTGCTCGCCAAGCACGGAAACGTCAAAACCCACGACCGGGAGGTGTACGCCGCGACGGTCGGCGGCATGCGGGTCACCGAACCGTCCGCCGACCTGGCCCTCGCGCTGGCCATCGCGTCCGCGTTCCGCGACGTCGCACTGCCCGCGGGGCTCGTCGCGCTCGGCGAGGTGGGCCTGGCCGGGGAGGTCCGTCGCGTCACCGCGGTCGGCAAGCGGCTCGCCGAGGCCAAACGACTCGGGTTCACCCAGGCAGTGGTCCCCCGCGACTCCGGGCCCTACCCGAGCGGGATCAGGGTCGACGAGGTGGGCAACGTCCAGGAGGCGCTGCGTGTGGTGCCGCGCCGGCTGAAGTCGGTGCAGGACGAGTCCTGACCGGGGTTTACGGGCCTACAGGGTCGAATCGCCGAACGACGGCTTCGTCGGCACCCCGTCGACGAACTCGCGCATCGGTGTGAAGTGCTCCGGCTCGATCGTCAGGAACAGGCCCCGCGACGTGGCGACGACGTCGTCGCTCGCATTCGGCCCGTCGACGATGCGCGCCTCCGCGCTGGTGTACACCTTGCGGCGGATCGTCCCGTCGACCCGGGCCCGGAACTCGAGTACCGAGCCGAGCGGGATGGGGCGCGCGAAGTCGATCTGCAGGTGTCCGGTCACGACAGCGGTTCCGAGCACCATGCAGGCGATGCCCTGCGTCTCGTCGAACGCGGTGGTCAGGATGCCTCCGTGGATCACGCCCGGACCGCCCTGGTAGCGGGACTCGACCTCGAGCCGGCCGGTCACCTCGATCCCCTCGGTCGCGGCGAACCCCATCGCGATGCCGGCGGGCTGGTCGTCGCCGCATCCGAAGCACTTCGCCCAGTGTTGCGGCAGTGCCGCACCCGGGGCGGGAAAGATGTCGGGCCGACGCGGGATTTCGAGATCATCGGGCAACGTCCAGGTACCGCTCATGTCTCGGTAATCTAGTCGTGACACTTCCGCGCGGGACGCACGCCTCCCGCGCACCGGTTACGAGAGCCACGCGGGTCTCGGTGAGGCAGGGGGACGGCGATGGACGACACCGCGGCCACGCTTCGCGAGACGATCGCTCGGCTCGCGCCGGGCACGGAGCTGCGGGACGGGCTGGAACGAATCCTGCGCGGACGCACGGGCGCGCTGATCGTCCTGGGCTACGACGAGCAGATCGGCGAGCTCTGCGACGGCGGGTTCGAGCTCGACGTCGAGTTCGCCCCGACCCGGCTGCGCGAGCTGTCCAAGATGGACGGCGCCGTCGTCCTCTCGACCGACGGCACCCGGATCGTCCGCGCGAACGTCCAGCTGGTGCCGGACTACAAGATCCCGACCGTCGAGTCGGGCACCCGCCACCGCGCCGCCGAGCGGACCGCGATCCAGACCGGTTACCCGGTGGTGTCGGTCAGCCAGTCGATGAGCATCGTGTCCGTGTACGTCGGGGGCGTCCGGCACGTACTGGAGGGCTCGTCGACGATCCTGTCCCGCGCCAACCAGGCCGTCGCCACCCTCGAGCGGTACAAGTCCCGGCTGACCGAGGTCACCAACGCCCTGTCGGTCGTCGAGATCGAGGACTTCGTGACCCTGCGCGACGCACTGACCGTGGCGCAGCGGCTCGAGATGGTGCGCCGCGTGTCCGTCGAGATCGAACGCGACGTCCTCGAACTGGGCACCGACGGCAGGCAGCTCGCGTTGCAGCTCGAGGAACTGGTCGGCGACAACGACCTGGCCCGGCAGCTGGTGGTCCGCGACTACCTGGCCCGGCCCGGCCAGCCGCCCGCCGAAGCGGTGGACGAGACGCTCGCCGCACTAGACAAACTCACCGACGCGGACCTGCTCGACCTGACCACCCTCGCGCGGGCCTTCGGCTATCCCGCCACGATCGAGGCGCTGGACGCGCCGATGAGTCCGCGGGGCTACCGCGTGCTCGCGCGGGTGCCGCGGCTGCAGTTCCACCAGGTGCACCGGCTCGTCGCGTCGTTCGGCACGCTGCAGGGTCTGCTCGCCGCGACCGCCTCCGACCTGCAGTCGGTCGACGGGATCGGCGGGCTGTGGGCGCGGCACATCCGCGAGGGCCTGTCGCGTCTCGCGGAGACGTCGATCGCGGGCCCGTTCGACTAGGGCAGGTCTCCTAGCCGAGGTTGAACGGCTCCGGGGTGCTGCGCAGGTTCCCCAACTGCCCGACGACGGTGTAGGCGCCCGCGCCGACCGGTACGCGGGCGGCGGTGCAGCCCGGAGCGGAGGTCGCGCCCGACCACTTGAGGGTGAACGCGGCCTGCTCGCCCGGTGCGAGGGTCCGCACGTCGGGCGTCGAGTTCGGGTAGCAGTCGGTGTTCGACCACAACCGCTGCTGCCCGTCGAGGGTGTAGACCAGCACCTGCTGCATCCCCGCGCCGAGGTCACGGTCGCAGGCCGAGCTGCCGATGTTCGTGATCACGATCCCGAACTCCGGCTCCTGGCCCACCGGATACGTCGCCTGGTCCGCGCTGACCCGGATCGCGAGCGAGTTGTCGGCGCACTGGCCGGCCGGCACCACAGCCGCGGTGGAGGTCCCCGAGGCCCCCGACGACGAACCCGACACACCCGCGCCGGACACCTGACCCGACACGGTGGCGGATGCCGTGGTCGACGCGGTCGACGGCGCCGTCAGGGAAGAACTGACGGCAGCCGCCGCGGCGTCGTCGTCACCGCCCCCACGCAACGCGGTGACGATCCAGATCAGCAGGATCAGCGCGACCACCGCCACGCCGATGGCGAGCCATCGGCGGCGCCAGTAGATCTCGGGGGGCAGCGGCCCGGACGGTTCCAACACGGACACCACGGTAAGTGCCCGGGCTACGAGCACCGCCCACCAGGGTCCGGCGTGTCGCTCACAGGGCCGTCAGTCGACGACCTCGCCGACCTCCCCGACCGTGCTGTGCAGCTTGATGCCGCCGTCGGCGAGCGTGTAGGTGACACCGACGATGGCACACGTGCCGTTCGCGACCTTCTCGGCGATGATCCGCGACCGCTCCTGCAGGAGCCGGCCGGTCTCGACGACGTGCCGGGCCTCGAACTCGTCCGTGGTCGACAGTCCCTCGTTCCGGCCGATGAGGATGGACGGCGTGACGCGCTCGACGATGTCCCGGACGAAGCCGCCCGGCACCTGACCGTTGTCGAGGGCGTTCAGGGTCGCGGCGACGGCACCGCAGCTGTCGTGGCCGAACACCACGATCAGCGGCACGTCGAGGATGTCGACCGCGTACTCGATGGACCCGAGCACGGCGCTGTCGATGACGTGGCCGGCGGTGCGGACCACGAACGTGTCACCGAGGCCCTGGTCGAAGATGATCTCGGCGGCGACGCGAGAGTCGCCGCACCCGAAGATCACTGCGGTGGGGTGCTGTCCGCCGACGAGTTTCGCCCGGTCGGCAATCCCCTGACTGGGATGCAGTGGGGTCCCGCTGACGAAACGCTCGTTACCCTGCTTGAGGGCTTTCCAGGCCGAGATGGGGTTCGAATTGGGCATGCCAGCCATTGTGCACCCCGACCGGATTCGGACATCGCGGTGACCTGGAGGAACAGAGAAGGGCAGGTGTGACGATCCGGTGAACTCCTCCGCACTGATCGGCTGGTACGAGCGTCAGGCCCGTGACCTCCCGTGGCGGCGCGACGGTGTCACGGCATGGCACATCCTGATGAGCGAGATCATGCTGCAGCAGACGCCCGTGGCCCGGGTGGCACCGATCTGGGAGCAGTGGGTGCAGCGCTGGCCGGTGCCGTCCGCGATGGCGGCGTCCGGTCAGGGCGAGGTCCTGCGAGCCTGGGGCAAGCTCGGCTACCCGCGCCGCGCAATGCGGCTGCACGAGTGCGCGGGAGTTCTCGCCACCGACCACGGCGACGTCGTCCCCGCGGACGTGGACGTGCTGCTGTCACTGCCCGGCATCGGCGCCTACACTGCACGCGCCGTCGCGTGTTTCGCATACGGTCAGCGGGTACCGGTGGTCGACACCAATGTCCGGCGCGTCATCGCCCGCGCGGTGCACGGCCACGCCGAACCGGGCAACCCCTCCACCAAACGCGACCTCGCCGACGCGGAGGTCCTGCTGCCGCGGACCCGGGCGCGTGCGGCGGTGTTCTCCGCGGCGCTGATGGAACTGGGTGCGACGGTGTGCACGGCGCGCACCCCCGACTGCGGGCTGTGCCCGCTCGACAACTGCGCGTGGGTGGCCGCGGGCCGGCCCGCGCACACCGGACCGCCACGCAAGGTGCAGAAGTTCGCGGGCACCGACCGGCAGGTGCGCGGCAAGTTGATGGACGTCCTGCGCGGCAGCCACGGGCCCGTCGAACGCGTGCACCTGGACCGGGTGTGGCTCGTCGACACCGCGCAGCGCGACCGCGCGCTGGACTCGCTGCTCGTCGACGGGCTCGTAGAGCAGACGCCAGACGGACTGTTCGCCCTCGCCGGCGAGGGCGGCGAACGCGACTGAGTCGCGCCGCTGCGGGCCACGGGTCGCACTCGCGATCACGGCTGGGGTCCCTCTTGATGCCGTTCAGGTATATTTTGCTGGCATACATTGGGTGCGAGCAACCCAACCATCGGACGGAGACGGCGATGACCTCGACGAGCGAGACAGGCAAGCGGGAGTCGCTCGGCGCGCGAGTCGCCGAGACACTGCGGTCGGCCATCGTCGACGGCGAGTTCGACCTGGGCGAGGCGCTGTCGGAGGACGCCGTGGCCGAGGCCCTCGGGGTGAGCCGCACCCCGGTGCGCGAGGCGATGCGGTTGCTGCAGACGCAGGGCCTCGTCGAGGTCGTTCCCAAGTCCGGCACGTACATCTTCCAGCCGAGCGCGGAGGAGATCTCCGAACTCTGCGAGTTTCGAGCCGCGTTGGAGATCAAGGCCGCGACGCTGTCGTTCGACCGCAACCGCGAGGCCACACTGCGTGATCTGCGTGCCGCGATCGCGACGATGGGGCAGGCACGGCCGGGCCGGGACGCGCGCATCTACGGGAAGGCCGACACCTGTTTCCACGAGGCGTTCTTCACCAACTGCGGGAATCGGTACCTGCAGAACGCCTACCAGATGAACCTCGGACGCGTGGCCGCGTTGCGGACGCACCTGACCTTCCTGTCCCAGGCGGAACCCGATCGATCCTTCGCGGAGCACGAACAGATGGCCGCAGTCTTCGACGGTGGCCGCAAAGGTGACCTCGAAGGACTGCTCGAGACACACATCATGCGCACGCGGGACAGCTACCTGACCGCGTTGCGGACGCGCACCGAACTGGAGAACAGTTCGAAGATCGACCACCTCCGAAGGAAACTCCGCGTCGGCTGATCGCGCCGGACGACCTTCCCGTGTCCACCTGACGTGTTCCTGCGCTGGTTCGCGGCCCGAGCATCCACCGAGATCGACGACGCGGACCGACGCTGGTGTTCTGCATCACCCTGCTCTAGTATCCTAGATGTTGCATTCAAGTGTGGGTTCCCAGAACCCCGGGAGCCGCGGCCGACGCCCTCCCCCTCGCACCCCGACCCGCGCATCCATCAATGAACAGGAAACCTCATGGTCACTGCCTCATTCGGCCCCACACAAGAGAAGCAGGCACGCCGCGCCGCTCTCGGCAGCTTCGCCGGCGCCGTCATCGACTGGTATGACTTCATCCTCTACGGACTCATCGCAGCGCTGGTCTTCAACACCGAGTTCTTCCCGAACGTCAGCCCCGCGATCGGCACCCTCGCCGCCTTCGCGACCTTCGGGGTCGGGTTCCTGTTCCGGCCACTCGGCGGCGTCGTCTTCGGGCACTTCGGTGATCGCCTGGGGCGCAAGCGAATGCTGGTCATCACCATGTCGGTGATGGGTCTGGCGTCGGCACTGATCGGCGCCTTGCCCGCCTTCGACTCGATCGGCTGGTGGGCGCCGATCCTGCTCGTCACCCTCCGCGCAATCCAGGGCTTCGCGGTGGGCGGCGAGTGGGGCGGGGCCGCGCTGATGGCGGTCGAGAGCGCACCGCCGAAGAAGAAGGCCTTCTACAGCAGCGGAGTTCAGGTCGGCTACTCGGTCGGACTGATCCTGGCCACCGGTTTCGTGACGCTGATGAACAACGTTCTCGACGACGCCGCGTTCACCAGCTGGGGATGGCGCGTCCCGTTCCTCGCGAGCATCCTCCTGGTCGGAGTCGGGCTCTGGGTCCGCTCCCAGGTCGAGGAGAGCGAGGAGTTCGTCGAAAAGGTCGAGAAGGCAAAGGAACTCGACGACAAGCGCATCCCGCTCGTCGAAGCACTGCGCGCCCACCCCACGGCGTTCCTCCAGATCATCGGCCTTCGGCTGTCCGAGCTGTTCATCGGATACATCGTCACGGCGTTCGCACTCAACTACGCGACGAAGGAACTCGACTTCGACCGCGGCTTCATGCTCAACGTCATCCTCCTGGTCGGCGCGCTGGGCATCGTGACCATCCCGACCTTCGCCTACCTCTCCGACAGGTACGGCCGGAAGCGAATCTACTTCGCGGGCTCGATGATCGGCGCCCTCTGCGCCGCCCCGTTCTTCCTGGTGATGGAGAACGGATCGACGATCGGCACGGTGATCATGGCAGTGCTGCTGTTCAACATCGCCCACGACTCGGTCGTCAGCGCCCAGCAGCCCATGTTCACCGAGATGTTCGGCGCGGAGTTCCGGTACAGCGGCGCCGGCGTCGGGTACCAGGTGGCAAGCGCGATCGGCGGCGGGTTCACCCCGTTCGTTGCCGCACTGCTGGTCAACGTCAGCGGTGGATCGTGGTACCTGGTCGCCGTGTACCTGGCCGTCGGCTGTCTCGTCTCCGCCGTGATCGCGGCAAGGATGCCTCGGCGATCGTCGCCCGTAGCAGCAGAGAACACCGTGAGCATTTCCGCATAGCTCGTCCCGACCACACACCCGAGGACTCCAATTCATGAATGCAGCAGACAGACTCAGGGCACTGCTGGCGCCCGGACAGCCGATCGTTCGCGCTCCCGGTGCCTACGATTCGGTGACCGCGCGCATCGTCGAGCAGGCCGGCTTCCCGGCGATCTACATGACGGGCTTCGGCGCCACCGCGTCCCGCCTGGGCCTGCCCGACATCGGACTGCTGACCCAGACCGAGATGACCGAACACGCCCGAAACATGGTCCGCGCCACCACTGTTCCCGTGATAGCCGATGCAGACACCGGTTACGGTGGCCCGTCGAACATCCATCGCACCGTCGAGGAGTACATCCAGGCCGGAGTCGCAGCGATCCACCTCGAGGACCAGGTCGCCCCGAAGCGGTGCGGACAGTTGTCCGGGATCCGGCTGATGGCCGCCGACGAGAGCGCCCGACGGGTCGAGGCTGCGTTGGCCGCCCGGGGGACCGAGTCACTGCTGGTGATCGCGCGTACGGACGCCCTCGGCGCCACCGGCCGCGAGGACGCGATCGACCGAGCCAAGCGCTACCGGGACGCCGGAGCGGACCTGATGTTCGTCGACGGTGTCAAGACCCGGGCCGACATCGACTACGTCGCCGAACATCTCGATGGCCCGAAGGTCGCGTCGCTGGTCGACGGCACCGACGCCGCCACACTGACCGCGCACGATCTTCAGCAGCGCGGCTTCTCCCTGGTCTTCTACGCCCTCACCGCACTGTTCTCCGCGGTCACGGCGGTCCGGCAGTCCCTGCGCGAGCTGCACGACACCGACACCATCCCGGTTCGCCCGTCCACGATCACCTATGCCGACTACTCCGAACTGGTCGGTCTGGGGTTCCATCAGGAACTCGACTCCCGGTACGGCGCGTAGCCCGTCCCCGACAGGAGAATTCACATGTACAAGATCGTCGTCACCGACTACGAGTTCGCCGACCTCGCGCCCGAGCAGGCTGTGTTCGACGGGCACGACATCGAATTGGTCGCCGGCCCCTTCCCCACCCGGGAGGCACTGGCAGAGGCCTGCCGGGACGCCGACGCCATCCTCAACCAGTACACCCAGCTCGACGCGCAGTTCATCGCCGGACTACAGCGGTGCCGTGTGATCAGCCGGTACGGAATCGGCACCAACACGATCGACCTCGACGCGGCCACTGCCGCGGGGATCATGGTCGCCAACGTGCCCGACGGGTCGATCGAAGACGTGTCGGACCACGCCGCCGCGATGATCCTGGCGTTGTCCCGGGGTCTCGGCTCCTACGATCGCGCGCTGCGCAACGGGGTCTGGGACTACGCGGCCGCCAAGCCCCTGCACCGCTTGCGGGGCGGCACGCTGGGTCTGGTCGGATTCGGCAACATCCCGCAACGACTGGCCCGGAAGATGGCCGTCTTCGGGATGGAGACCGTCGCGTTCGACCCGTACGTCAGCGCGGACGAGGCGTCCTCCCGAGGAGCCCGACCGGTCGGGCTGGACGAGTTGTTGACGATATCGGACGTGGTGTCGGTTCACGTCCCCCTCACGGCCTCGACGCGAGGCTCGATCGGTCGTGACCAGCTGGCCCTGATGAAACGCACCGCGATTCTGATCAACACTGCGCGCGGCGGCGTCGTCGACGACGACGCGCTCGCCGAGGCCCTGCGCGCCGGCCGAATCCGAGGTGCCGGACTCGACGTGTTCACGTCCGAACCCATCTCCGGTGACAGCGCGTTCACCGCACTGGACAACACCCTGCTGTCCCCGCACGCGGCCTGGTACTCGGAGGAATCGGAGCTGGAGATCCGCCGCAAGACCGCGCACAACGCGTTGACCACGCTCACCGAGGGTCGTCCCACCTACCTCGTCAACCGGGAGGTCACGGCCCGCGCCATGACCTGAGCGGTCACGTCGTCACCGGGTCCGGCGTCGCCGAGCCCGTGTCGGTCACCGGAGCCGACCGACGGCCGTGCACTCACCGGTCCGCGAACTCGGCGAGGAACGACTCGACCGCGGCGCGGTACTCGGCCGGGCGGTCGTCGTGCACCAGATGGCCGGCGCCCTCGATCCGTTCGTAGCGCGTCGGGCCCTGCCGGGGGGTACCCGCCATCTGCCGCATCTGCCCGGCCGGGGTGATGGTGAACTCGCCTTCGATCAGCAGTGCCGGTGCGTGCACGTCCCGCCACTGCGCCCAGAAGTCGCGGGTTCCCCACTCCTCGGAGATGTCGCGCCACACCGGCACCTCGCCGTGCAGGTGGTAGCCGTCCGCCCTGAGCTCGAACGAGTCCATGAAGTACTGCGCCGCAACGGGTCCGAAGAAGTCGACCATGGTCGGCTCGTCCCGGAACGGCGTCGGCCACGACCCGATCATCGCGGCCCAGTCCGACGCGGTGCGGCCACGGAAGTCGGGGGCCATGTCCTCGACCACCAGGGCCCGCACCCGGTCGGGGTGGGCGGCCGCGAAACACCAGGCGTGCAGTCCGCCCATCGAGTGCCCGATCACCGTCATCGGGCGCTCGATCGGGGCCAGAGCCTCGGTCAGGTCGGCGACGAACGCCTCGGTGGTCAGTTCGTCCGGCGCGGGCCTGCCGTGGCCGGCCGCGTCGAACGCGTAGACATGGCCGTGCTCGCGCAGCCACGGCACATGCCTGCGCCACGTACGCGCGCTGCCCATCAACCCGTGGAGCAACAGAATCGGTCCGCCCGCCCCACCCTCGTCATGCAGCACGGAACCGAGATTAACCGGACATCCGGGCTGCGGGTCGTCGATCGGGTCGGCCCGGTCCCGCAGACGCCGCGCCGCGAGTACTCTCGCGGCCATGGCAGTGGTGAAGATCAACGCAATCGAGGTGCCCGAGGGCGCCGGTCCGGAGCTCGAGAAGCGGTTCGCCCAGCGTGCGGGCACCGTCGAGAACTCGCCGGGGTTCCTCGGCTTCCAGTTGCTGCGTCCGACGGGCGGCGAGACCCGCTACTTCGTGGTGACGCAGTGGGAGTCCGAGGACGCCTTCGCGGCCTGGCGCAACGGCGACGCCCGGGCGGCGCACGCCGGTGAGGCGAAGAAGCCGGTCGCGACCGGCGCCTCCCTGCTCGAGTTCGAGGTCGTCCTCGACGTCCCCGCGAAGCAGGCCTGACCCGTCCCCCGCGCACCGGTCGTCGCACGACGGCCGGTGCCTT
This sequence comes from Rhodococcus sp. NPDC003318, assembly GCF_042879035.1. Taxonomy (NCBI): domain Bacteria; kingdom Bacillati; phylum Actinomycetota; class Actinomycetes; order Mycobacteriales; family Nocardiaceae; genus Rhodococcus; species Rhodococcus sp. NPDC003318. Next base: position 80,256 of record NZ_JBIAOU010000002.1, on the reverse strand, counting down.
CGTCATCCCACGTGTTCGCGCAGGGCTGCCGCCGTGGCCGCGTCCACCGGATGGAACGTCTCGATCGCCAACTCGGCGACGGTGACGTCCAGCGGAGTGCCGAAGACCGTCGTAGTACTGAGGAACTCCAGTTCTCCTGCGACCGTGCGGATTCGGATCGGCACCACGAGCGCGCCCGGTTCCGGGTCGACGGCGGCGTCGCCGCACGGATAGCCCGCCAACTCCGCCGCGAGGCCACCGAGCACCGTGTCTCCGGTCACCGCGATCTGATGTTCGAGTCGATGCATCAAGTGCGCCCGCCACTGGCCGAGATTGACGATCCGCGGCGCCATGCCCTCCGGGTGCAGACTCAACCGCAGCACGTTCACCGGCGGCTCCAGCAGATGCCGCGCACACCCGTCGACGAGCACGGCGACCGCACCGTTGCCGTCGACGAGATTCCAGTGGCGGTCGACCACCACCGCCGGTGAGGGCAGGTACGCGTGCAGGATCTGCCCGATCGCCCGCGCCACCGACGCCATCGGAACGTCGCCGAGCCCGTGCTCCGGATAGGCCGGTGCGAACCCACCCGCGAGCAGAAGCGAATTGCGTTCCCGCAGAGGGATCTCCAGCTGTTCGGACAGCCGGATCAGCATCGCCCTGGTGGGCCGCGACCGCCCGGTCTCGAGGAAGCTGACGTGCCGGGCGGAGACGTCGGCGAGGCCGGCAAGCTGGAGCTGACTCATCCGGCGGCGTTCGCGCCACTGCCGCAACAGGACTCCGACGGGCCGATCCTCCACGAGCGTGGTCATGTCCCGAGCCTAGGCGTGTCCGCGGGAGCCGATCCATTACCTCCGAGGTAATCGACTCGGGCGCGCGGCGGCCGCCACAGTGGTGGACGTCGACCGGCCGCCCGGGCCGGCCCCCACCGATCGGAGAGACGACATGACCGAATTCGACGCCCTCGCAGCCAAGTACATCGCGGTGTGGAACGAGACCGACCCCGATGCCCGGCGGGTCGCGATCGAAGACCTGTGGACCCCCGACGGGCGGTACGTCGACCCGACGGTCGCGGCGCAGGGTCACGCGGACATCGACGCCACGATCGGAGCCGTGCAGGGCCGGTTCCCCGGTATGCGGTTCCGGCTCCGCGGCCCCGTGGACGGCCACCACGAACAGGCGCGCTTCGGTTGGCAACTCGGACCGGCCGGCGCCGAGGACCTCGTCGCGGGCTTCGACGTCATCGAGCGCGACGAGTCCGGACGGCTGGTGCACGTCCTGGGGTTCCTCGACAAGGTGCCGTCCTGACCGTGCCGATTGACAGCGCAGGCACCTCGGTGCGACAGTGCGCTGGTAATCGCGATGTCGACGGGAATCCGGTGCAATTCCGGAGCGGTCGCGCCACTGTGTTCGAGTGTCCACTCGACAGCCAGACCCCGTCGTCGTCGCACAGGGCTTTTGCGGGACGCGTTATCCCAGGAGGAACCAATGGCTGTCGTTCACACCCCCGACAGGTCGACCGCATCGGTCGGTGTCGCGTTGATCATCGCGGGCGTCGTCCTGCTCGCGATGCTGACCCTGTACCTGGTCGGTTTCGACCAGGGCGCGGTCTCGCGGACCGGCATGTACATGCACGAGCTCATGCATGACGGTCGGCACCTGCTGGGGCTTCCGTGCCACTGACCGACGCATTCTCGAAACTCCTCGTTCGTGGGCTGCTGGCCGGACTCGTCGCCGGCCTGCTCGCCGGTGCCGTCGCCTTCGTGATCGGCGAACCACACATCGACGCCGCCATCGCGATCGAGGAAGCCGCCTCCGCTCCGGCGGAGCATTCACACGAGACCACCACCGCACACACTCACGGCGACGACACCCTGGTCAGCCGGGACGGACAGCGGGTCGGACTGTTCCTCGCGACCACCCTCGCGGGGCTGGCGCTCGGAGCGATCTTCGCGGCCGTCGCACACTTCGCGCGGAGGCTGACAGCGCTGTCCGGTCCGGTGCTGGCGATGACGCTGGCCGGTCTCGGATGGCTCGCGATCGAGGCTGTGCCGTTCTTCAAGTACCCGGCGAATCCACCCGCGGTCGGGGACCCGGACACCATCGCCGAGCGCACCTGGTTGTGGCTGGCGTCGGTGGTCCTGGGACTGGTCGCGGTCGCGGCCGCGGTCCACATCGCGCGGCTCGCCGCGGCGTCCGGCTACCTGTCCGTCCGGGTCGGGGCACCGGTGCCGGCGTTCCTGGTGATCGTGGCGGTCGGCTACATCCTGCTGCCCGGCGTCAACGAGGTCGGGGACGACTTCCCCGCCACCCTGCTGTGGGAGTTCCGGATCTCGTCGCTCGCGATCCAGGCGACGCTGTGGCTCGCTCTCGGGGTCGGGTTCGCGTTTCTCACCGAGCGGGCCACGCGCTCCCGGCCCGTACTCGCCGCCGCGCACTGACCGACTTCCCCGTCCCGTCCCGCCCCACCCCGTCCCGCCCCACCCGGCTGAAGGTGGCCTTCGTTCGGACTGTCCGCACGAAGGTGGCCTTCAGCCGGTGGTGGGTGGGCCGGTGGTGGGTGGGTGAAGGCGGGTGGCGGCTGTGCCTGTCAGACCGCGCAGGATCCGTCGACGCACGCTCCGTCCGCGTCGGCGGAGCCGGCGAGGGTGACGATCGGGCTCGCGTCGGCGTAGGCCTTCTCCAGCAGCTGGGTGAAGACCTCGACGGGCTGCGCACCGGAGACGCCGATCGCGCGGTTGGCGACGAAGAACGGCACCCCGGAGATCCCGAGGGCACGGGCCTGCGCCAGGTCGTCGCGGACCCGCTCGGCCTCGGCGCCGGAGTCGAGAGCGGTCCGGACAGCGTCCGCGTCCAGCCCGACCTCGACGGCGATCGCGACCAGTTCCTCACGGTCGTCGATGACCCTGCCCTGCGCGAAGTGGGCACGGAACAGCGCGGCCATCACGTCCTCGCCGCGGTCACCCGCGACGTGGATCAGCCGATGCGCGTCGAACGTGTTGGCCGCTACGACGGTGTCGAAGTCCATCGTGAGCCCGTCCACGGCGGCGGTGTTCGCGACGTGCGCGAACATCTGCTTCACCTGGTCGGCAGGCATCCCCTTCATCTCCACCAGTGCGTCGACCTCGGCGCGACGCAGCCCGACCGGAGTGTCCGGGGACAGCTGGTACGACCGCCACACGACCTGCACCCGGTCGCGGTGCGGGAATCGGGCGAGGGCGGTTTCGAAGCGGTGCTTGCCGATGTAACACCACGGGCAGGCGATGTCGGACCACACCTCGAGCACGACGGCGGACTGGTCGGGAGATTCGATGCTCACAACTGGTTGAAACGTCCACCACCGCCGGATTTGTTCCGCGCGCCGCCACCCGGGTGCCGGATCCACGCCCGCGGCTGTGCCGGGTCGATCACGTCGTCGAACTCGAACGTCGTGCCCGCGTGCCGGGCCTTTCCGTGCTCGTACCACGGCAGGCGGCGCGCAGGGTGTCATCGCACCGGAGTCGTTGATCCGCTCGGTGAACCGGCGCCCGCCGGCCGTGGTTCGGCGACACCGGTTCGGGAAACTCACCGAGCGCGGCGTCCCCGTTCGACACTTCCGGAAAACAGTTCTCGACCCCGGACGCATGACGCCTCCGGGGTCGATTTGTACAGTGCCCGAATTGTTCTACGCGCGCGACTTACTTCGCGTTAGGACAATCCTTCACCCACTTCACATTTCCGTCGAAGTTGCAGCTGCCGGCATGGGTTCCGATGGCGAACGCCGGCGCGGCAGCCAGACCGAGAGGCAGGGCAATCATAGCGCCGACCAGGGCAATTTTGGCGGCGAGGTGGCGTGCGGGGGTGACGGCAGGAGTGGCCACAGAAATAGATCCTCACGTGGTGCGGCGTCGCGATTCCTCGGCGACGGAAATACCGAAGCCCTTCGCGAGGTGCCATTCTTCAGGGGGAATTCCGCGCCTCAGGGCGTCTTCACGCGTCGGCGCGGCGATATCCATGATAAATGAGCAACCGACAATTGGCGAGGACCAATCTTTTCTACGCCGATCAAATCAAGGCCGCGTCCAGCGTGATCTCGACCCCGGTCAGGGCCTTGCTGACCGGACACGACTCCTTCGCGGCCTGCGCGGCCTTCGCGAACCCGTCGGCGTCGAGGCCGTCGACCTCACCGCGGACGGTCAGGGTGATCCCGGTGAGCTTGAACCCGGGGTTGTCGGGTCCGAGGCCGACGACCGCGGTGACCTCGAGGCTCTGCGGAACCCCACCGGCCTCGCCGATCAGCGCGGACAGCTGCATCGCGTAGCAGGCCGAATGCGCCGCCGCGATCAGCTCCTCGGGACTGGTCGCGCCGTTCGCCTCGTCGGCGGCGCGCTTGGGGAACGACACGTCGAACGTCGCGAGACCCGAACTGGTCAGTTCGGTCTGGCCGGATCCCTCCTGGAGAGTTCCGTTCCATGCGGTTCGAGCGGTACGAGTGGGCATGAGCGATCCTTCCGATGACACCGGCCCGTGGGCCTGCTGACGGGAAACCTCCCCCAGTCTTCCCCGGCACCGCCCCCGCGTCACCCCGACACGACGGTCGGGTTCAGCCTTGCGGCAGGGCGCCCTCCGCTGTCCGGTCCTCCCTCTCGTAGCGGGCGAGCAATTCCCGCTCCGCGTCTCGTCTGGGGAACGCGAAGAACACCAGCGTCGCGCCGATCAGCACGATCCCGATTGCCGCGGAGTACGCGCGTCCGTCGCCGTCCAGGAACGCGGACCGGGCTGCCGCGATGATCTGCTGCCCGTACTGCGGGTAGCGCTCGGCGATGGTGACGGCACCGGCGAACGACTTCTCCAGCTCCGACTGCGTCTGCTCACTGACCTGTGACGCCTGCGGTGTCGCCTCGATGGTCTTCGTCAGCGACGCGGCGTACCCGGCGGTGAGCAGCGCCCCGAGGATCGACTGCACGATCGCGCCGCCGAGATCTCGCTGCAGATCGGCTGTTCCGGACGCCATGCCGGCCCGGGACACCGGGACGGATCCGGTGAGCGAATGCGACGCCGGTGTGCCGGCCAGTCCCACTCCCGCTCCGAGGAACATGAATCCGAGCGCGATCACCCAGTAATCGGCGTTCTCGTCCCACAGCGTCAGCGCCACCCCCAGGCCCACCAGGATGGCGAGGTACCCGCACAGCAGTGTGAAGCGCGCCCCGCGGGCCTCGACCAGCTTCGCCGACTGCGGCGCGACGAGGACCATGACGATCGCCGCGGGCAGGGCCGCCGACCCCGCGGCCAGGGTGGAGTAGGCGAGCACGTTCTGCAGGTACTGCTGGCTGATGTACAGCACGCCCATCAACGTGCCGAACACGACTATGCCCGCGACCGCGGCGACCCAGAAGATCCGGCGCCCCGCGACGTGCAGGTCGTACAGCGGGTCGCGGGCCCGCATCTGCCGGAGCACGAACGCGATCCCGGCGACGAGCGCCACCGCCAGCGCGGACAGGGCGATCGTCTCCATTCCGTCGACCGGAAGGAAGTTGATGCCGAGCACCAGGGCACCGACCAGGATCACCGACACCGTGCCACCGAAGTGGTCGACAGGTGCCGACGACTCGTTGACGTGACTCGGCACGAACACCGCCGTCATCACGAGTGCGATCACCGCCAGCGGAATGGTCACCAGGAACACCGAGCCCCAGAAGAACCACTCCAGCAGGGCGCCGGCAACCAGCGGACCCAGCGCGGACAGTCCGCCGCCGATCGCCGACCACAACGCGATCGCCTTCGTCCGTCCGGCTCCCGCCCACAGCGCGGTGATCAGGGCGAGGGTGGTCGGGTACGCCATGCCGGCCGACAGGCCACCGATCACCCGAGCGGCGAACAGCACGTACTCGTTCGGCGCGAAACCCGCGAGCAGCGACGCCGGCACCGACAGCGTCATGCCGAGGACCAGCATCGTCTTGCGGCCGTAGCGGTCGCCGACGGCACCGAGGTACAGCACGGACGCGGCGAGGCCGACGGAGAAGCCGACCGCGATCAGGTTCAGCGAGGTCTGGCTCGCGTCGAACGCCCGCCCGATGTCGGGCAGGGCGACGTTCGCGACCGCGAGGTTCAGGTTCGCCACCGCCGCAACGAGAATCAGCGTCGACAGCACCAGGGATGCACGGTTGGGACGGGACTCGACGGGAGTGGCCACGGTTCAAGTGGACACCACGACTGCCCGTCCCGCCACGGAAGTCGACGCGAAACGCCGGATGCCGTGTCCGGCGTCGAGGTCGGGGACTGCTCACAGCACACACGTTTTCGCGTGTGCACAGGGGTGATGCGCGTACACAACGGGTGCGCGGCGGAGAAAAAGGGTGTGCACAGGGGCGATGCGCCGAAAACGACGACGCCCCGCACGCTGCTGCGTGCGGGGCGTCGCGGTTGATGCGGGTGTTACTCGCCGGAGGCGGTGTCGGCCTCGCCGGCGCCGGCCAGTGCCTCGGCAGGCGAATCGGGAACCTTGACCGGCTTCGGGGTTCCGGCGAAAGTGAACTTCGCGTTCTCGCCGGCACCTTCGCCGTCCCAGCCCTCGACGTCGACGAGCACGATCTGACCGGGGCCCAGTTCGTTGAAGAGGATCTTCTCCGACAGCTGGTCCTCGATCTCGCGCTGGATGGTGCGACGCAGCGGCCGCGCACCCAGCACCGGATCGAAGCCGCGCTTCGCGAGCAGCGACTTCGCCTGCTCGGTCAGCTCGATCTCCATGTCCTTGTTCCTCAGCTGCTTCTCGACGCGACCGATCATCAGGTCGACCATCTCGATGATCTGTTCCTGCGTCAGCTGGTGGAACACGATGATGTCGTCGATGCGGTTGAGGAACTCGGGACGGAAGTGCTTCTTGAGCTCGTCGTGGACCTTGTTCTTCATCCGCTCGTAGTTCGACTCGCTGCCGGAACCGGACGAGAAGCCCAGTCCGACGGCCTTCGAGATGTCGGCGGTGCCCAGGTTCGAGGTGAAGATCAGCACGGTGTTCTTGAAGTCGACCGTACGACCCTGACCGTCGGTGAGACGGCCGTCCTCGAGCACCTGCAGGAGGGTGTTGTAGATCTCCTGGTGCGCCTTCTCGATCTCGTCGAACAGCACGACGGAGAACGGCTTGCGGCGGACCTTCTCGGTGAGCTGGCCGCCCTCCTCGTAGCCGACGTATCCGGGGGGAGCACCGAACAGCCGCGACGCGGTGAAGCGGTCGTGGAACTCGCCCATGTCGATCTGGATGAGCGCGTCGTCCTCGCCGAACAGGAAGTTCGCCAGCGCCTTGGACAGCTCGGTCTTACCGACACCGGACGGGCCGGCGAAGATGAACGAGCCGGACGGACGCTTCGGATCCTTCAGGCCGGCGCGGGTGCGGCGGATCGCCTTCGAGACCGCCTTGACGGCGTCCTCCTGGCCGATGATCCGCTTGTGCAGCTCGTCCTCCATGCGGAGCAGACGGGTGGTCTCCTCCTCGGTGAGCTTGAACACCGGGATGCCGGTCCAGTTGCCGAGGACCTCGGCGATCTGCTCGTCGTCGACCTCGGCGATGACGTCCAGGTCACCGGAGCGCCACTGCTTCTCCCGCTCGGCGCGCTGCGCGACGAGGGTCTTCTCCTTGTCACGCAGGCTCGCGGCCTTCTCGAAGTCCTGCGCGTCGATCGCGGACTCCTTCTCCCGGCGTGCGTCGGCGATCTTGTCGTCGAACTCGCGCAGGTCCGGCGGAGCGGTCATCCGGCGGATGCGCATCCGGGCGCCGGCCTCGTCGATCAGGTCGATCGCCTTGTCCGGCAGGAAGCGGTCGTTGATGTAGCGGTCCGCGAGGGTCGCCGCCGCGACCAGTGCACCGTCGGTGATCGAGACGCGGTGGTGTGCCTCGTAGCGATCGCGCAGACCCTTGAGAATCTCGATGGTGTGCTCGACCGTCGGCTCGCCGACCTGCACCGGCTGGAACCGGCGCTCGAGTGCGGCGTCCTTCTCGATGTACTTGCGGTACTCGTCCAGGGTGGTCGCACCGATGGTCTGCAGCTCACCGCGGGCCAGCTTCGGCTTGAGGATCGAGGCCGCGTCGATGGCGCCCTCGGCCGCGCCGGCACCGACCAGGGTGTGCAGCTCGTCGATGAACAGGATGATGTCCCCGCGGGTGTTGATCTCCTTGAGGACCTTCTTGAGGCGTTCCTCGAAGTCACCGCGGTAGCGGCTGCCCGCGACCAGCGAACCGAGGTCGAGGGTGTACAGCTGCTTGTCCTTGAGGGTCTCCGGGACCTCGCCGTTGACGATCGCCTGGGCCAGACCCTCGACGACGGCCGTCTTGCCGACACCGGGCTCACCGATCAGCACCGGGTTGTTCTTGGTGCGCCGGGACAGCACCTGCATGACCCGCTCGATCTCCTTCGCCCGGCCGATGACCGGGTCGAGCTTGCCTTCGAGCGCGGCCTGCGTCAGGTTGCGTCCGAACTGGTCGAGGACCAGCGACGTGGACGGGGTGCCCGCCTCGCCCCGACTGCTGCCGGACTCGGCCGGCTCCTTGCCCTGGTAGCCGGACAGCAGCTGGATGACCTGCTGCCGGACCCGGTTCAGGTCGGCGCCGAGCTTGACGAGCACCTGGGCGGCGACGCCTTCGCCTTCCCGGATGAGACCGAGCAGAATGTGCTCCGTACCGATGTAGTTGTGACCGAGCTGCAGCGCTTCACGCAGGCTGAGCTCCAGAACCTTCTTTGCGCGCGGGGTGAACGGGATGTGACCGGACGGAGCCTGCTGGCCCTGGCCGATGATCTCTTCCACCTGGCTGCGCACGCCCTCGAGGGAGATACCCAACGACTCCAGCGACTTCGCCGCCACACCCTCGCCTTCGTGAATGAGGCCGAGCAGGATGTGTTCCGTGCCGATGTAGTTGTGATTGAGCATCCGGGCCTCTTCTTGGGCCAGGACAACAACGCGCCGCGCGCGGTCGGTGAACCTCTCGAACATCGCTCTCCCTCACGTTCTTTATGGGCAGATCCCCAGCGGGATTTACGAGCCGCACCTCCACTGTAGTGGCCGGTGATGCGACCTGCGCCGCCTCCATCCCATTGAAGACGGGGACAGTCTGCACGCCTACCCGTCACAACGCGGTACCCAGGTCTTTCGTTTCCGTTCGCCGCTACGCCAACAGCGAACACGGGACCACACCCGCCGCAGAAGGCCGCCGCGGGGCACTGCGGACCCGGTCCTGGCGACGCTGTTTTGCCGGGCCACCACGACCAGCAGGCGTCAGGGCCGGGCCCACCGACTGGTCGAAGCGATGGATCGGGAGGGCTCGGTCGGACGGCTCGTCGAGGAGGCGCTCGACGTCGCCGGGACCGGGATCCGGGAGGCGTGCGTCGAGGTGGTGCGGCAACTCCGGCATCCCGTGGGGATGACCGCATCCCAAGGCCGGGGAACGGTGAAGATCGGCCCTCACTCCACTCGGCCGACAGTGCCGACGATCCCGCGTCGGAACTCGGGACCATCGACCCTAGTGAGCCGATACCGGCAGGTCGACACTGATCTCAGGACGAACGTGAGGACCACGCCATGGACGCCACCATTCCCGACACCGATGTCGTACGCACCGCTGTGGACCTGGCGTGCCGGGCCCCGTCCGTGCACAACAGCCAGCCGTGGCAGTGGCGGTACGACGCCGGTCGGCTCGACCTGTACGCCGACCCCGCCCGGCTCCTCGTCGCCGCCGACCCGCGCGGTCGGCAACTGCTGATCAGTTGCGGCGCCGCACTGCACCACCTGACGGTGGCGATGGCGTCGCTGCGCTGGCGCACGCACATCGACCTTCTCCCCCGGGCGGACGGATCGCGACAGGTCGCGTCGGTGCGTTTCACCCGCGACGCGCAGCCCCGGTCGCACGACTTCGACCTGCTCGCCGCAATCCGGCGACGGCGCACCGATCGCACCGCGTTCTCGCCGCTACCGGACCCCCTGACCGCCGAGCGGCTGCGCGCCGCGGCGGGCGCGGGCGTGACGGTGACGGTACTGCCCGAGGACGCCCGGCCCGCGCTCGTCGAGGCGACCGAGCTCAGTTCGGCGGTACGCCGCTACGACGCCTCCTACCAGGCGGAGCTGCGCTGGTGGGCCGGCCACGACTTCGACACCGACGGCATCCCCGACTCCGCCCTCGCGACGGCGAACGAGCGCGCGATGGTCTCGGTCGGACGCGCGTTCCCCGACCCCTTCACCCCGCGGCCGTCGGCGGCGCCCACGGTGGTGGAGACCGGCGCCGACCGCGCCGACGCGTCGACCGTGCTGATGCTCGGGACCCCCGGCGACGAACCGGCGGACTGGATTCGCTGCGGGCAGGCGCTGTCCGCGATCACGCTCGAGGCCACGATCGCGCGACTGGCGACGTGCACGCTGACCCACCTGACCGACGTCGACCGCAGTCGGGAGGTCATCAGAGAACTCGCCCCGGACGCCGGTGTGCCGCAACTGCTGATCCGGGTCGGGACACCGACCCACCCCGCTCCCATGAACGACACCCCACGCCGATCCGTGTCGCAGGTCCTGACCTTCGCGTGAGCTTTCGAGTTCGAGCGGAACACCGGCCCGGAATTGACGGGGAACGGAAGGGGTCGGCGTCCGCACGAACCGCCGCTATCGCAACGCAATACCACGAAACAATTTCCGGGACCCGTGAGCAGGTCCCGCCGATTTCTCTCGTTCGTGTCCGGCCCACGCCGGACCGACCGGGCACCTGCGTGCGGAGCAGGGAAACGAACGAGAAAAATTCCGGTTGGTCAGTTTGCTTTGTTGTACAGTTCCGCGATTTCCGCCGAGATACGCCCGCGCGCGGACACCGGATGCCCGTTACGGCGCGCCCACTCCCGGATTGCCGCGCTCTGCTCCCGATCGACCGCCACCCGGGACTTCGTGGCCGCAGGGGTGGGCTTGCCCGCGCGACGCCGCCCGGTGGACCGGCGAGCGTGGGTGACCCACTCCGCGAGCTGCTCCCGCAGTTTGCCGGCATTCTCGGAGGAAAGGTCGATCTCGTATGTGACACCGTCGAGCCCGAACTCGACCGTTTCGTCGGCTGCCGACTCCTGATCCACGTCGTCGATCAGTGTGACGGTGACCTTCTTCGCCATGAACCGAGTTCCCTTCGAATGAATTTCCCGCATTCCGTGCACCCTGCACCGGATTTTGCGAGTGTACCCCCGAACCTACGACGACGAATGTCGGGAATGAGGAAATTCGATTTCGAAAGTGATCAGCGAGCGGACGGTCGAACAATTGGGAACAGGATGGTTTCCCGGATTCCCAGGCCGGTCAATGCCATCAACAGTCGGTCGATTCCCATGCCGGTGCCGGTGGTCGGTGGCATGCCGTGCTCCATCGCGGTGAGGAATTCCTCGTCGAGGGCCATCGCCTCGTCGTCGCCGGCCGCGGCCAGTCGCCCCTGGTCGACGAATCGCTCGCGCTGGATGACCGGGTCCACGAGCTCCGAGTATCCGGTGGCCAGCTCGAAACCACGGACGTAGAGGTCCCACTTCTCCGTGACACCCGGCAGGGACCGGTGCTGCCGGGTCAGCGGGGACGTCTCGACCGGGAAGTTGCGGACGAACGTCGGCTCGTGCAGCTGGTCACCGCACTGGTGCTCCCAGAGTTCCTCGACCAGCTTGCCGTGACCGTAGCCCTTGTCCTTCGGCACCTCCAGCCCCACCTTTGCGGCCAGCGCGAGCAGTTCGTCCACCGTGGTGGCGGGGGTGACCTCGACACCGATGGCCGCGGACAGCGACGGATACATCTCCATCGTCTTCCACTCACCGCTCAGGTCGTATTCGGTGCCGTCGGCGAGGGTGACGACCTGCGTCCCGAGCGCGTGCTGGGCGACCTCCTGGATCAATTCGCGAATCATCGTCGCCGAATCGTCGTAGGTGCCGTACGCCTCGTACGTCTCGAGCATCGCGAATTCCGGGGAGTGCGTCGAGTCGATGCCCTCGTTACGGAAATTGCGGTTGATTTCGAAGACCTTCTCGATTCCGCCGACCACGCACCGCTTGAGGAACAGCTCCGGCGCGATCCGCAGGTACAGGTCGATGTCGAGTGCATTCGAGTGCGTGACGAACGGCCGGGCCGCGGCGCCGCCCGCGACGGTCTGCAGCATCGGCGTCTCGACCTCGAGGAAGCCCCTCCGCTCGAGAGCGTTGCGCAGCTCTCGCACCACCGCGACCCGCTTGCGGGCCATCTCCCGCGCCTCCGGACGCACGATCAGGTCGACGTAGCGCTGCCGAACCCGGGATTCCTCGTTCATCTCCTTGTGCGCGACGGGCAGCGGACGCAGCGACTTCGACGCGATCTGCCACGAGTCGGCCATCACCGACAGCTCGCCTCGACGGGAACTGATCACCTCACCGTGCACGAACACGAAATCGCCGAGGTCGACGTCGGACTTCCACGCCGCGAGCGCGTCCTCACCGATGTTCGCCAGGCTCAGCATGGCCTGCAGCTGGGTCCCGTCGCCCTCCTGGAGGGTCGCGAAGCACAGCTTGCCGGTGTTACGCACGAAGATGACCCGGCCCACCACGCCGACCTGCACACCGGTCGCGGTGTCCGGTTCCAGATCCGGATGGTCGGCGCGGATCTGCGCCAGGGAATGGGTGCGCGCCACCGAAACGGGATACGCCTCCAGCCCCTGGTCCAGGATTCGTTCCCGCTTCTCGCGGCGGATGCGAAGCTGCTCGGGGGTGTCGTCGTGGTCGGTGGCTACATCACTCACGATTGACCAGGGTAATGCCACCCGGTGTCGGGCGGCCCGGTCGGCCTTCCCGACCGGCCACGACCACTCAGTGCGCGGCGACCGTGTCGGTCTCGCGCACCACGTGCCGGGCCCGGACCGCGACGCCGAGCAGGCCCGCCGCCTTGATCGCCTGATAGCCCCCGACGAGGTCGGTGGCGTTGCGCAGACCCAACTCCTGCAGCGCCGCTGCCGCGAGGCTGGACGTGTAACCCTCGGAGCAGATGACGATCCATTCGACGTCGTGGTCGGCGGCCAGGGCGATACGCGCGTCGCTCGCCGGGTCGAGTCGCCACTCGAGCACGTTGCGCTCGATCGCGAGCGCGCCGGGAAGGATGCCCTCCCGGTCACGCTGCGCCTGCGGGCGGATGTCGACAATCTTCGCCCCGCGGGCGACGGCGTCCTCGAGTTCGAAGACGTACATGCGGCGGTAGGTGCTGCGGGCCTTCTCGAGCATCTCGTCGATGGTCATGCCGACAGTCCTTCCGGGAAATCGGTGAGCTCGGTGCGGGTGCGGCGCAGGCTGCCCTGATCGGTGACCTCGTAGTACGACATCGCGGTCAGTGGTGGCGAGTACGCATGGACGCTCAGGGTCGGCAGCTCCGGGCCGGCGGTGGTGTCGGGCGCCTGCATCACGTCGTGCACCCAGCCGAGCGGGAACGACGCCTGATCGCCGGCGCCGAGGGTGCGGTACTTGAGTTCGGCACCACCCCAACGGTATTCGGCAAGGGTGCCGCTGAGAACGGTGAGCGCCCCGAGCGAACCCGCGTGGTCGTGGAGCTCGGTCGCCTCCCCGGGAACCCAGCTGATCAGCCAGACGTCGACGTCGTCGTCGGCGTGCAGTCGGGTGGACCAACGCTCCGAGGCCGGGAAGCGACCACCGTCCGGCAGCAGGTCCGCGAACCGGCCGTCGAGCACGTCCTGCGCACCCTGGTCGGTGATGCGGAGCAGGTCGGCCGGACGGAGACGACTCGGCGACACGGAAGGACGAGCCGAGGAAACAGATATGGGTGAGGAGACCACGGAAGTGGAAAGCATGGAAGAGACTCCAGGAGGTGAGAGATCGAGGCTTGTGGACGTGCCCCAACCGAGTCGAGGCGGCGGTCAGCCTCGACAACACTCCTGAGCAACCATGCGAGCAATCACGTCGACCAGTGTGACACAAATTCGCAGTTCGGCAAAGTGTCCGAGCGAAGTTGTGACGAGTCCGGTCACACCACGGGCGAACGCCTGGCCGCACGACGGGCCTGGTTGCGCTCGTACACGATCCGCAGCCCCTCCAGCGCCAGATCCCGTTCGAGATGCGCGACGGTCTCGGATTCCGGCATCACCAACGGCGCGCTGTCGCCCGTCCCGATCACCGTGACGTCGTCACCGGCGAACGCGGGCAACTCGGCGCGCACCCGGCGCACCAGACCGTCGACCAACCCGGCGAAGCCGAACACGGCGCCGGCCTGCATGCACTCGACGCTGTTCTTGCCCACCACCGCACGCGGGCGGACCAACTCGAACTGGCGCAGTGCGGCCGAGTGCGAGGCGAGCGCGTCCGTGGACGACTCGAGACCGGGGGCGATGGCGCCGCCGAGGAACTCGCCCTTCGCGGACACCACGTCGACACACGTCGCGACACCGAAGTCCACGACGATGCACGGACCACCGTAGAGGTGATGCGCCGCAAGGCTGTTGACGATGCGGTCGGCCCCGACCTCCTTGGGGTTGTCGACCAGCAGCGGCACCCCGGTCCGCACCCCGGGCTCGACGACGACGTGCGGGACCTGGCCCCAGTACCGGGTGAGCATCACCCGGAGTTCGCGCAGCACCGACGGCACGGTGGACAGCGCGGACACCCCGACGACCTCGTCCACCCGGGACCCGAGAAGTCCGCGGAGCATCAATGCCAACTCGTCCGCGGTCATCCGCGGATCGGTCCTCATGCGCCAGTCCTGCACCAACCGCGAGTGGTCACCGGCACCGGCGAACAGTCCCAGCGAGATGGTGGTGTTGCGGACGTCGACCGCCAGCAGCACGGTTACACCAGTGCCGAGGCGTTTTCCAGGGTGCTCAGCATCCGTGGAGTGATCAGTCCCGATCCCTCCGGCGCGTGCGCCGGATCCGAACCCAGTTCGACCTGCCGGTTGTCGGCGTCGACGAACACGACGCGCGGGTTGTAGTCGCGGCACTCCTGCTCGTTCATCACGCCGTACGCGATCAGGATGACGAGGTCGCCGGGATTGACGAGATGCGCTGCGGCACCGTTGATTCCGATCACACCGCTGCCGCGCTCACCGGCGATGACGTAGGTCTCGAGCCGGGCACCGTTGTCGATGTCGACGATGCACACCTGCTCGCCCTCGAGCAGGTCCGCGGCGTCCATCAGGTCCTGGTCGACGGTCACCGACCCGACGTAGTGCAGGTCGGCGTGGGTGACGGTGGCGCGGTGGATCTTCGACTTCATCATCGTGCGAAACATGTGCTGCCCCTTACGGTCTAGCGGGAAATCCGGTGGTCGGCGGGTGCCGTGGTCTGGGTGCGGGGTTCGGTGTCCCGCTCGAGGAATCCGGTGCCGACGGCGACGCCGACGTTGTCGATCAGGCGGGTCGATCCCACCCGGGCGGCGACGAGCAGACGCCCGTCGCCACGTTCCGGCGCCGGTCCGAGATCGACGCCCCGGACCTCGAGGTAGTCGACCTCGATACCCGGTGTCGTCGCCAGCACCTCGCGTGCGGTGGCGAGGATCGCCTCCGCGCCACCGGCCGCGGCGTGCGCGCCGGCGACGAGCGCCGCGGAAATCGTGGCGGACGCGGCGCGCTGCGCCTCGTCGAGGTACCGGTTCCGGGACGACAGGGCCAACCCGTCCGGTTCGCGCACGGTGGGCACGCCGAAGATCTCGACGTCGAAATTCAGGTCCCGCACCATCTGCCGGATCAGCGTGAGCTGCTGGTAGTCCTTCTCACCGAAGTACGCGGTGTTCGGGGCCACGATCTGCAACAGCTTGGCCACGACGGTCAGCATGCCCTCGAAATGTGTCGGTCTGCTGGCCCCTTCGAGCTCCGACCCGAGCGGTCCGGGGTGCACCATCGTGCGCTGCCCGTTCGGGTACATCGACGCCGCGGTCGGCGCGAAGGCCAGTTCGACTCCCTCCGCACGCAGCAGGTCGAGGTCGGCGTCGAGGGTGCGCGGGTAGGCGTCGAGGTCCTCCCCCTCCGCGAACTGCAGCGGGTTCACGAAGATCGAGACCACCACGACGGCGCCGCGCAGCTTGGCCTGCCGGACGATCTCGAGGTGCCCGGCGTGCAGCGCACCCATGGTCGGCACCAGCGCCACCTGCCGGCCGACGCCGCGCAGGGCCTTGGTGACCTTCGACAGTTCGGCGGGCTCGTGGTGCACGGTCAGTTCGCCGCGCGTGTAGCCGTTCACCTTCGGTCCTCCAGAATCTCGATCAACGCCGGGTCGGCCCCGGCGATCTGCGCCGAACGCAGGGACAGTGCCCGGTAGCCGGCGGCGAGGTCCGGATCGACCTCGCCCAGCACCCGAAGGTGAGTGGCGACGGCGGCCCGGTCCCCGCGGGCCACCGGACCGGTCAGCGCGGCCGGACCGCGACGCAACGCGTTGTCCAGCGCGGCCGAGAGCAGCGGCGCCAGGACCCGCTCGGCCACCCCGCCCGGATCGCCGTCGACGGTCTGCTGCCCGAACAGTTCGTTCCCGGACAGCGCGACCCGCAGCGCCGCGACCGCGTCGGACACCAGCGTGACCAGGTGATTGCTGCCGTGCGCCAGGGCGGCGTGATAGAGCGGCCGGACCTCCTCGCGCACTCGCACGGGTTCGCCGCCGATCTCGAGGACCAGCGACTGCGCGATGGCGTAGCCGATCTCGTCGTCGGCGGTGATCCCGAAACACGACGACGACAGGCGGCTGACGTCCTCGTCGTGGCCGGTGAACGTCATCGCCGGATGAATCGCGAGCGGCACCGCCCCGAGCTGCGCCAGCGGCGCAAGAATTCCGATGCCGTTGGCCCCCGAGGTGTGCGCGACGATCGTCCCGGACCGGACCGAGCCGGTCACGGCGAGGCCGTGCACCAGGTCGGCGAGTTCGTCGTCGGGGACGGCCAGGATCAGCAGTTCGCAACGCGCCGCGACATCGGTCGCGGGCAGGATCTGGGAGTCGGGCAGACGCTGCTCGGCGCGTCGCACCGAGGCGTCGGAGACAGCGGAGCACGCCACGACCACGTGGCCCACTCGTTCGAGCGCCGCACCGAGTGCGGTGCCGACGCGTCCCGCCGAGACGATACCGACCGTCAATCGTGCAGGCGCCGGGTCCGGACAGGACCCACCTCGAGTGATCTCGGATGAGGTCACCGTTGTTCCTCTCGTTCGTTCCAGTCCCGCAGTGCGGGTACCGGACGTTCACAGCGAGGATAGTCGGCCCACACGACCGGCCGCCACGATCGAAAAAGTGATCTACGGCTCACTCACGACGCCGACGACCCGACCGGGTGCCCTCGGAGCCGGTGCCACTGGCCTTCATGTTGGCGATGATCTCCGCGACCGTCAGTCCGTTGCTGTGCGCCCCCGACCCCGCCTCGGCGTCGTCCGCATCCTCGGCTCGCCGCCGGGACCTGCGGGGAGCCTGGGCCTCGTCGGCGTCGAACTTCGCGGTCTCGGCCTGGGGGGTGGTGACCTTCGGGGTCTCCGCCTTCGGGGTCTCCGCCTTCGGGGTCTCCGCCTTCGGGGTCTCCGCCTTCGGGGTCTCCGCCTTCGGGGTCTCCGCCTTCGGGGTCTCCGCCTTCGG
>NZ_JBIAOU010000002.1:0-62637 GCF_042879035.1 Rhodococcus sp. NPDC003318 | reverse complement strand
TTCGGGGTCTCCGGCTTCGATTCCTTCGGGGCCTCGGTCTTCGGTCCCACGACCTTCAGGCCCGCGGGCCTGAAGGCCTCGGCCTTCGCGGCCTCGGCCTTCGCGGCCTCGGTCTTCGCGGCCTCGAGCTTCACGGCCTCGAGCTTCACGGGCGCGAGCTTCACGGCCTCGAGCTTCACAGTCTGGGTCTTCGCGGGCTCGGTCTTCACCGCCTCGGGCTTCGCGCGTTCGGGTTTCGTCGCAGGAGGCACGAAGGGTACCGCCGCCGGCGGGGTGGCTGCGTTCGCGCCGGGCTCGTCCGGGACGACCGAGACCTCCGCGGTGACCGGTTCGTCGTCGGGCGAGGCGAAGGTGGGCCCCGACCTGGGGTCGGTGTAGGCGGGCCGGGGCGCGAACGGCACCGCAGGCCGGGCCGTCGGCGACGCGCCGAGCTCACCGATCCGCTTCCCGTCCGCCGCGATCGCGACCCGGTCCACCGGCAACCGTCCCTCGAACAGCACCTCGAGGCTGCCGCGCAGCGCAGCCAGTTCGGCTCGCAGTGCCGCCATCTCCGAGATGTCGGCAGCCACCTCGTTGCGTACGCGGGTCTCGACCCCCACCTCGTACTCGCGGCGCGCACTGATCTCGCGTTCGAGCTGCAACTCGTAGACCGTCTGCAGATCCCGGATCTTCGCCTTGTCGGCGACCGATTCGCGGCGGTACTTGGTCATGGCGATCGCGCCGATCACAGCAGCCCACAGCGCAGCGACCAGACCGATACGCAGCAGCTGCACACTGTCACTGAAGATCAGGAACAGGCTCGCGACCACCGCCAGCGCAACGAGGCCCGCCACGATCATCTGGCTCGCGCTGCGCTTGTTCCTCCGAATCGAACCTGCGCGACCAGAAAGCGTCATACGGCTCAGGATAGCGGCCGCCGCTGACTGGTCCGTGACGGCGAACCGGCGATTCCGGTCTCGACCGTCAGGCGGCGGGCTCGTCCGGCGGCTCGTCCGGGGTCCGGCAGCAATGTTCCAGCCACAATGCGGCGCCGACGAGAAGCACTCCGCCGATCAGTCCGACGAACGTCCCCGTGGTGTCCTGCGCTGCCGCGTCCAGCTCGGATCGCTGGGACAGCAGATACACCAGCAGGCCGAGCCAGACGCCGGCACTCGCCGCCCCGACCAGAGCCGACGCCTTCGCGAGTGCCACCGCGCGGGCCGCGACGATCGGATGGAAGTCGTGTGGTCCCGAGCCGATCCGGTGGGCGTCGACCCGAGCCCGGATCACGAACGCGAGCACGACCTCGATCACGGCAACCGGGTACAGCGACGCCCCCGCGAACACCGAGACCGGCGGCAGTGAGCCGTAGAAGGTACGGACGAGAAGCCATGTCGCGACGGCGGCGAACACGGCCAACCCGGCCAGGTCGCGGACGCGAGTCGGCTTCACGACGACGCCACCAGCTCCGCGTCGGTGCGCCGCACCCCGGCCACGTCCGCCGGGTCCAGCGCCGCCAGTAGGTCGCGGACGGGAACCGGCGTGCCGTCGACCGTCAACGCCGCATCGGGGTCGATCTCGAGCCACGGCACCAGGACGAACGCCCGCAGATGGGCGCGGGGATGTGGCAGCGTCAGCTCCGGATCGGCGCTGACGATTCCGTCACAGTCGACGACGTCCACATCGAGGCTGCGTGGGCCCCACCGCACGTCCCGGACCCGATCCGCCTGCCGTTCGAGGTCCTGACCGAACCGCAGCCAGCCGCGACAGTCCAGCGCGGGGTCCTGCGCGATCAGGGTGGCGTTCAGGAAGTCCTGCTGCTCGACACCGCCCCACGGCGGTGTCACGTAGACGGCGGACGCCGCGATCAGGCGCTCCCCCAGGGTGTCGACCACCGAACGCAGGTTCGCGAGTGGGTCCCCGAGATTCGACCCGATCGACAGCACCACCCGGCTCATCAGTGCGAGCTCCTGCGGGAACGCCGCGCCACCACCGCCACGTCCGCGAAGGTCAGCGGTATCGGCGCCGACGGCTTGTGCACGGTGACCTCGACCGCATCGACCCGCTCGTCGCGCAACACGGCGTCCGCGATCTCCGCGGACACCGACTCGATCAGGTCCCGCGGCGGCCCGGCGACGATGTCCGCGGCCGTCTGCGCGAGTGCGCCGTAGTCGAGTGTGTCGGCGAGGTCGTCGGACGCGGCGGCCGCGGTGAGGTTCAGCCACACCGTCACGTCGACGAGGAAGTCCTGCCCGTCCCGCTTCTCGTGGTCGAAGACGCCGTGATGACCACGCACCCGCAGTCCGCGCAACTCGATGCGGTCAGACACCACGCGCCTCCTCCGCCGCAGCCCACGTCTGGGCCACCGCTATCGCATCCCGCGAACCCCGCACGTCGTGCACCCGTACGCCCCAGGCGCCGCCCCGCGCCGCGAACGCCGACACCACCGCGGTGGCGACCTCGCGGCCGTCGGGGGCGCGGTCGCCGTGCTCGTCGGCGAGCAGGCTGCCGAGGAAACGTTTGCGCGACGCCCCGATCAGGACGGGGAAGCCCAGTGAGTTCAGTTTCGGGAGAGCGCCGAGCAGCGCCCAGTTGTGTTCGGCCGTCTTCGCGAAACCGAGGCCCGGGTCGAGAATCAGTTTGCCCGGATCGACCCCCGCGGCCACCGCGGTGTCCACCGTCGCCATCAATTCGTCGCAGACGTCGTCGACGACGTCGCCGTAGTGCAGCACACCACCGGCGTGCACGTATGCACCCTCCGACCGCCAGTGCATGAGGATCCACGGCACCCCGGCGTCGGCGAGCACCGACGCCATCGCCGGATCCGCGCGACCACCGGACACGTCGTTGACGATGTCGACGCCCGCCTCGATCGCTGCGGCCGCCACCGACGCCCGCATGGTGTCGACGCTGACCGCGATGCCCTCGGCGGCGAGGTCCCGGATCACCGGGACCACCCGAGCCGCTTCGACGTCCGGGTCCACCCGCTGCGCTCCGGGCCGTGTTGACTCGCCGCCGACATCGATGATGTCGACACCGAGCCGGCGAAGCTCGAGACCGTGCGCGAGCGCCGCGTCACGGTCGAGGTAGCGCCCGCCGTCCGAGAACGAGTCGCTGGTGACGTTGAGAACGCCCATCACGACCGGCGCGGACGCCGCGTGCAGCACGGTCACCTGCGGACGATGAGGTCCAGCGCCTCGGCACGCGAGGCCGCGCTGGACTGGAGGATTCCCCGCACCGCCGACGTGGTGGTGCTGGCACCCGGCTTGCGGATGCCGCGCATCGCCATGCAGAGGTGCTCGGCCTCGACCACGACGATCACGCCGCGCGGGTCCAGCTTGCGGACGAGCGCGTCGGCGATCTGGCTGGTCAGCCGTTCCTGGACCTGCGGACGCTTGGCGTACAGGTCGACGACCCGAGCGAGCTTCGACAGGCCCGTGACCCGGCCGGTCGATCCCGGGATGTACCCGACGTGCGCGACTCCGTGGAACGAGACCAGATGGTGCTCGCAGGTGGAGTACATCGGGATGTCGCGAACCAGCACCAGCTCCTGGTGCCCCTCGTCGAAGGTGGTGTTGAGTGCGGCGTCCGGGTCGGTGTAGAGACCGGCGAACACCTCGCGGTAGGCGCGAGCCACGCGGGCGGGGGTGTCCAGGAGACCCGGACGGTCGGGGTCCTCGCCGACCGCGATCAGCAGTTCGCGGACGGCGGCCTCGGCACGCGCCTGGTCGAAGACACGACCGTATTCGACCGAACGCAGCACCTCGTCCGTCTCATTCGTTCCCGAACCACCGAGTTGATGAACCGACACCTGATCGCACCTCCACTTCAGTCGGACCGATTTCCCTCGTCCACGACAGGATCGTCCCAAACATTAGGCGCAGCAACTCACTGCTGACCGTTCGGCCCGTCCCAACGCTGCGTGGGCACGTCCTTGTCCTCCGCCGGCTGCTGTGACGGCGGCTGCGGCGGCGGATTCCACTGCGGGTACCCGGCGTACGGATTCTCCGGCTGCTCGGGGTACGGCCGAGTGTGCTGACCGTCGGTGCGCGGTGGCCAGCCCGGCGCCGACCAACCGGCCGGCGCGCCGTAGTCCGGGACCGAGCCCTGCGGCTGCTGTTGCTGCGGCGGGTACGGCTGGTAACCCGGATGCGGCGGCACCTGGTAGCCGTTCTGCGGCGGCGCACCCCCCTGCTGCACGGCCGGGGCGGGCACCGCCTGCGGGCGCGCGAAGGTGCGGGGCGGCTCCTCGGGCAACGGCTCACCGCGCTCGATCGCCAGCTCCCGGGGAGTCTTGATCGGCGGCTTGTCCGACGGCGTGCGCTCACCGAAGTCGTTGAAGGCGGTGATGCGGGGGCGCTTCTCGACGCTCGTGAAGATCTGCTCGAGGTCCTTGCGGGTCAGCGTCTCCCGTTCGAGGAGTTCGGTGGCCAGCACGTCGAGCACGTCGCGGTACTCGTTGAGGATCGACCAGGCCTCGGTGTGCGCGGCCTCGATCAGGTTGCGCACCTCCTCGTCGATCTCCCGGGCCACCTCGTGCGAGTAGTCGGAGTGCTGTCCCATCGACCGGCCGAGGAACGGGTCGCCGCCCTCCTGCCCGTAGCGCACGGCACCGAGCCGCGCGCTCATGCCGTACTCGGTGACCATGGCCCGGGCGATCTTGGTGGCCTGGTCGATGTCCGAGGACGCGCCCGTCGTCGGCTCGTGGAACACCAGTTCCTCGGCCGCGCGGCCACCCATCGCCATCACCAGACGCGCGATCATCTCCGACCGGGTCATCAGGCCCTTGTCGTCCTCGGGGACGGTCATCGCGTGACCACCCGTGCGTCCACGCGCCAGGATGGTGACCTTGTAGATCGGCTCGATGTCCGGCATCGCCCATGCGGCCAGGGTGTGGCCACCCTCGTGGTACGCGGTGATCTTCTTCTCGTGCTCGCTGATGATCCGGCTCTTACGCCGCGGACCGCCGATGACCCGGTCCACCGATTCCTCGAGCGCGGCCTCGGTGATCACCGCGCCGTTCTCGCGGGCGGTGAGCAGGGCCGCCTCGTTGATCACATTCGCCAGGTCGGCACCGGACATACCGACAGTCCGCTTCGCCAGGCCCTCGAGGTCCGCGTGCTGGTCCAGCGGCTTGCCCTGCGAGTGCACGCGCAGAATCGCGCGCCGGCCCGCGAGGTCGGGGTTCGTGACCGGGATCTGCCGGTCGAAGCGACCCGGGCGCAGCAGCGCCGGGTCGAGGATGTCGGGCCGGTTGGTGGCCGCGATCAGGATGATGCCCGTGCGGTCACCGAAACCGTCCATCTCGACCAGCAACTGGTTGAGGGTCTGCTCGCGCTCGTCGTGACCACCGCCGAGCCCGGCGCCGCGCTGGCGGCCGACCGCGTCGATCTCGTCGACGAAGATGATGCACGGGCTGTTCTGCTTGGCCTGCTCGAACAGGTCGCGCACACGGGAGGCGCCGACACCGACGAACATCTCGACGAAGTCCGAACCGGAGATGGTGAAGAACGGCACGCCGGCCTCGCCCGCGACCGCGCGCGCGAGCAGCGTCTTGCCGGTACCGGGCGGGCCGTACAGCAGCACACCCTTCGGGATCTTCGCGCCCAGCGCCTGGTAACGCGCCGGGTTCTGCAGGAAGTCCTTGATCTCGTACAGCTCTTCGACGGCCTCGTCGGCGCCCGCGACGTCCGCGAACGTGGTCTTCGGCATGTCCTTCGACAGCTGCTTGGCCTTCGACTTCCCGAAGCCCATCACACCGCCGCGGCCGCCGCCCTGCATCCGGCCCATCACGAACACGAACAGGCCGAGCAGGATGACCATCGGCAGCACGAACAGCAGGATCTGCGTCAGCCAGCTCTGCTGACTGATCTTGGTGTTGTACTTGTCGAGCCCGGCCTGCTGGACCTGGTCGAAGATCTGCTCGGACGCCGCGCTGGGGTACTTGGCGATGATCTGCGTGGAGTTCCCGGTCGCCTCGTTGCCCTGCTTGAGGGTCAACCGGATCTGCTGCTCACGGTCGTCGATCTGCGCGTCGGTGACGTTCTTGGCGTCGAGCTGCGCAATCGCCACCGACGTGTCGACGCTCTCGTACCCGCGAGTGTCGTTACCGAAGTAGCTGAACGCGTAGATGATCAGCAGAATGCCGGCGACGATCGCCAGGTTGCGAAACACAGTCTTGCGGTTCATACAGGTTCAGCCGCTTCGGGCCAGTCCTTTCCAGTTCCGGTCGAGCTTTCCAGCTCGGGTCGAGCTCGGTGCGCCGGCGTTCCGGCTGATCACCGGACAATGAAAGATTACCGCGAAGACCGCTGGTGATCCCGCCAGTATTCACGTCCGCACACACCACTCCCTCCCCCAACGAACGGGACTGCGCGTTGGTTCCGCATCACCGGGGACGACCTCCTAGGCTCCCGGACATGACGCTGTCGTACACGGAGGTCGTCGACCGGGTCGCGCAGTCGCAGGCTCGTGTGGAGCAGACGCTCGACGGTCTCACCGAAGAGCAGGCGCGCGGCGCGTCCGCCCTGCCCGGATGGACCCGAGGGCACGTGGCGACCCATCTCGCCCGCAACGCCGACGGCCTGCGCCGCTTCGTGCTCGGGGTCCGCGACGGCACACCCGGTCAGATGTACCCGGGTGGACCCGAGGCCCGCGGAGCCGCCATCGACGAGGGCGCGGACCGGCCCGTGGGCCTGCTCGCCGCGGACCTCGCCTTCGCGGGCCGCCGGCTGGTCGACGAGCTCCGCCACATCGGCGCCGACCGGCTCGACAGCCCGGTGACATGGCGCAAGCCCGTCACCGCCCGCGACATCCCCACACTGCGGTGGCGTGAACTCGAGATCCATCACCTCGACCTCGACGCCGGATACCGGTGCACCGACTGGCCCGCCGAGTTCGTCGAGTTCACCCTCGACTCGCAGCTGCCCGAACTCGCCGCCGTCGCGCCGGACCTCGTCCTCCCCGACCTGCCGCGACCCGAACTGCTGGCGTGGCTGATCGGCCGGCCCACCCGGCCAGGGCTGCCGGAGCTACCGCCCTGGCCGTTCTGATCGTTCGGACACCGCGCGCGGCGGGATTATCCTGAAGGTCCGAGGCCCTTTCCGGCAGGTCACGACGACAACGGTCGTCGGCAGATGTCATGACACAGCGCCACGCACGAACCACTCCCGACGCGACGGTCGCGGCCGACGCGTCGCCCCCGACTGCCGCGCTGAGCGAATCGGCCAACGAACTCTCACGCGAGGTCCCCGACCAGCCCACCGAGCTGGAAGACCTGCTGAGCGGCACCGCACGCGATCCCGCGCATCCCGACGACCTGCCCACCGTCGCCGCCCGCACCGATCGCCGCACCCTCGACGACCTGGACGTCGGCGACCGCGTGGACGACTTCGACCTGCTGGTCGCGCTCGGCCGGGGCGCCTTCGCGCGCGTCTTCCTGGCACGGCAACGGTCCTTGCAGCGCCTCGTCGCGGTGAAGATCTCCCGCGACCACGGAACCGAGCCGCAGACCCTCGCACAACTCGACCACGACTACATCGTGCGGGTGTTCGACCAGCGCATCGTCCCCGAGCTGGGGATGAAGGTGCTGTACATGCAGTACGTGCCGGGCGGCACGCTGCTCGACGTCCTGCGCCGGGTCCGCGACACCCCCGTCGAGGAACGCTCCGGTGCCCTGCTGCTCGACACCATCGACACCACCCTCGACGCCAAGGGCGAGATCCGGCCGACGGACTCGAGCGTGCGCGCCGAGATCGCGTCCCTGACCTGGCCGGAGACGGTCGCCTGGATCGGGTGCCGCCTCGCCGAGGCGCTCGACCACGCGGGCGGGCACGGCGTCCTGCACCGCGACGTCAAACCCGCGAACGTCCTGCTCACCGCCGAAGGTGTCCCGAAACTCGCCGACTTCAACATCAGCTTCAGCGACCAGGTCGCCGGGGACAGTCCGGTCGCCTACTTCGGCGGGTCCCTCGGCTACATGTCGCCGGAGCAGCTGGGGGCGTGCCACCCCGGCCGGCCGGCGACCGCCGCCGACCTCGACACCCGCAGCGACATCTACGCACTCGGAGTCCTCCTGTGGGAACTGCTCACCGGAACCCGTCCGTTCGCCGACGAACCCGGAGCCGACCCCACCGAGGAGACACTCGACCGGATGCTCGCCCTGCGCGAGGCCGGGCTCGGCCCGGGCGTCGACGCGGCACTGCCCCAGGACTGTCCGGCGACCCTGCGACGGGTGCTGCACACCAGCCTGAACCCGAACCCCGACCGCCGGTGGCCCAGCGGCGCGGAGCTGGCCCGGCAGTTCCGGCTGTGCCTCGACCCGCACGCCCGGGATCTCGTCGACCCCCCGCCCACCCGGCGCCGCCGCACACTGCAGCGCTGGACGATCCCCATCCTGGTGGCCGCGGTGGCGATCCCCAACGCGGTCGCCGGCGCATACAACTACCACCACAACAAGACCCTGATCATCGACACCCTGACACCGCTGGCGGAACTGCACTTCGAGCAGATCCAGTTCGTCATCAACGCGATCGCGTTCCCGACCGGCGCCATCGTGCTGCTCTACCTGTGCCGTCGCCCGCTCACCGTGCCCCGCGGCCTGCGGAAGGGCCGCACCTACGACAGTGTGGCCCTCGCCAGGGCCCGCACCGACACCCTGCTGCTCGGCGACCGCGTCGTCATCGTCGTGTTCGGACTGTGGGCCGTCGCGGGCCTCGCCTACCCGATCTCCTTGCAGATCGCGGCGGGAGGGATCCCGGCCGGGGCGTACGTCCACTTCGTCGGATCACTGGTCGTGTGCGGCGCGATCGCCGTCGCGTACCCGTTCTTCTTCGTCACGTTCTACGCCGTCCGCTACCTGTACCCGGTCCTGCTGCCGTACGGCATCACCAGCAGCGACGACGACCGCGAACTCCGCGGACTCGACCGGCGCAGCACCCGCTACCTCGCGGTCGCGGCGTCGGTGCCACTCGTCGCGGTCGCCGGCGTCACGTTCCTCTCCCCCGAGCAGATTCCCGAGGTCATCGGCGCCGTGCGGGTGCTGTCCGTCGGCGCGATCATCGCGTTCGTGTGCGCCTACTGGCTCTTCCGGCAACTCGAGACCGACCTGCGAGCCCTGGAACGGGTGGTCTCCCACGAACCCACGACGCGCCCCGACTGACGCTTGCCTGTCACACCGCAGCGACCCGCTGCCAGGGCAGCGCCCGCTCCAACTGCGCCGCCACCGCCAGAATCCGGCCCTCCCCACCCGGTGGGGCGGCGATCTGCACGCCGAGGGGGGTCCCGGTTGCCGGTTGAATGCCCGCGGGCACACTCGCCGCCGGCCAGCCCACGAGGTTCCACAGCGACGGGAACGGCGCGTACCGGATGTTCGCGGTCAGGTTCGCCAGCCACGACCGATCACTCCATCGCACCGCCGCGATCGGGGCGGACGCGAGGGTCGGGGTGAGCACCACGTCGTGGTCGGCGAAGTAGCGGCGCAGCGCCCGGTCCAGGCGTTCGACCTGCGCGGGTTTGACGGTCCGGGCCAGCATCCGCCCCGCCGTGACGTGCCGCCGGGTACGCCGCTGCAGCAGCGCGGGGTCGAGGCCGTCCGCGTCCGCCGCGGTGCCCGCCGTCCAGCGGGCAAGCAGCGGAAGCGGATTCGCCGGGTACGGCAGCGGGCCCGTCGCGACGTGGTGACCGAGCCCGCCGAGCGCGGCGGCGGCGCGTTCCACGGCAGCCCGCCAGGGTGCGTCGACGCGGACGACGGGCAGCGGCGAGCGAACCGACACCGCGATCCGCAACGAACCGGGATCGGCGATGTCGGCGAGCCCCGGACGGTCGGCCATCACGGACAGCAGCAGCGCCGCGTCCGCGACGGTCGTCGCCATCGGCCCGTTCTCGGCCATGCCGAACCACGAGTCCACCCCGAGTTCGGCGGGCACGAGTCCGCGTCCCGGTTTGATGCCGAACACCCCGCAGGCCGCGGCCGGGATGCGGATCGACCCCATGCCGTCGGCGCCGTGCGCGGCCGGGACCATCCCCGCGGCGACGGCGACCGCGGAGCCGCCCGACGACCCGCCCGAGGTGACGGCGGGATTCCAGGGGTTGCGGGTGATCGCGTCGGGGGTGTCGGTGGCGCCCCACACGCACAGTTCGGGGACCGCGGTCACCCCGACGACGACGGCGCCCGCGGCCCGCAACCGGGCGACGACGGGATGGTCGGCGGCGGCCGGTGCGGCGGGGCTCGCGAGCGAACCGTTGCCCAGCCGGCGACCGGCGACGGGAACGTTGTCCTTGACCGCGAGCGGTACGCCGGCCAGCGGCAGCGAGGCCAGGTCGGGCCGGGCGCCCAGGGCCGCCGCCTCGGTACGTGCGGCGTCCGCCCGGACGTCGACGAAGGCGCCGAGGCGGGGGTCGCGGGCCGTGATCCGGGCGAGCGACTCCTCGACCGCGTCGACCGGGGTCAGCGTCCCGGACCGCACCCGCTGGGCGACGGCGGCGACGGTGAAGTCGGCGTCCATCACCCGATTATGCGCCCGCGGCGAAGCCGCTCCGGGGAGGTTGATCAGCCGCCGTAGACGTTCGGCTCCAGGGTGCCGATGTACGGCAGGTCGCGGTAGCGCTCGGCGTAGTCGAGACCGTATCCGACGACGAACTCGTTGGGGATGTCGAAGCCGACCCACTCGACGTCGACGTCGATCTTGGTGGCCTCGGGCTTGCGCAGCAGGGTGACCACCGACAGCGACGCCGGGTTGCGGGTCGACAGGTTCCGCATCAGCCACGACAGCGTCAGGCCGGAGTCGATGATGTCCTCGACGATCAGCACGTGCCTGCCCGCGATGTCCTTGTCGAGGTCCTTGAGGATCCGCACCACACCGGAGGAGGACGTCGACGAGCCGTACGAGCTGACGGCCATGAACTCCATCTGGGTGGGGATCGACAGCGCCCGCGCCAGGTCCGTCATGAAGAAGATCGCGCCCTTGAGGACACCGACGAGCAGTAGATCCCCTTCCGGGGCACCCTCGGGGAACTTCTCGGCGATCGAGGCGGCCAGCTCGGCCGTCTTCTCGCGAATCTCCTCTTCGGAGATCAGAACCGATGCGATGTCGCCTTCGTACACGGCGCTAGCCCCTTTGTTCATCGACCTGCCGGCTCGCGCGTGACGAACCCGACCGACAGCCTGCCATGCCGCCGGGACAGCACCAACCTGACGTCCCGCGCGCCGCCGCCGAGCGCGACTCCACCCTGCCCGCGCCAGCGTCCGACGAGATCGTCCGCAGCGCGCAGCTGGGTGTCTGTGAGACCGCCGACGCCCTTGACCTGCAACCATTCGCGCAGCGCCCGGCGACGGACAGCCGGATGCGCGGCGGCGAGGACCTGGGTGTCGAGTTCGTCACCCCCCGTTTCCGAGGGCACCGTCGCCGCCCGCCGCAGTGCCGTCGCAGCGGCGTCGAGCACCTCGCCGTCCTCGCGGACCTGATCCGCGGTTCGCGCGAGGGCCTGCGCGACTCCGCCGCCGAGGATCTGTTCGAGCAGCGGCAGTGCCTCGGTCCGCAGCCGAACGCGGGTGAACGCGGGGTCCGCGTTGTGGGGGTCGCGATGCGGCGGCAGACCCAACTCACCGCAGGCCCGTTCGGTGACCGTGCGGCGCACCCGCAGCAGCGGCCGTCCCCACGGTTCGTCCCAGTCGCGCATACCGGAGATCGACCGCGGCCCGGATCCGCGGGCCAACCCCAGCAGCACCGTCTCGGCCTGGTCGTCGAGGGTGTGGCCGAGCAGGACGGGCCGGCCCGCACGGGCGGCGCCGAGCGCGTCGTACCGGGCGACGCGCGCAGCGGCCTCGAGCCCGCCGCGGGTGCCGACGTCGATCGGTAGCACTCGCGCGGACAGGCAGCCGAGCCGCAGCGCCCGGTCCGCGGCCCGCCGCGCGACCTCCGCGGATCCGTCCTGCAACCGGTGGTCCACGACGAGGGCATGGACCGGACCGGCCTCCGCGACCGCCGCGGCGGTCAGGGCCAGCGAATCCGCCCCGCCCGACAGTGCGACCGCGACCCCGTCCGGGGGCGGGTGTCCTGCGATCCATCGGCGGACCGCGTGGCGCACCTCGAGCAGGGCCTGCCCCTCGGGCAGGCGCGGCGATCCGGTGCTCACGCCAGGACCCGGTCGATCCACGCTCGCGGGTTCTCGATCTCGGCGGTGCGGGGCAGCGTCTCGGGTCCGGTCCAGATCGCGTTGAACTCGGTCATCCCGACCTCGCCGACGACGGCGTCGACGAACGCCTTGCCACGCACGTACTGTGCCATCTTCGCGTCGACACCGAGCAACGCCCGCACGAGCCGCTGCAGCGGGCTGGCCGCCCTGACCCTCCGCTGGTCGAACGCCCGCCGGATCCGGGCCACCGACGGCACCACCGCGGGACCGACCGCGTCCATCACGTGGTCGGCGTGACCCTCGAGCAGGGTGCCGAGCATCAGCAGCCGGTCCAGCGCCTCGCGCTGCGGTTCGGCCTGGGTGGCGCGCAGCAGTCCGAGGATCCCGCGGTCCTCGGGGGCCTGGTCCTGCCCGGGACGCCGGTTCCGCAGCACCTCGGCCAGGCGGCGCACCAGGTCGGACACCGAGTCGTCGCCGACGGCGCCGAGGGTCGCGACCGTCTCCCTCATGTGGTCGCCGATCCAGGGTGCGGACGAGAACTGGACGCGATGGGTCACCTCGTGCAGGCACACCCACAGCCGGAAGTCGTGGGACGGAACCTTCAGGGCCCGCTCGACTCCGACGACGTTCGGGGCGACGAGCAGCAGAGTGCCGTGCTCGCCGGTGAAGGGGTCGTACTGGCCGAGGATCGCCGACGACAGGAACGCCAGCATCGCGCCCGCCTGCAGTCCGGCGGGACGGCCGCCGAGCAACCCGGCGGCGCGGCCGCCCTCCTCGCCGGTCAGGTTCGCCATGGATGCGGCGGCGGCACGGATCCACCCGGCGCGGTCGACGATCCGTGCCTGCGGCACGGGCAGCCCGTCTGCGAGACCGGTGACGTCACGGACCGGTTGCTCGGCCCGGACGGACGCGTCGGCGAGTTCGGCGACGACCGCCTCCGCGGCCTCGCGGGTGCTGGTCGGACCGGGTCGGGCCAGCCGGACCCCGGTGCGCGCCGCCAACTCCCAGTCGACCGCGCCACCCAGTCCGCCGGACCGTTCCTCGGTCATGTGCACCCACACGTCCGCAGGGTCGAGGCGATGGCGTCGAGAGCGGGACGGCTCACGTCCGGCGAGCGGTCGTTCGACATCAGGGCGAACGTCAGGACCCGGTTGTCGACGTCGGTGACGTACCCGACCAGCGCGCTGGCCTCGGACAGGGTGCCGGTCTTGGCTCGCACCCAGCCCGCGCCCACCCCGGTGCCGTAGCGATCGGACAGGGTGCCGGTCGCGCCCGCGACGGGCAGGTAGTCGAGCATCGGCCGCAGTTCCGGGTGGCCGTCGCCGGTCGCGGCGGTGAGGATCTCGTCGAGCAGGCGGGCCGGGATGCGGCCGTCCACCGACAGTCCGCTGGCGTCGTACAGGCTCGTTCCGGTCGTGTCGAAGCCACCCTGGTCGAGGGTCCGGAGGATCGCTTCGGTCGCGCCGGCGAAGGACGGCTCGGTCCCGACCTCGGCCGCGATCTCCCGGCCGACGGTCTCGGCGAGCACGTTGTCGGAGTGGCTCATCATCTGGCCGAGCCGGTCGCGCAGGGGCGCGGACTCGACGGAGGCGAGCGGTGCGGCCCCGGACGGGGCGGTGCCGACGGTGACGCGGTCGGGGGGCAGGCCGAAGGCCGCGGCGAGGGCCGTGCCGACGTCGAGTGCGGGGGTGGCGCTGCGCGGCGACTCGTCCTCGAGTGCCTGCCTGCGTGCGCCGTCGAGCATCATCGGCTCGATCGGGGCGATGTAGCCGGCGGCGATGTCCGTCGGCATCCAGCCGCGGGCCATCGCGGTCCCGGTGTAGGCGCCGGCGTCGACCACGACGGACTCGACGGTCGCGCCCGCGCTGCGAACCTGCGCGACGAGGTCGTCGAGGTGCGGTGCGCCCGGGTAGTACCCGGGCTGCCCGGCAGGTTGCGCGGTCAGGGTCGGGTCGCCGCCGCCGACCACCACGATCTGTCCCGGCTCCGAGCCCTGCACGACCCGGGTGGCGACGCGATGTTCGGGCGGCAACGCGAGCAGCGCGGCGGCCGCGGTGAGCACCTTCGTCGTCGACGCCGGGACCATCGGTGTGTCCGCGCCCTGGCTCCACAGGACGGCGCCGGACGCCGCGTCCGACACGACACCGGTGAACGAACCGAGCGCCGGGTTCGCGAGCGCCGGGCCGAGCGCCGCGGCCACCCCCGCGGGCGTCGGCGTCGGCGCGTCGGCGGGGACCGGGGCGACCTGCTGCGTCGGCGTGACCGGCGGTGGTGCGGGCGTGGTGGTCGGGGACGCCGTGCTGGTCCCGAAACCGAGATTCGGGACCAGCAGCACGAGCGCCGCGACGACGACGCCGATCACGCCGACGGCGACCACACCGAGCAGGAGCCGGACCCGTTTGCGCCGTCGCGCGGCCAGGGACCCGAGCTTGCGGTCCTTCGCCCCTGCCTTGCCCAACATCCCTCCGATGGTCGCTCCACGCACTTCTCACGCCATTATCCCTGACCGGTTACCGTTCAAGAAACGTGTGAAAACGTCTCCCGAGTCGACGCCTGACGGCGTCGACGTTGACCCGCACCCGAAGGTCCCGGTCTTCCCGTGGCAATACCCGCTGCCCGCGCAATGCGGGTCTGACGTGGGTTTCCATCCGGCTCGTTTACCGTCGCCCCGCAACTCGAGGAGGACGCCCACGCAAGCGCCGAAAGACTGCGCGCCGCATTCAAGTCACGATCAATGCGCAGCCCGCACCCATCGCAGATATAGATCCGTTCGGACAGGCGCAGTTTGGCTTTCACCACGCCACACGCCGAACACGTCTTGGAACTGGGATACCACCGATCCGCCACCAGCACACGGGTGCTGCACCAGCCAGCCTTGTACTCGACCTGCCTGCGGAACTCCCCCATCCCGACCCCCGCGACACGCCGAGCCAACCGCCGGTTGCGGACCATCCCGGCCACGTTCAAATCCTCGACCACCACCGTGGTGTGCTCACGTACGAGGCGGGTGGAGAGCTTGTGCAACCCGTCCTCTCTCGCGTTCGCGACCTGGGCATGCGCACGCGCGATCCGTGCTGCAGTCTTGCGCCACCGCTTCGACGGTTCCTGCCTCGTGCGCCGGTCCGGACCGACCCGGCGCGTCGCCTGACGGCCGAGCCTGCGCAAATTCTTCTGCGCATGTTCGAGATGCTTCGGGTTCGCGACCACCTCCCCGAACGCGCCGGTGGTGAACCGGCACGACAGCGTGCCGCGCTTGCCCTTGAATCGGGAAACCGGACTTTCGCGCCTTTCCGCTTCCCGGTCCGGGAGTTCGTCCAGTTCGTCAGCGCGGCTGCGAGGTTCGCCAACCCGGAAGAGTAGGCCTCCTTCGAGTTCTCCGCCCACCACGGCGCCGCGGCCTTCTTGGCCTGGTTCCAGTCCTTGCGGAGGCTGTAGGCAGACCAGCTCGGGCTGGGCGTCAGGTCCGCATCGTCGATCCCGTAGGACCGCTCCGCGGTCCGCTGATCCAGGTTCGCTTTCACCGTGGCCAGGCCCCAGTTGAACGCGGAACGCTGCCCACCACAGTAAGACCGAAGCCCCTCTTCCTGCTCGGAGGTGGGGTCGAGCGCGAACCGGTACGTCTGAATCACCGCACCCACCCCCCGGTCCCATCCCCGCTGTCCGCCCTTGTCGCCGGACCATGAGCGCAAGCACCGACAAAAACGAGCCATAGACGAACAGGCGCACACCGAACGCCACAGGATCACACGGGATCGTGAACTGTCTGTACCCTATGCGTCGCATCCTTCACTTCACCGTGATCCACGGGGAAGGTGGAGCATGAGACGATCAAGCCCACCGAAGACGAAACAAAGCGAGGAAGACGCGTGTCGTTCGACGTCACCATCGAGATCCCCAAGGGTCAGCGCAACAAGTACGAGGTCGACCACGAGACCGGGCGCGTCAAGCTCGACCGTTACCTCTACACCTCGTTCGGCTACCCCGCCGACTACGGCTACATCGAGAACACCCTCGGCGAGGACGGCGACCCGCTCGACGCGATGGTGCTGCTGCCCGAGTCCGTCTTCCCTGGCGTGATCGTCGAGGCTCGCCCGGTGGGCATGTTCAAGATGGTCGACGAGGCCGGCGGCGACGACAAGGTGCTGTGCGTGCCCGCCGGCGACCCGCGCTGGGACCACGTCAAGGACATCTCCGACGTGTCGCAGTTCGAGCTGGACGCGATCAAGCACTTCTTCGTGCACTACAAGGACCTCGAGCCGAACAAGCACGTCACCGGCGCCGACTGGGTCGGCCGCGAGGAGGCCGAGAAGGTCATCGCGGAGGCGTTCGACCGGCTGCAGGCCGACGGCGGCCACTGAGCCCCAACCCTCCCGTGGGGGCGGCACCCCCACCCCGCTCGGCTGAAGGTGGCCTTCGTGCGCGTGAACCGCACGAAGGGCACCTTCAGCCGTTCGAGGGGTGAGCGGGTGTGGGGGTGAGCGGGTGCAGGGCGTGTCGGCGGTTCCCTCTACGATCTCGCCCCGTGACCGGATACGACGACCTCGACCCCTTCGGCGGCCTCGACCCCAGCGCGCTGCCGCCGCGCCAGCAGAGCATTCTCGTGACGATCCGCGACTGGGTGGTCGAGTACGGGTTCGCGCCGAGCACCCGGCAGCTCGCGGACGCGGTCGGCCTGCGCTCCACCTCGGCGGTGTCGAAGCACCTGAAGGCGTTGGAGGACAAGGGTTTCCTGCGCCGCAGCCCCTCGGTGTCCCGGCCGATCGACGTGCGCCCGTTCCTCCGCGGTACCGCGGCGCACGCCGCCTCCGACGACTCGGTGCAGGTACCCGTCGTCGGTGACATCGCCGCGGGCACACCGATTCTCGCGGAGCAGCACACAGACGACGTGCTGTCCCTGCCGCGCGACCTGGTCGGGTCCGGCACGGTGTTCGGACTGCGAGTGCGCGGCGACTCGATGGTCGACGCGGCGATCTGCGACGGCGACATCGTGGTGGTCCGCCAGCAGCACGAGGCACATTCGGGTCAGATCGTGGCGGCGATGATCGACGGCGAGGCGACCGTGAAGGTGTACCGCCGACGCAACGGGCACGTGCAGCTCGAGCCCCGCAACCCGGCCTACCCGGTCATCGACGGCGACGAGGCAGTGGTGCTCGGCCGGGTGGTGTCGGTGATGCGGCGGATCTGACCGCTCAGAAGTCGACGGGGTCGCGGACGATCGGGCACGTCATGCAGTGCCCGCCACCGCGACCGCGGCCGAGCTCGGCGCCGACGATGGTGATCACCTCGACACCTTCCTTGCGGAGCGCCGAGTTGGTGTGGGTGTTGCGGTCGTACGCGAACACGACGCCCGGTTCGACGGCGACGAGGTTGTTGCCGCTGTCCCGCTGCTGCCGTTCGTTGGCGTAGAAACCGCCGCCGGTCGGCACCACCCGGAGCCTGTCGACCTTCAGTGCCTCGGCGACGACGTCGACGAACGACTTCTTCTCCTCGGTGACCTCGGGCGCCTTGTCTCCCGGACGCAGCGAGAAGGTGTGGATGCCGTCGACGATGTCTGGGAAGACGGTGACCAGGTCACGGTCGGCGAAGGTGAATACGGTGTCGAGGTGCATCGCGGAAGGACCTGGCCGAGTGTCGATTTGATCAGCACCCAGTAGCTGACGTTGCTGACGCAGGCACTCGCCAGTACCCGAACGCGGAGAAGAAGCCGAGGTACTCGCCGAATCCGGCCTTCGCGTAGGCGTAGACCCCGGCGTCCAGGTCGGGTTTGCGGACGGCGAGGGCCTGGAACACGAACGCGAGCATCAGCATGCCGGTACCCGCGACGGCCCAGGCGATCAGCGCGCCGAGACCGCCGGTGGCGGAACCGAAGTTCCGGGCAGCGAGAACACCCCCGCGCCGACCATCGAGCCGACGACCATCGCCGACAGCGTCGGCAGCGGCATCTTCCTGGTGGAGGTGGTCTCTGTCGTCACAGCGAACCCCCGAGCCTCGTTCTGCGGAACCGGCACCCTCCGGTGATCCTCGCAGCCCTTCGTCCGGTATGCAGACCAGCCCCGCCGAGTCGTCGCGTCGCGGAGTCAGTCCGGGTCGTGTCCGCCCTCCCGGCCGGCGGCCGCAGCGGCGAGACCGCTGCTGGTACGCAGCGGGACCTCCTTCCAGAACGCCACCAGCACCAGCGAGAGCAGGGCCAGGACCGACACCGTCAGGAACACGGTCGACATCGAGTCGGCGAACCCGACCTTGAACGGTTGCGCCAGCACCGGGCTGAGCTGCTGGATGACCGAACTGTCGTGCAGCACATCGGCAGCCGCGGACGTGTCGTGGTGGACCAGTCCGCCGGCGAGGGCGGCGTCCGCGGGGTTGTCGCCGTGCAGGCCCGCGACGACGGCCTGTTGGAACCCGGGGTCGGACGCGGCGGACTGCAGTTGCTCGGTGATGTTCGGCGTCAGCTGGGCGAACAGGATGGACAGGAACACCGCGACGCCGAGTGTGCCGCCGATCTGCCGGAAGAACGTCGAGGCCGCGGTGGAGACGCCCATGTCCTGCGGCGGCAATGCGTTCTGGATGGCGAGGGTCAGGGGCTGCATCATGTTGCCGAGCCCGAAACCGGCGATCGCCATGAACACCATCACGATCGGCAGCGGAGTGTCGGCGTGGACGTAGTGCATCAGGAACATGCCGAGGGTCACCGTCGCCGCCCCGATCAGCGGGAAGATCCGGTAGTGCCCGGTGCGGGAGATCAGGCGTCCGGACAGGATCGAGCCGACCATCAGGCCGAGGACCATCGGCAGCATCTGCATGCCGGCGAGAGTCGGACTCGACCCGCGCACCACCTGCAGGTACTGCGGGATCAGCGAGATGCCCCCGAACATCGCGGCGCCGACGACGATCGAGATGACCACGCCGAGCGCGAAGGTGGAGTTGCGGAACATCCGCAGCGGGATCAGCGCGGCGTCGCGGAGGCGATGCTCGACGAGGACGAAGACGAGTACACCGACCGCGCCGATCACGTAGCAGGTGATCGACTCCGGGCTCCCCCAGCCCCATTCGCGACCCTGCTCGGCGACGACGAGCACCGGCACGATGCCGACGGCCAGTGCGACCACGCCCCACCAGTCGATCCGGACACCCGAGCGGCGGACCTTCGGGAGCCGCAGGAACCGCGACACCACCGCCAGCGCGAGCGCGCCGATCGGGACGTTGACCAGGAAGACCCACCGCCATCCGGCGATTCCGGCGATGGTGTCCTGACCGGCGAGCAGTCCGCCGATCACCGGGCCGAGCACGGAGGACGTGCCGAAGACGGCGAGGAAGTAACCCTGGTACAGCGCGCGTTGGCGCGGGCTGACGATGTCGGCGAGGATCGCCAGGGCCAGCGACATCAGCCCGCCGGCGCCGAGTCCCTGGAATGCCCGGAACGCGGCCAGCATGTACATCGACTGCGCCATCGTGCACAGCATCGATCCGACGACGAAGATGGTGATCGCGGCCAGGTAGAACGGCTTCCGGCCGTACATGTCGGAGAGCTTGCCGTACAGCGGGGTCGCCAGCGTCGCGGTGATCAGGTACGCGGTGGTCACCCAGGCCTGCAGGGCGTAGCCGTTGAGGTCGTCGGAGATGGTCCGGATCGCGGTCGCCACGATGGTCTGGTCCAGCGATGCCAGGAACATGCCGAGCATCAGCCCCGAGAGGATGACCATGATCTGCCGGTGCGTGTAGACGCCGTGCTCGGCGACCTCCGCTCCCGTGTCTGCCGCCGGGGTCACCGCGGTGCGCTCGGCTGGTCGGCGCCGAAGATCGGCCGCATCCGCTCGTAGTCGTCGACGAAACGGTCCATCAGTCGGGCGAATTCGACGAGGTCGTCGATGGGCCAGTCCGCGAGCACCTGCCCGAGCTTCTCGTTGCGCCGGGCGCGGACCCGGGCAGCGACCGCGCGTCCGCTGTCGGTGGCGGCGAGGACGCTGGCCCGGCCGTCGGTGGGGTCGGGCTGACGCTCGACGAGGCCGCGCTCGACGAGCTGGGTGACCTGCCTGCTGACGGTCGACGGATCGGAGTACATCGCGTCGGCGAGCGCGCTCGAGCGCATCGGCCCGTCCTGGATGAGCCGGAACAGGCAGGCGTAGACGGCGGGGTCGATGCCGTCCGTGGTCTTGGCATGCGCCATGGTCCGGTCCCGCATGCGCTGCAGCCGCACCATGTGGTTTCCGATGCGGTCGGCCAGCGGCTCGACCTCTTCCGGGGTCATCTCTGTCGCTCCTCGAGGGCGTCACTCAAATGCTTGCTGCCCGCAAGTATGTGGTGGACGCCACCGTCGAGGCAACCGGCCGACCTGCGCACCTTTCGCACATCGTCGGCCGGGCCCGACGCGGGGCCGGGTCTATCTCCCCTTGAACTCCGGGGCACGCTTCTGGAACACGGCGGCGATGGCCTCGCCGAGGTCCTCCGACGGCAGGAAGGCGGAGTTCCACGCGGCGACGTACCGCAGGCTGTCGTCGACGTCGGGTTTGCGGCTGTGGTCGAGCACCTGCTTGACGCCCTGCACGACGAGGGGCGGGTTGGCGGCGATCGCGGCGGCGGTCTCGTGTGCGGCGGCCAGCACCGCGTCGGCGTCCTCGTGGACGTCGTTGACCAGGCCGATCTTCTCGGCGCGCGCGGCGTCGATGTCCTTGCCGGTGAGCGCCAGTTCGCGCAGGTGGCCGTCGCCGATGATTCGGGGCAGACGGGCGAGGGTGCCGACGTCGGCGACCATCGCGACCTTGACCTCGCGGACGCTGAACTGGGCGTCGGCGCTGGCGTAGCGGATGTCCGCGGCGCTGATC
Organism: Rhodococcus sp. NPDC003318; assembly: GCF_042879035.1. Lineage (NCBI taxonomy): Bacteria > Bacillati > Actinomycetota > Actinomycetes > Mycobacteriales > Nocardiaceae > Rhodococcus > Rhodococcus sp. NPDC003318. The sequence continues at coordinate 41,704 of NZ_JBIAOU010000002.1, read as the reverse complement.
AGGTCGACGCCTCCGCCGATGCACCAGCCCTGGACCGCGGCAATGACGGGCTTGCGGCAGTCGGCGACGGCGGTGATCGCGCCCTGCATCTGCCGGATCGTCGCGTGGAAGTCCGTGCGCGGCGCGGCCTGCGCCTTGTCGGCGAGAACCGGAGCGAGCTCCGGGGCCATCGCCGCGAGGTCCAGTCCGAACGAGAAGTTCTTGCCCTGGGCGGCGAGGACGACGGCGCGCACGTCGGAGTCGGCGTCGAGGTCGCCGAACAGCTGCGGCAGTTCGCTCCAGAAGTCGGGCCCCATGGCGTTGCCCTTGCCGGGACCGATCAGCGTCACCTGGGCGACGTGGTCCTTGATTTCGACGGTGAAGGCCTTCCAGGCGTCTCGAGTCATTACTCGAGAGTAACCTCTTTCGTGGCCGCCCGTTAAGCCTGTGAAAATTTCGGTCGCCGCAGGTGGCGTCGCCGCGGACCGGCCGTCACGATGTACGCACGGGATGCTTTCGACGCGGGGAGGTCGAGATGTTGATGCACCAGGGCATCGGACTGGATCGGTTCAACGCCCTTGCACCCCGCAGCGCAACCCATGCCCTGTTCGAGTGCTACTACTCGGTGATCTGGGCGGGCCGAATCGTGGACGGACGCCCCTACGTGTCCCACGACGCACTGCTCAGCAGTGCCGATACCGAACTCTTCGAACTGTCACCCGCCGACATCGACATCGCACTGCAGTGCCACCCGACCGTGGCCCGCCGGATCCACACCACCGCCTCCTCACTCGAGCAGTGCGCGGTGTGGGCGCCCGACGAGGAGACGATGCTGGCCGTCCTGATCGCCTGCGAGAGCTACGAGCAGCGGTTCGGCTATCCGTACCTGTGGTGCGCCGCCGGCCGCGACGCAACCGAACTGCTCCTCGACCTCGACGCGCGGATGTCCCACTCCCCCGAGGTCGAACGCAAGACGATGGTCAGCGAACTCGCGAAGGTCAATCGCACCCGGATCCAGCGGATGCTCGGCCCCGAGGGCGGTTACGACAACTACTCCTGACCGCGTCCGAGGGCGCTGGCGAACAGCCCCGAGACCGCTGCCTGCACGGCGCGCCGGTCCACCTGCTCAGGGTCGACGGCGTGCTCGAGCATCAGTCCGGAGATCAGGGCCATCAGCGTGATGGCCGTCGTGCGCGCGTCGACGCGGATTCCCCATTCGGCCGCCCGCTCGGCGATCAGTTCCTCGATCTGCCGCCGCAGGGATCGGCGTTCGCGCAGGTAGGCCTCGGCGACCGCGGGTTCGCGGGCGGCCTGGACGCCGAATTCCAGGACGAGCAGAGCCCACCCCGGGTCCCCGACCAGCCAGGCGCTGATGGTCTCTCCGCCGCGCCCGGCGGCGGCGCCGACGTCGAGTCCGGCGATCTCGGCGAGAACCCGTCCGGCGAGTTCGAGGGAGCGGTCGGCGAACAGCTCCGCGAACAGGTCCTGCTTGGAGTCGAAGTTGGAGTAGACGGCGCCCTTGGTGAATCCGGCACGTCGCGCGATCTCGGTGAGCCGGGCGGCACCGAAACCGCGTTCGGCGAACTCCTCCGCAGCGGCGTCGAGGAGGCGGCGGCGGACCTCGGTGCGCGAGGGCCGGGTCAGCATCCCGGGATCGGCGTGTGAGGCGGCTCGCGGCCGCCGCTCCGGTGTCGTCCTCGACTCAGATTCCACGGTTGTCCATTTTCCAGCTTGACCGCCCCGATTTTGGATACCTAGGGTATTCAATACCTTGGGTATTCACAACGCGGCAAAGGCAGACTCCCGATGACCACCACCGATCTCGACGCGACCCCCGGCGACACGGCCTCCGCACCGGACGCCACCCCGCCACACCGCTCCACCAGCCCCACCGACCGGTACAGCCCGAAGCAGATCCTCGTCGCGGTCGCGGTCGGCGTCCTGCTGCTCCAGATCGGATTCATCACCAGCTACGTCGCCGCGTTCCACCAGCCCACCCCACACGACATCCCGATCGCGGTGGTCGCGGAACCGGGACTGCCCGCGGGCGCCGACCAGCAGGTGGTCGACCGTCTGGGCGCGATCGACGGACACCCCGTGCAGGCCCGCGTCGCGGCCACCACCTACGAGGCCCGCACCCTGATCGGCGACCGCGAGGTGATGGGCGCGTACGTGATCGCGGCGAGCGGCCCGGACACCCTGATCACCGCGAGCGCCGCGGGCAGTTCCGCCGCAACCGCGCTCGAGAGAATCTTCACCGCGGCCACCGCCGACAGCGGACGGACCTTCGTCGTGCGCGACGAGATTCCGGTCGGCGTCCACGACAACCGCGGCCTGTCCGGCTTCTACTTGTCGATCGGCTGGGTGGTCGGCGGCTACCTGCTCGCGGCTGCGGTCGGACTGCTGATCGGGGCACCGCGCACGCTGCGCGAGGCCGGGCTGCACACGACGATCACGGCCGGATACGCGGCGGCGTCGGGATTCGTCGGCGCCCTGATCACGACCACCGTGCTCGGCACGTTCACCGGCCACCTGTTGCCGTTGACGCTGCTCGGCGCCGGGGTGGTGTTCGCCACTGGCATGTTCACGGCGGGACTGCGGGCCGCGCTCGGAATCCTGGCGGTGCCGCTGGCGATCGTCATCTTCGTGGTCCTCGGAAACCCCAGCGCCGGAGGCGCGTTCGGATCGAACGTCCTGCCCTTGTTCTATGCGGCCATCGGCCGGTGGATCACGCCGGGCGCGGGTACGGAGGGCGTGCGCAGCATCGTCTACTTCCACGGCACGGGCATCGGGCAGCCGATCGCGACGCTCGTCCTCTACACCGTGGTCGGCGTCGTCGCGGTGTTCGGCTGCACCGCTCGTCTCGCAGCACGGAGCTCGGCACCCGAGGTCGCATAACGGACGCAATTCGACCCGAGCGTTTCGTCGCGCACAGGATGCCCGCCGGTCCTAGGGTGGGGCATGGCGAGAACACTGCACCCGAACGCGGCCAACGTCGCACGGACACTGATCTCGCGCGGCCACCACGGCGTGGTGGTCACGCAGGACGCGCCGACCCACACCGCCGCCGACGCCGCCACCACCCTCGGCGTCGACGTCGGAGCGATCATCAAGTCACTGGTGTTCCTCCTCGACGACGAACCCGTCCTGCTGCTGGTGTCCGGCGCCCACCAGGTCGACACCGAACGCACCGGCAAACGCCTCGAGGGCACGCTCACGCCGGCCCCCGCGACACTCGTCCGCGAGGTCACCGGGCAGCCCGTCGGCGGCGTCGCACCAGTGGGGCACCCGACGAACCTGTCGACCTACGTCGACAACGCACTCGAGGCGTATCCCGAACTGTGGGCCGCGGCGGGCTGCCCCGACGCGGTGTTCCGGACGACCTTCCGCGAACTGCTGCGAATCACCGCAGGACTGGCCGTCGACATGAACTGACGGGCCCGCCGACACCCCGCCGACGCATCGAACCCGAGGCTCGCCGTCGACGCGCACCGGCGGTCGACCTATAGTGGTGCAAACCGATTCTGGAGGCACCGTGACCGAACAGGGCTGGCGACGTCGCCACGTCGACCTGTGCCGTGTCACGACGTGCCTGTGTTCGCACTGATTCGAACCACAGGCGCGCACGTCCCGCGTGCGCGTTTCCCAGCGCGTCCCCGGCGCGCGCATCCATGACAGCCGGCGCATCCGGTCGCCTGCGCACCCGAATCGAAAGTACCCATGCCCCAGTCGCTCGAACCCCAGCAGCAGAACCCCGCCACCGCGCCGGTGGACGGCACCGCCGTCACCGCCGACGGATACCGGGCGGCGATGCGTCGGTACCCCGCCGGCGTCACGATCGTCACTCTCGACTCCGGGTCCGGGCCGGTCGGCTTCACCGCGACGTCGTTCGCGTCGCTGTCGCTGGACCCGCCGCTCGTGTCGTTCAACATCGCGCACACCTCGTCGTCCATCCGGGCGTTGCACGCTGCGGATTCGGTGGTGATCCACCTGCTCGGCGAGCACCAGCACCCGCTCGCGGAGCGGTTCTCCCGCAGCGCCGACCAGCGCTTCGCGGACACCTCGCTGTGGAAGCGCCTCGAGAGCGGCGAGCCGGTGCTGCACGGAACCCCGATCTGGTTGCGCACCACCGTGCATCAGCTGATTCCGGCGGGCGATCACACCCTCGTGATCGGACTGGTGACCCGGATCCACGACGAGAACGACGCCGAGGCGGCAGCGTCTCCGCTGCTGTACCACGACGGCCGCTACCATCGATCCACCCCATTGGGCGAATGATCATCGCGCACAACGCAATCCACGTCGGACGGGAGTGTCGCGGCTGTCGCTGACCCGACCGCCGAACCCCCTTCCGACGTGGAGTCCCACATGATCCCTTCGTACGTGCGTGAGTCGAGCACCGATCTGGTGCTCACCCTGCAGTTCACCGGTTCCACCGACCACCGCCAGCTCGCCGCACTCGCAGAAGCCCTCCGAGCGACCGCGCGCGAATTGGTGCCCGGCGTCGACGCCCTCACCCGGCTCGACCCGGTGGCCCCGCTTCTGATCGATCTGCCCGCCCGCGAGGTCCGGCTCGACGGGACACCGGTCTCGTTGAGCCACACCGAATTCGAGATCCTGTCCCATCTCACGAGCCGGCCGCGGGTGGTGGTGTCGCGGCGGCGGATGCTCGAACTGTGCGGCACCCTCGGCGAGCGGGACCGCGCTGGACGCAGCGTCGACGTGCACGTGTCGCGGGTGCGCACCAAGCTGGGCCGGTTCGGCAGGCAGGTGACCACGGTCCGCGGGGCCGGCTACCGCTACGACCCCGACCCGCAGATCCACGTCGTCACACACTGAAGCGAACCCTCGCCCGGTCCCGACCGGGCGAGGGTTCGCTTCGTGGAGGCTGTTTCAGGAGGCGAGTTCGCGTGGCGAGAGACCGAACCGGCCGAGCACCTCGCCGAGGACGGCGGACGGGCGCGTCACGCCGGAGTCGTGCAGCAGCGGCAGCACGTCGTCGACGACGCGGTCGAGCACCCGGGGCAGGACCAGAGGCAGCAGGGTGACACCGTCCGCGACCTCCGCGGCCCGGATGTCGGCCAGCAGACCGGCCAGACCGGAGGCCGAGCCGACATACGAGATCGATTCGGGCACACGGGGTTCACGCAACCCAGCGTCAAGCCGGGCGAGTTCCCGTCGGGCGCTGCGGTGGTCGTCGGCGAGCAGCACCTCGATGTCGAGCAGGACGGCGACCGAATCGGGATCGCGGCCGTCCTCGGCGACGCGGGCGCGGATCGCCTCGCGGCGCTGCTGCGCCTCACGCAGGTCGTGGGCACGGACCCGGACCACCGATCCGGGATCACCGACCAGGTCGAGCGACGACGACGTCAACTGGACCCAGTAGTCGCTGAGCCCCACCGGGATCCGGAACTCGGTGTGCGCGGCGGACGCCGGGTGGTGGCCGGCGCCGGACAGCTCGACCGCCACGTGCAGCGGGCGAGTACGAAGGGACGAGAAGGATGCAGACATGACAGACCTCGGGAGATGTAGCGGGGTGACGTGGTTCGGCGAGTTGGAACTCAGGCCGGACACATACCCGAGGCAGTACGGCACAGGTCGACATGCCGACGGCACCACTGACCGTCGATCGTGCCTGCCGCAGCCGTTGTCATGGCAAGGATGTTACCGCGCCGCGGCGGCGTCCGTCGCGCGCCCACGCACGAACTCGCCGACGGCGGCGATCAACCGGTCCACATCGGCGCTGCTGCTGCCCAGCCCGAGGCTCGCGCGGACGGCGCCGTCGCCGTGGCCGAGCCGCGACAGCAGCGGGTGCGCGCAGAAACGTCCGTCCCGGACGCCGATGCCGTGCAGGTCGGACAGGTACGTCGCGACCTCGCGCGGCGCGGCGCCCGCGACGGTGAAGGTGACGATGCCGACCGCATCCGGCGAATCCGGCCAGATCCGCAGCACGTCGACGCCGTCGACGTCGGACAGTCCGGCGACGAGCCGGGCGCAGAGTGCCCGCTCGTGGCGCTGTGCGGCGTCCGCGTCGAAGGCGGCGAGGGCCTGGCAGGCGGCGGCGATCGCGACGGCGCCGAGCACGTTCGGCGACCCGGCCTCGTGACGCTGCGGGGCCGTGGCCCATTCGATGCCGTCGAGGTCGACGTTCTTCGTCGCCCCGCCACCGGCGAGGTACGGCTCGGCCACGTCGAGCCAGTCGGCGCGCCCGACGAGCGCACCTGCACCGAACGGCGCGTACAGCTTGTGACCGGAGAAGACGAGGTAGTCGACGTCGAGGTCGGCGATGTCGACGCGGCGGTGCGGCAGCAGCTGAGCCGCGTCGACGGCGATCCGGGCGCCGCACTCGTGGGCGATCCGGGCCAGCCGGGCGATGGGCAGCACCTCGCCGGTGACGTTGGAGGCACCGGTGACGGCGAGCAGCGCGGCGGGACGGGTGCACAGTTCGGCGACCAGTCGCTGCACGGTCTCCTCGACGGTGTCGGCGGAGCGGACGACCCGGGCACCGTTTCGCTTCCAGGGCAACAGGTTTGCGTGGTGCTCGATGTCGAGGACCACGGTGTCGCCGGGCACGCAGGACGCGAGCAGGTTCAGCGCGTCCGTGGTGTTGCGGGTGAAGACCACGACGTCGTCGGTGCGGGCCCCGACGAAGTCGGCGACCACGTCGCGGGCGCCCTCGTAGCGCTCGGTGCACACCTGGGAGGCGAATCCGGCACCGCGGTGCACGCTCGCGTAGAACGGCAGCAGCGACTGCACCGCCTCCGCGACCGCGGACAGCGCCGGCGCGCTGGCCGCGTAGTCGAAGTTGGCGTAGGTGACCGACGTGCCGTCGGCCAGCGGCGCCACCAGATCGGATCCACACACCGAAGCGAAAGGCCCTGCGGTGGCACAGCTTTCGTCGACAGCGGCGTCGAGGGCGATGGTGGTGTCGAGTACAGCGGTCATGGCGTCATCCCTTACGTCAAGGGACTCGTGCTGGAAGTGGTTGTGCATCGAGTCCGCGCTTGCCGTGTCCGGTTTTGGATACACGGCCAGGTCGTCACCCGGGGCACCCCACCGCGGAGGAGGGTTGCCGGCCAGCAAGCCGGGGCTAAGCGCTGGCACTCATGACCTGAACCGAGAATGACAGCGGCAGTGGCGCACTGTCAACCCGAACGATCCGGGCGCCACTGTGACGTGCCTCACGGACCTCCGTCGGGATCACACTCACCGGATCGGATCGCCGTGTTGCGCCGGCAGGCAGACAGGCCCCGCCGGGGGAACCACCCTTCCTCAGCCACACGCGCCGAAACACGCACATCCGGATCGCCTTGGGCGATGATTGTCCTGTGACCGGATCGACCAACCCGGCAGGAGCATTCCGCCGGAGAAGGCTGATGCCGTCGATACCGATGCAGCGGCGAATCGCGGCGGTTTCGGGGGCAATTGGTGCACTGTGCGTCGTGTCGGCGTTTCTCGTCTGGCGGTGGGACGACCTGCAACCTGCGCAGGGAACCGTCCTCGGCGGAGTCGGTGTTCTCGCCGCCGCTCTCGTCGCCTACTACGGCGTTCACCGCACTCGGATCAGTAACGAGAAGATCGCGGCAGACCAACTCCGCCAAGCAAGGGATCAGCTTGCGGCGGAGAACAGGAAACTTCAGGGCACCTTGGATCGGCAGCAGCAGGCGCTGGACCAGACGCACCGTCGTGAGACCGTGCGGGACCTGCGAGCGAGATTCACCTCCGCCGCGGCGCAACTGGCCGATCCTTCGGGGACGGTCCGATTGGCTGGCGTGTACGCGATGGCATCGCTCGCCGACGACTGGCACAACTCGGACACCCCCAACGACCGCGAACGCCAAGTGTGCATCGATGTGCTGTGTGGATACCTGCGCTTGCCCTACAACTCACTGACCGCCGACGAAGGTGAGAGACAGGTCCGACGGACGGTGGTGGGCGTGATCCGTGAGCATCTCCAGAAGGACGCGCCGTCGAGCTGGCAGTGCTGCCACTTCGACTTCTCCGAGACGGATTTCCGCGGTGCGGAGATGGACTTCCTCGGTGCCAGGTTCTCCGGCCGGGTCGACTTTTCCGGAACGGTCTTCGAGAGCGGAGAGGTCAGCTTTCGGGGATCCGTGTTCTCCGGCGCGACGGTCGACTTCTCCAGGGCGACCTTCGTCGACGGCGAGGTCAGCTTCTGGTCTGCCACTTTCGAGAGTTCCTGGATCAGCTTCTCCGGCGCCGGTTTTCGGGGAGGGATGGTGGATTTCTCCGAGACAATCCTCGACAGTGATGTGAACTTCTTCGGCGCCGAGGTCTACAGCGGCGGCCGGATCGACTTCTCCGGGGCGGTGTTCAGAGGCGGAAATGTCGACTTCTCCGAGACTGCCTTCCTCAGGGGTGGCGAAGTCGACTTCTCCGAATCCGTCTTCTGTGGTGCCGATGTCGACTTCTCCGGGGCGGTTTTCAAGGGCGGAGACGTCGACTTCACTTCACCCGGAGCGTGGAATGAAGGTCCCACGGTGCCGTGGGAGGACACGCCACCAATCGGCGTCACACCCGGTCGATGGCCACCCGAAGTAGTCCGGGTCGAGCCGGCAGCGAAGGAGACGGGTGGGGAATTTCGGTGAGCACACTGGAGAACATCCGGGCACGATCCAGGTGTCATCGTGACCCGGTGCGCACGCACCAGAGTTGACACGGCACCGATCCGTCCCCGTCGGGCGCCTCGTGTGCGGGCTTCACCGGGCGGTGTCGCTCAGTTGTCGTTCTTGCCGCCCTTCTCGTTGGTCTTTCCGGTGTCCTTGTTGCCCTTGTCGTTGCCCTTGTCGTTGCCCTTGTCGTTGCCGTTGCCCGGGCCCGATTCGGTCGGCGGGGGAACGTTCGTGACCGGGGGGCCGTTGGTCACCGGGGGGCCGACCGGCGCGACGACGGTGCTCGGGACCGGTGGAGGAGCGGGGCCGACCGAGGTGGGGCCGACGGTGCCCCCGCCGTCGCGCGAGGAGACCGCGAGTGCCACGAGCACGACGGCCACCAGCAGAGCCGCGACGGCGGCGGCGACGACCGTTCGCCGCGACCGTCGAACCGGCGCGGGAGCCGGCGCGGGCACGGCGGGGGTGAAGGCCAGCGTCGGCGGTGGAGACGTCGGGTACGGGGTCTGCAGTGCCGTGGCCATGGCGTGTGCGTCGGGAAAACGGCGGCGCGGGTCGCGGGTCATCGCGCGGTCGACGACGTTGACGAGGGCGGGGTCCACGTCCGGCCGCAGGGTCGCCAGCGACGGATACCGTCCGTTCATGATGGCGTGGACCAGCGACGCGATCGTCTCACCCGCGAACGGGCGTCGGCCCGACAGCGCTTCGTAGCCGACGACCCCGACGGCGTAGAGGTCGTCCGCGACCGTCGCGGGCTTGCCGGCAATGCGGTCGGGGCCGAGGTAGGCGACAGTGCCGAGAACCAGGCCCGTCGTGGTGTGGTCGGTGTCGGCGCTCTTGGCGATGCCGAAGTCGACGACCTTCACGGTGCCGGCGGCGTCGAACAGGACGTTCCCCGGTTTGATGTCGCGGTGCACGATGCCCGCCCCGTGGGCCGCACCGAGCGCGGCCAGGATCTGGCCGAGGATCGCGCGCACCCGCGGCCCGGACAGGGGACCGGCGGAAATGTCGTCGGCGAGCGACCGACCGGGCAGGCGTTCCATCACGATGTAGGGGACGCCGGCGTCCTCGCCGCTGTCGTGGACGGCGACGATGTTCGGGTGAGTGAGGGTCGCGGCCAACCGCGCCTCCGACTCGAAACGCCGACGGGTGTCCGGAACCCCCGCCAACTCCGCGCGGAGCACCTTCACCGCCACCGGACGCCCGAGGCGTCGGTCCCACCCCTCGTGGACGTCCGCCATCCCGCCGCGACCGAGCACTCCCCGCAACTCGTACCGACCTGCGAGAACCACCGACATACCCTCAACGCTAGACGGCACGGAGGACCGCACGACCTCGTCCCCGGTCGGCCTGCGTGAACGCCGCGGCGTCAGACCGCGCTCCGCACCGGCAGAGTCCGTGCAGGCGTCGAGACGAGCACCACGCCGACGGCCGTCACGGCCGCACTCGCTGCAGCCGCGAGGCCCGCGGTCGCCGCCGAGCCGAGTGGCGCCTGGAGCGCACCGGCGATCATGTAACCGACCGGCATGCACACATTGGCGAGGGTCGCGCCCAAACCCGCGACTCGTCCGAGCATCTCTTCGGGCACTCGCGTCGCCACGAGGACATCCGCCCAGACGCTGCCCACTCGAATCGCGGCGCCGGCGAGCAGTGCCACCACGGCCATGACGGAGAACGGTGGACACAGGCTCAACGTCACCAGGCCGACGCAGATCGCCCCCTGCGCCAGCAACGCCGATTGTGCTGTACGAGAGGGAATCCGCTTTCCCAGCAGGCTCGTGGCCACAATGCCACCGAGCGCGAACAGGGCCATGATGTAACCCTGGGCGCCCGCGAACCATTGCTCGCTCGACCCCGCGTTGACGATCAGGAGCCAGGCCGGGACCGGTAGCGCGGTTTGTGCCGCAGACACCAGGATCACCGTCCGCAGCCAATGGCATTCCCTGACGTAGCGGAGACCCGCACACGTGTCCTGAACAATCCCCGTGGACGGGTCGGTTCGCGTCGGACCCGGGGTGACCGCACCCGCGCACGTGGCACCCACGGCCACCGCCGCAATGAGCAGAAATGCCGACACGGTGGGTCCGGTGACCGAGATGAGCAGTGCCGCCGCCGCGGGCGAAACCACCTGCACGGTCAGGGTCAGCGAATGCCAGATCGCCAGCCGGTCGGCCCGGTCGTCGCGTGGAACCGAGAGATAGACCGCAGTGGTCGCGGCCGGCTGCGAGAGCCCACTACAGATACCCAGGGCGATCATCACGGGCAGAACGGGAAGTCCGCCCGCAAGTGCCGGCAGTATGGCGATCAGTGCACCACGCCCAACATATGTCGACAGGATGATCGCCCGTTTGTCGAGCCTGTCCGCCAACGTGCCGGCGACGACCCCCGCTCCGAGAATTCCGATGCATCGAGCACCGAATGCCACGGACAGGAGTGCCGCATCTCCGCCGGCGGCAACAACCAACCCGGCCGTGATCACCACAATGGCGGAATCGGCGACCGGGCCGGCGAGGAGGAAGGCGAATCCCAGCCTGGCCCGGAGTCTTCCGGGCGTCACGCGCTCACCGGGACGTCGAATCTCATGGCGAAGTCCTCGGGGGTGAGAGTTCTGCGCTCGTTCACCTTCAGTTCGGCGCCCGACAGCTGAATTCGCATCGTGGAATTTCGGACGATCTCGCCCAGGACGGTCGACAGCTCGCGTTCCGCAAACTTCGCGCCCACACACCATCGCGGTCCGCCGCCGAACGGTATGAACTCGCCGCGCTGTGGTGCCGCGTCGATCCACCGCTCGGGCCTGAAGTCGCCACCGGTCGGCGCGAAGGCGGGCGAGACCCGGTGGGTGACCCAGCTGGACACCATCACCACACTGCCCTTCTTCATCTCCCAGTCCCCGAAACGGATGTCCTCGGCCGCGTCACGGCCCAACATCCACGACGGCGGCCACAGTCGGAGCGTCTCGGACACAACGCGTGTGAGCGCGTCGGCGCCGCCCTCACCTCGCAGCCGATCCTGGACGGCGCGGTGCCGGCCGAGCTCGACCATCCCCCACAGGATCGCTGCCGCCGGAACGCCGTGCGCGGCAAGGAGGGTCGAAATAATCATCTGCACAACGTCTTCGGGCGGCAGATCGGCTCGTCGGAGGTCGTCGCACAATCCGTCCGAGCCCGGTGTCCGCGCGAGCTGCGCCACGGCCGATTCGAGATTGCGCAGGGCCCTGCGGACTCGCAGGTCCGAAGGCCGCCAGCGCATCCATCTGGGTAGGACGAACGGGCTCGCCGTGATCGGGAAGAGCGAATCGAGGAGTTCCTGTGCGAGAGAGGGGATCTCGTCGACGTTCCGCGTTCCGAAGCAGTACCGACTGATGGACGCGGACGTGAGAACCTGCAAGGTGTCGATCAGCTCGCGGTCACCGACCGTCCTCCCCACCCAACTCCGGACGATTGCGTGTGTGTGTTGTGCGAGTTCGACCTGGTGGTCTTCGAGGCGATCACGTGATGCCAACGCCGCGGATGCCGCCTTGCGCGATCTCATCCACTTCTGCACCGATTCGGATCCGAGATCGCCCGACACCTTGTTCCTGAGGAAATTCTGTGTCGACAAGAATTTGCGATTCGACCCGACGAGTACGTCGTGTACCTCGCGGTGACCCGACACGAGGAAAGTTCCCGGCCAGAGTTCGACTATCGGTCCGAGTTCTGCGGCGTCGAGCAGAAAGGACAGCCGCCCGCGATCGTACGTTTCCGCCAATGCTGCTCGCGACGCCCCGAGAATTGGTGGCCGTGCCATTTACGTCTCCTAATGAGAGTGCGGGCGGCGAAACAAAGTCGACCGCCCGCACTCTCGAACATTGTCAGGACCATTCGTACATGCCCGGCGCTTTTCGCGGCACGAAGCCGACGAGTGCGGCGACGGTGAACTTGATGCGACGCATTTCCTTTCCCTCCTTCCTGTACTCGATGTGACATGAACAAGACTGATCCATCGGCGCGGGGTCCAGAAGCCACCCAAGGTGTGGGATCCGCTCACCCCCCGAGGTCTTCTCGCCACGAGATGCGTGATGCGGGGGGCGAGTACGACGGACGTGTCACCGATCCGATCCGCGGTCGCCCGCGCCGGCGGATGTCCTCGCTCGCGGTGCCGTGGACCCGTGCGCCCCACGGGGCGGTCCGACGACCGTCGCGGCGTGCAGCTGACCGACGCCGCGGCCACCTCCCGCCGGACAGCGGGGCGCCGACAACCTTGCCGCCGGGACACAATTGGACACTCGACCAGGTGGTATTTGTCACAACTGTGATGTAAAAAGACGCTGGCGGCCGCGATCGTGATTTGCCTCACACTTTGGTGTTACCGCTGGACACACAGATCCCTACACGCAGCTCCTCGGGGGGGCCGGACCGCTCGCAGTCCGGCACGGACAAGATGGAAGGGCCGAAGCTTTGCTGTTACCGATGTCGCCGACCGATTCGATGTTCCTGATCGGCGAGTCCCGCCACCATCCGATGCACGTCGGGGGCCTGGCGGTGTTCGACCCGCCTGAAGGTTCCGACGCGCGCGACGTCCGCACGATGCTCGACGCGGCGCTCACGCGAGGCGAGGTGTCCCCGCTGCTGCGCAAACGGGCCGCACGGTCGCTGACCACGCTGGGCCAGTGGGGCTGGGAATCCGACACCGAGATCGACCTCGGCCACCACGTCCGCCACGACGCCCTCCCCCAGCCGGGCGGGGTCACCGAACTGCTCGATCTGGTCTCCCGCCTGCACGCCGGCCTGCTCGACCGCAGCCGCCCACTGTGGGAGATGCACCTGATCGAGGGCCTCGCCGACGGACGCCTCGCGGTGTACATGAAGATCCACCACGCCCTCGCCGACGGGGTGTCGGCGATGAAGCTGCTGCGCAGCGCGCTCAGCGAGGACCCGGGCGCGCGAGCGATGCCCGCACCCTGGGAACCGCTGACCCGGCAGCGCCACCTGGTCGCGGCCGGCGACCTGCCGGGCCGAGTGAGCGCACCCGCGTTGCCCGCGGCGGCCCTGCGCGTGGCCCGCGACACCGTCGGCGAGGTGGCCGGTCTGCTGCCCGCCCTCGCGGGCACCGTCGACCGGGCGCTGCACCACCGCGGCGGCGCACTCACACTCGCCGCACCGCACTCGATGCTCAACGTGCCGATCGGCGGGGCCCGACGATTCGCGGCCCGCTCCTGGCCACTCGAACGGCTGCGCCTGGTCGCCAAGCACGCCGACGCCACCGTCAACGACGTGGTCCTCGCGATGTGCTCGGGCGCTCTGCGTACGTTCATCGGCGCTCTCGGGGTGCTGCCCGAGCATCCGCTGATCGCCATGGTTCCGGTCTCGCTACGAGGTGAGAAGCGGGAAACCAAGACGGGCAACGAGATCGGGATGCTCTCGTGCAACCTCGGCACCCATCTCGACGATCCGGCGCTGCGACTCGAGACGGTGCACGCCGCCATGACCGACGGCAAGAACGCGATGCGCACCATGAGCCGCACCCAGAACCTGGCCGCGAGCGCCCTCGGCACCGTCCCGCTGGCTCTGGGCATGTTCGGGATCGGTTCGTTCATCCGCCCCGCGAACGTGATGATCTCCAACGTGCCGGGGCCGAGCGAGCCCCTGTACTGGAACGGCGCCCGCCTCACCGCCCTGTACCCGCTGTCGATCCCGGTCCGTGGGCAGGCCCTGAACATCACCTGCACCAGCACCGACGACGAGATCGCGTTCGGGCTCACCGGCTGCCGCCGCACCCTGCCCGACCTGGCGCCGATGCTCGACCACCTCGACGACGAACTCGGCGCCCTCGAATACGCCGTCGGCCTGTAGAGCCCGGCACCCGGCCAGAGAGGGACGTGCGTGTACGACCGCGCACCCCACCGACAGCCCACTCCCGACATCCGCACCACGTCAGCGAGCACGGTCGTGGCCGTGTGGGCTGTCGGTCATCGCGTGGCCTCCCTCCGTGTCCCGCTGCAACCGCGCAGACGGTGGCACGCTCCCCTACCCGGCACGGCGGTGGGACCGAAAGCCTGGGCGGGTGCGGCACGGCGAGACCCTCGTTCTCGGCGGCGGTGGAGAAGGTTTGCATCTGATCCGACAACTGGTGACACCCGCAACCGTCGCCGAAGACCACTACGTGCGACGCAGTGGCCTGCCCCGTCGGAAGAATCCGGATGCAGAACCGATCCATACCCGTAGACGTGTTCGGTCGCGGCGAAGGGCACACGCGGCCGTCGTGGTGCGGACGAACTCGCCGATCTGCACGATCGCGCGCTGCGCCTCGGGGATGACATCCGCGGCCACCTGGAAAACGTGAATCTGCCGGTCCCACACCTCGAGCGTGACCGGCACTCCCGCCGTCGCAAGGCGCTGGGCCATCAGCTCCGCGTCCGGGTAGAAGATGTCGGTGGACCCGACCTGGATCAGCACCGGCGGCAGCCCCTCCAGGACGCCGTCGACGGGCGAGACACGCGGCTCCCTCGCGCCGGTGGGGCCTCGGTTGTCGACCCGGTCGGCCACGCCGGTGAGAGCCGCGAGAACCGAGCGCGGGAAGACCGCACACCGGTCGGCACCCGGGTGGGCGAGCTTCCCCGCAGGATCCATGTCCATCAGCGGCGACAGCGCGACCAGGCCCGCCGGACGCGGCAGGCCCAGATCGGCGAGCGCACGCGCCGTCATGAAGGTCAGGTATCCGCCGGCCGAATCACCGGCGATCACGATCTGCCCCGCCCCGAACCCCTGCTCGAGCAGCCACCGGTAACCGTCGACGCCGTCGGCGACAGAGTCACCGATCGGATGCCTCGGCATCATCCGGTAGTCGACACTGAGCACGGCGGCACCGGCGGAGGCGGAGATCCGCGTGACCAACCGGCGGTGGGTGTTCAACCCGCAGGTCAGGAACCCGCCGCCGTGCAGATACAGCACCGCCGTCTCGCCGACCACATTGCGGGCGTGGATCCATTCGGCGTCGCAGTTCTCGAGGTGCACGCCGCGGTGAGTGGCACCCTCGAGGGGCGGGAGGATCCTCGCGGCATGGTCGATCGCCCCTGCGGGCCACAGGGGACTCGGCCACCGCGCCCATACTCCGAGCATCGGTTTGACCGTCATCCGCAGCGTGTGGGCCAAGACCTGGGACCGAAGGCTGGCGCCGGGAAAGTAGTCGGGTTCCGCGGCGGCCGCGAGCGCAGGAGGACGCCTCCTCGTGATGCGTCGGACAGACCGGCCCGACGGCGTTCGATCGAGTGACAATGCGGCTCCCGGCGTCTGTGGCTGGTGCACACACTGCCATCAGGGTCACCGAGAACGCGCGAACCACCACCGACACGGACCGGCGTGTCGGACGCGCTTCGACCGAGCGCCTCTCGGGGAATCGGACCAATTCGATGCTGCTCACCCGGGTTTTCGGTCCCGGCGGCAGCCTCGGGTCCCGGCGGCAACCCCGGGTTCCGCGGCGGCTCGGTCACGGCGCGGGTCGGCGAGATTCGCTCGGGCGGTGGGCTGCGGGTAGGACGCGGCGCACTACGCGTAGAGCTGAGCCTTCCTGTGGGTGATGCTCTCGATGTCGGCCGCGGTCGCGTCGATCAGCTGGTGGGACAGGTCCGCGAGCGCGCGGGCGGCCGCGAGTTCGTCCCCGATCGCCGGGACGTCGGTGTCGGCCGGATTCAGTCTGGCCAACCCGACACCCACCAACCCCGGTTTACCCTCGGCGTGCAGCCGGGCCTTGGCTCGGGTCCGGCCCTCGTGCTCGTCGATTTCGATCGCCACCGACCACTTCTTCTCGTCCATCATGGTCGCCTCCTCGACTCACACCTCAACGATGACAGTCCGGCAGCCGCACGTCGAGGGGTCGTCGACCGGTTCGCCGGCGGCGTGCAGCACCGTGACGTTCCTCACAATCAGGGGTCACCCGCCTCCGAGTGCGCCGAGCACCTGGAGCAGCGACGGACCGAGACGGTCCAGCACGTCCGCGTCGAGCCGATCGGCGAGCATCCGGTCGAGCTCGGCGATCGCGTCCTGCCCCACCCGCAGCAGGCGCGCGCCCTCGTCGGTCACGAAGAGTTGTGCGGTGCGTCCCCGGCCGGAGACGGTCGCCCTGCGCACGGCGCCGAGCTCCTCGAGTTTCGTCAGCGTCGCCTGCATGCTCTGCGGCGTCACCGAGGCGCGCCGGGCCAACTCGCTGTACGAGATTCCCGCGTCCCGGGACAGATGCCCCAGTGCGGACAGGTGCCGCATCGCAATCCCCTCCGCCCTCAGGACGGCTTCGACGTGCTCACGCATGCGCCGACCGACCGCGATCACGAGGAAGGCGGCGCTCAGCGGTGGGGCGTTCCTCACCCCGTCGTCCGTCATCTTGACAACTCCCGTCGGCCAGTTTCAGACTGACTGAAACTCTAGCGACATTCGGATCCCGTCACCCCGCCGACGCCGCTGCCCGCACGAAAGAGACTGCCAGTCATGGGAATTCGCCACTACCTCCGTCACGCACCGTCGGTCACCGCCGCGGAGGCGATGCGACTGGTCGACGAAGGCGCGTTGATCATCGACGTGCGTCGACAGTTCGAATGGAACCGGAACAACATCCCCGGGTCGATTCACATCCCCCTCGACGAACTGCCCCGACGATGCGAGGACCTGCCCGACGACCGGCTGCTGATCACCTTCTGCACCGGTGGCCTCCGATCGGCCGGAGCCGCGAACATGCTCATCGAGTTCGGCTTCGACGCCCGGAACATGTCGAGGGGGCTGATCGACTGGCGGGCCGCCGGAGGCGCACTGCACGGCACCGCGAACACCGCCTCCCCGGGCGAGGCGGCAGACTCCGGAAACAGCTGACCCGGTCTCGTCGATACCCTGGAGGTCAAGTCGAACGTGCGGTGCATGGTGTCCGCTCGAATCCGGGAGGCATGCCAGTGTCGCGTCTTCGTCGCAAGTCCATCGCCCTGACGGCGGTGGCAGCGGCCGTCCTACTGCTCGGTGGGTGCACGATCTCCCAGAGCGACTCCGGGTCGACGGGCCCCGCGACGACGACCGTCCGGGAGTCCGAGGCCGCCATCGCGTTCACACCGGCCGACCCGACGACGCCGGTCAACCCGCTCAGCCCGATCCGGGTGGACGTCACCCAGGGCACGCTGACGTCGGTGACGCTGACCAACCCGGAGGGCAAGGTGGTCGGGGGCATCACGACACCGGATCAGACGTCGTGGAAGCCCAGCGAGCCGCTCGGCTACGGCAAGACGTACGCACTCACCGCGGCGGCGGTCGACTCCCAGGGCCTCCCGACGACGAAGAACACCACCTTCACCACCGTCGCGCCGAACAACCAGACCCGCCTGTACCTGAACACCACCGGTGGGCAGTCGATCACCGAGGGCGGCACCTACGGCGTCGGGCTCGTGGTCGTCGCACACTTCGACGAGGAGATCGGCGACCGCGCCGCGGCGGAGAAGGCGATGACGGTGACGACGAATCCCCCGGTGCAGGGTTCCTGGTACTGGGTCGACGACCAGAACGCGCACTGGCGTCCGCAGGAGTACTACACCCCCGGCACGACGGTGTCGGTGGACGCGAAGATCTACGGCGCCGAGCTCGGCGACGGGCTCTACGGCCAGCAGGACGAGGCGGTCACGTTCGGGATCGGCGACTCGCACGTGTCGATCGCCGACGACGACACCAAGATGGTGACCGTCTACGAGAACGGTCAGGTGGTCCGCGAGATGCCGACGTCGATGGGTATGGGCGGCACCGAGACGATCGGCAACACCACGCTGTCCTTCTGGACGCAGCCCGGCACCTACACGGTGATGGACAAGGCGAACCCGGTGATCATGGACTCCTCGACGTACGGGCTGCCGATCAACTCACGTCTCGGCTACAAGGAGTCCATCAACTGGGCGACGCGGATCAGCACCGACGGGATCTACCTGCACGAACTGGCGTCGAGCGTGTGGGCGCAGGGCAACACCGACACCTCACACGGCTGCCTGAACCTGAACCCGACCAACGCCCAGTGGTTCTTCAACTTCTCCCGGCCCGGCGACGTCGTCGAGGTCCGCAACACCGGCGGCGCCCCGCTCGAGGTGTGGCAGAACGGCGACTGGAGCGTGCCGTGGGACGAGTGGCTGGTGGGTAGCGCCCTGTAGCGCCTGTGAGTCCTTCCGGTCCGCAGGAGGGCCGAAAGGACTCACGGAACCAGCTGGCTAGAGCCCGATGGGCAGGCCGGCGTAGTTCTCGGCGAGTCCGGTGGCGCCGGCGGTGCTGCTCGCCACCCAGCGCAGCTGCGAGAGCTGCAACTGCGCGTCGAAGGGGTCTCCGCTACGGTGCAACATCGTCGTCATCCACCAGGAGAAGTGGGTGCAGCGCCAGACGCGGCGCAGCGCGCTGTCACTGTAGGCGTCGGCGAGGGTGTCGTCGTTCTTGCGCAGCAACGAGATCAGGGCCGGGGCGAGCAGCGCGACGTCCGCGACGGCGAGGTTCAGTCCCTTGGCACCGGTCGGCGGGACGATGTGCGCGGCGTCGCCGGCGAGGAACAGACGGCCGTGACGCATCGGTGTCTGCACATAGCTGCGCATCGGCAGCACGCTCTTCTCGGTGATCGGGCCGGATCGCAGTGTCCAGTCGTCGATTCCGGCGCCGAGGCGGGTGGACAGCGCCGCCCAGACGCGGTCGTCGGACCAGTCCGCGACATCGGTCCCGTTCGGTACCTGCAGGTAGAGCCGGCTGACGGTGTCCGAGCGCATCGAGTGCATCGCGAAGCCGTCGGGATGCCAGGCGTAGATGAGTTCGTCGGTGGACGGGGCGACGTCGGCGAGGATGCCGAGCCACGAGTACGGGTAGACGCGCTCCCACGTCCGGCGGACGCTGTCGGGAATCGCCGCGCGGCTGGGGCCGAACGAGCCGTCGCATCCGGCGATCACGGCCGCATCGACGCGCTGCTCGGTGCCGTCCGCGTCGACGAAGGTGACGTACGGCGAATCGGTCTCGATGTCGTGCAGGGCGGTCTCGGTGACGCCGTAGAAGAACTGCTGACCGGCGGCCTCCCGCGCGTCGACGAGGTCCCGAGTCACCTCGGTCTGGCCGTACACCCACACGCTGCGTCCGCACAGGTCGACGAAGTCGAGGTGGTGGCGCTCGCCGGGCGTCTGCAGATGGATGCCGCGGTGCTCCTGCCCCTCGCGCCGCAGCCGCTCACCGAGGCCGACGGAGTCGAGCAGATCGACCGTCGAGTGTTCGAGGATGCCCGCGCGGATTCGGGAGAGCACGTACTCCTGGGTGCGGGTCTCGATGACAACGGACTCGACGCCCTGTTCGGCGAGCAGGTGGGACAGCAGGAGACCGGCGGGGCCGGCGCCGATGACGGCTACCTCGGTACGCATGGCGCCCAGTGAAGCCGACCATCGCGCGAGCGACCCAGCATCGTCTTTCGCTGAGCGGAAGTTCAGTGCAGACTCCGCTCGATGCCGCGCGCCGCCACCTGCAGCGCCGCGACGAGCCGGGACCGGTCGCGCTCGAGGCTCGGCACCACGAGGCCGAGGCCGGCGATCACCTGCCCCTCCGACGACCGGATCGGGACGGCGACCGAGCACGCGCCGAGGCTCATCTCCTCACGGGTCTCCGCGTAACCGTCCTGATGGATCCGGCGGAGTTGTTCACGCAGCCGCCCGACGTGGGTCACGGTGTACGGCGTGACCCGGGTCAGCGACGCGAACACCCGCTCCTGGACGTCGGGCGGGGCGTATGCGAGCAGGACCTTCCCGACGGCGGTGGCGTGCAACGGAAGCCGGGATCCGACGGTGCTGACGACGGGTACGGACGCGTGCCCGCGGAGCCGGTCCAGGTAGAGCACCTGCGTGTCCTCCCGGACCGCGAGGTGCACGGTGGCGAGGGTGGCGCCGTAGACGTCGTGCAGGAACGGCGAGGCGATCTCGCGGATCCCCGCCCGCGCAGGCGCGAGCAGGCCGAGTTCCCACAGCCGCGGACCCACCACGTACTCGCCGGACTCGCGGCGCGCCAGGGCGCCTCCCGCGAGGAGTTCGCGGACCAGGCGGTGCGCGGTGGGGAGGGCGAGACCGGCGCGGTCGGCGATCGCGGTCAGCGTCAACGTCCGGTGCTGCTCGTCGAACGCACCGAGGATCGCGAGGATCCGGGAGACCACGGTCGCGCCCGGGGTCGCGGTGTTTCCCGCCATCACCAGCCTCCTTTCACTCAGTGAAAGCCTACCGTCGCGGTGACGCGAGGCACCGCCCTAGCCTGCCGATGTGACCACAGCACCTGATCCCCGAGCGAAGGCGTCCTCCGACGCCGCCGCCTCGACCCAGTCGGAGATCCTCGCCGAGATCCGCGACATCGAGACGGCCTACACCCACTCCGGCGTGGAGGAGTTCCAGCCGCGCCTCGACTACGCGCCGTACCGCAGCAGCGTCCTGCGCCACCCCACCAAGGACCTGCACCACGCCGACCCCGAGGGCATCGAACTCTGGGCGCCGGTGTTCGGCAACCAGGACGTCGATCCGCTCGAGGCGGACCTGACGATCGCGCACCGCGGCGAACCCGTCGGCGAGCGCACCGTGATCACCGGCCGGATCGTCGACGGCGAGGGCCGACCGATCGCCGGGCAGCTCGTCGAGATCTGGCAGGCCAACGCGGGCGGTCGCTACATCCACAAGCGCGACCAGCACCACGCCGCGATCGACCCCAACTTCACGGGCGTCGGCCGCTGCCTCACCGGCCCCGACGGCTCGTACCGCTTCACCACGATCAAGCCCGGCCCCTACCCGTGGCGCAACCACCACAACGCGTGGCGGCCCGCACACATCCACTTCTCGCTGTTCGGAACCGATTTCACGCAGCGGATGATCACCCAGATGTACTTCCCGGGCGACCCGCTCTTCGAACTCGACCCGATCTTCCAGTCCATCACCGACCGCAAGGCGCGCGAGCGTCTCGTCGCGCAGTACGACCACGACGTCACCACCCACGAGTGGAGCACCGGCTACCGATGGGACATCGTCCTGTCCGGCAGCGCGAAGACCTGGACCGAACCGGAGGACCACGACGCATGAGCACCCATCTCGCCCCCACCCCCGGCCAGACGGTCGGACCATTCTTCGGATACGCGTTGCCGTTCGACGGCGACAACGAACTCGTCCCGCCCGCCCACCGCGACGCGATCCGCCTGCACGGACGGGTGCTCGACGGCAACGGCGACCCGGTGCCGGACGCGCTGCTCGAGATCTGGCAGGCCGGACCGGACGGAAAGGTCGTGCAGCGCACCGGTTCCCTGCACCGTGACGGCTGGACCTTCACCGGATGGGGTCGCGCCTCGACCGACAACCAGGGCGTCTACTCGTTCTCGACCCTTGCTCCCGGTGTCGGCGAGGACGGCCGCCCGCCGTTCTTCGCGGTGACGGTCTTCGCCCGCGGCCTGCTCAACCGGCTGTTCACCCGCGCCTACCTGCCCGCCGACGAGGACGCGCTCGCCGCCGACCCGCTGCTCGCCTCGCTCGCCCCGGAGCGGCGCGGGACGCTCGTGACGGTCCCCGACGGCGACGGCTACGTCTTCGACATCCGACTCCAGGGCGAGAACGAGACGGTCTTCCTGACCTACTGACGGCTTCCTACGCTGCGGTGGCTTCGATCTGCGAGCGCAGCCACGCCATCGCGGGCATCCGGTAGCCGTCGATCCCCTTGTAGGCGGCGATCTCCGCGGGCAGTTCCTCGACGATGTCGGCGAGTTGTTCGGCCCACCGCGGCACGGTCGCGATCTCGGCGAGGGGCGCCATGTAGGTGCGGATGTTGAACACCAGCGCACCGGTCATCGGCAGCCGGATCAGGTGCTCGAGTTCGATGCGCAGCTGGATGCGGCCCCAGTCCTCGTCGGCGATCAACCGCGGCATGTCGTCCATCCACCGCGGCATCGTCTCGAGGCTGGTGTCGCGCAGGCGGGATCCGACCGCCGAGAACGTCCAGTTCACCCGGCGGTACACCTGGTCGGTGGTCAGCCGCTGCAGGAACTGCTCGGCCCGGCCGGTGACGCCGCCGGGTGTCAATCCGGGTACGGGGCGGTGGATCTCGTCGAAGTTCATGCCGATGTCGAACTTCACGGACCAGTCGGCCGACGAGGTGACCAGCGCGGCGTCGAACCACAGCCGGCCGTCGCGTTCGGTGAGCAGCAGGACGTCGTCCGGGACCTGGCGGCCGATGAACGTCAACGGATGCTCCGGCAGGGTGCCGAGGTTGCCGAGAAGGAAGTCCTGGTCGATGCCGAGAAGCCTATTGACCCAACGATATTCGGTGCCGTCGCGGTGGAGCTCCATCGACTCCGGATACGATGCCGCCAACTGCCCCATCAGGTACAGCATGACGTCCCAGCACGCCGGCGTCATGTGGGGCAGCACCTGCACCCGTCCCGGGTCCGCGGCCAGTACCTCGGCCCGCAACGCTGCCATCTCGAGATAGTCGGGGCCCAGGTCCACGATGTGCTCGCCCCAGCCACCGGTCGGGGTGGGGGTGAAACGCGGAGCCGGTTCGACGTTGACGGCGTACCGAAACGTGTTCTCGCCCTCCGGGAAAGGCCAGGGAAGCCGGGAAAGATCACTGGTGTGCACAGATGTGGTCACGCGTCCTCCTCGTTCGGGTTGGGTGGATCCTCCCGGCGTCAGGCAGCTTCCGCAACCGCACCGAGATAGGTGCCGTGGTGCGACGATCGGTGGGATCGCACCTCGAGCACGGTGCCGCAGGTCGCGCAGCGGACGCGGCCGCCCGGCGCGACGGCGGCGTCCTGGGCGGTGGCGCAGTGGGGACAGAACACCGCGACGCCGCCGCGCACGGTCAGGTGCGTGGTCACCTCGGACGGCAGTGCACCCGCGGCCCGCACCGCGGCGACCGCAGCCATCAGGTCACGTTCCGCGCCGGCGAGCATCACTCGACTGCCGGCGCGGGCCCCGTCCACCGCCTCCCGTACCGCGTCGGTGTCGGCGCCGGACAGCACGGTCGCGGTCCGACCGAGCGCGATCGCCTGGGCGCACCACTCCGCGGCCGCCGCCCGCGCGTCGGGGCAGTCGCCGAGCGCCGCGATCAGGAAGACCCGGCCCCCGGCGTCGACGGTGCCGAGTCCGCACTCGTCTGCGTCCCAGTCGAATCCGGCGCTCACACACTCACCCCCGCATACTCACGGAGCCAGTCGATCCCGGGGCCGCGGGTGCGGGTGACGCCCTTGTAGTCCGCCATGTCCTCGGGCAGTTCGACGAGCACGTCGTGCAGTCGCTGCGCCCACTCGGGGACCAGCGCGACATCGACGAGCGGCAACAGGTGGGTGCGGATCAGGAACAGGATCGCGCCGGAGGCACCGAGCCGGATCAGGTGCTGCACCTCCACCCGCAGGTGCAGGCGGTCACCGACTTCGGCTTCCGGGCCCTCGCCGAGCAGCCGACGGTCCGGCCCCCAGTCGGGATACGTCTCGGTCGCGGTGTCCCGGCGCCGGTCCACGGTCAGCGTCCAGTTGGTGCGCCGATACCGCTGTCCCGGTTGCAATCCCATGAGGAACTGCTGGGCGCGCGGGATGACACCCTCCTCGTGCACGCGCGGTACGGGGCCGTGGATCTGCAGGAAACTCATACCGACGTCGAAGCGCAGCGACCAGTCGGCCGCGAACGTCACGAGCCCGGCGTCACCCCACAGCGCACCCTCGCGCTGGTCGAGCAGGACCACGTCCTCCTGGATCTGCCTGCCGAGACAGCGCAGCGGCGGATCGGGCAGCGTGTCGGCGCGGCTGTACGCGAACGACTGGTCCCAGCCGAGTTCATGGTTGCGCCAGCGCCATTGCTCGCCGTCGCGGTCCAGGGTGAACCGGTCCGGGTAGGCGTCGACGAGCATCCGCATCACGGTCGTCATCGCCTCCCACTGCGCGACGTCCATGTGCGGCAGCGCCTGGAAGCGGGACGGGTCCGCGGCGAGAATGCGCTCCCGCTCGGCGAGCTCGTCCCGGTAGTACTCGTCGATGTCGACCGGGTGGTCGCCCCAGCTGCCCGCCGCGGTGACCGCACGGGCGCCCGCGGGCTCGACATTGGTGCTGTACCGGTACGTCTCGTGCGGGAACGGGAAGGGGAATCGCACCACACGGGCGGGCAGGGCGACGGCCGTCACAGGTCCACCTCGATTCGGTCACCGTCGGCGCGGGACACGCACGGCATGAAGCAGCTGCCGGAGTCCTTCTCCGACGCGGTCAGGAACAGGTCGCGGTGCAGCGGTGCGCCACCGACGACCGGGGTGCGGCATTCGCCGCAGACGCCCTGCCGGCACAGGTTCGACACCGCGACCCCGTGCTGTTCGAGCGCGTCGAGGGCGCTCACCCCGGCGGGCACCGGGACGTCGATGCCGCTGCGCCGCAGGCCGAGGGTGAACGCTTCCCCCGCGTCGAGTGCGCCGACCCCGAAGTGTTCGTAGTGGATTCGCGCGGACGGCCAGCCGGCGTCGGTGGCGCGGGCGACGAGTTCGTCGATGAGCACCCCGGGTCCGCAGGCGTACAGGTGGGTGCCCAGCGGCCGGTCGAGCAGGGCCGGTCCGACCGTGGACCAGAACTCGCCGGGAGTGTGGTAGGTGTGCAGGCCGTCCCCGCACAGCTCACGCAGCTCGTCGAGATGCGGGCCGTCCCCGGGCCGGAAGGTGTAGTGCACCTCGAACGACCGCCCCCAGGTGGCGGCGGCGCGGGCGTGGGACAGGATCGGTGTGACGCCGATGCCACCGGCGACGAGCAGGTGGTGCCGCGCCGTCAGGACCGGCGCGAAAGCGCTACGCGGACGGCTGATCTCGACGGTGTCCCCGGGAACCAGGTCGTGGATCCAGCGGGATCCGCCTCGTCCGGACGGGTCGAGCCGGACCGAGATCTCGTACGCGTCGGGTTCGAGTTCGGGTCCGGTGAGCGAGTAGGAGTTGCGGCGGGCCCGGCCGTCCGTGTCCGTGCCGCAGGACACCACCACGTGGCTGCCCGGGGTGAAGGACGGCAGCGTGGCGCCGCGGGGGTCGACCAGCCGCAGGTGGCGGACACCGTCGGCGGGCGTGCTCGCCGCAGCGACGACGAGCACTCGGGTGGGAGCGTCGCCCCGGACCGGCAGGTCGGACGTGAGGGTCATCAGCGTTCCTCCGCATCGTGCATGTAGCCGAGGTACGCGCCGGTACGGCGCGAAAGATGGTGGTAGACGACGAGATCGGCCGCACACTCCGGGCAGCGCGTGAGCCCGCCGACCGGGACGGACGCCTCGTGGACCGTCGCGCAGTGCGCACAGTGCACGTGGAGTTCGGCGTCGACGCCGCGGGAGTCGACGACCTCGGCGAGGATCTCCTCCCCGAGCACCCCGGCGGCCAGTGCCTGGGCCTGGGCCGCGAGCACCGGCGCCTCGGCACCGACGAGAACCAGGCGCCACCCGACGCGGGCGGCGACCAGCTGGCGTTCCAGGACGTCGGCCGCGAGCTCGGTCCACCCGGGTGGCAGCCGCAGCCAGTTCACCCGCGTCCCGGCGAAGGTCGCGACCAGTTCGTTCGCGCGGTGGCGGGCGTCGGGGCCGAACGACAGGACGGTGACGACCCGTCCGCCGCCCGCGACCTCCGCCCGATCGGACCGCCACCGCCCGACGCTGGTGGTCTCCATACAGACGCTCACGGCTCCCCCTACGGCGCGAAGGTGCGCTGGCCGACGTAGAACGCCAGCGCCCCCTCGGGGGTGGTGAACCGGATCCGCGACCCCTTGGGGAAGAAGATCGCGTCCCGCGGGCCGGCGGTCTCGACCTGCCCGGTGTCGAGGTTCTCGAGCCGGAACTCGCCGTCGAGCACCACCTTCATCTCGTCGTACTCGTAGGTGTAGTCGAGCGGGGCGTCGGCGGGCTCGAGCTTGAAGTAGCCCGCGGCCATCTCCGAGCCCTCCGGGTTCGGGTAGACGTCGTCGATGTAGCCCTTGGTCCCGGGGAACTCCTCCACCGGCATCTGCGGGAGCGACTTCCAGAAGTCGGCGGTGACGCGGAAGGCGGGGACTGTGGTGGTGCCGTCTGCCATGGGTACTCCTGGGCACGGGGCCGCCGGTGCGACCGTGATGAGGGAAGAAGAGAACGCCATTTCGCTGGCGTGAAACAGACACTACTGTCAGGAAACCCACCGGGGGGTTGCCGCATCGTTAACGCGTGTAACCGAAAACTCTCAGCCGGCAACAAGTCTCGGGTTCCGCGGAGCCTCCGAAGCCGTCACGACAATCTGACCGGGCTGTAACACTCCCGTCATGGATGGTATGTTTCCTGGTATTCGACAGCGATTCACCTAATGAAACGTCCCGCTCCGTGCAGGACACCGACGACTTCGCAGCCGAGAAGACCACCAGGAGCCCCGATGACGCTCGACACCGCCGACCGCGCCGTGACGCGCTTGCCCGCACCGTCCGACACCGTGCCCGCCGCCGCGCCGACCGACCTCGCCGGCATGGCCCGCGCCACCGGCACCCGCTTCATCCTCGCGATCTTCGTGACCCTGTCGGGCAAGCCGTGCGCCAAGCTCGTCCCCGTCGAATCGGTCGACGAGCTGGCCACCGAGGGCGTCGGGTTCGCCGGCTACGCAGCGGGCGCGATGGGCCAGGAGCCCAAGGACCCCGACCTGGTCGCGATCCCCGACCCCTCCTCCTTCACCCCGATCCCGTTCGTCCGCCCGGGCCTCGCCCTCGTCCACTGCGACCCGCACGTCGAGGGCAAGCCGTGGCCCTACGCCCCGCGCGTCATCCTCGAGTCGGCGCTCTCCCGCGCCGCGTCGCTGGGCCTCGAGGTCAACGTCGGCGCCGAGATCGAGTACTTCCTGGTGAACAAGGACGAGAAGGGGGGCCTGCGCACCGCCGACGCGCTCGACACCTCCCGGCAGCCCTGCTACGACGCCCGCGACGTCACCCGCATGTACGAGCACCTGACGTCGATCTCCACGGCGATGAACTCCCTCGGCTGGGGCAACTACGCCAACGACCACGAGGACGGCAACGGCCAGTTCGAGCAGAACTTCGACTACGCGGACGCGATGACCACCGCCGACCGGGTGATCACCCTCCGCTACCTGATCTCGGTTCTCGCCGAGGAGCGCGACATGACGGCGACGTTCATGCCGAAGCCGTTCGCCGACCGCACCGGCAGCGGACTGCACATGCACCTGTCGCTGTGGCGCGACGGCGAGGCCGCGTTCCCGGACGCCTCCGATCCGCGTGGTCTGGGACTGTCGAAGACCGCCTACTCCTTCATCGCCGGCATCCTCGAACACGCCTGCGCCCTGCAGGGCGTCATCGCACCGACCGTGAACTCCTACAAGCGGACCGGGGCCACGGCCACGAGCAGCGGCGCCACCTGGTCGCCGCGCCGGGCCACCTACGGCGGCAACGACCGCACCCACTACCTGCGGGTGCCGGACCACAACCGCGTCGAGCTCCGCGGCGGCGACGGCTCGGCCAACCCCTACCTCGCCGCGGCCGCCGCGATCGTCGCCGGGCTCGACGGCATCGAGCGCGACCTCGACCCGGGTGAGCCCGGCTCCGGCGCCGGACCGGACACGCTGCCGATGACGCTGCTGCACGCGATGGACGCGCTCGCCGCCGATCCCGTCGTCTGCGGGGCGCTCGACGGCGCGGGCACCGGTGTCGCCGACTACTTCACCGGCCTCAAGCGCGAGGAGTTCTTCTCCTGGCACAACACGGTCACCCCGTGGGAGGTCGAGACCTACCTCACGGCCTTCTGACCCAACCCTTCCCACGACATTCGAGGAGACTGCCCATGTGCGGCATCGTCGGGCTCCACCTGCGTGAGCCCTCCCTGTACCCCCAGCTCGGTGGCCTGCTGACCGGCATGCTCGGCGAGATGGTCGACCGCGGACCCGATTCCGCCGGCATGGCCATCTACGGCGACCCGACCTTCTCCCCCGCCGGACAGGCGTCGGTGTCGCTGCTCGGCGCCGGGCCCGGGGTCGCCGCCGCGGCGGGCGCCCTGCTCGGCATGGAGGTCACCGCGATCGAACTGCCGCCGACCACCGTGCTGCACGCACCGGTGCCGGCCCACGAGCTCACCGCGGTGATCCGGTCCGTCGCACCGGACGCCACGGTGATCGGATTCGGCGACGACGTCACCGTTCTCAAGGGCATGGGTGACCCCGTCGACCTGGCCCGCGGATTCGGGCTGCCCGCAGCAACCGGCTGGCAGGGCGTCGGGCACACCCGGATGGCCACCGAGTCCGCCGTCACCGCCGCCGGCTCGCACCCCTTCGCCGTCGGCCCGGACCAGTGCCTGGTGCACAACGGATCGTTCTCCAACCACCTGTCCGTCAAGCGCGAACTCGAGGCCGAGGGCGTGCAGTTCGACAGCGAGAACGACACCGAGGTCGGTGCCCGCTTCGTCGCCAAGCACCTCGCCGAGGGCGCGGACCTCGAGAAGGCGCTGCGCCTGCTCGGTGAACGCTTCGACGGCTTCTACACGCTGCTCGTCTCGACCTCGGATTGCTTTGCGGTGGTGCGTGATCCGATCTCCTGCAAGCCCGCGATCGTCGCCGAGACCGACGCCTACGTGGCGATGGCGTCGGAGTTCCGCGCCCTGGCCCACCTCCCGGGCATCGCGGACGCGCACCTGTTCGAACCCGAACCGGACCGCGTCTACGTCTGGAACCGCTGACGCGCTGCGTCCTCCGGCACTGACGCACTGCGTCCTCCAGCACCGACGCACTGCGTCCTCCAGCACCGACGCTCTGCGTCCTCCAGCACTGACGCTCTGCGTCCGGAACTGCTGACCCGACCACCCCCGACCACTTCGGAGCCGACCGTGACCCTCACCGACACCCCCACCGTGACCACCACGTACGACCTGGCCGAGATCTCGACGCGTGAGCTCAACGCCGCGCTGCACGCCACCGAGTCCCCCGCCACCGTGCGGGTGGTCAACCCGCAGGGCGCCCACGCCCTCGCCTGCGGGCTGGACCGCCCCCTCGACGTCACCATCGAGGGCCACACCGGCTACTACACCGCCGGTATGAACAAGCACGCGTCCGTCACGATCGCGGGCAACGCCGGCGTCGGCGTCGGCGAGAACATGATGTCCGGCACCGTCCGAGTCACCGGCGACGCCTCGCAGTCCGCGGGTGCCACCGCACACGGCGGACTGCTGGTGATCGAGGGCAACGCCGCGGCCCGCTGCGGCATCTCGATGAAGGGCGTCGACATCGTCGTCGGCGGCGACATCGGCCACATGAGCGCGTTCATGGGTCAGGCCGGACGTCTCGTCGTCCTCGGCGACGCCGGTGAGGCGCTGGGCGATTCGCTGTACGAGGTGCGGATCTACGTGCGCGGCACCGTCGCCTCGCTCGGCGCGGACTGCGTCAAGAAGGAGATGAGACCCGAGCACCTCGAGGAGCTGCGCGAACTGCTGGACGCCGCCGGCCTGGACGCCGACCCGGCCGACTTCACCCGTTACGGCTCGGCCCGCAACCTCTACCACTTCCACGTCGACAACGCGTCCGCGTACTGACCGGCCGGCGCACCCTCACACCCGCCCCGCGAAACTCCAGGAGTACACCATGACGACCTTCCAGCCCGGTCTGCGCGAGTCGGCCACCTTCGACCGCGGCGTCATCCACGAGATCCAGCGTGCCGCCGAGACCGGCATCTACGACATCCGTGGCTGGGGCGCCAAGCGCAAGGTCCCGCACTTCGACGACCTGCTGTTCCTCGGCGCGTCGATGTCCCGCTACCCGCTCGAGGGCTACCGCGAGAAGTGCGAGACCGACGTCGTGCTCGGTGACCGGCACGCGAAGTACCCGCTGCACCTCGAGACCCCGGTCACGATCGCGGGCATGAGCTTCGGTGCGCTGTCGGGCCGGGCCAAGGAGGCCCTGGGCCGCGGCGCCAGCGAGGTCGGGACGTCGACGACCACCGGTGACGGCGGCATGACCCCGGAGGAGCGCGGCCAGTCCAAGCACCTGGTCTACCAGTACCTGCCGTCGCGCTACGGGATGAACCCGGACGACCTGCGCAAGGCCGACGCGATCGAGGTCGTGCTCGGGCAGGGCGCCAAGCCGGGCGGCGGCGGAATGCTGTTGGGCCAGAAGATCACCGAGCGGGTCGCCGGAATGCGCACCCTGCCGGTCGGCATCGACCAGCGCAGTGCGTGCCGGCACCCCGACTGGACCGGCCCGGACGACCTCGCCATCAAGATCATCGAGCTGCGTGAGATCACCGGCTGGGAGAAGCCGATCTACGTCAAGGTCGGCGCCACCCGCACCTACTACGACGTCAAGCTCGCGGTGAAGGCCGGCGCCGACGTCGTCGTGGTCGACGGCATGCAGGGCGGCACGGCCGCCACCCAGGACGTGTTCATCGAGCACGTCGGCATCCCCACCCTGGCCGCGATCCCGCAGGCCGTGCAGGCGCTGCAGGAGATGGGCGTGCACCGGACTCCCGGTGGCGTGCAGCTGATCGTGTCGGGCGGTATCCGGTCCGGCGCCGACGTCGCCAAGGCGATGGCGCTCGGCGCCGACGCGGTCGCGATCGGCACCGCGGCCCTCATCGCACTGGGCGACAACGACCCGAAGTACCAGGCCGAGTACGAGAAGCTGGGCTCCGCCGCCGGTTTCTACGACGACTTCCAGGATGGCAAGGACCCGGCGGGCATCACCACCCAGGACCCGGAGCTGCAGGCCCGTTTCGACCCGGTCGAGGGTGGCCGCCGCCTCGCCAACTACCTGCGGGTGCTGACGATGGAGGCGCAGACCATCGCCCGTGCCTGCGGCAAGTCGCACCTGCGCAACCTCGAGCCGCAGGACCTCGTCGCCCTGACCGTCGAGGCGTCCGCGATGGCCCGTGTCCCGCTGGCCGGCACCACCTGGATCCCCGGCCAGATGTGAGCCGGGATCTCACCGTGACGTTGCCCGCCCCCGTCGTCGAGGCGTGGGAGTGGCAACTGCGGGCCCGATGCCGCACCTGTGACGTCGACTTCTTCGGCGACACAACGGAACTGGTGGACCGCGCGAAGTCGGTCTGCACCGGCTGCCCGGTGCAGGAGGAATGCCGCTGGTTCGCCGCACGGGCGGGCGAGACCCACGGCGTCTGGGGTGGGGTGTCGGCCGAGGAACTCCCGCGGTACCGATGGCTCCCGCCGCCCCGCTCGCTGCGCCGCGCGCACCGGGACCACACAGCACACTTCCCGAGAGGACATACAGCGTGACCGCATTCGACTCGCTCTGGTCGTCGATCATCGACGTCGGTCAGCACAAGACGACCGGAGGCTACCGCCGGTTCGCGTGGAGCGACGCCGATCTCACCCTCCGTGAGTGGTTCCGCGGCTGCGCCACCGAACGCGGCATGGACGCCGAGGAGGACCGCAACGGCAACCTGTGGGCGTGGTGGCTCCCGAACGGGTGGGTGGGCGAACCCACCGGCGCGTTCGTCACCGGCTCGCACCTCGACTCGGTGCCCGACGGCGGCGCCTTCGACGGGCCGCTCGGCGTCGTGTCGGCGTTCGCGGCCGTCGACATCCTGCGCGAACGCGGCGTCGAACCGACCGTCCCGATCGCGATCGCCGCGTTCTCCGACGAGGAGGGCGCCCGCTTCGGCGTCGCGTGCGTGGGCAGCCAGCTCACCACCGGCGCCCTGACTCCCGGACGGGCGCTGGGGCTGCGCGACCGGGACGGAATCACCCTCGCGGAGGCGATGACCCGGGCCGGACGCACCCCCGAGCATGCCGGCGTCGACGACACCCTCGTCGACCGTGTCGGGGTGTACGTCGAGCTGCACGTCGAGCAGGGGCGCGCCCTCGACCTCGTCGACAAGCCGATCGCGGTCGCGTCGTCGATCTGGCCGCACGGCCGGTGGCAGTTCACCTTCACCGGTGAGGCCAACCACGCCGGTGCGACCCGTCTGGTCGACCGCCGGGACCCGATGCTGGCGTACGCCTCGTCGGTCCACAGTGCCCGCGCCGCGGCGGAGGGACTCGGCGCGGTGGCCACCTTCGGCAAGCTCGAGGTACTGCCCAACGGCGCCAACGCGATTCCGTCCGAGATCAAGGCCTGGCTCGACGCCCGCGCCGCCGACGAGGCGACGCTGACCAAGCTGGTCGCCGAGATCGAGGCGGAGGCCCGGCGTCACTCGTCCGTCGACGAGATCGGGCTCGCCGTCTTCGCCGAGTCGATCACACCCATCGTCGAGTTCCCGTCCGAGCCGCGAGAACGCCTGCGGCGCGCTCTCTCCCACCTCGGCGACATCCCGGTCCTGCCCACCCAGGCCGGACACGACGCGGGCATCCTCGCCGCGAAGGTTCCGACCGCGATGTTGTTCGTGCGCAACCCGACCGGGGTCTCGCACTCTCCGCACGAGTTCGCCGAGGAGAAGGACTGCAACATCGGGGCGGAGGCGCTGGCGGACGTCATGGCCGACTGGACGGCCGGCCCCCGATGACCGGGCCGTCCGTGGCGGTGGTCCGCGCCGTCGACCGGCGCCGCGTCCCGTGGCGCAACGGCGCGGGGGTGACCGAAGAGGTCGCCTCCGGACCCGAATCCCGTGACGGACAGCCGCTCTGGCGGATCAGCGTCGCCGACCTCGGCGCCGAGCCGAGTGCTTTCTCCGCCTTCGACGGCCTGCACCGCATCTTCACCGTCGTCGGCGCTCACGGCGTCACGCTGGACTGGGACACCCGGTCCGAATCCGTGACGCCGTGGCATCCCCACCCGTTCGACGGGGCGCACGCCCCGCGCTGCACGCCCGCGGGAGCCACCAGCGCCCTCAACGTGATGGTGGACGCGTCCACGGCCGGCGCCACGGTCCAGCGCGTCGATCTGGGTGCGGGCCCGCTCACCAGTCGGCCGGACGAGGTGACGGCGCTGTTCGTCCGCTCGGGGACCGTAGTCGCCGCGTCGCACCGCGTCGCAGCGGGTGACTGCCTCGTCGTCACGCACGACGAGATCGCCCTCCGCGGCAACGCGGACGGTCTGGTCATCCGGATCCGAATTCCGAAGAGTTCCAACGATCTCCTGTGACGACCGGCGTCACCGCGTCCTGACGACGTCGTAACACCTTCGTCATGCCCATCGAGTTTCCTGATATGAGACACTGATTCATATTCAGAAACACACCGGTCGAACCAACGACGTTCCGGCCGGCAACCACCAGTCAGCAACCAGCGCAGTCGATCTCCCCGCCGCGGGAGTTAGCAAAGGATCCTCACGTGACGGAAACAACCAAGTTCGTGATCGTCGGTGGCGGCCTCGAAGGCTTGGCCATCGCCTACTCGCTCGCCGACCGCGGCGAGACCGACGTGCTGGTGCTCGAGCGCGACACGTTGTGCTCGGGCATGACCGGCAAGTCCAGCGGCGTCGTCCGATGCCACTACGGCACACCGTCGTTGGCCGCGATGTCCTGGTACGGCGTCGACATCTTCACCCGCGCCACCGAGATCTTCGGCGACGACATGGCCTTCCGGCAGTGCGGGTACGTCGTCGGCGTCGGCGAAAACAACGTCAAACCACTCGAGGCGAACATCGAGATGATGCAGGGCCTGGGCATCGCGACGGAGTTCATCACCCACGACAAGATGGCCGAACTCTGGCCGGGCCTGCACCTGGACGACTTCGCCCTGTTCGCGTACGAGCCCCTCGGCGGCCGCGGCGAGGCGTACATGACGGGCATGGCGTTCGCGACGACCGCCCGGAAGATGGGCGTGAAGATCAAGCAGAGCACCCCGGTGGTCTCGCTCCTGCAGAACGACTCCGGTCGCGTCTACGGCGTCACCCTCTCCGACGGCACGGAGGTGCACGCCGAGCACGTCATCGTCGCGGCCGGTCCGTGGACCCCGGCGCTGGCCGCGGGTGTCGGCGTCGACGTCGACGTCAAGGCGCAGCGCGCGCAGCTGGTGCTCGTCGACCAGGGCGTCCCCACCCCCGAGGTTCCGGTGCTGTCCGACCTGGCGGGCCTGCAGTACATCTGCCGGGAGCCGAACGGCGAACTGCTGGTGGGCAACTCCGACCACCAGGCACCGGAGTACATCGACCCCGACAACTACAGCAACCGCGCGGACGACAGCACCATCGAGAAGAACATCATGAAGCTGGGCAACCGCCTGCCGGACATGCCCGACCCGCGTATCACCAGCACGTACGTCGGCGCCTACGACGTGACGCCCGACTACAACCCGATCATCGGCCCCGCCCCCGTCGACGGCCTGTTCCTGGCCACCGGCTTCTCCGGGCACGGCTTCAAGATCTCCCCCGCCGTCGGCAAGCTGGTCGCCGACATGCTCCTCGACGACGGCACGACCACCCTGCCGAACGTCGACCCCCACGACTTCCGGTACTCCCGCTTCGAGGAGGGCGACCTGCTGCTGAGCCTCAACCAGTACGAGGGCGCCGGCGAGATGCGCTGACCGCGCAGTGGTGCACTTGTGGACGGCGGAGCCTCCACAAGTGCACCACTGCGGCGGAGCCGCTACGGTGACAGGCATGGCACGCGTCGTCGTCATCGGTGGGCACGGCAAGGTCGCCCTGCATCTCGAACGGATCCTGACCGCGCGCGGGGACGAGGTGACCGCCCTGATCCGCAATCCCGAGCACGCCGCCGACGTCGCGGCGACCGGCGCGCGACCCCAGACAGCCGACATCGAGAACCTGAGCACCGACGAGATCACCGACGTGCTGCGCGGACACGACGCCGTCGTGTGGTCGGCCGGCGCGGGCGGCGGCAACCCGGCCCGCACGTACGCCGTCGACCGGGACGCCGCGATCCGGTCCATGGATGCCGCCGCAGCCGCCGGCGTGCGCCGCTACGTGATGGTGTCCTACCTCGGCGCCCGCACCGACCACGGTGTCCCGCAGGACAACTCGTTCTTCGCCTACGCCGAGGCGAAGGCCGCCGCGGACGAGTACCTGCGCACCACCCGCCTCGACTGGACCGTCCTCGGCCCCGGCACGCTCACCCTCGAACCCGGCACCGGACGCATCGAGGTCGCCGCGAAGCCCGCTGCCGGATCCGTGAGTCGGGAGGACGTCGCCGCGGTCGCAGCCGCCGCCCTCGGCGACCCGACGACCATTGGCCGGACCATCCCCTTCAACAGCGGACCGACGCCCATCGCCCACGCGATCAGCGGCTGACGGTACGGACACCGGACGGTTGGGGACGCACGAACTACGCGATCGCCTCCGCGAGGCGCGGCAGCACCGTGCTGCGCCATCCCTGCCCCATCCGCTCGAAGGCACCGAGTTCACGCTTGTCGTCGAGTTGGAATCCGGTGTGGTCGAGCAGGAGTCGGGTTCCGGTGCCCTCCGGGACGAGGCGCCACGTGAGCAGCCAGTGCCCGTTGAAGCTGTAGGTGAACCGGGTGTGCGGCTCGACCTCGGTGACGATGCACGGGATCGACCCGAAGCCCGGCATCTGCAGGTGGAAACTGTGCCCCACCGTCGCCGCGATGTCGCCGGGCGCCCACCAGGTGGCGAGCAACTCCGGCTCGGTCAGTGCCCGCCACACCTTCTCCGGGGGTGCGGCGATGAACCGGTCCACCGACACCGATCCGATCCGCGCATCAGCCATCATTAATCCTCCTTCTCCACAAGGTCGTTCTCCACAACCTCCGCCAGGCGTCCCAGCCTGTCGCGCCAGTACCTCTCGAACGGGTGCAGCCAGTCGCCGACACTGCGCAGGGGTGCGGTGTCGAGGCGGTAGTACCGCTGTCGGCCCACGGGGTCGGCGTGCACGAGGTGTGCGCGGCGCAGCACCTGGAGATGCTCGGCCACCGCGGGCCGACTCATCTCGAACTCGGCGGCCAGCTCGCCCGCCGTCCGGGGTCCGTCCACCAACAGTTCGAGCAGCCGGCGTCGGGCGGGATTCGCCAGCGCCAGGAACACGTCGTCGGACACCCTGGGAAAATTAGTAGGAGATCTCCGACATGTCAATAATCTCCGACACGTTGGGTCACCCGAGGCGCTCCAGCAGCCGCACGGTCACGGTGTCGCCCGCCTGCTTGCCGATCGCATCCCGGATCGCCGCCTTGACGGGCAGTTTGTGGGTGCCGTCGCCGAGCGCCATGAAGGAACTCTCGAACGGCAGACCGTCGACCGTGCCACGGACCTTCACCAGCCCGTGGGTACCGAAGAACTCCGCCGACTCCGGCCAGACCACATACGTCCAGCCGCCCCTGTTCGGACTCGTGACCAGCGTCGCGACGAACTCCCGATCCAGTGCACCGTCCATGACCGCCTCCTCGGGTGAGTGTCCCACCACAGCGAGGGGCGGGTCGAGTACCGCGCGCGCCGAGTCCACCCTCATGAAACATGCGGTTAAGCTGGGTGAATGGCCAGCCCGAATCGCCCCGTGCACCATGACACCGCGCCCCGCGAGGTGCCGCGGGACAGCCCGACCGGCGTCGACCTCGAACGGGTCATTGCCGCCCAGGTCCGCAAGCTGCGCCTGGCCAGCGGGCTGTCGGTCGGCGACATGGCCACGAGGATCGGCATCTCGAAGGCGATGCTGTCGAAGATCGAGAACGCGCAGACCTCGTGCAGCCTCTCGACCCTGGCACGGCTCGCGGCCGGCCTGGACGTCCCCGTCACCTCCCTGTTCCGCGGCGCGGACTCGGCCCGCGACGCGGTGTTCGTCGCAGCCGGTCACGGCGCCGAGATCGTCGGCCGCGGCACCCGCGTCGGACACCACTACGAACTGCTCGGCGCACTGCGTGGCCAGCACAAGCGGCTCGAGCCGGTGCTGGTGACGCTGACCAACGCCAGCGAGGTGTTCCCGCTGTTCCAACACCCCGGCACCGAGCTGCTGTACATGCTCGAGGGCGAGATGGTCTACGGACACGGCGAGAGCGAGTACCGCCTGCGTCCCGGCGACTCGCTCCTCCTCGACGGCGAGGGTCTGCACGGCCCGAACGAGTTGGTGGAGTTGCCGATTCGCTTCCTCGCCATCACCGCCTACCCCGACAACCACCAGGGCTGAGTCTCGTGCCGGGCGACCGTCGCCCGTGATCGGCGGCTCACCCCCCGGGGACGTGGGCGTGCCGAATGACATGACGTCACAGGTGCGAGAGGATCTCGACCACCTGCACGCTGGGAGCCTGGCCACCCCCAGGCAACCGAGACGACGAACACCGGCACGAGGCCGGGCCCGAAGTCGCCCTCCGCCCTCGAAGGCGGTCTACGGACACGATGAGTTGGCGGAGTTGCCGAATCGCTTCCTCGCCGTGCCGCATACCCGGACGGCGTTGGGGCAGATACGCCCGCCCGCCGGAACGCGCCGGCGAATCGCGCGTACGTTCATGTGACCGAACCGCGGTCACCATCGAGGTCGAACCGGACCGTTCGATTGCCGGCCACTACCGGCGTTGGCGTCAGCCTCCCCAAAATTCGCCACCCGCAACGACGCTGACGGTGCCGGTATCCGCGGGCGCCGTCGCATCGGAATTCCACAAGCCACCGGCGTGGGCGCCGAGAGCGATGAGTGCTCGCGCAGGAGGCCTGACACCATCCCAGGATTCTGGGCCCGCCACGAGCCCGACGAATGCGTTCCAAGGGCTCTCGAAGGATCCAGCCGATCGACACAGCCGTCGGGGACTCAGCCCGCCGCGACCGCGTCCTCCGCGGCGTTCGACGCCCGACCCCGACGCGTGCGCGGCGTCCACCGCACGACGAGTGCGAGCAGTCGGGGAACGACGACGTACATGGACGTCGGGACGACCATCGCGGTCAGCAGCAGGGCGCGCAGCCAGACGGGCAGGGACGCGACCGGACCGATCAGGGACATCAGCGTCATGCCGAAGGTGACGAACGGGAAGATCGACAGCCAGGTGATCGCCACCCGCAGGTGGATCGACGGCAGGGCCGGGTGGTGGGCGTCCCCCGTCATCCACGCTCCTCACTCACAATTCCAACCAACTGGTTGGAAGCGTAGGTGACCCCGAACCGCATTGCAACCAGACAGTTGGAGATTGTCGTAGGCTGCCACCCCGTGGCCTGGGACACCGAACGCACCAAGAGACTGCTCGTCGAGGCCGGCGTCGCCGAGTTCAGCGCCTTCGGTCTCGCCGGTGCGCGAGTCGACCGCATCGCCGCGGCGGCGGGCGTCAACAAGGAGCGCATCTACCAGTACTTCGGCAAGAAGGAGTCGTTCTTCAACGCGGTCCTCGAACACGAGCTGGTGACCGCCCTGGCGGCGGTCGAACTGTCCGGGCAGGGCCCGGGCGCCATCGCCGACTACGCGGGACGCCGATTCGACCACCAACGCGCACGCCCCGCCCTGAGCCGACTGCTGTACTGGGAGGGCCTCGAACTCGAGGCGCCGGTGTCGGAGGACGCGCGACGCAACCACGCCCGCGCGATGATCGGGCGCGCCCGGGCCGCCGTCCCCGCACTGACCGACGCCGACGCGCAGGAACTGCTCATCACCGTCATCACCCTCGTCGACGGCTGGATGGCGCTGACCACCACCGACCGCCTGTTCACCGCATCCGCGGATCGCGACGACGACCGGTACACGCAGCGACGCGCGTTCATCGTGCGGACCGTCGACGCCGCCGTCCGCGCCGTTCTCGACGACAAGCGCTGACTACCTCCCCCGCCGCAACCGCTGCGTGAGCCGGTGCGCCTGACGCAGCAGCAGTTCGCCGAGTTCGTGCCGCCGCGTCTCGGGGAACCTGCTCTCGACGCCGGTCAGGCTCAGGGCCCACGCGGGCTGGTCGGCGGCGTCGAAGACGGCGGCGCCCATCCCCCAGCTGCCCTCGACCAGGAGTCCGGGGTTGACGCAGTATCCGGTCAACCGGGTGGCGTCGATACGTTCGCGGATGCCGTCGGTGCTGTGCTCGGAGCCCCACGCGGCGGTCAGTTCGTGGCGACCGAGGTACTCGTCGATCTCCCGGTCCGGCAGGTGCGAAAGGATGACCAGCCCCGCGGACGCGACCCCGAGCGGCAGGCGGATACCGATGTGCAGGACGTGCGAGCGCAGCGGAAAGCTGCCCTCTTCGCTTGCGACGCAGACCGTCTCGTCGCCGCGGCGCGCGGACAGGAAGGCGCTCTCTCCCGTCTCGCGTGCCAGGTCGCGCAGGATGTCGCGGGCAAGGTCGGTGATGTCGTAACGGCCGGCCGCCTGCGACCCCAGCAGATACAGCTCGGGGCCGAGCGACCACAGACCCGACTTCTGATCCCGGTCGACGAGCCCCTCCTCGGCGAGCGAGGACAGCAGCCGATGCGCGGTGGGCCGGGCGAGGCCGGCGGCGCGGGCGACGTCGGACGTCGACGCGCCGGCGGTCGGGGCCGCGGCGATCGCCCGCAGCAGCGCGCCGACCCGACGGATCACCTGCGGCTTGACCGGTTCGTCCACACCGACACCTTACGTCCACTCAGTGAACGCCATCGGCATCAGGGTTCGGTCCGCGAGCAGATTCGGACCGATCGAGCCTAGTGCCTTGAACCACTCCCACCTGCACTCTTAACTGGACCGCAGCGTCCAGCCCGCCCCGTCCATCGGACGAACACATCCGGCGGGAAACGAGAGAAGGGACTACGGATGGGAACGACCGTGTTCGCCACGCCGGCCGAAGCCGTCGCGGACATCGGCGACGGCGCCACGATCGCCGTCGGAGGGTTCGGATTGTGCGGAATTCCGGACGCGCTGATCGGCGCGCTCGCCGATTCCGGCGTCGACGGCCTCGAGGTGTACTCCAACAACTGCGGCGTCGACGACCACGGACTCGGAATCCTCCTCAGCGCCCGCCAGATCCGCCGCGTCACCGCCTCGTACGTCGGCGAGAACAAGGAGTTCGCGCGGCAGTACCTCTCCGGTGAGCTCGAGGTCGAGCTGACCCCGCAGGGCACCCTCGCCGAGCGGCTGCGCGCCGGCGGCGCCGGCATTCCCGCCTTCTTCACTCCGGCCGGCGTCGGCAGCCCCGTCGCCGACGGCGGCCTGCCCTGGCGCTACAACGCCGACGGTTCCGTCGCCCTCGCATCCCCGCCGAAGGAGACCCGCGAATTCGGCGACAAGCGGTACGTCATGGAGCTCGGCATCACCGCCGACTTCGCGCTCGTGCATGCGGTCCGCGGCGACACCGCAGGCAACCTCGTCTTCGACAAGACCGCCATGAACTTCAACCCCCTCGCCGCGATGGCGGGCAGGGTCACCATCGCCCAGGTCGAGGAGCTCGTTCCCGCCGGCGAGCTCGACCCCGCCCAGGTGCATCTGCCCGGCGTGTTCGTCCAGCGCGTCGTGCACACCGGCCCGCAGACCAAGCGCATCGAGAAGCGCACGGTGACAACCGAAGGAGCCTCCCGATGACCGGCTGGACCCGCGACGAGATGGCCGCCCGCGCGGCCGCCGAGATGATCGACGGCGAGTACGTCAACCTGGGCATCGGCCTGCCCACCCTGATCCCCGGCTTCCTCTCCGACGACGTCGAGGTGACGCTGCACTCGGAGAACGGCATCCTCGGCACCGGCCCCTACCCCACCGAGGACGAGATCGACGCCGACCTGATCAACGCGGGCAAGGAGACCGTCACCGTCAATCCCGGTGCGGCGTTCTTCGATTCGGCGTTGTCGTTCGGCATGATCCGCGGCGGCCACATCGACACGGCGGTACTCGGCGGCATGCAGGTTTCGGCCACCGGCGACCTCGCCAACTGGATGGTGCCCGGCAAGATGGTCAAGGGCATGGGCGGCGCAATGGATCTCGTGCACGGCGCGAGCCGCGTCATCGTCGTGATGGAGCACACCGACCGCGACGGCAACCCGAAGATCGTCGACACCTGCAGCCTGCCGCTGACGGGGCAGCGCGTCGTCAACCGGATCATCACCAACCTCGCGGTCATCGACGTCGTCGGCGACGGCACCCTCGCCCTCGTCGAGCTGGCGCCGGGCGTCAGCACCGAGGACGTCGCTGCCGCGACCGGCACCACCCTCGTCAACCGAGTCCCCGAACCCGCCTGAGCGGCAGACACCTTCGAAAGGATCACGCATGACATCGGACAACGTCTCGGTCATCGTGGCGGGTGCGCGGACCCCGATGGGGCGGCTGCAGGGCTCGCTGAAGGACTTCTCGGGATCCGACCTCGGCGGCATCGCCATCGCGGG